>CAVXRE010000011.1:0-328589 GCA_963764175.1 uncultured Verrucomicrobiae bacterium | reverse complement strand
GGGTCGCGTAACGGCGGGAACGGGTCAAACGGTTCGGGCGGCGGCGTTGGCCGTCCAATTTTTATTTGCACTCCAATGGCCGCCGTTACATGAGGTGTGGGTTTGCCATTCAATTGTTTTCGTCGAAGTCCGCCACTCAACACCCAAGCCAGAAATGGAATCAGGAGAAACACCAACCCCATAAAGATATAGACGCCATAGTCGGCAATGACTCCATCGAGGAATTTGAACACCGACTGCTCCAGTTCGAGTGCTTTAATTTGCATGGGTTGCATGATGTCCTCCTTATGCGGTGACGACTTGCGCCACTGGTTCAATTCCTACGCCGTTGGCAAAGAGCTTCCGCTGCCGCTCGTATTCGCTTAACGACGGCAGTTCCACCTGCGCCCGGCGGGCGTAGGCGCGATGCACGGCTTTGCTGTTATGTCCCAGGTTTTCCATCGCAAACCGTTCGGGATAACCGGCGGTTTTTGCCCGTTCCGCCCAAGCGTAACGGTAACTGTGCAACGTGACACCCTTGATGCCAAGTCCATTGCACCGCTGCTTGAACTCCGTCGCCCGGTCGTCGGCGCGGACGGTTCGCAGATACGGAAACAGCGGGCCGCTGCCCGGCAAATCCCGGAGAATTTCCGCCACGTCTTCACCGAAGCGCATGATGGCAATCGAGCCGGTTTTCTTGCGTTCAAAGCTGATGACGTGATGTTCCCAATCAATGTTCTCCGCTTCCAGAAATGCCAGATCGGATTGCGACGCGCCCATGTGCCAGGCCATTTTGTAAAACGCCTTGCGCTCCGGGTTTTTCTCGCGCTCGATAATCTGGCAATGCTCTTCCCAAGTGATCGCCCGTTTGTCTTTGAACTCAATTGCCGGCCATTGGCGCTTCACCACCACCGGCCACGGCAACCAGCCCATGTCCAACGCAAAGTTGTGAATGCGGCGGAGGAAGACATTCGTTGAGACCTTGCCGACATTCAGCACCTTCAGGAAATGTTCGGCCTGGGTTTCCAGAATCGGCAGGTCGCGAATCAGATTAAACGCCTTGTCCTTGATGGCACATTGCCAACGAACGTAGGTGGCTCCACGTTTGGTTTTGGCCAGTTCATCCATCGGCACCTGCCAGGTCCGCTTGGACACCATCGGATCGGTTGCGGCCAGATAGGTGCGCGCCAGCCGGAGATTCAGATGCGCCTGCCGGTGCGATTGGGTTTTGGCGGCGAACAGCGCGGAGGCTTCCGCGCGCTCGCGGGTGTGCAGGCTTTCCTGCTTGCCGGTTTCATCGTCATGGATGTAATAAATCCCGCCATTGCGGCGGTAGAGACGGAATCGTTGCTTCATATTTTTTACGAAGCAGCGTAAGTCTGTTCTGGCACCGCGTTGTGTAAGCTTTACACAATCCGACGCGGACAAATTGCCTGTCAGCGAGTTCTGCCGGAGTTTCAGCGGAGTTTTGGCGAGTCGTTGCCGAGTTTCACCAAGTCCGCCGTCTGCTGGCAGTTTTGCTGGCAGTTGCAACTTGGTTCTTCACAACTCGTTGATGCACAAGCATCGAAGCTGGAGGCGAGGGTCGGAATCGAACCGACGGATGAGGCTTTTGCAGAGCCCTGCCTTACCACTTGGCTACCCCGCCACACGGAGGAGTGAAACTAATTTCGATTCTTCCCCGGTGCAAGTTCAATCGGCTAAACTCAATTCGTGTCGCCGACCCCAAAGTTCCTTCGATCGAAAAATTCCCACCGGCGTGATGATGCCCGTTATCAATTCCGGCGGCGTCACGTCGAATCCCGGATTGCGCGCCCCGCTCGCCGGATTCGCCACACGAACATAGGTTCGCCGTGCGGACTTCGAACTTCCAACTTCGGACTTTGGCCCTGTTAATGTCCCCCACGCGCCGAGGACTTCACTTTCGTCGCGTTCTTCAATCGGAATGTCGAGGCCGCGCTTCAATTTCCAATCAATCGTCGAAAGTGGAATTGCCACATAAAACGGAATGCCGTGCCGCTTGGCCAAAACAGCCTTGGTGTAGGTACCAATCTTGTTAGCAACCTCGCCGGTGCGCCCGAGGGTGCGGTCGCTACCGACAATCACCATGTCAATCTCGCCGCGCTGCATCAAATGGCCGGCGGCGTTGTCGGCAATGATCTGGTGCGAAATTTTTTGCTGCGCCAGTTCCCAGGCCGTAAGCGTTGCGCCCTGTGAACGCGGACGGGTTTCATCGCAAAAGACATGAAATTTTTTGCCCTGCGCCTGCGCGGCATACATCGGCGCGGTGGCTGTGCCAACATCCACAAACGCCAGCCAGCCGGCGTTGCAGTGGGTGAGGATTTTCATGCCGTTGCGAATCAGCCTGGCACCTTGGCGTCCGATGGCTTCGCAATGCGCCACGTCCTCGCTGGCGAATTCCTCGGCAGCAGCGAGCGCGAGTTTTTGTTGCTCCTCGACAGTTCTGCCGGCGCGCATCGCGGCGCGCACGCCGTTCATGGCGTTGACAGGATCAACCGCTGTCGGCCGGGCAGCCTTGAGGGTTTGGTAAATGGCATCAACGTGACGACGGAATTTCTGCAAATCGCGTCCGCGAAAAGCCAGCGCGCCCTGGGCCAGGCCGTAAGCCGCCGTCGCGCCGATGGCGCCGGCGCCGCGCACGACCATGTCGCGGATGGCCGCAGCGGTTTCACGAAAATTGCGCGTCGCAACAATTTTGAACTCGTGCGGCAACAACCGCTGTTCGACCAATAGAACGGCGTTGCGCGTACAATCAAAGGTGACGGTGCGGTAATGTCGGGTGCGCCCGTGAACGGTGGCGTTCATAAGACACGAATTTTCACTGATTCAAGTCGGCTGCCGGCAATTCGCATCGTCAACCAACCTTGACTTTCATGCGGCGGATTTTGTCCTCGATGCTGCGGTAAACGGGTTGCTGGCGGAGTTTGTGAAGGTCGGGATCCTTGGCAAGCCAGTTGAAGTCGCGATAGCCGAGGCCCAACGCCTTTTCCAGAGTGAGCGCGGCGCGGTCAAACTGTTCGGTGAGTGAATAGCTGCACGCGAGATTGTAAAAAACGAGCGCGTCGCCCGGCCACAGGCGCGCGAGACGTTCGTCCACCTTGAGTCCTTCGTCATAACGGCCGCGTTGCGTATAGTGATCACCAAGTAATTGCAGCGCCTCCACGTAATCGGGGTCGCGGCGGACAAGTCCCTCAATGAATTCGATTTTGACGTCCAAGTCACGCTGCTCGGTGCGCGTCATCTTTTTCCTGGCACTGCTTTTAAGCGTCATACGACGAGGTAAGTGTCCCGCAGCCGGCCGGACAAGTCAAGCCCGGCGGAGGGGCTGCGGAAAACTTTTTATGGAATCCAGCGGCGCGTTGCATCAACATTGCCGCCGACCGCTTTCGGCTTATGAATTGTTTTGTCACTGGCGCCTCCGGTTTTGTTGGCTCAAACCTCATTCAGGAGCTGGTCGCGCGCGGCCATCAGGTGAAGGTGCTGCTGCGTCCGAACGCCGATTTGCGCGGGCTGGCCGGAGTCAAATTCAAACGCGTGGCCGGCGACTTGGGCAATCGCGAGCTGCTCAAACGCGAAATCGAGGGTTGCGAATGGTGTTTCCACGTCGCGGCAAGTTATCAATTGTGGCTGCGCGACTACGCGCCGATGTATGCGACCAATGTCGAAGGCACGCGCAATGTCATTGAGGCCGCTGCCGCCGCGGGTTGTGCGCGCATCGTTTACACCAGCACGGTTGGCTGCATCGCGCTGCCAAAAACCGTGAACGGGAAAATTCTTCCTGCGGACGAAATGGAGCCGGTTTCCGAAGATCAAATGGGAAACCATTACAAACGCTCAAAATGGCAGGCGGAATGCGTGGCGGTGGAACTGGCAAAAAAGGGGCTGCCCGTCATCATCGTGAACCCGAGCGCGCCCGTCGGGACGCGCGACGTGAAACCCACGCCAACCGGCCAGATGATTGTGGATTTTCTCAACCGCAAAATGCCGGCTTACATTGATTCGGGCTTGAACTGGGTTCACGTGCGCGACGTGGCCGCCGGGCACATTCTCGCCGCGGAAAAGGGAAGATTTGGCGAACGCTACATCCTTGGCAACGCAGACGGCAACTGGACGCTCGAGGAAACCTTCGCCGCGCTGGCGGAAATCAGCGGCGTGCCCGCGCCGAAAATCAAGATGCCGCATTGGGTGGCCATTGCCGCCGGACACGTGAGCGAGGGCATTTCGCGGGTTACCGGCAGGCCGCCGCGCGTGCCGCTGGCCGGCGTGCGCATGGCAAAATACAAGATGTGGTTCAATCCGGCGAAGGCCATTCGCGAACTCGGCCTGCCGCAAACGCCGGTGAAACAGGCATTGGCCGATGCGGTGGCCTGGTTTCGCGCGAACGGGCACGTGGCCCGATGATTTGCCGCCAAATTTGCCAATTGCTGGACAGAAATTGGCAATCTGCAAAGCTGCGCTTGCCTTTGTCCCGTGCGTGGTGAAACATTTGCTCCTATGGCACACGTCAAATTGCACATTCCGGGACCGGTCGAGGTGAGCGAGAAAACCTTCAAGGCGTTTCGCCAGCCGATGATCGGCCATCGCGGCCAGGGATTCAAAGACCTTTACGCCGCCATCCAGCCCCAGCTTCAGCAACTGCTTTACACGAAGCAGCTCGTCTATATTTCCACCTCGTCCGCCTGGGGCGTGATGGAAGGCGCCATCCGCAATCTCGTGGCCAAGAAAGTTCTGAACTGCATGTGCGGCGCATTCTCGGACAAATGGTTCGACGTGTCCAAACGCTGCGGCAAGCAGGCCGAGGCGCTCCAGGTTGAATGGGGTTCGCCCATCCGCGCCGAGGCCGTGGATAAAAAACTCGCCACCGGCCAGTTCGACGCGCTGACGATCATTCACAACGAAACTTCAACCGGCGTGATGAGCCCGCTGGCCGAAATCGCCGCGCTCAAGAAAAAATATCCCGACGTGATGTTCATCGTGGATTCGGTCAGCTCGATGACCGCCACCAAGATTGAATTTGACGCGCTGGGCATTGACGTGCTGCTCGCCGGCACGCAAAAGGCGTTCGCCCTGCCGCCGGGCACCGCCCTTTTCACCTGCTCGAAAGCGGCGCTGGCCCGGGCGGCAACCATCAATGACCGCGGCTATTATTTTGACTTCGTCGAGTTCCAGAAAAACGCCGAGCAAAGCATGACGCCGAGCACGCCGAGCATCGGCCACATTTACGCGCTGCAATCAAAGCTCGAGGACATTTTTGCCGAGGGTCTGGAGAACCGTTTTGCGCGCCACAAAAAACTGGCTGAAATGACGCGCGCCTGGGCGGCAAAGCACGGCTTTGCGCTGTTCCCGGACAAAGGGTTTGAATCCGTCACGCTCACCTGCGTCAACAATGGCGCGAAGCCCGGCGGACACGTGACCGATGTGCCGAAGCTGCAAAAGCTGGTGAAGGACCAGGGCTTTCTCATTGACGGCGGTTACGGAAAAATCAAGGGCAAGACGTTCCGCATCTCGAACATGGGCGACGAAACCGAGGCGACGATGAACCAGCTTTACGCCGCCTTGGACAAGGCAATGAGCCAGATCTAAGTTGCGCGACAGTCCAATTGCGTCGAGACTCCCAGCGATGCCGGCGCAAAATCCAGTCGAACAATTGAATGGCCGGGGCCAGCCACAAGTGCCCCGATGGCGCATCCTGGTTATCGGTCGAAATCCCAAAGTCACGCTGGTGCGCGCGGCGGTTTTGGCTGTCTTGTGCATTCTCGGCTACAATGCTTCCCTGCTGCACATCCGTGTCGAGGGCATCAGCATGTTGCCGACCTGCCAGGATGGTTCGGCGCATTTCGTGAACCGGCTCGCTTACTTGTGGCATGAACCCCGGCGCGGCGACGTGGTGAGCATCCGCCTCGCCGGCGTCCACCTGATGTATTTGAAACGCATCATCGGCCTGCCGGGTGAGACGGTCGCTTTTGCCAACGGCCGGGTTCTTATCAACGGTGAAGTGCTTGATGAACCCTACGAAAAACTCCCTTGCGACTGGGATATTCCGCCTGAAAAGCTGGGTCCGGACGAATATTTTGTCGTTGGCGACAATCGGTCCATGCCCGCGCGAGACCACAAATTTGGGAAAGTTGACCGCAATCGCATTGTCGGCAAGGCTGTTTTATGAAAATCGTTTTCCGCTTTTTTTTCCTGGCGGCGCTGGTGGCGCTCGGCGTCTGGCTGTGGTTCGTTTTATTTCCCAGCCCGGAACGAATCATCCGCGCGCGCCTCACGCTGCTCGCCCGCACGGGTTCATTTACATCCGGAGAAACCTACCTGGCGAAGCTCGCCATCACACAAAGGTTGGCCGGCTATTTCGCCACCAACGTCGAGGTCAACATTGATGTACCGGGACGCGTTCAGCATACATTCGTCGGCCGCGACGAAATCCAGCAGGCCGCTTTTGCCGCACGCACCAGCTTGAGCGGGCTGAAGGTGCAATTTCCAGACATCAACGTCACCGTCGCCGCGGACAAACAATCCGCCGTGGCGGACCTCACGGTGGAGGCCAACGTCGCCGGCGATCGCGATTCCATCGTGCAGGAGATGAAATTCACCTTCCGGCAAACGGATGGAGAATGGCTGATTACGCGCATTGAAACGGTCCGCACGCTTTCTTGAGACCTGCACTGCTGCCTTGCGGAACGAATTTTACTGACGGAATCATCTTCTTTGCACGCGGCGACAATCGGTTTTCCATTTTGAACTTTGAACGTCCCCGCTTTCTTTTATACTCACAGCATGAATGTTTTTGTCACCGGCGGCGCGGGTTACATCGGCTCCATCTGCACCGAGGAATTGCTGAACGCCGGACACTCGGTCACGGTCTATGACAACCTCACCGAAGGCCATCGCTCGGCGGTGGATTCGCGCGCAAAATTCATTCTCGGCAAACCGGAGCAGAAAGGCGACGTCCTCAACGCCGTCAAATCTGCAAGGCCCGACGCCATCATGCACTTCGCCGCCAGCGCGCTCGTCGGCGAATCCATGGAGAACCCCAGGAAATATTTTCACAACAACGTCGTCAACGGCCTCAAGCTGCTCGACGCCGCCGTTGAATGCCGTGTGAAAAAATTCGTGTTCAGTTCCACATGCGCCACCTACGGTCCGCCGGACCGGGTGCCGATGACGGAGGATTTGCCGCAACGCCCCATCAACCCCTATGGCGAGTCCAAGCTGATGTTCGAGAAAGTCCTGATGTGGTATCAGCAACTTTACAAACTGGACTTCATTGCCTTCCGCTACTTCAACGCCGCCGGCGCGAGCGAACAATTCGGCGAACATCATCGCGTCGAGACGCACCTCATTCCCAACGTGCTGAAGGTTCCGCTCGGCCAGGCAAAGCAGTGCTGGATTTTTGGCACGGACTATCCGACGCCCGACGGCACGTGCATCCGGGATTACATTCACATTATTGACCTCGCACAGGCGCACATCCTCGGTTTGCAGCCGGGCAAGACCGGATTTTACAATCTCGGCAACGGCGATGGCTACTCCGTGAAACAGGTCATCCAGATGTGCGAGAAAATCACCGGACAAAAAATTCCGGCGGCTGAAAAACCCCGGCGTCCGGGCGACCCGCCAAAACTTGTGGCCTCTGCCGAAAAAGCCGTTCGCGAACTCGGCTGGAAACCCAAATTCCCAAAACTCGAGGATATCGTCGCCACCGCCTGGGCATGGCACAAAAAGCATCCGAACGGCTATCCTGATTAATCTCGGAGGGGCGAGCTCTGCAAGTCCCACTTGCACATGAGAAATGCGGACTCGTGAAACTCGTCTCTCCGATTCTCCGGCTTGACTCGAAATTTGCGGCATAACTTCCTGTTGAGAACATTCTCAACACAGGCTAATCTCATCCATTGTGACCGTTAATTCGCCAGTTGAAGTTGAAAGGCCCGTTCGGAGGCGCCTGGAAAAATCGGCGTTTACCGAGGCGCCCGCATGGGAATCGGTCGGCAACGGCTGGCGGCAGTTGCATGGGAACTTTCGTGACATGGGTTACAGCATCGAGTGGCATGACTTTTCGACCAAACGCGACCTTGATTGGTCAAGAAGTTTTCATCCCGGCAGCTTGGAGATTTGCCTGAATGTTGCCGGGCATGGCGAAGTGCAGACGGGCCGGCGCTCGCTTGAACTCGCCGCGTCCACCGCCGGGTTTTATGCCCAAAATGACTCGCGCTTGACAGCGATTCGTCGCGGGGGCGAGCGTCATCAATTCATCACCATCGAACTTTCGCTGCCATTTCTCGAACGCCACGAGCTATCTGGTGAAAGGGGAGTAAATTCACGCCTGAGCAAAATGTTCACTGACACCGCCCGCGATACGGCCACGGTGTCGGAGCCGGTTCGTTTAACCAGCGAACACCAGCAGATGGTGATGAACCTTCGGCGTCCGCCTGTTTGTGCGGCGGCCCAGCGGCTGTGGTATCAGGCCAAGGCGCTGGAAGTGGCGGCGGCATTGCTCTATCAGCCTTTGCCGGGCGAGGAATTGTTCTGTCAGCGGTACAAGCGGTTGAGTCAGGAGCGCGTGCAAAAGGTCATCGCGATCCTCAAACACAACCTCGCCGAACCGCCTCCGCTGGAAGAAATAGGACGGCTGGTCGGTTGCAGCCAGTTCCACCTCAGCCGCCTTTTCACCCAGGAGATGGGCAAGACCATTTCGGCTCATTTGCGCGATCTGCGAATGGAACGCGCCGCCGAATTATTGCGGGAAGGCAAAATGAATGTTACCGAGGCCGCCATGGAAGTTGGCTACTCAAGCCTGAGTCATTTCACCGTTGTCTTCCGCGAAACCTTTGCCTGCTGCCCCGGACTGTACCCGCTCAAGGAACAGCGGCGGAACACAAGACAGTGACTGTCCGTCTGCAAAACACGGCCATGTCACCCGGCGGCGACTTTTACCAATAATTGTCCGTGTTCATCCACGGAGGCTGGCAGCACCGGCAAATCACGTCGCGCCGGGCCTTCGGTGACGCGGCCGTCCGGGCTGAAGGTCGAGCCGTGGCATTTGCAGTAGAAGGAACGGTCCGATTCGGCAATGAGCTTGCATTTGCGATGGGTGCAAATGGCGGACAACGCAAAAAGCTTTTCACCTTTGCGCACCACAAAAAATCCCTCGTCCCGAAATTGGCTGTAAACTCCATCAGCAGCATAGTCACCAACCGGGCCGGCGTTGACGACACGTTCTTCGCCGACGGTGGAACTGCCGCCATTCTCCACGGTGTTGCAGCCCGTGCCTGCCACGGCGGCGGCGGTCAGCACCAGGAACTGCCGGCGGTTCATGCCCGTGGCTTTGAAATCGGAATACATTTAATACTCGAATACCAGACTGGTGAAGACGCCGCAATGCATGTCTGTGTGAGCGTTCTGGTTCATGGGAAACACAAATCCCAGCCCCAGCCTCGGCTGCACCCGCCCGATGGTTTTGAGATTGACGCGCAGGGCCGCGTTGCCGAGGACGCTGTTGCGCCCGGGATCATCCTTGTTCAATTCCGTTTCACCGGCCAGTTCAAAGACGGGAATGATTTGTTGCACGCCGGGCAGCGGCAGGCGCTGGTGGTCAATCGTGTAACCGAACACAAAGCCATATTCAAATGTCTGCAACCCGCCATCATCGCCGGGGCCAAACAGCGTGGAATAACCAATGATGGATTGCAGCGTGAAATTGCCTGTCTTCAGGTCATTGAAAAGCTTGGGCACCAACTCGGCGTTTTTGCTGACCGGCGAATCGGTCGGAATGCCGGCCTCAATCGCCGCCCCAAAGGTCGTGTCCAGCAGCCCATTGCGCGAGACGTATTGATAGAACGGACATCGCGCGCCCAAGTCAATGTTGTCGAAGCCTTCCGTGGTTGTGCCCGCTGTTGTGTCGCGCTCGTAGGGTACTTCCAATTCCAGGGTCAGCAGGCTGAAACCTTTCTCGACTTCTGCGGTGGCGACGTCGCTGTGCCGGCTGCTGGCTTCCGTATGCAACCAATCGAGACGGGCTTCATTGACCTCCAGGTCCGAGTCATCCACCAAAAACGGCTCGGGAAAAGCGCCCTGGCCGTATTCGCTGCGGCTGTCCAGCCAGTCAAAGAGACCATATCGCGTGCCCGCCGATGGCGACGTGATGGATGATTCTGCGGATGGGGACGACAACATGGATTCGTCCGCCCTGAGTGTCACCATGCCTGCCGCAGAGATGCAAATGCCAACAATGACTGGAATGTTCTTCACCCCGCTGAAAATAATCAACGCCACAAAATCCTGCTGTCGTTTGGTTGCTATTTTCTTGCGGTGGCTTGCGCTCCTCCGCCTCGCGAAACGGCTTACGACGGCAAATCCCTGCCGGTCGTGGTCACGGTGAGCTTGCCATGCTTCACGCCCTTGGCGGAAATCAATGCATCAGCAATTTTCCGGATCACCGCCGCCTTGCCGCGCACGAGCAATACTTCCAGACAATTGTGATGGTCCAGATGCACGTGCACCGTCGAGAGAATCACGTCGTGGTGGTCGTGCTGGATGTCGGTAAGCGATTCCTGCACGTGTTGTTTGTGGTGGTCATAGACCAGCGTGATGGTGCCGGCGATGTCTTCACTGCCGAATTTCTGCCGGTGTTCGACAAGGTGGTCTCGAATCATGTCGGCGATGGCCAGCGACCGGTTGTCGTAGCCTTTTTCACCCGACATTTCATCCAGTTGCCGCAGGAGCGACGGCGGCAGGGACACGCTGAACCGGCTGACGGTTTCTTTTTTCATGCAATGGCGAGACGATAGCAAAGCCATTTGCCGCGTCAACCCGCCGGCGCACGGCAAAATAGGTGTTACGAAGAACAAAAATCGTATGAAGATTTAGGTTGCGCGGGGGCGGCAAAGACGGAAGATTAAACCATGCGCGTTCCGGACGGGCTTATGAAAGGCAAGACGGCAACGGATGTTTGCACAGGCATTTCATCCGGCGTGAAGAGCCGGGTTGTCTCCATGTATGCTTTGCTCATTGGCGTCAATGCCGGGGCGTGGATCTGGGCGCTGATTGACTTTCATAATTATCCGGTTCTGCTGGGAACCGCGCTCCTGGCGTACACGTTTGGCCTTCGCCACGCAGTGGACGCCGATCACATCGCGGCGATTGACAACGTAACGCGCAAGTTGATGCAGCAGGACAAACGGCCGGTCACCGTCGGGTTCTTCTTCTCCCTCGGCCATTCGACCATCGTTTTCGGCTTGTCGGTCGTCATCGCCCTGACTTCCGTGGCGATCAAGAACCGTTTTGGCTCCTTTGAATCCATCGGCGGAATCATCGGGACTGCCGTTTCCGCATTCTTCCTGCTGGCCATTGCCATCGCCAACATCATCATCCTCATTTCGGTTTATCGCACCTTTCAGCACGTCAAGCGGGGAGGCCAGTTTGTGGACGAGGACCTCAACTTGATCCTCGCCCAGCGCGGATTCTTCGGACGGATCTTCCGGAATTTATTTCAATTGATTGAGCACAGCTGGCAGATGTATCTCGTCGGCTTTCTTTTCGGCCTTGGTTTCGATACCGCAACGGAAGTGGGCCTGCTCGGCATCTCGGCAACGGAAGCCACAAAGGGCCTGCCGATCTGGTCAATCCTCATTTTCCCAACCCTTTTTATGGCGGGCATGGCATTGATTGATTCGACCGACAGCATCCTGATGCTCGGCGCCTATGGCTGGGCCTTCGTCAAACCAATCCGCAAACTTTATTATAACATGACAATCACTTTCGTTTCGATCGTGGTGGCGTTGTTGGTCGGCGGAATCGAGGCGCTCGGCCTCGTCGGCGACCAGCTGAAAATCCACGGCGCCGTCTGGAACATGATTGGCTCACTGAATGAAAACTTCGGCGTCATTGGCTTCGTCATTATCGGAGTCTTTGCGGTGAGCTGGGCCGTTTCAATCATCATCTACCGCATGAATCGTTACGATGAGATTGAAGTAAACACCGACCCTCTCGACTGAAGATCGCTGGATTTTTTGGAAAGTACGCATCCCGTCACGGTCTCAAAAAATCTCCGGTGCCGGTCAACCCTTTCGTATTCATGAGTTGCGGCGGCGTCTTGCGAGCAGGTTCATCCGCATTAAAAATTGTCTTGCCAAAGCAGCCGGTCAGGCTTCATTTTCTGACATGGCAGCCATGCGCAATTCCGGTTTCGACGATCCGTTCTACCAGCCGGCGGATCAGTTTTTCCCCGCAAACAACAAAATCGGCCTGACGTTCGACGACATCACGCTCGCGACCCTCTATTCCGAAATCCTCCCGCGCAACACGCAGCTCGACACGACGCTCGCGGAAAACTTGCAACTCAACATCCCCGTCATTTCATCCGACATGGACACCGTGACCGAATCGCGCATGGCCATCGCGATGGCGGCCAACGGCGGCCTCGGCCTCATCCATTACAACATGCCGGAACGCCAGCAGCTTTCCGAAGTCAGCCGCGTCAAAAACCACGTCCACGGCCTGATTCAGGAACCGATCACGGTCAGACCCGACCAGCTCATCGGCGACGTGCTGGCATTGATTGAGCAGAAAAAATTCGGCTTCAGCACGTTCCCGGTCGTGGACGAAAAGGGCAAACTCGCCGGCCTGCTTTCCGGCCACGTGGTCAAGCCGCGTTACGCCAAGCGCAAGATTGCCGATGCCCTGACACCGCGCGCGCAGGTTCGCACCATCACCCAAAAGGAACTGGGAAAGGACCCCATCGCCCGCGCCGATAAATTCTTCACCGAGCACCTCGGCATCCACAAGCTGCTTGTGGTGGACGAAAAGGACCATTTGCGCGGCCTCTTCACGATGAGCGACATCGAGCGCATCGCGCAGGAACGCAACGCCCAGTTCAAGCCGGCGCGCGACGCGCGCTTCCATCTCGTCTGCGGCGCGGCAGTCTCGGCCACGCGCAACGCCTTTGGCGAACTGGATCGCGAACGGATTTTGAACCACGTCGGCGGGCTGGTCGAACGCGGCGTGGACGTCGTCGCCGTCTCAACTGCGCACGGCCACAGCAAGGGCGTCGGCGACACGGTGAAAGTGTTGCGCGATGCGTTTCCGAAACTGCCGCTCATCGCCGGCAACGTGACGAGCGCGGCGGGCGTTGAATACCTAGCCGATTGCGGCGCGAACGCCATCAAAGTCGGGCAAGGGCCGGGTTCGATTTGCACCACACGCATCGTCGCGGGCGTGGGCATCCCGCAAATGACGGCGCTTTACGTCTGCTCGCGCGCGGCGGCGAAAAAGAAGGTTGCCATCCTCGGCGACGGCGGCGTTGCAAAATCCGGCGACATTGTAAAGGCGTTGACGCTTGCGCAGGCGGTGATTTGCGGCGGAATTTTTGCCGGTTGTAACGAGGCGCCCGGTGAAATCCTCGAAATCGGCGGCAAACTTTACAAACAATATCGCGGCATGGGCAGTTTCGCGGCGATGAAGGCCGGCTCGGCGGCGCGTTACGGCCAGCCGACGAATCCCACGCAAAAAGTCGCCGCCGAAGGCATCGAAGCGCTCAAGGAGGCGTGCGGCTCGGTGGACCGCGTGCTCGCGCAGCTCATCGGCGGCATCCAGAGCGGCATGGGTTATCTCGGCGCGGCGAACCTCGCGCAGCTTCGCGAAAAGGCGCGTTACATCCGCGTCAGCCCCGCCGGCATGCGCGAAGCCGCCCCGCACGATGTGGTGGAATTGAAGACGGGGAATTGAACCTGCCGATTTTTGCGAATGCATTCGCTCCGTTGCATCATAATCGCCGGCCCGAACGGCGCCGGAAAAACAACATTCGCGCGGGAATTTTTGCCAAAGGACGCGGGAATTGTTCATTTCGTGAACGCCGATTTACTTGCTGCGGGATTGTCGCCATTGAAACCCGACCTGGCCGCGTTGAATGCCGGACGGTTGTTCCTTGGTGAACTGGATCGCCTGGCAAAGTCGCGTCAGGATTTCGCTTTTGAAAGCACATTGAGCGGCTTGACCTGCTTGAGCCGGATCAAACGTTGGAAATCCGCGGGTTATCGGATTGAAATCATTTATCTGCGCCTGGCTTCGGTGCAATTGGCATTACGTCGCATTGCCGCCCGCGTGAAACAAGGCGGACACAACGTGCCGCGCGCAGATGTCCTGCGCAGATTCGAACGCGGCTGGAAGAATTTTCGGATCACCTACAAACCGCTGGCGGATTCGTGGGCAGTGTACGATAGTTCCGGTGACGGACCTCAACTGTTGGAGAAAAGCAAATGAAAGCGAAAAACGGAAAGCGCCACTCAAGGGATTTTGCGACCGTGGTTGGGCGCGCACTCCGACGCGCAGGTTTGGCCGCCCGCAAGACCGCCCGCGCACATGGGACACCGATTTATATCTGGCGGGAAGGCAAAGTGGTGGCCGAGAAACCGTGAGCCCGCCGACATGCGCGAAGCCGCCCCGCACGATGTGGTGGAATTGAAGACGGGGAGTTAGCCAACTTCTAAAACGCAATCGGCTCGTTCAGTTTGCCGCATTGGACGCAGCGTGAGCGGTCCACGTCCGGGTCATCGGTATAGACGTAGCCGCAATTTTTGCAGCGGAAAATCCTGTCCTCGGTGTGCGTCGGTCCGAACCGGCGCCGGCGCATTTCGGAATAAATCCCCAGTCCACACAGCGCGCCAAGCAGAACCGTCACATAAGCAAAAATCAGTGCTGGAACATTCATGTCACGGCGAGGTGGCGGGTGAATTGGTCGCCGGCAGCGGAACAGTCTGCCAGGTGAAAATCATCTGGCCGATGGTCAGGCCCGGCGCGGGCTCAAAACGCGCGGCGCGGGCGAGTTCGAGCGCGCGCTGATCGGCGGCATCGTAATGGCTAAGGGCTTCCAGGTTGTTGTCCGATGGCAATACAATGGCTGAAACCACATCGCCCGCTTCGTCCACCAGCACCTGCACTTTGCTCGGCGCGATCACATCCGGATACGGCCACGACGGCAAATTCATCGGGTTGAGCAGCCGTCGTTGCGTCAAATCGCCCTCGATGCGCATCGTGGAATCCTGCACGAGCGCCGACTCGACGGGTTGCGCAGGCGTGCTGAGATTGACCGTTGGTTTCAATCGCAGCACAAAGCCGGAGACCTGGTTGGTTTGCATGAACCGGTTGAAGACCGTCATCAATCCATCGGCGGACAGCGGCAGCCAGCGCGGTTGTTCAGTCCAGCGGAACGACGGTGAGTTTGTAACCGGCGCCTGCGACCATATCGCCGTCACAAAATCCCCGGAATGTGGCAGCGCGAAAAGTGTGGGGTCATTGAGTGCCAGCAATTCGTCCGAGCCACCGGCAAGTTTCAACGTTGGAACGTTGGTTATGGGACGCGGGACAATTTGTTTTCGCGTGCCAAACGCAAAGAGCAGCGCGACATGCACGGCAAAAACCAGCGCGATGAGAATCAACCAGCGGCTGAGCGGCCAGCCTGCGCGGGACGGCTTCGGCACGGCAAGTCCCAGCGCGGGCGAATCTGCACTCGAATCGCTCATGGCTTGGCGGGGGTATTGATGATCCGCGGCAGCGTGGCGCCCAATGCGTTGTGGATCCCGGCGTCGCGGGCGATGATCGTCAGGTGGATGAGCTGGTCATAAGTCACCGATTTATCCGCATGAATGACGAGCGTGAGCGGATCACGGGATTTTTTCACGGCGGCGCGCAGATCGTTTGTCAATTGGGACTCGCTCACAATCTGGTTGGCAAAATAATACCGTCCTCCGGCGTCCAGCGCGACGGCCACGGTCGGTTGGTCCGCACCGGGCAGGCCGTCCGCCGCCGGCGGTTCAATGCGCACTCCGGGCGTATAGACCAGCCCGCCCAGCAACATGAAAATCACCAGCAGGAAAAAAACCATGGCAAACGGCGCCACGTCAAACGGGCTGCGCAGCAGGCGGGCATTGCGTGGAAATTTCATGGGAAGGACCGCATGGCACGAATTTCATGAATTGGCATAAATTGATTTTTTGCGGGCCTCATCGTCGCTTGTGGATAAAAATGCAATTCGTGACGCTATTTTCCGCCGCCGTTTTCGGTGACGATGTTGACGATTTCGCCGGCGGCGCGTTCCATGTCGAGCACGATTTTGTTGATGCGGCTGACGAGATAGTTGTATCCGGCGTGAACGGGGATTGCCACGGCGATGCCCGCCGCCGCGCAGATGAGCGCCTGCCAGACGCCGTGGGAAAGCAGTTCAACGTTTGCATACAAACCGGCGTCCCGAATCTTGCTGAAAACGTCCATGAAACCGGTGATGGTGCCCAGCACACCGAGCAGCGGCGTGATCTGGGCAATAGTGGCCAGCAGATTCAATTTTTCCTCCAGGCGCGGCACTTCCGTGAGGCCCGCTTCCTCGACGGCTTCGCGCACACGGTCGCGCCCGTGATCGCGGCTGAGCAGCGCGGCTTTGACCAGGCGCGCCACCGGGCTGGGCGTGGCGTCGCAAATGGAAATGGCTTCAACGACATTTTCACGTTTGATCACGGTCCGGACGCCGTTGAGGAATTCGGTGGAATTGATTTGCGAGCGGTGGCAATACAAAGCGCGCTCGATGAACACGACGATGGCGATGGCCGCGGCGAGCAGAATCAGCCAGATCACCGGGCCGCCATTGGCTAGAAGCGTAGGCATGTGGTTTTTATAGGCGTTTGCGACCGAAGTTCAAAGATTTTTCTTGGCGTCGCCGGTTTCTTGGCAGTTAATTGCCGGATGGAAAAATCAGACCAGTTGCGCGAATTGTTCCAAATGCAAAAGGCGCTCAACGAACGCATCGGCGTCCACACCGATGGCATGAGCGAGGCGGACAGGACAAAATGGATTTTGAACTACTCGCGCGCCATGACGCAGGAAATCGCCGAACTCACCGACAGCGTGCCGTGGAAATGGTGGGCGAAGTACCAGAAGTTCGATGAACAAAATGCGCGCGTCGAGGTGGTGGACCTGTTCCATTTCCTCATCAGCCTCGCGCAGGTGCTCGGCATGAGCGCCGACGACGTGTTTGCCGCCTACGTCAAAAAGAACGAGGTGAACTTCAAGCGGCAGGAAAGCGGCTACACGGCCAAAGACGAAAGCGACTCCAAACACATCTAGTTCGCACGATGAAAAACTGGCTTTTCAAGGAGGAACCATCCACGCCACCCGATCCCAAGGCGGCCCGGACGCGCGCCATTCTTTTGTCGCTGCCCTTCGCCATTGTGGGAATCCTCGCGCTGGTATTTCTCCTGCACGACGAAGTTGGCAGCGGATTTAGAATGAAAAAGCAGATGGCGACGGGCCTTTTGAGCGCGGCCATCGTTTGCGGAGGTCTTATCGCGCTCATTTTTGGCGTCACCGCCAAAAAGAACGTGTTGATGGGCGCAAAATCCGAATCTCCCGTTCCCGAAAACATCGAAAAGCCCTGGTTGAAACGCGAAGACTGGGCAGCAGGACGCGTCGTCTCCGGTACGCGCAAAGGCGTTCTTCTGCTCTGGATGTTCACCATTTTTTGGAACGCAGTTTCCGCGCCGATCGTTTTCATCGGATTGCCGGTGGAATTGCACAAGGGCAATTACGCCATTTTGATTGCCCTGCTTTTCCCAATTGTCGGCCTCGCCATGATTTATTTCGCGCTGAACGCGACGCTGACGTGGCGAAAATTCGGCCAGGGTATTTTTGAAATGGCCGCGATCCCCGGCGCGCTCGGCGGCACGCTCGAAGGCGAAATCCAGGTCAAATCAAAATTGCAGCCGCAACATGGATTGCACCTGCGCCTGAGTTGCATCCGCCGGATGACGACCGGCGCCGGGAAAAGCCGCAGCACAAGCGAAAAAATTCTCTGGCAGGATGACAAATGGCTGCGGCCGGATTTGCCGCAAATCGATTTGAAAGCGACCGGCATTCCTGTTTTTTTCAAATTGCCCGCCGACCAGCCGGAATCCACCGCCGGCCCCGGCGATGGCGTCCATTGGCGGCTCGAAGCGTCCGCAAAACTGCGCGGACCGAATTTTCATGCCACGTTTGAAGTGCCGGTTTTCAAGCTGCCCGAACCGCCGGAAATTTCCGACGACCCGACGGTGCCATATCAGATGTCGCTGGAAGAGGTCCGGAAACAAATCCACTCAAAAATCCTGGTCACCGATTTGCCGGACGGCGGAAAGGGGTTTGATTTTCCCGCCGCACGCAACGTCGGCCCCGCCGCGGGTTTGACTTTGATCTGGCTGATCTGGACGGGCATTGTCGTCGCGCTCTTTTGCAACTGGAAGCAGGTGCCGGCCATTTTCCCGCTCGTGTTCGGCGCGTTTGATCTGCCGATAACCATCTTCGCATTCAACCTTTGGTTTCTCCGCAACCGCGTCGTGGTGAGACCGGATCAGGTGACAATCCAAAAATCGTGGTTCGATGTCAAAACGGAGCACAAACTTGCGGCGTCCGACATCGCCGGTTTCAGCGTACAGCAGGGCATGACCGCCGGGCATTCGGCGTTTTATGACTTGAAAGTCCTGACGCGCAACGGCGGGGAAATCACCGCGGCGAAAAATCTTGGCGTCAAACCCGAAGCCGACTGGCTCGTCCAACAAATGACCGCCGCCTTGAAAAACACCCCGGCGGCCAATCCGAGCGTGTGAGCGCCAAACCAAAAACGTCCGACCCGGCGCGCTGGCGCAAGGAAGTCGAGCGCGTGCTCATCACGGAAGTCAGGATTGCGCGCCGCATCCGGATGATGGCGCGTGAAATCGAACGCGATTTTCGAGGACGCGAAATGGTCGTCATCTCGCTGCTCAACGGCACGGTCATGTTCCTGGCGGACTTGATCCGGCACCTCAACCTGCCGTTGCGGCTGGATTTCATCGGCGTTTCCAGCTACGGCCTCGGCACGGAATCCGGCGATCTGGTTTTTACCAAGGAATTGCGGCTGGACGTGCGCCGGCGCGACGTGCTGCTGGTGGACGACATCCTCGACACCGGCAAAACCATGAGCCGCGTGCTGCCCAAGATCCAGGCGCTCAAACCGCGCCGGATAAAAATCTGCGTGCTGCTCGACAAACCAAGCCGCCGGACGGAGGACATCAAGACGGATTACGTCGGCTTTGAAATCCCCGACCTGTTTGTCGTCGGTTATGGGCTGGATTTCGCGGAACGGTATCGGAACCTGCCGTTTGTCGGCGTGCTGCACCCGCACATCCATAAAAAAGACCGCCAGCGCGTCCGTCAAAAATAATCCATGGACTTGAAGCTCATCAGTCTGATCGGCTGGTTCGCGATGCTTGCGACCGCGTGGGCGATTTCCTACAACCGGAAACTGTTCCCGTGGCGCACGGTGATTTGGGGCGTCGGCCTGCAATTCACCCTGGCCGTGCTGATTTTGAAAACGCCGTGGGGCGGCGCGCTGTTTGAATTTGCCGGCAAGGTGATTCAAAAGCTCATTTTGTTTTCCACCGAAGGCTGCAAATTCGTTTTCGGCCCGCTGGCGGATGAGAATCTGCTCGCGGACAAATTCGGCCCCGGCAATTCGGTGATTTTTGCCATCCTGGTCATGGGAACCATCATCATCGTCGCGTGCATCTCGGCGTTGCTCTATCACTGGGGCATTTTGCAACGCGTGGTCCGCGCCATCGCCTGGGTGATGCGCAAAATCATGCGCACCAGCGGCAGCGAAACACTCTCCGCCTGCGCGAATATTTTCATGGGCCAGACCGAGGCGCCGCTGATGATCCGGCCCTACGTTCCGCGCCTGACGCGCAGCGAACTGATGACCATCATGGTCTGCGGCATGGCGCACATCGCCGGCGGCGTCGCGGCGGTTTACGCGGAAATGGGCATGCGTGCCGGCTACCCCAACACCGCCGGGCACCTGCTCACGGCGTCGGTGTTGAATTGTCCCGCCGCGCTGATGATTGCGAAGATCCTGCTGCCGGAAACTCAACAAAGCGAAACCGCGGCTTCCATGCCTGCCACCGTGCCGCGCACGACGGTAAATTCCATTGACGCCATCTGCCGCGGCGCGAGCGACGGTTTTCATCTCGCGCTGAACGTCATCGCCATGCTCATCGCGTTCATCGCCATGATTGCGCTGGCGAATTATCTCATCATGTTTCCCCAAGCGCATCTCGGAGTTGCCGAGCCGGTCAAGCTGCAGACGATTTTCGGCTGGATCAACGCGCCGTTTGCGTGGCTGATGGGTGTGCCGGCCAGGGATTGCATGGCCATCGGACAGATACTCGGCGAGCGCGTCGTGCTGAACGAATTTGTGGCTTACCTCGATCTCACGACCAACGCGAAGCAACTGGCGCTCGACCCGCGCAGCTTCACGATTGCGACCTACGCGTTGTGCGGCTTCGCGAATTTCGCAAGCATCGCCATCCAGGTCGGCGGCATCGGCTCGCTCGCGCCGGAACGACGCAGCGAAATGGCCAAGATCGGCCTGCGCGCCATGTTCGGCGGCCTGCTCGCCGCCTACATGACCGCGTCGCTGGCGGGGCTTTTACTCTAGCGCCAGGCTGGGATTGGAGAAATTCTGCCGCCGCTTTCGGCAGGCAGCCTTAACCGTCAGTTCGTTGATTGTTTGAACAAACTGCCGAGGCCCTTGGTGATTTTGTTCGCGTCCTCGCCCACGGTTTTACCAGCGCCCTTCCCGAGATTTAGCGCGCCTGCGCCAACGTCACCAGTGGCGTCGGCAACGGCCCTGACGGTGGCGGTGGTAAGCGCGTTCAGCACGCGCCGGGTCAAATCGGTGGCCGTGATGCCGTCGGCGCCCGTGCCCAAATTGGTGAGGTGAATGTCCGGCAGCGGCAAAGTCATTTCCCTGCCGCCCATGCCGGTAAGACTCACGTGAACCTTCGCGCCGGTAATCAGAAAATCATCCACTTCGAGTTTCTTGGCGGGTTTGCCGGTGGCTTGGGTGGCTTGATTCGTTGCAGCTTTCTGGCTGGACGCGGTCGCGGCAGTCACGTTATCGCGGATTTTGGTGAGATTGTTCCCGCTGAAGGGGTTTCCTTCAAACGTGATTTCAGGCGCTTCCACGAGTACCGTGCGCACGACAATCTTGTCCGAGAGCGCAGACAACGGGTTCACGCCGACGGCGACCACGCCGACGCTGATGGCCTGTGCCGTCTTGTACCCTTCAGGATTTCCAACCACCAGCCCCTCGATTTTCGCCGAACCGGTCAGAAGAGACAAGGTCACCGCATCCACATTGACGGAAACCTGGGTGATTTTCGGGCCGACCGTTTCCACGCCCGCCTTGACGATTCTGCCGAGGAAGACACCCCCCACAATCACCGCGATGACGGCTAGCACGACGAGAACGAGCAAGAAGCCCCAAACGATTTTTTTGACCATATTCATAATCTTATGAATTAACATCCCATCCGCGACTTTGGCGAGCGAATTTGCGGCGCGGAATCATTTCAACTCGCGGCCAGCAACCGGATGGTCTCGATGAGTTCGTGAACGGGATACGGTTTGACCATGAACCGGTCCGGCTTTTGCGGCAGGCCCGCGAAAATGGTCTCGTCCACGGTGCCGCTGACCAGTATTATTTTCTGCCTGGGATTGGCGCGCCGGCATTCGCGCACCAAATCCAGGCCGTTCATCTCGCCCATGGCATAATCTGTTACGACGATTGCCGGCCTGACGACGGGAAATTCCTCCAATGCCACCCGCGGATCGCTGAACGTCCGCACATTATAACCCAGCGGTTTGAGGATGGCCGCGGCCAGATCCAGCAGCATTGGCTCGTCGTCCACCACAAAAATCGTGACCGGCTGCTCCGTGCCATTGCTGGATTTGGATTCGCTCATTAATCAACTTAAATATCAGGCAAACACCCTTTTTGCGCAAGTCGCAAGCACGTTTAAATAAAAACTTATTCACATCCGGACAAAAAATTCTGATTGCGTCCGGCTAATTCACGCCGTACGTTCACGGTCGAGCGGTGAAGTCATCGCCATAAACCGAGGATTTGCGGTCATGAAACCGAGGACAACGCAAAAGAAAACGGCCACGCGCACCGAACGCCCGCGCCGAAACACAAAATCCGAAACCGGGTTGACCGCCACTCCCGTAGTTCGCCGCACCTACACCCGCCGCAAGAAAATCGAGCCGCCGCCCATCCTGCTCGAAGGCGACCAGCCCACGCCGCCGCCCACCAGCGGTCCCGGACAGAAATATGCGCTTGGTCCCGTCCCGCCTCCGCAACAGTTTGAAACAGCGGAAACCGAGCTGCCCGAGGCCTACGGCACAAAGAAACTTTTTTTGACCGCGCGCGACCCGCACTGGCTTTATGCGCACTGGGACCTGACACGCGAGCAACAGTTGAAACTCAACGCGAAGTCGTCGGACGGCCATCTGGTGCTCCGCGTTTTCGCGGGCAAAATCGAAGGCCATCCCCTTTACGAAATCCACGTTCACCCCGAATCGCGCCATTGGTTCGCGCACGTCGAGCGTGCCGGCGATTCCTACGCCGCCGAACTCGGCTACTATTCGCCGGTGGGCCGGTGGTTGCGCGTCTGCGCCTCCGGGGCGACCGTCACGCCGCCGGACGCCGCCTCGGTGGAAGCCGACGCTGAATTCGCCACCATTCCGTTTGAATTTCCGTTCCTGAAACTGATTCAAATCATTGAACAAGCCGTGCGCGAAAACCTCCCGCTGGCGCAGGCCATCGAGGAACTTAGACGGCACGGCCATCCCGATCTGCCGCGCGCAACCGCCACGCCACCCGGGGCTTGGACGTCACAACAGGAACAGGCGCTGGCCAAAATCATCAGCATTGACGATGTGCGCCGCGTCTGGATGGGCTCGCTGGAAATCACCGAGCTGATCCGCCGCAAACTCGCGCGCGAAATTTCCTCGCTCGGCGTTTCCAGCCTTTCAAGCCCGTTTGGCGGCGCGGAACAGCCGAAGGGATTCTGGTTCAACGTCAACGCGGAATTGATCATTTACGGCGCAACCGAGCCGACCGCCAGGGTCACGCTCGACGGCCGCGAAATCAAATTGCGCCCCGACGGCTCGTTCAGTTTTCGTTTCGCTCTGCCGGACGGCAAATACGAACTGCCCGCCGTGGCCGTTTCCGCCGACGGCACGGAGGCGCGCGCGGCGGATTTGAAATTCAGCCGGGACACCGAATACCGCGGCGACGTCGGCGCACACCCGCAGGATCCGGCGTTGAAACCGCCATCACCGGACAACGTTTGAATCACATGGACGCATCGCAACGAGGGGCCTTGATGCTGGTTCGCTTCGTCGCCGTGGCAATCATCGGCCTTGGCCTTCTCGAGCAAGGTTTGTACGTGGCCGGAAATCTGGCAGATCACAGCCCCATCGGAAAAGTTCATTGCGCGTTGCTGGCCGTTCCGCCGGTGCTTGGGATTGTGATGCTGGCCAGGGCCAGGGCCGTTGCGGAGTGGCTTTCAGAAAAGCTCGACATATAATTTCCCAGGGTCATGCAAGGCTATTTATCGCTCGTATTGCACGCGCACCTGCCTTTTGTGCGCCATCCGGAACACGAAAAGTTTCTGGAAGAAAGCTGGCTGTTCGAGGCCGTCACCGAAACCTACATCCCGCTGCTGCAAATCATGGAAGGCTGGCGGCGCGACGGCGTGGACGCGCACCTGACGCTGTCCCTTTCGCCACCGTTGTGCGCCATGCTGCGCGACCCGTTGCTGCGCAACCGCTACGAGCGGCATTTGAACGGCCTCATCGAACTG
The DNA here is from genome assembly GCA_963764175.1 of uncultured Verrucomicrobiae bacterium. Classification (GTDB taxonomy): domain Bacteria; phylum Verrucomicrobiota; class Verrucomicrobiia; order Limisphaerales; family UBA11358; genus UBA11358. The sequence goes on along the minus strand of CAVXRE010000011.1, from coordinate 304,884 downwards.
GCCGAAAAGGAAATCCACCGCACGCACTGGGACCGCGACTTCCGCGAACTGGCGTGGATGTATCATCAGCGATTCACCTCGATCCGCGATGCGTGGCGTTTTTACAAACGCGACCTCGTCGGCGCGTTCGGCCAGTTCCAGGACGAAGGACGGCTGGAAATCATCACCACCGCCGCCACGCACGCGCTGCTCCCGCTGCTGGCAAATCATCCGCCGTCACTCCGCGCGCAAATTTTGACGGCGCGCGACCATTATCGCAGTTGTTTTGGCCGCGACCCGCGCGGCATCTGGCTGCCGGAATGCGCCTACGTGGAAGGTGTCGAAAAATTCCTGCAGGAAGCAAACATCCGCTGGTTCATTCTCGACTCGCACGGCGTGCTTTACGCCAGGCCCCGGCCGCGATACGGCACCTTTGCCCCCATTTTCACGCCCAATGGCCTCGCCGCCTTTGGTCGCGACCTCGATTCCTCACGGCAGGTTTGGAGCCGGCAGGAAGGTTATCCCGGCGACGCTCGTTACCGCGATTTTTACCGCGACATCGGCTTCGACCTCGATTTCGACTACGTGAAGCCGCACCTGCCGTCGCCCGAAACGCGCGGGTTCACCGGCATCAAGTATTACGGCATCACCGGCGGATCGGCGAACAAGAAAATTTACCGGCGCGACGCGGCGTTGCAGGCGGCGGCGGAACATGCCGGACATTTTTTGGGCCAGCGCGCCGCGCAGGCCGAAAAAGTGGCCGCCGTTATTGGCCGCCCGCCGCTCGTGGTGGCGCCGTACGACGCGGAATTGTTCGGGCATTGGTGGTATGAAGGGCCGGAATTCATGGATTATTTTGCGCGCAAGGCTTTCCACAACCAGAAAGCCATCACGCTCGCGACCCCGAGCGAATATTTGCAGCAGCATACGACAAACCAGATTGTCACGCCCAGCGCGTCAAGCTGGGGCGAGGAAGGCTATTACCGCACGTGGCTGAACGAGAAGAACGAATGGATTTATCCGCACCTGCACGTCGCGCAGGACCGGATGACCAAGCTGGCGCGGCGATACAAAAAACCGGGCGCCCTGACGGCGCGCGCGCTGCGGCAGGCCGCCCGTGAACTGCTGCTCGCGCAGGCCAGCGACTGGCCGTTCATTCTGCGCGCGGGCACCAGCCCCGATTACGCGCGCCGCCGCGTGAAGGACCATCTGCTCCGGTTTCTCACCCTGTACGATCAGATCGCCGCCGCGTCCGTGGACGAAGCGTGGCTGCACGAAGTCGAATCGCGCGACAACATTTTTCCCGACGTGGACTGGACCTGCTGGAGATAGGTTTGCCGAGGCTTTCGGCAATTGGACTTGTTCAACCGTCCACTTTGCGCATCTCCCTTCCGTGATACGCCGTCAGAAAATAAACCATCACCGCCGCCACGGCTGCCGCCAGAATGCCCCAGAATAATGACCATTGGGTGCCGGACGGACGCGCGCACGCGGCGAACCACCAGCCGGTGCTGAGATAGCCAATGAGATTGCCCACGCCGTTGGTCATCAGCGTCATCAACGCCTGCGCCCGCACCCGCCATTCGGAACCCACCCGCTCGTTTATGTAAATTTGGGCGGTGATGAAAAACAGCGTATAGGACAAACCGTGCATGGTGGTGCCGGCCAGCAACCACGCCTTGCCGTTGAGCGCGCAAAGCGCAAAGCGCAGCACACCGAATCCCAGCCCGGTGGCAAAAATCCATTTCAACCGCCAGCGCAGAAAAAGTCCGCCCAGGGCGAACATGGCGACCAATTCCGTCGTTTGCGCCAGCGTCATCCAGGCGGAGACGTGTTTGAATCCGAGGGCTTGCAGGTGAAGCGGCGTGAACGGATAAAACGCCGCGAGCGGAATGGTGAACAAGGCCACGGTGATGAACACGGTGCGATGGTCGTGATTTTTCAGCAGCACGAACGCGTCCCAGCCGAGGCGTTGCAGCAGCGTCGGGTGTCCGGCGGATTTTGGCGGCGGCACACTGGGCAGCAGGAATGTAAACGCCGCCAGCACCAGCCACGTCGCCGCGCTGGTGAACCCCGCAAGCGTGGAAGCGTCGGCATTCAGCGCGCTCACCAGCCAGCAGCCGGCCATCCAGCCCACGGTCGCGCCGGCCCGGATTGGGCCAAACTCGCGCTGGGAATTTCGCAGGCGTGAAAAGACAATGGCGGTGATGATGCTGCCGGTGGGAGCGGCGCAAAGCGCATAAATTTGGATCATCGCGAGCACCAGTCCCGGCGGCCAGCCTTGTTTGACGCTCCATGCGAAGAGGGCCATGGCGGCGGCGCTCGCCGCGGACAGCCCGCGCAACACTTTTACCGGTGCAGCGTGGCGGTCCGCCATCGCACCGAAGACCAACGGCGAAACGAAGGTCGCAAGGGCGGAGGCGGCAAAGGCATAAGGCGCGAGGCCGCGCAGACCGTGAGCAGAAAACACCATGCTCAACGGCACCATCCAGATGGCAACCGCCATGGATTGGATAAAGAACAGCGCCGCCAATTCACCGTATTCAGCCCAACGGATTGTTCTCACTTGTGAAATACCTTTGCCAACAATATTGCCGGCTGGAATGCTGCTCATTGCAGATGGCAGGATTCGTCAGCCGTCCGCCGCTTCCGACACGCGCTGGATTTTCACCGCCTTGCCGCTGGCGTCATCAATTTCAATCATGCATCCGTGAAGCAGCACGCGGTCTTTCGCCACTTCAAATCGCTGCGGCATGCCGGTGAGGAACCGGCGGATGACCGGCTCGATTTCGCGGCCCAGCACACTTTCGTGCGGGCCGGTGAAACCGGCGTCAGTCAGATAAGCCGTGCCGCCGGGGAAAATCTGTTCGTCCGCCGTTTGCACGTGGGTGTGCGTGCCGACAACCGCGCTCACGTGCCCGTCGAGGAAGCGCGCGAAGGCAATCTTTTCCGAGGTCGCCTCGGCGTGAAAATCCACGAAGATGATTTTTGTCCGTTCGCGCAGCCGTTTCACCTCTTCGGCGGCGAGAAGGAACGGATGTTCCAACGGCGGCTGCATGAACGTGCGGCCCTGTAAATTCAAGACGGCGATTGAGAACGAATTTTTAACTTCAAAAATGGCGCTTCCCTGTCCCGGCGTCCCGGTCGGATAGTTGAGCGGGCGGAGAAAGCGCTTCTCATTTGCGAGCAATCCCATGACTTCCTTCTGGTCCCACAAATGGTCGCCGCTGGTGATGGCGTCCACGCCGGCAGAAAAGATTTCATCAGCAGTCCTGGGCGTGATGCCTGAACCGCCGGCGGAGTTTTCGCCGTTGGCGATGACGAAGTCGAGCGCGTGCCGCTCACGCAGCTCTGGCAGAAGAGTTCTGACTGCATCGCGTCCGGGCTGGCCGACGATGTCACCGATGAAAAGCAGTCTCACGCGGAAAATTTAGCCGCATAAAACACGAAAGACACGAAAGAAAAACGTGGCGGGGGTCGCGCGCCCGCTCTGATTGACAGGCATGAGCCAATCCGCGTCGACACTACAGCGCGGCGAGCACGCCAATCATCACGGCAATCAGCCAGAGCAGCAGTACCGCGCGCCTGCCGCTCAGGCCGGCACGCACAAGTTGGTGCGAGAGGTGGTTGGTGTCGCCAATCCAAAACGGCTTGCGATTGAGCGTCCGCAAGAGAACGACCCACATGAGATCGGCCAGCGGCACGGCCAGCACGAGCAGCGGCGAGAGCACGGCCAGCGGGCGCGGATTTTGTTTCGTGTAAAAATGCGGCAGGATGGCCATGACCGCCAGCAGGTAGCCGACGAGGTGGCTGCCCGAATCGCCGAGAAATGCGCGGGCATCCGGAAAATTCCACGGCAGGAAACCGGCCAGCGCGCCGCACATAAGAAGGGCAATCGTTGCCACGAGATATTCGCCGTTTGCCGCGGCGATGACGCCAAACAACAGCGCGCCAATCGCGCCCAGTCCGGCACAAAGGCCGTTCATGTTGTCCGTGAAATTAAACGCGTTGATGACCGTGAGCAGCCACAGAATTGTGATGGCGTAGCTGAAAACATCGCTGTGAACAAACAACGTGATGCGCTTGCACGCCATGGCGACGGCGATGGCGACAATCAACTGGCCGATGAACTTTGGGAGCGGTTTCAATTCATGTTTGTCGTCGAACCAGCCGAGCAGGGTGATCGCAATCGCGCCGAGGGCAATGACGATGAGTTCACCGGCACGGCGATTGATGCCGTGAACAATCAACGACGCGAAAGAAATCTTCACCATCCCAAGTTTGAAAAAAACCGCGCCCGCCGCGAGCGGCACCAAGATGCCGGTGAGCACGGCGAATCCACCGGCCAGCGGAATCGGCGCGTCGTGGATTTTGCGCTGGCCGGGGTCATCCACGAGGTTGACGCGCAGGCACCATTTGCGCCAGAGCGGCAGCGATAGAAGCGCCGTCAAAAACGCGCCCGCAAACGCGGCGAGAAAATAATTATACGGAAAGCTCACGAACGGATGCCGCGTCCGGCGGCCAGTTTCAAGTAAAGATTATAAATGGCATCCACCATTTTTTCGACGGCGAAATTCTCGCGGACAAAGTCCGCGCCGGACCGGCCAAGTGTCTTACAAAGCCCGGGGTCATTTGCGAGCTGGAGCAAACGATCTTTCAGGCCGGTCAAGTCGCCGGGCTGGAGCAGAAATCCAGTACGGCCATCGAGACAAACTTCGCTCGCGCCGTCGCAATCGTAGGCAACGACAGGCTTGGTGGCGGCAAGTGCCTGCGGCAGCGCGCGCGGCAGACCTTCGCGCAACGACAGATGCACCAGCGCGTCCATGATGCCGGCCAGCGGCGGCATTTCGGCGGGCGGGACGAGGCCCGTGAAAATGAAATGGCGTTCCAGGCCGGCGGATTTTGCGAGATTTTCAAATCGCCCGCGCCATTCGCCGTCGCCGACCAGCAGAAATTTTATTTGCGGGCAGCGGCGGACAAGTTCCGGCGCAACGGCGAACAAATCGTCATGACCCTTCAGCTTGAACATCCGCGCAATTTTGCCGACGACGAAATCGCCGGGCTGCAAACCGAACCGTGCGCGGACAGCGGGGTCGTTTTTCGCCGCGAGAAACGGCTCCATGGGGAAGCCGCTGAAAATTTTGGTGTATTGTTCCGGCCTGCCAATGCCGGCGGCGAGGTATTGGGCTTTCATCGCATCGGCGACGACGATGAAGTGCGTCGTGGCGCGGGCGGCGCGCTTTTCAGCGGCGCCGAAAACAAGGTTGGCAACGGCATTTTGAAAACTTCCGAACGACGGGCCGTGGATTGTGTGGATGATGACCGGAACGCCGGCGCGTTTCGCAGCGAGGCGGCCAAGAACGCCGGCCTTGCCGCTGTGCGTGTGAACGATGTCAGGCCTGGTTTGTTGGAAAATTTCCGTAAGCCGGCGCAGCGCCGTCCAATCCTTCCACGGATCAACAGGGCGTACCAGTTCGGGGACGTAATTGAGGATTTCGGGCGCGCCGGCGAATTCGGGTTCGAGGGAGCCTTCGGAACCGGCGGTTGGACCGGAAATCAGATTAACTGCGACGCCGGATTTTTGACGAAGGCCGAGAACGGTGGCGACGGTGTTTTCCTGGGCGCCGCCGACAATCAGCCGGGTAATGACATGGGTGACGCGCATTGGCGCGTTTCAGGGCGAAAGGCCGTTGAGTTCGCGGAGACGCAATATGACGTTTGTGGCCTCTGCAGTGTTGGTTCTCGCGTTGGCCATATAAATTTTATAATTTCTGATGGCCTCGTTGGTTTCGTGTTGGCGCCAGGCGATTTCGCCGAGGCCGTAGGCAATCGGGTACGAGTTGGTAAGGGTTTGCTGCAACTCCCGGTAATCGGCACGCGCGGCGTCAAGATTGCCGCTGTCGAGATAAGCAAGCGCGCGGTTGAAACGTGCATCGGTGTAGTTCGTCTGGACGTCGAGCACGCGCGTCAGGGCGGCAATGGCGGCGTCGTAGGCATGAAGCTGGATGCAAACGTAGCCTTTGGCAAAAAGCCACGGCTGCTCATCGGGCGCCGTCTTTAATTTGCGGTCAATCACAGCCAGTGCGTTGGTAAACAGACCGCGCATTACAAAAACCTGCACGGTGGCGGTCAGCAAATCGTTGTTGTCGGGATGGCGGCTGAGCTCAAGTTCGAGCAGTCGCGTACCCTCCGCAAAGTTGGTTTTTTGGATGTAGGCACCGGCGACCAGAACATCGAGCTCGGTGGAGTTGGAATCCGTGAGCGAGAATTTTTGGGGCTGAGTAAGCGGGTCATGTAGCGTTGCGAGCGCGCGGTCGGGCAGACGGGAGAAAAGATAAACTTGTGCGAGGAACAGCCGCGCTGGCAAATAATCCGGATCGAGTTCGCATACGCGGGCAAGCGGCACGGCGGCTTGGTGGACCAATAGATTGTCCCTTGCCAGCATGACGCCGTTGACAAAACAAAAACTCGGTTCGTCAAAGGGCCCGTTGGCATTCATGACTTCATTCCAATCGTGGTATTTGCCAAATTGATCCCTCCTGGCCTTGGATGGCTCAACAGGCACGGTCCGGCCGTCACGCAGGGCCTGGTTGAATTGAAGGTTGATTTGCGCAACGACGTTGTCCGGATTGAGCTCCTGCGCCATTCGGAAAGCAGCAGCGGCCTTTTGCAATTCGCCGGCGCGCTGCAATGCAACGCCCCAGAAATCAAGGCCACGCGAGTAAAAGGTTCCCGCGACGACCGCGTTTGGATTTTGTTCGCGCGCAACGTGCAAACGGGCCAGCAGGCGTTGCCCAAAACTCCTTGGAACGCCATCCTCGGGCGGCGAGATTTCCCGCTCAATGTCAGGAAGGGCGTGATCATCCGCGCGCGACCAGGCAGCCTCATTCAAGGCAATTTGATCCTGGTCCAGTGGCGGCGGCAGGAGCGTATCGCGGGGCAATGGTTTTAATTTGTAAACCAAACCATGCGGTTCCAGATAAAATTGCTCGAAGTAGTAGCCGTAGCTCGGATGCAGGTAGTAAAGCTCGTTGGTCATGGCAAGCGTGGTCAACAGTCCGACGAGATGCGCAGGGCTGACATTGTTGGTCATTTCGCTGGCAGCGACGGTATCAGGCCACTTTTGAGGAAATTTCCGGTGCAAAAATTTATGATAGGCCGGATATACAAGCCAATGCGTGTAGAGCGGCACAAATTCCTGCGCCCGCCCGTCCCGCACCAATGCCGCTTGCATGACAAACAAACGTTGCGGATCGTCGGACAACAAAAGACCCCCGCGCGCCGGCAAATCTTCCTCCATGAGCGAGGCATATTGGGAGAGCGTGTTGCCATTGAAGCTGTGGACCTGCGGCGCGTTTTTGTAAACCAGCCCGGTGATTGCCAATGCGGCCAAAATGAACACACCGGCGACAACGAAGGGATTCAAAAGCTGCAGCGGCGCCGGCGCCGGCGTCGGCGAGCGGCTGAAGGCCTTTTTGCCGAACACCAGCAGAAAATATCCGCTGTAGTAACCCACGCTCAATGCGATGAAATAGTAGAACGTCAGTCCCAAACCTTTTTCGCGGGGGCTGAATGGCGGGTCAAACACCAGCCAAACACAGATAAACAGAATGATTGCGTGCACCAGGTGAAACATGAAGCTCGCCAGCGCCATGCCCATCCGGCTGTTATCGCCAAAGGATGACTGCCAGCGAATCGCCAGCGCGAACACCGGCATCAGATAGGCCAAAAACAATATCAGGATCTCAAAATATTGTTGCGGGTGAATACACGAGAGAAAATAAAATTTCAGCACGCTATACTGCGGAGCCAGACTGGATTTTAACGCCAGCCACCAGAACGCTCCCGGTATTTTGCCGGAAACCACTGCCCACATCGGCAGCAGCAGATCCAGCGACATTCCCGCCAGACCGCATAAAACCATCCATTGGAGAAAACGCAGGTTGAAAAAGGCCAGCCCGCGAATCCAGATGATTGAAGCAATAAACACCGGCAGAAATCCCACCATCGCCCAGTTCTCGGCCATCCCCGCGCCATAAACGGCCGCGGCCAGATACAAACGCCCCTCCCGTTCATCCAGCCGGTATTCCAGCAACAACCAGATCACGAATGCGAACAACAACAGGTCAAACGTCTCGCCCGTGAAATTCGTCGCATGTTCCCAGAATGTCAGTTGCAGGCCGCAAACCGCCACCGCCAAAACCGGCGGCAGCCACGCGCTGCCAATCGTCAGAAATGAAAAATCACTGCGCTCGCGCCGGCGCTGCGCGTCCGTGCGGTCATGCGGCAGCAATGCGACCGAACGCGCGAGCAAGCCGAGCGTTGCCGCCGCGCAGACGGCTGACAGGACATTCAACGCGACCGGAACCTGCGCGGCCGGCAGCCAGTGAAAGGGACAGGTGACGAGAAAAAGAAGCGGATTGACCAGTTCCGGCAGCCACATCCAGCCTGAAACTTTGGCCACGGCCTCCAGGTTAAGCAGCGACACCCAATGGTTCAGGGTGAAGCAATAAATTGCCAGCGCCGCCGCCGCCAGCAGCCACGGCAGAAAGCGCGGAATAAAATTCTTCCGCGGGTCAATGCGCATTTCCTTCGTCATCGGGTTGTCCCAGTTGAACCCATGTTTTGCCAATTGGCAAGATTACTTTGTCCGGCTCGCACGTCGGCCACGCATTCCACGTGCTGTGTTTGCGGAAACATGTCCAGCGGCGTCACGCGCGTCAATTCAAAGACACCGTTGCCACACAAAATGTTCAAGTCCCGGGCCATCGTGGCCGGATGGCACGAGACATAAATAATCTGCGCCGGTTTCATTTCACGCAGGAATTGCAGCGTCCGCGGCAAACAGCCCTTGCGCGGCGGGTCAAGAATGACTGCGGTGGTTTGCGGGGAAAGGTGTTCCAGCATCTCCGGCAAAACATCCTCGACGGTCGCAGCGATGAACCTGCCGTTGCCAGTCTTGCGTGCCGCCGCGTTTTGCTGCGCCGATTTAATGGCGCGCTGGTCGTATTCAACCCCGACAAACGATTCAACCGCATCCGCCAGCTCGAGGCTGAAAAACCCGACGCCGCAATACAAATCAACCAAATGCCGCGCACCGCTTGCGCGCAAAAAGTCGCGGACGGTTTCCACCAGCTTCGGCAGCAGGAAAAAATTGTTCTGGAAAAACGAGTCCGGCGGCACGTCCCAGTTTTCCGGCGGAATCCGCAACACGACCTTGATGCCGCCTTTCGGCGGCGGGTTTTGGCGGACGCGCTGGATTTCCTGATTGAGCGCCGGCTCGGCGATTTTGCATTCCTCGATGTCCTCGACGAGCCCGCCGTCCCAGCGCACGAACCCGATGTTCAGTTTTTGCTCCGGCTTGTTCCACTGGCTGCGAATCATGATGCGATTGCGATAACCATACGGTTGCGGGCAGGGAACGACCGCCCCGACAAGGCCGGGGGAAAACCTGCCGACGTGCTCGAACAAGCCGGCGATTTGCTTTTGCTTGTGCCGCAACTGCGCCGCGTAATCCATATGCTGATACTGACAGCCACCGCATTGACCGAAGTAACGGCACGCGGGTTCGACGCGCTCCGGCGACGGTTGCACGACGCGCAACAGCCTTGCACGGGCAAAATTTGTTTTCACCTCCCTGACTTCCACTTCGACAACCTCGCCAGCCAGCACAAATGGCACAAACACGACAAAATCATCCACGCGCCCGACGCCTTCGCCGCCGAACGCGATGTCGTGAATCGTCAAAGTGAACTGGTCGCCGATTTTGAGGGGCACGCGAAAAGATTAGGTGACAAATGACCGGTGACAAGCGGCAAGAAAAACAAGTGCACGCCAAAAACCAGAAAATCGCCTCCTGTCACCCGCCGCTCGCCGTTTTTCAGCCGGCGGGCCTGCTCTTTTCCGCGATGGCCTCGGAAAAAACGGCCAGCACTTCGGCGCGTGACAGAGACCCGACAAGGCGCTTTTCGACAGGACTGTTGACCACGGGGACATTGCGCAGTTCGCTTTCCAGCACAACCGGCAGCGCGTCGAGCAACCGCTGGCCGGGCGTAAGAAACTTTGGCGGCGGCCGCATCACGTCATAGGCGATGACTCCGGCAAGATTCTGGCTGTTGTTCAAGAATTCCTTCAAATCCTGCAAGGCCACGACGCCGATAAATTGTTGTTTGGCGTCCACGACGGGCAGAAAATTATTGGAACTGACGAGAAACCGGTCGGCGATTTGCCGGAACGTCGTCGTTTCGCGCAACGGCGGCACCGGCGCGCGCATCAGATCGCCCACGGTCTTGTCCATCGCCGCGCCCGTCTGTTCGCTTTCGCGCTGAAGCGACAGACCTTTCAAGAGCATGTGTTCGGTATAGATGGATTCGCTGTGCAATTGCCGGGCCACGAGTACGGACACAACGCACGCCAGCATCAACGCCGGCATCAGCGAGTAATCCAGCGAGATTTCAAAGGCCAGAATCATGGCCAGCAATGGCGACCGGGTCGTGCCTGCCAGCATGGCGCCCATTCCGACCAGCGCAAACGCCCCCGCCGGCACGCCCGGCGCGCCGCCGAGTTGATGCAGCGCCGCGCCGAACAATGCGCCCGCCCCCGCGCCCAAAAACAGCGTGGGCGTAAACACGCCGCCGACCGTTCCCGCGCCGACCGTCGCCACTGTCGCCAGCAGTTTGGCAAAAAACAGACCGCTCAATTCGGTCACCGGATTGGAAGGATTCGCAAAATCGCCGTGCAAAATAACGTTGGTCACGGAATAGCCATTGCCGCACACACCGGGAAAACCAATGGCGATGACGCCCACGATCAAACCGGCCAGCGTCAGCTTTGCGTAAATCGGCAGGTGAAGCTGGTTGAACCGCTCCCGGCTTCCCCGCAATAATTTCAAGAAAAGCGCGCTCACACCGCCGCACAGCACGCCCACCAAAACAAACCACGGCAACTGAGCCGGAGTCGTGGCCGGAAACACCGGCACTTGATACCAGGGTTGAATCCCGAAGAAACTTCGCGACATCACTGTCGCAATCACCGACGCGCACACGAGCGGCGCGAAGAGGCTCATGGAAAAATTGCCGAGCACGATCAACGACGCAAACACCGCGCCCGCAATCGGCGCGTTGTAGGCCGCCGAAATGCCCGCAGCCGCCCCGCACCCGACCAGCAACCGCAGCCGGTACGGCGGCCATTTCGCCAGTTGCCCGAGCTTTGATGCCAGCGTGGCCGACAGTTGCGTGATGCCGCCTTCGCGTCCGATGGATGCGCCCGTGGCGATGCTCACCAGCGCCGAAGCCGTTTTTACCGATTCGGTTCGGAATGGCAGCCGCCCGTCGCCGGCAACCACCACTTCGAGCAAATCGCTTGAACCCTGCCGGCCCACCAGGCGGAAACCCCAATACAAAACGAGGCCGGCCACCAATCCACCCAGGGTTGGCACCAGAAGGCGTTCCCAGTAAGGAAGGTTTTCCGCGAACTCCACCGGATCACCGGGTTGAATGAAATGCACCGCATAAAAAAAGAAAAGGTTCACCAAACCGCCGATGACGCCGACAATTCCGGCCAGCACCAGGTGGAATGCTTCCTCTTTGAAGACAAATTTCTCGCGCCAGCGCAGCGCGCGTTGCCAGTGACGGCGGAACAAATCGCGCGCCCGGGCCACGACCCGGTTTTTGAACCACCACTCCACGCCCAAAGCTTACCGTCAAACACCGGTGTTGACGAGGCGGGATTTTGAAGGTCAGCTCTTTTTCAAGACGGCGACGCCCCATGCCGGCGGCGGACTCGGCCGTTACCGTCTGCGCGGCGAACGACGCAGGCCGTTGCGAAGCCACAACCACCAGACCATCCAGAACGCTTCGATGACAATGTCCCGCGACAGTTTGGAGCTGCCCTCGACTCGCTCGGTGAATGTGATCGGAACTTCGGAGACCTTGAATCCGTCGCGCCAGAGCCGGTGGGTCATTTCAATCTGAAAGCTGTAGCCGTTTGAGCGCACGTCATCAAGGTGGATGGCCTGGAGCGCGCGCCGGCGGAAGCATTTGTAGCCACCGGTCGGATCGGTGATCGGCATGCCGGTGATGAGCCAGACGTAAATGCCGGCGCACCGGCTCAAAAGCAGGCGCTTGAGCGGCCAGTTCAAGACGCGCACGCCGCCGGTGTAACGCGAGCCAAGCACGAGATCGGCGTTTTCAATGGCCTTGAGAAAATTCGGGATCTCACCCGGATCGTGCGAAAAATCGCAGTCCATCTCGAAGATGAACTCGTAATTTTTCTCCAGCGCCCATTTGAAGCCGGAAATATAGGCGCGGCCCAGCCCGTTTTTTTTCTGCTCGTGCAGGACATGAATCTGCGGATGTTTTGCGGCGAACTCGTCCGCGATTTTCCCCGTGCCATCCGCTGAATTGCCGTCCACCACCAGCATGTCCACCGCGACGGGCAGCGACAAAAGCCTCTCCGCCATGCGCGGGAGATTTTCCCGCTCGTTGACGGTCGGCACGATGATGAGTGTCGAATTCATGCGAGTGGCGTCGCAAAATTAACGGGAAACGCGGCAAAAACAAGCGGGCAGTTGTTTCAACCGGCAATCTTTGCGTTCCTGGGCAGCAGCGGCTTGAGCGGACATTCATCACAACGCGGGGCGCGCGCCCGGCAAAAATATTTTCCCACCATCACCAGTTGCGCGTGATAATCCCGCCAGTAATCCAGCCGCGCCGCGCCCCGTTTTTGGCCCAAGGCCGTTTCGCATAGTAATTTCAGCCCGTCGTAACCTTGCGCTGACTTTGGACTCCAATTGTGCCGCTGAAAAATCCGCTTCGTGTAGGCGTCAATCACGAAACTGTTATGGCCGCCCGCGTAAAGCAGCATGCAGTCCGCCGTCTCCGGCCCGATGCCGTTGATGGCCAGCAGCCGCTCGCGAACAACGGAGGTTTCCCCGGCAAACAGCCGGTGCAAATCACCGCCGAACGTTTCAACGAGCACTCGCAGAAATGCGCGCAGCCGGCGCGCCTTGACGTTGAAATAACCGACGGAACGAATCAGCTCCGCCAGTTTCAGTTCCGGTAACGCGAACAATTTTCCCGGTTCGAGTACCCGCGCCGCCTTCAGATTGGCGATGGCGCGCTCGACATTTGACCACGCGGTGTTTTGCGTGAGGATGGCGCCAACGCAGACTTCAAACGGCGTTTCGCCCGGCCACCAATGCTGATGGCCGAACCGGGCGCGCATGAGTTCATAAGCGCGCCGCAACGCCGCCGTTCCCGGATTTCGTTTTGCGCGAGACCGTTTTGACATGCGCCTTTTTATCAAACCGCCGACCGGGATTGAAGTTTGATTGCTCCAGTCATATGGCACGCTTAATCTTTGGGGCATGTTCACCTCGCTCCTCAACGATTTCACGGCCTGGAGCTATCTCCTCACCAGTCCCGTTTGGCTGTTGATGACCGCGTTCCAAATCTGGATGCTCGTACACGCCATCCGCAACCGCGAATGGATTTGGGCGCTCTTCATTTTCATCGGCTGGGGATTGTCGGCGATTTTATATTATTTCATGGCCTATCGCGCCTCGCCGTCCGCGATGAGCGGATTCGAACTGCCCGGGGCGCACAAACGCAAGCGCATCAAGGAACTGCAAGCGCAAATCCATCATCTTGACAAGGCACATCATCATTCGCAACTCGGCGACATTTACTTTCAGCAGGGCAAATTGGAGGAGGCGGAAAAATCCTACCGCGCGGCGATGGAAGGCGACCCCAAAGACCTCGACACCCGCGCTCACCTTGGCCAATGCCTGCTCCGGCAGAAGCGCGCCTCCGAAGCCCGACCGCTGCTCGAAAGCGTTGTCGCTCAAAATCCGAAACACGATTACGGCTACACCATGATGGCGCTGGCCGAAACGCTCACCGCACTGGGCGAAACGGATTCGGCGCTGAAAATCTGGCAGCAAGTCACTGCAGAACACTCCTACGCCCGCGCAAAGGTGCAACTGGCCGGGCTTTACATTGCCAAAAATCAGCCAGAACTGGCGCGAGCCGAACTCAAGGACGTTTTGAGCGACGACCCGCACGCGCCAGCCTACCAACGCAAACGCGACCGCGTGTGGGTGCGGCGCGCAAAAAGCCTGATGCGCAAGCTGAGTTAGTTTTTATTCCGAAAAGGCCAGATAGGGGATGAAGATGATGTTTGCAATCGGAATGAACAACAGGATGACAAGCCATCCGCTCTTGCCGCGCGCCTGACAGATTTTCACCCACATTACGATGGAAATGATCAAACCGACGATCGGGATGAGAAACAGGACGATCATCCACACCGGCATTTTGGCCACCTGCAACAGGGGAACCAGGTTGGCAATGGGAATCCAAATCAGGATGCCCGGATTCACACCACATTTCTCGCAGATGCGCTTGGCGCAGAAACAGAAAAACACGTAAAACGCCAAAACGATGAGCAGGACAAAGAGGACCAGTCCCAAACCCATGGCCGCACCCGCTGCTGCACTTGCATTATTGTCATAACGGAATCCTTTGTAAGTTTATTGTCGGTTGGTAAGCCAATGAACTGCCAGGTTCATCGCCGCCCTTTCTGGCAGATGCGTCGGAAAAAGCAAGAGAATTTAAACTGTTCTAATAATCAGGCTGCTTTTGCCTTCCGCGCCATCGCAAACTTCGCCATCATGGTTGTGTGTCAAACCTGATCGCCATCGTTGGCCGCCCGAACGTCGGCAAATCCGCGCTGTTCAATCGCATCGTCGGCAAACGGATTGCGATCGTGCATGACCAGCCCGGCGTCACGCGTGACCGCGTCACCGCGGAGGCGGAATGGGACGGACGGCCGTTCACGCTCGTGGACACCGGCGGCATCGGCCTGTTGCGCCGTGAAAAATCCGACGACGTGATCATCAAGGCCGCGATGGAGCAGGTTGATCTGGCCATTGAAGCCGCCAGCTCCATCATTCTCGTCGTCAACGTGCAGGAGGGAATCGTTCCGCTCGACCGCGAAGTCGCCGCGCGCCTGCGCCGGAGCGGAAAAACAATCCTGGTTGCGGTCAACAAGGTGGACACGCACCGGCTCGAAGGCGCGGTGACGGAATTTTCCCAGCTTGGCTTTGAAAAAATATTCCCCGTCAGCGCGATTCACGGGGAAGGCATCGAAGATTTGATGAATGCCGCGGTCGCCCTTTTGCCCGAAGCCGGTGGTCAACAGCCAGCAGTCAGCAGCGACGACGGCAAGGAGGAGGTTCCGACTACCGGCCATCAACTGCAGGCCGCTGACCCGCCCGTTTTGAAGCTCGTCATCGTCGGCCGCCCGAACGTGGGCAAATCCTCGATAGTCAACGCACTGACGCAATCCTCGCGCGTCATCGTCAGCCCGGTTCCCGGCACGACGCGCGACGCGATTGACGTGCCGTTCGAAGTCATCACCGCCGGTGTCCGGCAAAAATACATTCTAATTGACACCGCCGGCATGCGAAAGGCGCGGCGCGTGGACGGTTCGGTTGAATTTTTCAGCGTTCAGCGCGCCGAGGATTCCGTTGCGCGCTGCGACATCGCCATTCTGGTTTTGGATGCGGAAATGGGCATCACCGAGCAGGACAAAAAGATCGCCGATGTCATCGTCGAAAACCGCAAAGCCTGCATCGTGGTCGTCAACAAATGGGATTTGGTGGAGGAATCCGTCCGCAAGGCGCGGAAAGAGGAAATCGGCCGGCGCAACCGGAAGGAACGGCGTGAGGGACAGGCCGGGGAACTGTCCACGCTCGGCGAATTCGGGGCGTGGGTCCAGGAAAAATTGTTTTTCCTCGACTACGCGCCGGTCATTTTCACATCGGCCACTTCCGGCTTCAATCTTGACCGCCTGCTCGAGGCCGTGCGCTACGTCGCGGCGCAATTACGGCAGAAAATTCCGACGGCGATCTTGAACCGCACGTTGCACGACTCCGTCGAACGCCGCCAGCCGGTCAGCGCGGTGGGGCACCGGCTGAAATTTTTCTACGCAACGCAGGTGAGGCAGGCGCCGCCGACATTTTTGCTGTTTGTCAACCGCGACGAACTTTTCTCCGCGCAATACAAAAAATATCTGGCGGATGAATTGCGCCGCGCGTTCGGTTACGAGGGCTGCCCGATTGTGCTCGTGCCGAAGCCGAGGCCAAAGACGGTGGAGCCGGTGCGCAGACAAAAACCGTTCCAAAAACGAAAACACGCGCCGGGAAAATCGCACTAAATTTTATTCACCGCGGGGAATAAATCACCGTCGCTCAACGTTGGCGCGGAGTTTCCGCTGATTTTGTTTGGGAATATCGTTTTCGTAACTTTTTTGAAAATTTTTCTTGAAATGCACAACAGGTGGTAGCAGTATGGTCGCCGTTCCCCAACTAATTGGGGAATCTGGATTTTGGAAAAGTCGGGTTTTACCGGAGAATCAGCAATTTTTGAAGCTCGGTTGGCGTTTTTTCTTTTGATGCCACCGGGCATTAAATGTCTAAAATACTATTGGAGGCAACATGATAGACGCGAGGGAAGAAATTTTGGCGCCTGCCCCGCACACCGGGCGGCGTCGTGCCACGAAAGTGGCCGCGGCGCGGGACACCGAAGTCAACAAAGATGGGGTGAGGAAATCGCTGCGGATCGGGCGCGTTTTCAGCAACGCGAAGGTCAAACCGTTCGATCAAATCGAGTGGGAACGCCGCACCGCTGAAATTACCGACGACACCGGCAAGGTGATCTTCAAGCAGGAGAACGTCGAGGTGCCGAAATCATGGTCGCTGCTGGCGACAAAGGTGGTTGTTTCAAAATACTTTTACGGCGAGCAAAACACGCCGGAACGCGAAACCTCCGTGCGCCAGCTCATTCACCGCATCGCCCGGACGATTGCGGATTGGGGCGTTGCGGACGGCTATTTCAGCAAGGCTGACGGCGAAATATTTTTTGAGGAATTGTCATGGTTGTGCGTAAACCAATACGGCGCGTTCAATTCCCCGGTCTGGTTCAACGTCGGGCTCTTCCACCAATACGGCATCGGCAAGAAATCCGGCAAGGGCAACTGGTTTTACAACCGCAAGACGGGCGAGGCCGAGCGCGCGGCCACGCAATACGAATATCCCCAGGGCAGCGCGTGCTTCATCCAGTCCGTCCAGGACAACATGGAGGACATCATGCGGCTCGCGTCCAGCGAGGCGATGCTGTTCAAATACGGCTCCGGCACCGGCACGGACCTGTCGCCGCTGCGGTCGAGCAAGGAAAAATTGAGCGGCGGCGGACGTCCAAGCGGACCGCTGTCGTTTCTGAAGGTTTATGACCAGGTCGCCAACGTCGTCAAGTCCGGCGGCAAGACGCGCCGCGCGGCCAAGATGAACACCCTGCGAGACTGGCACGGCGACATCGAGGAATTCATTGACGCGAAGCAGAAGGAGGAAAAGAAGGCTTGGGCGCTCATCGAGCAGGGCTACGACGGTTCATACAACGGCGACGCCTACGGCAGCGTGATGTATCAGAACGAAAATCTTTCCGTCCGCGCCAGCGACGAGTTCATGCAGGCCGCGATTGGCGGCAAGGAATGGTGGACGCGCGCCATCACCACCAACAAGCCGCTTGAAAAGAAGGACGCGGCGAAGCTGCTTTTCAAAATCGCCGAGGGGACGTGGACTTGCGGCGACCCCGGAATGCAATACGACGGCGCCATCCAGAAATGGCACACCTGCAAGGGCACCGAGCCGATTCATTCCACAAATCCGTGCAGCGAATACGTTTTCATCAACAACACCGCCTGCAATCTCGCGTCGCTGAACCTGATGAAATTCAAGCGCGAGGACGGAAAATTTGACGTGGAACGTTTCAAGGCCGCCGTGCGCGTATTTATCACCGCGCAGGAAATCGTCGTGGACAACGCCAGCTATCCGACGAAGGACATCGCGGAAAATTCCCACATCTATCGCACGCTCGGCCTCGGCTACGCGAACCTCGGTTCACTTTGCATGAGCTACGGCCTGCCGTACGACAGCGATGAAGGCCGCGCGCTCGCCGGCGCCATCACCGCCATCATGACCGGGCACGCCTACGAACAGAGCGCGGAAATCGCCGCGAACATCGGCGCGTTTCCGGGCTGGCGCGACGCCCGTTGCGCGCACGTTCCCAAGCCGCTGGCGAAGGACAACGTGGATTCCATGCTCGGCGTCATCAAACTGCATCGCGAAGCCGTTGAAACAATCCAGCCCAGCCGGGAATTCAATTATTTGAAGGACGAGGCGCGCAAATCCTGGGATGGAGCGCTCGCCAAGGGCCGGCAGCACGGTTATCGCAACGCGCAGGTCACCGTGCTCGCGCCGACCGGCACCATCGCGTTTTCGATGGACTGCGACACGACAGGTATCGAACCCGACATCGCGCTCGTCAAATACAAGCTGCTGGCCGGCGGCGGCATGTTGAAAATCGTCAATCGCGGCGTGCCGGATGCCTTGCGGCGCCTCGGTTACAGCGAGGCTGAAAATAAAAACATCATCGCCCACATTGAAAAATTCGACACGATTGAGGATGTCGAGGAAAACGGCGCAGCCGTAAAAAGCGGTTTGAAGCCGGAGCACCTGCCGGTGTTCGACTGCGCTTTCAAGCCGCACCGCGGCAAACGCAGCATCGGTTATCTCGCGCATTTGAAGATGATGGCTGCCGCGCAGCCATTCATCAGCGGCGCGATTTCCAAGACGGTCAACATGCCGAAGGAAAGCACGGTCGAGGAAATCCGCGACACCTACGTTCAGGCGTGGAAGATGGGCCTGAAATGCGTGGCGATTTACCGCGACGGCTCAAAACGTTCGCAGCCGCTCAACACGAAGAAAACGAACGAGGGTGGCGACAGATCGACCACCAGTGATGCCTCCGCGCTGGCAAGTCGAATCAAGGAATTGGAGGCTGAAGTCGTCAAGTTGCGCGCCGATTCCGGCAAGCCTCTGCGCCGCCGCCTTTCCGACACGCGCACGGCCGTCACCCACAAGTTCGACATCGCCGGACACGAGGGCTATCTCACCGTCGGCTTGTTCGACGACGGCCATCCCGGCGAACTGTTCGTCACCATGGCGAAGGAAGGCTCGACCATCGGTGGTTTGATGGACACGATTGGCACGTTGACGAGCATGTCGCTGCAATACGGCGTGCCGCTGGAAACGTTGTTGAAAAAATTTGCGCATCAACGTTTCGAGCCGAGCGGTTTCACCAAGAATCCTGAAATCCGCAATGCTTCCTCGATCATTGACTATGTGTTCCGCTGGATGGCGCTGCAATTCGTCCCCGGCTACCGCGAAGCCCTGGTCACCAATCGTGCGCAACCGGAGCTGTCCATGCCCGGTCTGCTGGAAGAGATGAAAAAAAAAGTGAACAGGCCGGTGCCTGAACTGCCGATGTCCGAGGACGCCGACGTGGTGGACGTGAAAGGCGGCAATGGCAACGGCAACGGCCATGGCGCCAGGACGCTGACCTCGATGATTGCCAACCAGCAGGACGCCCCGACGTGCCCAAGCTGCGGACACGTGGCCGTGCGCAACGGCGCGTGCTACAAATGCCTGAATTGCGGCGAAAGCCTCGGCTGTTCTTGAAGAACCGGATTGAACAGGCAAGCCGGGGAATTCCTTGAGTTCTCCGGCTTGTTTCATTCCACCGCCGTGATTATGTTTCCGTCATGAACGACACCACTTCATTTGTTCGCGAGGATCCCTGGCGGATTTTCCGCATCATGGCCGAATTCGTGGATTCCTTCCAAACGCTATCGCAAATAGGCCCCGCCGTCACGATTTTCGGGTCCGCGCGGATACGTCCGAGCGACAAATTTTATCACGCCGCCGTGGCCATCGCCAAGGGCCTCGCGCAACACAACCTCGCCGTCGTCACCGGCGGCGGCCCCGGCATCATGGAAGCCGCCAACAAGGGCGCGGCGCAGGGCGGCGGCAAATCCATCGGCCTCAACATCGAATTGCCGCACGAGCAGGCCGGCAACCGTTACACCAACGTGCCGCTGCACTTCCATTATTTCTTCGCACGCAAGGTGTGTTTCGCCAAATACAGCCTCGGTTTTGTGTTCATGCCCGGCGGTTTCGGCACGCTCGACGAATTTTTCGAAATCGTCACGCTCGTGCAGACCGAACGCATCCCGCAATTCCCGTTGATTCTGTTCGGCCGTGACCATTGGAGCGGACTGTTGCGCTGGCTTAAAACCGAGGTGGAGGCAAAGGGCAAATTCATCAGTCCCGGCGATCTCGACCTAATTGCCGTGACCGATGACCCGCAGGAGGTCATCAACCGCATTCTGGACTACGAACGCCACGTCGGGCCTCCCGGTGTCCTGTCCAAGGCGTTTGCGTGATTTCAAATGCGCCCGCTGGTTCAGGAAATTGCCACCGCGCACACGCCGGAGTCGCTCGTCGGGCAACTCCGTGGCGAAGCGGGAACCGTTCTGCTCCGCACTTCGTCGTTTGATTCCCCGTCGGCGCGTTATTCATTTGTTGCAACAAATCCGTTTCTCACGTTTCGCTCCTTCGGTTCGCGCTGCGAGATCTCCAGGCGCCAGACGCCGCACGCCAGACCCCAGACCCAATTTGGCAATCCATGGCGGCTGCTCGACAGTTTGATGTCGGGTTTTGAACTGCTGGACGAAATAGATTCGCCGTTTCCGCTCGGCGGCTGCTTCGGTTACTGGGGCTACGACCTGAAAAATTTCACCGAGCCGAAGCTCCCGCGCCGTGCCGTCAACGATCTTGACCTGCCCGACTGCCACGTCGGCTTTTATGACAGCCTGGTCGTGTTCGATCATAGTCTTGGCAAAACGTTCGTCGTTTCCACGGGCCTCGATGCTGACGGATCGAGGAGCAAAAGGCGGTCAATCAGCCAATTGGAATTCTGGGGCGGTTTGTCATCCGATAAATTGCCACAGAGACACAGAGACACAGAGACTGACATTTCCTCCCGGCGCCTCCGTGCCTCGGTGGCTGAAGTTAATTCCAATCTTTCGCGCGCCGATTTTCTCGCCGCGGTCGAACAGGCGCAACGTTACATCCACGCCGGTGACATTTATCAGGTGAACCTTTCGCAGCGGCTTACGACGCCGTCTGTATTTTCCGGTTGGGAATTGTTCCAAAAACTTGGCGCGATCTCCCCTGCTCCATTCTCGGCGTTTTTCGATTGCGGCGATTTCCAACTGGCGTCGTCGTCACCGGAATTGTTCCTGCGCCTGAGCGGTTCGCACATTCAGACGCGCCCCATCAAAGGCACGCGCCCGCGCGATCCTGATCCGACACGCGACGCGCAGCTCGCCTACGAATTGCAGACCAGCGCCAAGGAACTCGCCGAACTGATCATGATTACCGATTTGCTTCGCAACGATCTCGGCAAAGTTTGCGAATTTGGTTCTGTGCAAACACCGGAGCTGGCGAGGCTCGAACGGTTCGCGCAGGTGCAGCATCTGGTTTCAACAGTCGAAGGCCGTTTACGCAGGAATGTCACCCATTTTGGCGCGCTGGGCTCGTGTTTTCCAGGCGGCAGCATCACCGGCGCGCCAAAGTTCCGCGCGATGGAAATCATCGACGAGCTGGAGCCAGTCGCGCGCGGGCCTTACACCGGCTGCCACGGTTATCTGGGTTTCAACCGTGAAAGCCAGTTGAGCATCACCATCCGCACGGCAATTTGCAAAGACAGCCTTGCGCACTTCAACGTCGGTGCCGGCATCGTGGCCGATTCAAATCCAGAAGCGGAGTATGAGGAAACACTCGCCAAGGCCGCGGGTTTCCTGGCGGTGCTACAAACCGAATCCTCCTTGTCCGCGAACTACGCAAAGCAACACAAATTAAAACGCCCATGAGGTTGCAGCGTCGAGCCCGCGAGCCAATCTCAACAGCGCACAGCGCCAATACCAGAGCACGGACCGGAACATTGTGTGATTTGTGAAAATTGCGAAATCAGCGGATTCATTCTTTTGCGTCTTTGCGTCTCCGCGCCTTTGCGTTAAAAATCTTCATGCTCGTTTTCATCAATGGCCGGTTTGTGCCCGAACCGCAGGCTGTCGTCCCCGTAAATGACCGCGGTTTCATGTATGGCGATGGACTCTTTGAAACGATGCGCGTCGTCAACGGCCGGCCATTCCGCCTGGCACAGCATCTGGAACGCCTGGCACACGGTGCGGATTTTTTGAAGATCAAGTGTCCGTTCTCGCCGGAGGAGCTGTGGGATTTCGCCGGGCAACTCATCCGGAAAAACAAAACTCCTGGCGCGATTTTGCGTGTGACACTCACCCGTGGGCCTGGCGAACGCGGTTACACACCCGATTTGGATGGCAAGCCGGCGGTTGTGATGACGTTGCACACCGCGCCATCGTTGAAAAATATGATTCAATGGACACTGGCAACGTCATCGTTTCGGGTTCCCGCTTCCGATCCGCTCGCGGCATTCAAAACGATGAACAAGCTCACGCATGTCATGGCGCGCATTGAGGCAATTGGAATGGGCGCGGACGAAGCGCTGCTCCTCAACACGAAAGGCGAAGTGGCCGAAACTGCGGGCGGCAATTTGTTTTGGATCTCACGCAACCAGGTCTGCACCGCGCCCATCGGCTGCGGCGCGTTGCCGGGAATCACGCGCGCCGTCGTGCTCGAAATCTGCCAAAGCTTGGGTATCCAAGCAGACCAGCGTGTCATCAAACCCGGTGCGCTGCGGAAGTCGGAAGGCATTTTCGTCACGCAAAGCGCGCTCGGCATCGTGCCGGTGGCCGCGCTTGACGGCAAACCCGTTGCATCCTCGCCGCTGGTGGACCGAATCCGGCGCGCCTACTGCGGAATGCTCGTCAGGTCGTGAATCGCGTCGCCACCGCGGGTTTTTGGTGGTTAATCTTTTGCATTAGCCGTCATCAAATCGTCCAGCCTCCCTTGATATCTGCCGTGTCGGAGGCGTAGCTTGAATCAGGAACCAGCGCGCGAGCAAATTCGCGCCAATGCCGGTGTCGAAACCCGGAGGCAGTTATGGATGAAATGCAGACTCAATGGGTTCTGAATCGAAAAGGCCTTTGCCGGACACGAAGACATGGGCTGTTCCCCACCACGCGTCAAACCCTCAAACCAGGAGGTCGTTATGATTGATCACGTTCTTGAACATTGTCCTTCTTTCATCAGCAGCCAGACGCAACTTGTCGAACGATTGAAATCGCCGGCGCAAAAAAGTGTGCGCCGCGCGGTGACGATTTCCCGGCAGGCGGGTTGCGGCGCGCTTGTTGTGGCCGAAAAACTGGCTGATTATTTGCAGGCTCATTCCGCCGGAAACGCCTGCCCGTGGATGGTGTTCGACCGGAATCTCATGGACAAGGTCCTTGAGGATCACAATCTTCCTCCTTGCCTGGCGAAATTCCTGCCGGAAGACCGCATTTCGGAACTGGAAGACATCATGGCCGAGGTGTTTGGGGTGCATCCGCCGTCAACAACCGTGATTCATCAGACCGCCGAGACCTTGCTCAAACTGGCTGAAGCGGGCAACGTGATCCTCATCGGCCGCGGCGCCAACATCGTCACCGCCGGATTGCCACACGTGCTCCATGTCCGCCTGGTGGCCCCGCTCGATGACCGGGTCGAACACTCCCATGAAGCCTATAAAATGACCAAATCCGAGGCGCGCAAGTTTTGTCTGCGCGAAGACAGCGCCCGACAGCGCTATCTCAAAAAATACTTTGGCGCCGACAATGAAGATCCCCTGCTCTACCACATGATCATCAATACCGGCTTGGTCAGCTACGATGACGCCGCCCGCATCATCGGGGATGCCGTGTTGAATCTGGCCTGAGCGAATCAATCTTCTCCCGGTCGCTGACTTCGCTCTTGGGTCACCGTTTGGCCTGTGGCTTAATTCCGGCGTGGCACACCGCTCAAAGCCAAAATATCAACTGCCGGGCAGACGCCGCAACAATAGTGGCGTTATTCTCCGGCTGTTTGTTCTGGCCATCGTTGCCATTGCGGCCTGGTTTTGGTGGCAGCACGAATATCACGCCAAACCGGCCCGCGCCGCCGCACCTCCTTCCGTCAAATCCAAGGCGCGCCAATGGAATTTGGTCGCCGAAGCCGGAGGCGGTTTTCCGCGCGCCGCACGAGATGTGTTTGAAGCGCAAATCGCGCTGGCGCGCCGAGGCATTTCGCCGGGTTCAATTGACGCCGCACCCGGTTCGCAGACGCGCCGGGCAATTTCCGTTTTTCAGGCAGTCGAAAATCTGCCACAGACCGGAAAGCTCGACGCGGACACGCGCGCGAAGCTGACGCTCGAAGCCCCGGTCTTGACAAATTACGTCGTGACAACGAACGACCTGGCGCACCTGCAACCGCTCGGCAAAACGTGGCTTGCCAAGTCGCAGCAAACCGCGCTGGATTACGAAACCGAACTCGAACTCGTCGCGGAAAAAGGCCATGCGCATCCTGAATTGATCCGGCAGCTCAATCCGGGCGTGAACTGGACCAGCGTCAGCGCCGGCACAATCGTGAAAATTCCCGATGTGAATTATCCCGCCCCGACGAACAAGGCGGCATTCGCCGTCATTCATCTCGGCGACAAATTTCTGGAGGCATTCGACGAGGAAACCAACCTGCTTGCGCATTTTCCCTGCAGCATCGCGGCGCGTGTCGAGAAGCGCCCGGCCGGCGAATTGCATGTCGTCGTCATCGCGCCGAATCCGAATTATACCTTCGATCCGGAATTGTTTCCCGAATCTCCGGAGGCGCAACAGTTGAATCAAAAACTGGTTTTGCCGCCCGGCCCGAACAATCCGGTCGGCGTGGCGTGGATTGGCCTGGACAAACCGGGTTATGGCGTTCACGGCACGCCGAACCCGGAACAGGTCGGGCGCACTGAATCGCACGGCTGTTTCCGGCTGGCGAATTGGGACGCGGAATATTTGAGCCATCTCGTCTGGGTCGGGATGCCGGTTTTTGTTGATCCGTAATGCAATTGCGCTTGCATTATCGCGGCGATTTGCGGTTTGATTGCGCACTCGAATTAAGTGACTTCAGGTGCCAGGTTGGAAATGCATAAAGAATCCATTGAACGCGGTGACCGGGAAGAACTGGAAAAACTTCGGGCCGAGGTTGAGCGGCTGACGGAAGAGCGCAATTTGCTGCGTGCGTTGATCGACAATTACCCGGACTCCATTTACGTAAAAGACGCCCAGGCGCGCAAAACGCTGGCGAACAAGGCCAACATCCGGAACATGGGATTCAAGACCGAGGCCGATGTCCTGGGCAAAACCGATTCCGAGCTCTACGCGCCTGAAATCGCCGCCAGGCTGTTTGCGGATGACCAGAAGGTGTTGCGGGGCGAGGCGCTCATGAACCATGAGGAGAGGCTGGTGGCAGCCACCGGCGAGGTTTATTGGATGCTCACCACCAAGATTCCCTGGCGCGACGCGGCGGGAAACGTCATCGGCATCATCGGCGGCGGCCGCAACATCACACCGCAAAAG
This sequence comes from uncultured Verrucomicrobiae bacterium, assembly GCA_963764175.1. GTDB lineage: Bacteria > Verrucomicrobiota > Verrucomicrobiia > Limisphaerales > UBA11358 > UBA11358. The sequence goes on along the minus strand of CAVXRE010000011.1, from coordinate 279,444 downwards.
GAGGCGGAGCTGAAGCTGATGCGCGAGCGCAATTTGCTCCGCACGTTGATTGACAATCTCCCGGACGCCATCTACGCGAAGGACACCGCCGCGCGGAAAACACTGGTCAACGCCGGTGATCTCGCCAACATGGGATGCCGGACTGAAGCCGAGGCCATCGGCAAAACTGACTTTGACTTCTTTCCACGCGACATTGCCGCCGCATTCTTCGCCGATGACCAGTCCGTGCTCCAGACCGGACAGCCGGTCGTCAACCGCGAGGAAAAATTTGTCAGGCCCAACGGCGAAATCGGCTGGCTGCTCACCACAAAAGTTCCGTGGCGCGATGCCGCGGGCAAAGTCGTCGGTCTCATCGGCATTGGCCGCGATATCACGGGCAAAAAACATCTGGAAGCGCAGCTGCTGCGCGCCCAGCGGATGGAAAGCATCGGCCAGCTTGCCTCGGGCATCGCCCACGATCTCAACAACATTCTTTCGCCCATTCTCATCTCCGTCACGTTGTTGCGCCAGAAGGTTCAGGACAAGGAAGGCTTGAGCATGTTGACCAAGGTGGAAGCCAGCGCAAAACGCGGCGCGGACATTATCAAACAGGTGTTGGGGTTTGGCCGCGGGCTGGAAGGCGAGCGCGTGCCTGTCAATTCCAAGCAACTGGTCAAAGACGCCATCAGCATCATCACCGAAACATTCAGCAAATCCATCGAGGTCGAAACCGACATCGCACCGGATGTCCACCCTGTCTCCGGTGACCAGGCGCAATTGCATCAGGTGTTTCTCAATCTTTCCGTCAATGCGCGCGATGCCATGCCCAACGGCGGCAAACTCAGGTTGGGAGCGCGCAATTTCACCGTTGACGCCCATTTTGCCGGTTTGAACCCGGAAGCCAAGCCGGGGCCTTATGTATTGTTTGAAGTGACCGACACGGGCACCGGGATTCCGCCGGAAATTCAGGATCGAATTTTCGAGCCATTTTTTACGACCAAGGAATTCGGCAAAGGCACCGGCCTGGGATTGTCCACCACCATGTCCATCGTCAAAAGCCATGCAGGTTTCATCGAAGTGGAAAGTGAAACAGGCAAAGGCTCCACATTCCAGGTCTATTTGCCCGCGCATACCGAGCCCAATTCAAACAATACCCCGAAAAAGAAAACCGCTTGATCGCCGCAAGATTCCAATGGTTGTCAAATCCGGAAAAGCGGTTTGGCGATTCCAAAATCCCGGCCAAATTATCATTGCCCGGTGGCGTACTTTGGCTTAGTAAATTGGCAAACTTAACAAAGGAAAATTATGGCCATGGGAATTGGATTGATTATTACAGTCGTTGTGCTAGTCGTGTTGGCGGGCCTCGTCGCCTTCGTCATCGGCGGGTTCAACAAACTCGTCACGCTCCGCAACCGCTTCAAGAACGCCTACGCGCAGATTGACGTGCAGCTCAAGCGCCGCTACGACCTGATTCCGAACCTCGTCGAGACGGCGAAGGGCTACATCAAGCACGAACGCGAGACACTTGAAGCCGTGACGGCGGCGCGCAACATCGCCTACGCCGCATCAAAGGCCGCCGCCGCCAATCCCGGCGACGCCACCGCGATGAAAAGCCTGGCTTCGGCTGAAACCGGCCTCGGCGGCACGTTGAGCCGGCTGATGATGGTGTCCGAGCAGTATCCCGATTTGAAGGCGAACCAGAACATGATGCAACTCACCGAGGAGCTGACCTCGACGGAAAACAAAATCTCCTTCGCCCGGCAGGCCTACAACGATTCCGTCATGGTTTACAACACCGACCGGGAGGTTTTTCCGAGCAACATCATCGCCGGCATGTTCAACTTCGGCCCGGCGGAACTGTTCGTCATAGACAAGCCGGAACAGAAGGACGCGCCGAAGGTTTCCTTTTCGTGATCCGTTGAATTGTTGAATCGTTAAATCGGCCAAAGCGTTCATTCCGATGCAACGATTCACGGATTGACAATTCACGAGGCAACGTCCATGGATTTCTTTGCCCAGCAGGACAAGACTCGCCGCAAAACAAAGCTGCTCGTCTTTTATTTCGCCATCGCCGTCGCGGCGCTCATTGTCGCCGTTTACTTCGCCACGCTGGTGATTTTGGCCGGAGCGCAATCGCACTATCATCGTTATGGCGAACAGCCGCAGATCACGCTTTGGAATCCGCAACTGTTCCTCGGCGTTGCCGGCGGCGTGCTGGCGGTCATCCTCATCGGCAGCAGTTACAAAACCATGTCGCTGGCAGCCGGCGGCAGCGCAGTTTCAGAAATGATGGGCGCGCGGCTCGTCAGTTCGAACACAACCGATCCGGACGAACGCAAACTGCTCAATGTCGTCGAGGAAATGGCCATCGCCTCCGGCGTGCCCGTGCCGCAGGTCTATGTCATGGACGATGAGGATGGCATCAACGCCTTCGCCGCCGGCCACAAGCCCGGCGACGCGACCGTCACCGTCACGCGCGGTTGCATGAAAATTTTGTCGCGCGACGAATTGCAGGGCGTCATCGGCCACGAATTCAGCCACATTTTGAACGGTGACATGCGGCTGAACCTCCGGCTGATGGGAATCATCTTTGGCATCCTTTGCCTCGCCATCATCGGCCGGGTCCTTTTGCAGACGGCGCGCGGCGGTGGGCGCGGTCGCGGACAAAATCCATTGCCGCTGCTCGGCTTGTTGCTGCTCGTCATCGGCTACATCGGCGTTTTTTTCGGACGCCTCATTCAGGCCGCCGTCAGCCGCCAGCGCGAATTTCTCGCCGACGCCTCGTCCGTCCAATTCACGCGCAATCCGGGGGGCATCACCGGCGCGCTGAAAAAAATCGGCGGCCTGGGCGAAACGGGTTCGCGCCTCAGCCACGCACACGCCGAGGAATTGTCGCACATGTTCTTTGGAAATGGCGTCAGCGAACCGTTCATCGGCCTGCTCGAAACCCATCCGCCGCTCGCCGAACGCATCCACGTCTTTGACCCGAATTTCGACGGAAAATTTCCTTACGTCCGTTACGACGGGCGCGACCGGCCGCCTGACGAAATTTCAACACCGAAACGCCCGCCGATGCCGAACCTTTTTGGCACGATGCTGGGCGGGGCGATTCTCGCCTCGGACGGCGAGGGAAAACCGTCGGTCATCCGATCGCACTCCGTCCTGCCAAATCTGGGCAATCCAACCCCGCTGCATCTTAAATACGCCGAGCAACTGCGCGAGTCCCTGCCCGACAGCGTGAAGGCCGCCGCACGCGAACCGCTCGATGCCGTCGCGCTCATTTATGCGATGATTCTCAGTCCGGACGATGCGACGCGAACGACGCAGCTTGCCGGGCTCGCCCAACGCAGCACGCCTGCCATTCAGGAAAAGACCGCCGCGCTGTTTCCCGACGTTTCAAAAATCGCCGCGCACGTTCATCTGCCAATCATCAACCTGGCCCTGGGCGGGTTGCGGCAGTTGAACGCGGAACAGTTCCAAAATTTTTCGCAGACATTGCAATGGCTCATTGAAAGCAATGGGAAGGTCGAACTGTTTGAATATGTGCTGCAGAAAATCGTACTCCGCCATCTTGCACCACAGTTTGGCAAAACGCGTCCGCCGACGGTTCAATATTACACGCTCAAACCGCTTGTGCCGGATTGCGCAGTCGTGGTGTCCGCGCTGGCAAATGTTGGCAGCAGCGACGCCTCTGAAATTCAAAAGGCTTTCAACCTGGGCGCGCTGTACCTGCGCGCGCCGGACAATGTCGATCTGGCGCTGCTGCCGCGCGAACAATGCGGGGTGGAGCAGATTGACGCCGCGCTCAACCGCCTCGCGCTCGCCGTGCCGATCATCAAAAAGAATTTGATTGAAGCCTGCGCCCACACCGTCGGCGCCGACGGCGTCATTCAGGAAGCCGAAGCCGAACTGCTCCGCGCCGTCGCCGACACGCTCGATTGCCCGATGCCTCCGTTTGTGACGGCGGAATAATCAAGCCTGCTCGCGCACGGCCGCCTTCAATTGCTGCTTGAATGCCTCCACAATTTTCAGATGTGCGGTGTTCACCTCGGAGTCGGTCAGGGTTTTTTCAGGCGAACGATAGGTGAAGGCATAGGCCAGGCTCTTTTGCCCTTCCGGCACGTGCTTGCCCCGGAACACGTCGAACAATTCCACGGCTTCCAGATTTGCCGGTCTGGCCTGCTTCACCACCTGCAAGACCGCTTCATGAGTCGTGGATTCAGGCACAATCATCGCCACGTCGCGGCGAATCGCCGGGAATTGCGGCAACGGCTTGAATGACCTGGCCGGATTGCGCCGCGCCAGCAGCAAATCCAGATTCAACTCCGCCAGAAATACCGCGTCGCGCAAATCATATTTCCTGGCCAGCACCGGCGAAAGCTGGCCAAATTCTCCCAGCGTTTGCTTGCCGAGCTGAATCGTGGCCGATTCGAGAAGTTGCGCGGTGCTTTCGCCCCGGCGGTTGAATGTCATCCCGCGCAAAGCGAATTGTGCAAAAAATTCCTCGATCAAACCTTTCAAATCGTGGATGTCGAATTTCGCATCGCGCTCGGCGCCGCTCCAAAACGGCTGGTTGCGCTGGCCCGTCAATGCGATGGCCACGCGGCGTTCCTCCTTCGCCGTGCCGTTCTGCCCGGTGAATACGCGCCCGATTTCAAACAACGCGACGTCGTAATTCTTCCGGCTCACGTTATGCCGCAACGAATGAATCAAGCCGGGCAACAAGCTCGGCCGCAACACGTCCATGTCCGAACTCAACGGATTGGCCAGGGCCGCCAATTCTTCACTCTTCATTCTGCATTCCGCATTCGCCACCAGCGTCTGCCCCTGTGCCTCATCCAATCCCAATCCGCTCAGAATTCTTCGCGCTTCGGCAATTTCGTCGTGGACGGAGTCAAACGCGTTTGCGCCAATCGCCCCGCGCGGCGGTGTGGACGGAATTTTGTCCACACCGTGCAGCCGGGCGATTTCCTCAATCAAATCCACCTCGCGCTTCAAGTCCACCCGCCACGATGGAATCTTGAATGTGCAGACGCCGGGCGATTGTTCGGTTGCGGTCAACCCCAGCCTCGTGAGGAACGAAACCTGGTCCGAATGGGAAATGCCGATGCCCAATAAATCTTTCGATTTTGAAAAATGCAGGGTGATTTGCCTTGGCTCGGCGGGTTTTGGACAAACATCCACCACGCCTTCGGCCAATTGACCGCCGGCGGTTTCCAGAATCAACTGCGCGCAACGCCGGCTGGCCCAGTCGCAAATGCCGATGTCCGCGCCGCGCTCGAAGCGATAGCTGGATTCGCTGCGCAAGCCAAGCGCCTTGCTGGTGCGACGGATGTTCGTCGGCGAAAAGAAGGCGCTCTCGATGAGCACATCCGTCGTCGAGTTGTTAATTTCCGTGTTCTGTCCGCCCATGATTCCGGCGAGAGCGATGCCTTTTTGCTCATCGGCAATCAAAAGCATTTCGTTCGTGAGTGTGCGTTCGACGTTGTCGAGCGTCTTGAATTTTTCGCCGGCATTGGCGCGGCGGACAAGGATGGTGGGGCGTGAATCGTTAACCGATTGCATTGCTGAATCGGAACCGGCCGATGCAACGCCACTCGCGATGAGGCGATAATCAAACGCGTGCAGAGGATGGCCGGTTTCCATCAGCGCATAATTCGTCACGTCCACGACGTTGTTGATGCTCCGAATGCCGACTTTTTCCAGCGTCGAGCGCAGCCAATCCGGGCTTGGCCCAATTTTCACGCCTTTGATGACACGCGCGGTGTAGCGCGGACAAAGTTCCACATCTTCGATGCGCACCGAAACCAAATCTTCTGCCTTGTAGCGGCGGTCTTTGACCGTCGTCGGCGCTGGCACAGCGCCGCTACAGTCCGGCACGCGGAGCGGATTCCCCGTCAACGCCGCGATCTCGCGGGCGATGCCGATGACACTGTTCCAATCCGGCCGGTTCGGCGTAATTTCCAGATCGTAAACCACGTCACCGCCGGCGCGGCCGAGATATTCCGCGAAGGGTTTGCCGACGGGCGCATCGGCGGGCAGGATGAGCAAACCGTCCACCTTGTCCGGCAGGCCGAGTTCCTGCGGCGAACACATCATTCCCTGGCTGGTGATGCCGAAAACCTTCCGTTCCTTGATGACGAACGGTTCCTTGTCGCCGGGCTTCAACGGCAGCGCGAAGTTCGGCAGGATGAGCGGGACTTTGTCGCCGGGCTTGTGGTTCTGTGCGCCGCAAATGATTACGCGCTCGCCCTTGCCGTCATTGACCTTGCAGACGGAGAGCTTGTCCGAGCCGGGCACGGAGTCGCGCGTGAGGATTTGGGCGACGACAATGCCTTCAAACTCGCCGCCGATTTTGTGGACGCCCTCGACTTCGAGGCCAAGCATGGTGAGCCGCTCGGTCAATTCATCGGGCGACCAGTTGAAATCAACGTATTGTTTGAGCCAGTTAAGGGTGACTTTCATTTTGAAACTAATTTCTTTTGACGCGCGCGGTTGACTTTGTAAGCAACAGGTTTTTCACGCAAAACTAAATTGTTTTCTGTTTCGATTGACGCACCGATGAATTCAAAGCTTGAAGATGAAAAAAGATTTTGATTTTCATCTACCAACCGTTTAGCTGTCATTTGGCAATACTCCGAATCAATTTCAATTCCAATGCTGTTGCGCCCGCATTTCATCGCCGCAAGCATTGTTGTTCCCATCCCGCAGAAAGGATCGAGCACCGTGTCACCCCAAAACGAAAACATTCGCACCAAACGATAAGCAAGTTCCAGCGGGAACGGAGCGGGATGAATTTTTGTAGAAGCTCCTGTAAGATTCCAAAATTGCTGAAACCATACAGCGTGGTCTTCCTTTGAAATCATGCTTAAGCGACGCTGTTCCTCTGTCGGTTGACGATAACCTCCCGGCTTGCGCTGCATGAGGATGAATTCAATGTCGCTCTTGATAATTGCGTTTGGCTCGTAAGGTTTGCCAAGAAATTTTGAGCCATTGCTCACTTCATAGCTGGCATTGGAAATTTTGTGCCAAATGATTGGATTCAGATTGTCAAAACCGAGTTTGCGGCAGATGACGCAGATGTCAGCGTGCAAAGGAACAACGACATGACGACCATTCTCTCGCCTCGAAAGGCAAACATCGCCGACGACACACACAAGCCGTCCGCCGGGGACAAGCACACGATATGCTTCTTTCCAAACACTCTTCAAGCTATTGAGAAATTCTTCGTAGTCGTCAATGTGTCCCATTTGATTAGGACTTTCGTTGTAGCGTTTCAGATTCCAGTAAGGCGGCGAAGTCAAAACAAGATGCACGGACTTGTCCGGCAAATAAGAAAAATTGCGGGCGTCGCCCTGAAAAAGCCGGTGTGATATGGTGGTTTCAATTTTGGCAAAGGCTGTTTTCATATCAGTCTTTGTATGCTGCGACATGAGCAACCAAGGACTTGGTGAATTGGAGAAATGTCAAATCTTCCGCTGGTTCGGCGTAAACTCCGTTTAAGCCACCGCTGTGTTCTGACAACAAAAACGCTGCTGTGCTGTAATGTCTTTCGCGAACCAGCTTCCTACAAAATAATTCATATCGTTTGGCGTAAGACGCATTGACGAATTCGGGGAATACTTTGAAATGTGGTTCTTTGACCTTCACAGGCCGCCGCGAGCCATCGCAATCTTCCAAAAGAAAAACGTAGCCAAGCCACGGACGGATGGTTTTGTTGAAAGCACCTTCGCGAAATGCCGTCCACAAATCCAGAGCGCTGCCCATCGCCTCTTCTGTGCGATTGTTGAAATTGTTGCCGAATGACGGGCCAACCTGTGATTTGGATTCCAGTGCGAGAATTAATTGGCGTTCACAAACCACGAGCAAGTCCCACTCTTTGGTCGGGCGGAAAAATCCGGGCAGTTCGAGTGCCGTGTTGTAGAAAATATGTTTCTGCTGAATGCCGGCTTCCAGAATCAACTCGGTTATCAAATTTATGAAGCCATCCATTTGTGCTCCGCCGGTCACCGCACTGCGTGCGCCTTGATCGCGCTGGCCAGAAGACGCCTGTTTTGTTGATTGGCTTTGACGTGTTGCCCAGTAACTGGCCACGGCTTTTGCCACGCGTTGATTTAATTGTGTTGAACCAATGTTCATTTTTTGTGGGTGTCGCCAATTAAAACTGTTTCAAGAACCGCGCGTCGTTCTCGTAAAAGAGGCGGATGTCGTTGATGCCATAGCGAATCATGGCGATGCGTTCGATGCCGAAGCCGAACGCCCAGCCGGTCCAGATTTCGGGGTCGTAGCCGACGTTCTCGAACACCTGCGGATGCACCATGCCGCACCCGGCGATTTCCAGCCAGTCCTTGCCCAGCTTTTTCACGAGCGCGTTGCTGAAATCAATCTCGAAGCTCGGCTCGGTGTAGCTGAAATAGTGCGGGCGAAACCGAATTTTGGTCTCTTCGCCGAGCAGTTCCTTGAAAACAAATTCGACCGTGCCCTTGAGGTCGCCGACGGTGACATTTTTGTCCACGTAAAGCCCTTCAATCTGCTGGAAGGTCGGGTTGTGCGTGGCGTCGGCGTTGTCGCGGCGATAAACGCGGCCCGGCACGATGATGCGCACCGGCGGCGGCTGCGATTTCATCACGCGGATCTGGACGGAACTCGTGTGCGTGCGGAGGAGACGGCGGTCACAGACCGCCGCTACAGAATTTTGTAGCGGCGCTGTGTCAGCGCCGTTCGTTGCCAGATAAAATGTATCCTGCGAATCGCGCGCGGGATGGTCGGCGGGCGTGTTGAGCGCGTCGAAGCAATGGTATTCGTCCTCAATCTCCGGGCCGTCGGCGACGGCGAAGCCGAGTTTGCGGAAGGCGCGGACGATGTCCTCGGTCACCTGCGTGAGCGGATGAAGTTTGCCGAGCGCGCGACGGCGTCCAGGCAAAGTGAAATCGGCGGGTTCCTTTGGCAGCGCAGCCTTGAGTTCGAGTTCGGAGCGGCATCCGGCCAGCGCGGCTTCGAGTTCCACCTTGGCGGCGTTGATGGCTTTGCCGGCGGCGGGCTTTTCCTCCTTGGACAGCGTGCCGAGCTGTTTCATGAGCGCGGTGAATTTGCCGCTGGCGCCGAGCCACGCGCCCTTGGCCTGTTCGAGCGCGGCGAGGTCGGGAGCGGCTTTCAGGTCCGCGAGCGCGGATTGCTTGAGGGGTTCAATGTCGTTCAGCAAAGACATGCCTAGATTTAGCCGCAAAAAGGCGCAAAAGTCACAAAAGAAATTTTCGGAACATTTTTGCGTGTCTTGTGCATTTTTGCGGCCATAAAAAAAGGGCGGCCATCGCTGGCCGCCCGTTCGAACTGAAAATTTTGGATTTTATGCCTTTGCCAAAGCTGCGCCGGGCTTGGCCTTCAGCGCGGCCTTGGCGATCTTGATGAGTTCGCCAAACGCGGCGTTGTCGGTGGCGGCGAGGTCTGCGATGACCTTGCGGTCGAGCGCGCATTTGGCGGCCTTCAAGCCTTCCATGAACCGGCTGTAAGTGAGGCCGGCGGTCCGGGCCGCGGCGTTGATGCGGATTTGCCAGAGATAACGGAACGTGCGCTTTTTGCGGCGGCGATCGCGATAGGCGTACTGGCGGCCGTGGTCAACGGCGTCGGAGGCGTAGCGGTAAAGTTTCGAGCGGCGCATCCGGTAGCCTTTGGCGGCTGTGACCATCCGTTTGCGGCGTTTGCGGGAGGCGGCGGCGTTGGTAACACGCATGGGTCGTTAAATCGTTAAATGGTTGAATGGTTGAATCGGCCAATATCAGCGGCTGAACGGCAGGTTTTGCGTGATGCGATAAACGTCGGTGGCATCCACGGTGGTGGTGCCGCGCAGGGAACGGCGGCGTTTCGGGTTTTTGCTCTGGGCAAGGTGGCGCCGCCCTGCGCTGGAGCGCAGGACTTTTCCGCCGGCCGTGATCTTAAAACGCTTGGCCGCTGACTTTTTGGTCTTGATGCCTTTGGGACGTCGCATAAATCAAATCAATTGCAAAAGAGCACAGAATATAGGCGGCCCCGCGCGTGGAGGCAAGCCCGATTTTTGAATTTCGGCCTCATACGGGCGCGACCGCTTGCCATTGCAGGAAGCGTGACCTATTTTCGGCGCAATGAAATATCGTCGTTTTGGGCGGACGGGGCTGGCGATGCCGGTGATTTCCTGCGGCGGAATGCGTTATCAATTCAAGTGGCAGGATGCCGACCCGAAGGAAATCCCGGCTGACAACCAGAAAAACCTCGAAGCCACCATCCACCGGGCGTTTGAACTGGGCATCAATCACATCGAGACCGCGCGCGGCTACGGCACGTCCGAAATGCAGCTCGGCAGCGTGCTGCCACAATTGCCCCGCGAAAAAATCATCGTCCAGACCAAGGTCGGGCCGAAGGCGAGCACCCCGGAATTCCTCGAAACCTTCGAGACCTCGATGAAATACCTGAAACTCGATTACGTGGATTTATTGTCGCTGCACGGCATCAACAACCGTGAACTGCTGGACTGGTCGCTGAAGAAAAACGGCTGCCTCGAAGCGGCGCGCAAACTGCAAAAGGACGGGCGCGCGCGGTTCATCGGTTTTTCCACGCACGCGACGCCCGACCTCATCCTCGAAGCCGTGAACACCGGCGAGTTCGATTACTTCAATGTCCACTGGTATTTCGTGAATGATTTGAACCGGGCGACGATTGAAGCGGCGCACCGGCTCGACATGGGCGTGTTCATCATCAGCCCGAACGACAAGGGCGGCAAACTTTACGAGCCGCCGCCAAAACTGGTCGAGCTTTGCGCACCGCTCAGCCCGATGGAGTTCAACGACCTTTACTGCCTCGCACGCAGCGAGGTCCACACCTTGAGCTGCGGCGCCAGCAAGCCGGGCGATTTTGACGAGCACGTCCGCGCGCTCCGGTTTTACGACAAGATTCCGGAGACCATTGCGCCGGTCGAAAAGCGGCTGCGCGTGGAAATGGAGCGCGTACTCGGCGCGGATTGGTGCGCGCGATGGTTTGCAGGCCTGCCGAACTACGTGGACGTGCCCGGTGAAATCAATATTTCCGAAATCGTGCGGCTGTGGACTTACGCGAAATCGCTCGACCTTGTGGCCTGGGGCAAGATGCGTTACAACCTGCTCGGCCAGGCCGAACATTGGTTTCCCGGCCAGAACGCGGCGAAGGTGCGCGAAGTGGATTTAAGAAACGCGTTGCGGCACAGCCCGTTCGCCGGGCGCATCCCGGAAATACTGGAGGACGCGCACCGGATGCTGTTTGACCAGCCGGTGCAGCGGCTCAGTGCGAGTTGAAATCGAGGGGCGGATTATTTGTGGAAGTCAACGATGTCGTTATCGGCGCCACCTCGGCCGGTTGTGTCAGATCAATCGGCGCGCCGGCGTTCAGCTCCTTGAGAACATCATCTGTCAAATCATCGCCGCTGCTGTAAACGACCGCCTCCGTCACCGCGGAATTGACCACCAGCGTGTAACCGCCGGCCTTGGCCTTGTTGCCAACAGCCTTTTGGATTTCAATGATGAGGTTGGCGGTCATCCGCTGCTTTTGGTCAAGCACCTGGGATTGCGCCTGCCGGTTGAACTGGTCAATGCCGGCTTTGGAAGTGTTGATTTCCTTGAGTTTGTCGGCGGCAGCCTGCCTGCGTTTGTCGCGCTCTTCGGCAGAAAGGGCCTGGTCGTCCGCCTGTTCCAAAAGCTGGCTGTAGTCGGCCTGTGCCGTGTCCAGGCCGCTGGCCATGTCCTTGATTTCCTTCTGGAGGTCGGCCACGCGCTGGTTGAGCGCCACCTCGGCCTGCTTCGTTTTCCAGTAGCCCTTGAAGAGCTTGTCCATGTCCACGGTGGCGATTTTGGTTTGCGCCAGTGCCGGAACGCTCAAAACGGCCAGCAGCAAGATCGTCAAAATTGTTTTGCGTAACTTCTTCATGTGAACAGGAAAACAGAATTTGCGGCTGACGCCAACTGAAAACTGGCGGATTGAAACCGGGGCGGCAATCAAGGCTGTTTCAAGATAAAGAACATCTGCGGCGCATTGGATTGCGCAGCATTTGTGAAAATGAAACTGCCAAGATTGTTAAATTGGTCTGTCGCAATGGGTGTCCAGTTGGTCAACGGCAGCGCCAGATTCGTGGTGGCCAGCACGTAATAGGTGGCGCTGTTCGACCCGCCGACACCGCTCAATATGAAACCACCGTTGGTGCCACCTGCAGCAACAATGTTCTCGATAAGAGGTGCCGGGAGCACTGTCAAGATGGCGACGGAACTGGTTACTGATCCTCCGTAGTTCGTGACGATGATCGAGTAACCTCCATCATCGTTCGTCTGCGTATTGGCGATTGTCAGAACGTTATTGTTGGTTGAACCACTGATGATTGAACCACTGATATTTGTTCCATCTGTCAGGTCTGTTCCGTTCTCCAGCCATTGAAATGCAAGGCCATTTGTTTCCGCTACGCCGGAGACGCTGAACCTCACGACGGAACCCACCCCCACCGTCCGATTTGTTGGCTGGACTGTGATGTAGGGCGGGAAATACATTACTGTCAAACTGGCGGAATCAGTCACCGATCCTGCGTAGTTTGTAACGATCACCGAATATTCTCCAGTATCGTTTGTCTTCACGTTGAAGATGGTCAGCGTGGCATTGGTAGAACCACTGATGGTTGAACCGCTGATGTTTGTCCCACCCGTCAGATTTGTTCCGTCCTCCTGCCATTGATAAAAGAAAGGCGGCGTCCCGGTCACGGTCGCACTGAAGGTCGCATTTGAATTCACCCCCACCGTCTGGTTCGTCGGCGATATCGTGACTCCCGGCGGCAAAACCGTTAATTGGATTTCGGCCAGGAAAGCGTCATTCGTGCCGTTGCGGGTGGTTTGTCGCGCATTGAACGTCGGGAAATTCGTGGAAAGGGTTTGCCCGACGACATAGGCATTGCCCAGCGGATCCAAAGCGATGCCGTAACCGAAATCGTCGCTCGAACCGCCGAGGTGGGCGGAGTAAAGCAGAGCGGTTGCGTTGGTATTGAAGGCGATTACAAACACGTCGTTGCCGCCGGAATTGGTCGCGCGGAGCAAGCCAAGAGTGTTGGTCGTCGGGAAATTGGTCGAAGTTGTGGAGCCAACCACGAAGGCATCGCCAAACGCATCCACCGCCACGCCGTTGCCGACATCAACGTTCAAGTTGGTGCCGCCGAAGACGGCGGAATATCCGATGCCCGCATTCGTGCCATTCCAGGTGATCTGAGTCAGGAAGGCATTGGTGGTGACGTTGTAGCTGTAATAAAAGTTGTTGTTCAGCCCGTTGTAGAGATTGGAATTTGAAAAGGTGTTTGGAAAATTGGTTGAAACCGTCCAGCCGGTCACGTAAGCGTTGCCGACGGAGTCCACGGCGATTGAATTGGCCTCATCATTGTTCGTTCCACCGAGGAAAGTGGAATAAACAAGTCCGGCGAAAGACGGATTGAACTTAGTGACAAAGGCGTCGTAGTTGAAAGTCTGATTTGTAGCGCCGTTGAGCAAATAGCCGTTGACAATGTTTGTGGTGAAGATCTCGTTAGTGGGCGCGGAATTGGTTGTGTATGTCACGGAAATAAGCTGCTGCTGCACGGCGTTAGTGGTGGGGAAATTTGTCGAGGCGGTAAACCCGGTCACATAAATGTAATTGGAGCTATCCACCGCTATGCCTCTGCCCCAGTCGTAATTTGTGCCACCCAAGAAACTCGAATAAAGCAGGTTCGTGCCGCCGGCGCCGATTTCGGACACAAATGCATTGGCGTTGTAGTAGGAAGAGAAGACAGAATTGGTAACCCCCAGATGTTTCTGAAATGCATTGGTCGAGGTTGGAAAATTTGTCGAATACGTGAAACCGGTAACATAGGCGTTATTTGAAGAATCCAATGCAATGCCGTAAGCTGCGTCCGCACCTGCCCCGCCGAGATAGGTTGAGTAAATTAGATTTGAACCATCAGCCCCCAATTCCGCGACGAAGGCATCCGCTAGATAAGTATGGGAGAATCTATCAACTGGCCCACCGATAGCTGCGCCGCCCGGAATCGCATTCGTGACGGGAAAGTTTGTCGAGACTGTGTAGCCAGTCACATAAGCGTCGCCTGTGGTGTCAACCGTCAGGGCGTAAGCGGCATCATCACCACTGCCGCCGAGATAGGTAAAATAAAGGAGGTTCGAGCCGAGGCTGTCAAACTTGGCCACAAACGCGTCGCCCGCCTGCGTGCCACCATTATAATTAGTCTGGTACGCACCTGGTGTGGAAAGAGGTACGTTGTTGGTAAACTTCGATGAGAATGTCTGACCAGCGACATAGACATAGCCGTTTGTACCCACATTCACCACCTTCACCGCCCACGCGATTTCACCCGCGTTGCCGCCGAAGAAAGTTGAGTAGTTCAAAATCGGGTCAATCACCAGAGGCAGAGTGTGATCGTAATTACCGATGGCAAAGGCGACGGTGTGCGTATTCTCCAGCCTGTAGCCACCGTCGATTTCACGGCGGGCACCGTTTGCCATCTGATAAATAATCGGCTTGGGCTGGCGGATTTCACCGCCGTTCAAGCCCAAAATCAATTCGCCCTGAGCGTTGATGGTGATTTTGTCCACACCATCAAAATGAATCTGCATCGCGTCTGGATTTGCGCCCGGCGCGACGTTGAAATCGTATTCAAGTTGTTGTTGGTTGCCGTAATAGACCAAACCAATGCCGGGATAAATTTCTTCAACACGCACTTTGGCAAATATCGGCACACCGGCATGCCATTGCGCGGGGTCGTTGCCCACAAGATAATTGATTTTTCCGGACAGCTCGGAATCACCGCGAATTTGCGCCTGTGGGTTTGCACCCATGAATTGCATCCGCACCGTTTCTGGTTCAGCAGCTTCTTTCCGCAAGACAATTTGCGCTTCTGTTGGCGAAATCAGGAATTCGGAATCGCGGCCACGCGCGAGGAACGGCATTGAATGATCCGCCTGTCCACGGTTGGCTTCAAAGTAAAGCGGCATGCTTCCGAACGGCTTTGCTGTTTGCGCCGCTGCGGCCAGCACCATCAAGCCGATTGCCAAGCCGGCACACAGAATATGTTTCACACAACGAGTCATCTTAAAATTCACGGGTATAACCGACGCCGAACTGGAACTGGCCGGAACCGCTGTTGTACTGATCATGGTGGATGGGCACGCCATAGTCGAGCCGCAACGGGCCGAGGTGCGGAATGTTCAGACGGAAGCCCAGACCCCAGTTATCGTCAAAATTGCCGGTGAAGGAATACGGCCCAGCACCGACGGCACCGGCGTCGTAAAAGAAGGCGATGCGCACGCCAACGCCGTTTTCCTTTTCCAGAATGGGTATGCTGTATTCCAGCGAGCCAAACCAGTAGCTGTCACCGCCAATCGGTTCGTCAGGCATTCCTGGCAGACTTGGGTATAACGGGTCACGCGGGCCAATGTTGCGATATTTGAAACCGCGCAAAGAATAAAGTCCGCCCAGATAATAACGGTCATAAAATGGCACGTCGCCGGAACCCAGGCTGTCGGCGATGCCAGCGCGTCCTCCCGCTTCAAGCACGTGGCCTTTGTAGAAACCCGGGAAAAACCAGTCGCTTTTGACCTCGACTTTGTAAAAGGTCGAGTCGCCGGTGCTGAGTTCGGTGTCAATTTCGCTTCGCTGTCCATGATTCGGCAGCAGCGTGCTGTTGCGCGTGTCGTAAGCCAGCGACGCGCCAAAGCGTTGGTAAAAATGATCGCCAGTTTCATCCAGAATTGACTGCGGCACGTTTGGTGGAATAGGTGGCAATGGATTGTCAATTATCGTATCATGCCACCCGCCATTCAGTGAAATACCCACATCTTCAATCGTGTAGCTGACGCTGCCGATGAGAAAGTCGCTACCCAAGGCGCGGGTGAGGCTCAACTTCATGCCGGTGCGCGATTCGTTAAAAATGTTGTTTGGGCTTTCAAAGTCCAGTTGATGCCGGTAAAGGTCCACGCCCAGCGAAAGTTTGTGGTTGAGAAACCACGGCTCGACGAAGGAAAGCTCATAGTCCTGCCGCTCGGTGCCCAGTTGCAGGAACAGGCGGAATTTCTGGCCGGCGCCCGTGAAGGTGGGCGCGTGGAACAAATCAAAATTCCCCTGGTCCAGTTCGACATAGCCGACGAGCGCCGCCACCGAATCGAAGCCCGCGCCGAACGTGAGCTTGCCGGTGTTTTCCTCCTCGACGTTTACAATCAGGTTTTTGCGTCCGGCAATCGGCGGGTCGGTCGGCTCCGGCCGCATGTCCACCTTGTCGAAGTATTGCAGATTTTCGAGGCGTTCCTTGCTGGTCTCGACACGCACCATGTCAAAAACTTCGCCGGGCGAGATGGCCAGTTCGCGGCGGATGACCTTGTCCTTTGTTTTCAAGTTGCCGCGAATCTCGATTTTTTCCACGTAGGATTTCTGCCCCTCGTCCACTTGAAATTCCAGGTCCATCGTCCCCGCGTCCACGTTCGGCACGCGCGCGACCCGCAGCGCCTCGCCCTGCGAGACTTCGATATAGCCCTGGCTGCCGTAAAAATCCTCAACGGCCTTCGTGTCCTTGGTCAAACCGTCGGGCGTGAAGACGCTGCCCGTTTTCATCGTGAAGTCCTTGTTCAGTTTCTTGTTTCTCAACCACGCGGCGCGCGCAGGATTGGTTTTCGGCTTCGGCTCCGGCCCCGGATCGAACACGGGACTCACCGCGTTGGTGGGAAATATCGTCGTGTCGCTGAATGTGATTCCACCCGCCCTGTATTGCCGCCCTTCGAAGACGTAAAATTTGATGTCCATTGTGTTCGTGGTCGGATAATCGAGCTTCACGTCCTTGATCTCGAAATCGAGGTACCCGTGATTGCGGTAAAAATCCACCAGGTCGTCGCGGTCGGAATCGAAATCGTCCTGCTTGAATGTTCCCCTGCCGGTCAGCCACGACCACATCCAGCGCTGCTTGGTCTTGATCTGCTTGCGCAGTTCCTTCGGCGAAAACGCCGCGGCGCCAAAGAACTCGACGTGCGTGATTTTCACCTTCGGAGTCTCGGTGATTTCGAACGTGACGGAGCCGCGCCCGGCATTTTCGTCAATGTTCAGGACATATTTCACCTGCGTGTCCGGGCGTCCGTACTTCTCGTAAAGTTTTTGCATCTCCTGCGCGTCGGTGAACAATTTCTGCTCGTCCAGCGGGTCGCCGGCCTTCACGGTGATTTTTTTCCGGAGTTTTGAATCGGTCAACTTTTTGTTGCCCTCCAGCTTGATTTCCGAGATCCGCGGGCGCACCTGCACAATGTAGGTCAGAATCAAACCGCCGTCATCCGCCGGGTCCGCCGTTACGCGGATGTTGTAAAATTGCCCCGTGGCGTAAAGCGCGTGAACGTCGTCCTCCGTGTTGTTGGGATGGTAGATGTCCCCGGCCTTGAGGCGGATGTTGGCGCGGATGAAAGGCTCGCTGACCGACGCGGGGCCGACAAATTTTACATCCACGCGGTCAATTTTCAGCCCGGCCGTTTGCGACAACGCGACGGATGCGCAGCCGAGCAACAGCCAGATTCCGAAAAGGCGGAGAAATAATTTCATCGGCTACCGGTCCATCGGCACGTCTTCGTCGCTGACTTTGGCCGCGCTTTCAAATCGCGTGTATGGTTTCAAGAACGTTAGATTCACGTCGCCCGTCGGGCCGTTGCGCTGTTTGGCGATCAACAGGTTCACCGGCAAACCTTCCGGCTCTTCGGCGGTGACGTTGTCGTCATCCTCGCCGGCGTTCGGCTTGTACAACAGCCCGACCACGTCGGCGTCCTGTTCAATCGCGCCCGATTCGCGCAAGTCCGACAATCGCGGCTTGCGGCTTTTGTCCCGTTCCAGTTCGCGGTTCAACTGGCTGAGCACCAGAACCGGCACCTTCAATTCCTTCGCCAGCGCCTTGATGCCGCTGGAAATGTCCGAAATCTCCTGCTGCCGGTTTTCCTGGGACCGGCGCGCAGTAGAATGCAACAACTGCAAATAATCAACCACAAAAAGTTTGATTCCGTGCTGCTGCGCCAGCCGTCGCGCGCGCGCCCGCAACTGCAAAATCGAAAGCGCCGCCGAATCGTCAATGAACAGCGGGGCGTTCGCCAGCCGGCCCGCCGCGCCCGTCAGCTTCGGGAAATCCGACTCGCTCATGAACCCCTCGCGGATGCTCCGCAAATTCACGCGCGCCAGCGAGCACATCATGCGCAACACCAGCGCCTCCGCGCTCATTTCCAGGCTGAACACCGCCACCGGCAATTTCTGCTCCAGCACGACGTGCTCGACGATGTTCATTGCCAGAGACGTTTTGCCCATCGAAGGCCGGGCGGCGATGACGACCATTTCGCTGCCATGCAGACCGTCCGTCATCCGGTCCAAATCCGCGAAGCCCGTGGCCAGCCCGTTCAAGGTGCCCTTGCGGCTGAAATAATTTTCAATCGTCCCGATGGCCTTGCCCACCAGTTCCTTGGTGGTCACGACGCCGCCCTGCACGCGCGATTCGCTGATGCGCAAAATGTCGCGCTCCACCTCGTCCAACAGCGCGTCCACTTCGCCTTCGTAATCATAAACCCGACCAACCACGCCCGTGCAGGTCTGGATCATTTTCCGCAGCAGGAATTTTTCACGGACGATGTCAAGGTAATAGCTCAGATTGGCCGCGCTCGGCACGGCGTCCTGAAGTTGCGAGAGATAGGCGATCCCGCCGACCTGATCCAAAAGTTGTTTGTCCTTGAGCCGCTGCTGGAGCGTGATGACGTCAATCGCCTCGCGCGAGTCGTACATCGCCGCGAGCGTCTCGAAAATCGTCTGGTGCCGCAGGTCGTAAAAAACCTCCCCGCCGTCCTTGAGTTTTTCGATGCACTCGCCCATGCACTCGTTCGGCGAAAGAAGCGCGCAACCCAGGACACCCTGCTCGCCTTCCGGTGAGTGTGGCGGCAGCCGGTCAATGGTGGGGCGGGCGTCCGCACGGGCAGCCTTTTGCCGCCGCGCCTTTTTCAAATCAGCCGCCGCGCCTGCGGCATCGGAAACGGAATCAATCATGCGAACAGGAGAACGCTAATCGGGAGCAGCGACAAGCCTGAATTCCAAACTTCCGTCCCCAACCAATTCACAAAGTTATCCGCAGGAAAAAATTGGCCGGAAAAATTGACTCGCTTCTGATTGCCATTAGAATTCCCATTTGTTGCAAACATGAAACGCAAGCCATCGCTGCTCGTTGTTTTCCTGACGGTCTTCATTGACCTCATCGGTTTCGGCATCGTCGTGCCACTCGTGCCGATTTTCAGCCGGCATTACGGCGCGAGCGGCCTGGTCATCGGCGCCATCATCGCCTCGTTTTCCGCGATGCAATTCGTCTTCTCGCCGGTTTGGGGGCGGCTTTCCGACCGGTACGGCCGCCGTCCCGTCATGCTCACCAGCACGGCCGGCGCGGCGTTGTCGTATGTGCTGTTCGCCATCGGGTCTGGCTTCGAAAATCATGCCGCCGCGCTTTGGGCGCTGCTCATCTCGCGCGTGTTCGCCGGCGCGTGCGGCGGCAACATCACCGTCGCCCAGGCTTACATCGCCGACATCACGCCACCCGAGCATCGTTCAAAACGGATGGGTTTGATCGGCATGGCATTCGGGCTGGGATTCATCTTCGGCCCGGCCCTCAGCGGCATTGCCTTGAAACTTTTTGGCGTCACCGGCCCGGGCTGGACCGCCGCCGCGCTTTGCACGGCGAATTTCATTCTGGCCTTTTCCATTCTCGCGGAAAGTTTGAAGCCGGATTCCAGCCAGGCGACCCCGCGGCCGCGCCTGAATCAATGGGGGCACACGCTCGCCCAGCCGAAAATCGGTCTGCTTGTCCTGGTTTTTTTCCTGGCGACGTTCGCGTTCAGTTGTTTTGAAAGCACGCTGCCGCTGCTCGTCAGCGACAATTTTAATCTTGGCATCACCGTGGACGAAACCAGACCGGCCATGACGGTCATTTCGATTTTCGTTTTTTGCGGCCTCATCGGCGCGTTCATCCAGGGCGGGGCCATCGGGCGGCTCGTGAAAAAATTCGGCGAACCGAGGCTGATAGCGTTCAGTCTGGTGTTGACGGGCATCAGCCTGGCGCTGTTGCCGTTCCTCAAAGGCGAGGGCCAGTTGAAATGGCTGGCGGTTTTGCGCCTCGACGACTGGCCGTGGATCAAAATGCTGCTGGTGCTGGCATTGCTGGCCATTGGAACCAGCCTGACGCGCCCGCCCCTGTTTGGCCTGCTCTCAAACCTTGCGCCTGCAAACGAACAGGGTGCAACCATCGGCGTGGCCCAGAGCGCCGGAGCCCTGGCGCGCATCCTCGGTCCAATTTTTGCCGCGACGCTTTACATGCGCGTCCCGATGCTGCCTTACGTGATCTGCGGCGCGATTTCGATTGCCGCCGGTGTGCTGGCGATGCAACGATTGGGCGGGAAAGCCGTAACAACCGGCGGGAAACCTCCGGATGCGACATAACTGGCAGGGTCGCCGTGTCGGCGACCCTGATTTTGGGGACAGCGACACGCTGTCCCTCCCAAACTCAGCGCAGGAATAATTCCGCCGCCGAATCGGCGAAGCGCAGGCCTGTTTTTGTCAGTTGAAAGTTTTGGGGCGAGATTTTTCCCCAGCCGCGCTCCGCCAGCTCCTTCATTTCCGCCGGCCATTCATCGCGCAAATCAAAGTGTGTCGTGCGCTGAAACTCCTCAAACGGCCAGCCTGCCGTCATGCGCAAACCGAACGCCGCGGTCTCGCCGGCGCGTTTCAGCGGAGGCAATTCCTCGCGGGATTCGATGGCGCGTTCTCCTTTTTCGAGCTGCTCGCAATAGAGCTGCGTGTTCGACCGGTTCTTTGTCCGCACGCCGCGCACATAACCCGTCGCGCTTGGCCCAAGGCCGTAAAACGAGCCGCCGCGCCAGTAATTCACGTTGTGCCTGCAGGCGAGGGCGGGAATGTTGAAGGCTGAGGGTTGAAGGTTGAGAGATTTTTCGCGCGCGAAGTTCGCGACTTCGTATTGCCGGAAACCGGCGGCGGTTGCGCGTTCCACCAATTCCTCATACATCGCGCAGGCCAGCTCCTCGTCCACGGCAAATTCGCCGGCTTGCAGCCGCGCAAACAGCGGCGTGTCGTCCTCGTAGATGACTTCGTAGCTGGACAGATGTTCGCCCTGCATTGCGACGGCTTCGTTCAAGGTGTCGCGCCAGATTTCCATAGTCTGGCCGGGAATCGCAAACATGAGGTCGAGGTTCAAATTGTCAAAACCGGCGCGACGCAAAATATCGAATGATTTGAAAACCATTTGCCGGGTATGGATCCGGCCGAGGCGTTCAAGCAATGCCTCGTCAAGTGATTGCACGCCCATGGAAATCCGGTTCACGCCGAAGTCCCGGAGCAATCTGGCCTTGTCGGGCGAGACCGTGGCGGGATTGCATTCCACCGTGAATTCATCGGCTCCCAGCAGATGCAACCGTTCCATCGCGCTTAGGATTTGCCCCCATTGCCGGAGATTCAGCAGCGATGGCGTGCCGCCGCCAAAGAAAATGGTGCGCGGCTTCAAATCGTCCGCGACCATCTCCAATTCATGAACCAGGGCGGCAACGTAGCGGTTGATGAGGTCGCCGCCCGACGGTTCGGAATAAAAGGCGCAATACGCGCATTTCTGCGCGCAGAACGGAACATGGATGTAAAGACTCGCGACGCGCGCCTCGGAGATGACCGGCATGGACACAAATTACCTGCCTTTCCCGGCGCTGGCGAATGAAAACTGCCGCCGCGAAATTATCGGACCTGACGCGAGGCAAGCCCTACGGGGCCTGGACGCGCTGCACGTTTTGGGCTTTCAAACCCTTGTCGCTGGACACGATCTCAAAAGAGACTTCTTCGCCTTCATTGAGAGTCTTGAATCCGGCGCCAATGATGGACGAGTGATGCACAAAGACGTCCTGGCCAGAACCCTGGGCTATAAAGCCGAACCCTTTTTTGTTATCGAACCACTTTACTTTGCCACTAGCCATATCCAACTCCTGACTTTTTTTTGAGGTTGCCGCACAAAATAAAAACGGACACCACTGGTAAACAGCTAATGTCCGCAAATTACTGTCGGAAACAGTTCATGCCTCAATTTGCAGCGAGCGTAAAGGTTGATGCCGTTTTGTCAAGCATAAGTTTTGAAATCACTCAACCTGCAGCGCCTGATTCAAAAGTTCCGGCAAATGATCGAGCAACGCGGTTTCGCTCACGACGAGTTTTGCCCCGGCCGTATGGGCTGCCGCCTGCAATTCCCCGGCCTGTTCGCTCGCAAATGCCACAACAGGAATATGTTGCGTGGCCGCATCGTTTTTTAGCGCGGTAATCGCCTGACAAACGTCGCTCTCCTTTGTTTCCATGTCCACGAACACCAGCATGGGGCCTTCGCTTTTTGCGCAGCGCTGAAAGGACGCCAGATCGTTCACGGCCTGGACGCGATAATTCAAATCCTGCAGCCGGTTCACCAGTTGGCTGCCGGGCATCAGCTTTTCGTAAAAAACGAGCGCCAGCGGTTGCGTCATGCGCACAGCGTGGGGTTATGACTGGAAAAATGCAAAATGTTTCGTGACGGCGGTTTTTCAAGCTCCCGCCTTCTGCGCCTTTGCGCCTCTGCGTTAAAGCATTTCGAGGACGAGCACGAGGGACGAGGACGATTGCAAAATTACGGCAAATCCGTCTGGCCCATCAAATAGCGGTCGCACTCGCGGGCCGCGCCGCGGCCTTCATTGAACGCCCACACGACCAGGCTCTGTCCGCGACGGCAGTCGCCGGCGGCAAACACGCCCTTGATGTTCGTCGAGTATTTCTCGAATTCGGCCTTCACGTTTGTGCGCGGGTCGCGCTCGATCTTGAGCGCGTCAAGCAACGGCTGTTCCGGCCCGAGAAAACCCATCGCCAGCAGGACGAGTTGCGCGGGCAAAACTTTTTCGGTGCCGGGAACCTCCTTGGGAATGAACTGGCCCTTGTCGTTCCGTTCCCACTGGATCCGGACGGTGAGGACTTCCTTCACCTGCCCCTGGCTGTCACCGGTGAATTTCTTTGCCGTGGTCAGATAAACGCGCGGGTCGGCCCCAAACTTCGCCGCCGCTTCCTCCTGGCCGTAGTCGAGCTTGTAAACCTTCGGCCATTCGGGCCAGGGATTGTCCCCGGCGCGATCCACGGGCGGCTGCGGCAAAATTTCAACCTGCACCAGGCTCTTGCAGCCCTGGCGGAGCGACGTGCCCACGCAGTCCGTACCGGTGTCGCCGCCGCCGATGACGATGACGTCCCTGCCCTCGGCGCAAATGTAATTGCCGTTCTTGTGTTGATCCAGCAATGCGCGCGTGTTGGCCGTCAGAAAATCCATCGCGAAGTGAACGCCCTTGAGGTTCCGGCCTTCGACGGGCAAATCGCGCGGCTTGGTCGCGCCGGTCGCGAGAATCACCGCGTCAAATTCCTTGAGCAACTTCTCGGCGGGATAAATTTTAGTGGGAGCGCGACCGTCACGGTCGCGTTGTTGCGCGTCTCGCGCAACAACGGGCGCGGGGGAGTTTTCGGTCGGCGTCCCGCCGACCGATGCGACCGGGACGGTCGCGCTCCCCACTTCGGTGTTGCAGACAAACTGGATGCCCTCGGCTTCCATCTGCCGGATGCGGCGCAGCACGGCCTTCTCCTTGTCGAGCTTCATGTTCGGAATGCCGTACATGAGCAATCCGCCGGGCCGGTCGTCGCGTTCAAACACCGTGACGGTGTGGCCGGCCCTGTTCAATTGCGCCGCGGCACACAGGCCCGCCGGGCCGGAACCGACCACGGCCACTTTCTTGCCGGTCCGCTTCCTTGGCGGTTCGGGCACAATCCAGCCTTCGTCCCAGCCTTTTTCGGCGATGGCGTACTCGATGTTTTTGATGGTGACAGGCGGGGAGCTGATGCCGAGCACGCATGAGCCTTCGCACGGAGCAGGGCAGACGCGGCCGGTGAAGTCGGGAAAATTATTCGTCTTGTGCAGGCGTTCCAGCGCCTCCTTCCACAAGCCGCGATAGACGAGGTCGTTCCATTCCGGGATGAGATTGTGGATGGGGCAGCCGCTGGCCATGCCGTTGAGGAGCGTGCCGGTGTGGCAGAACGGGATGCCGCAGTCCATGCAGCGCGCGCCCTGCTGGCGGAGCTTGGCCTCCTCCATGTGGAAATGGAATTCGTTCCAGTCGCGGATGCGTTCGGCGGCCGAACGGTCCAGCGGCAGTTCGCGCAAATAGTCGATGAATCCTGTGGGTTTGCCCAAATTATGCTCCTATCAAGTTGATGTTTTCTAATTGATCCGCAGATTTCGCAGATTCACGCAGATTAAAAACAAGACGTTTATATTCCAAGCTCGGCGCGCCAAAGTTGATCAACAATGCTCGATTCAAATTGGTCGCCTTAAGTTCGTTGATTGTTTGAGCTTCATCAGTTCCCGTCAATTGGCTGATGGCTTTTGATTCCACGACGATTTCACCAAAACAAATAAAATCGGCACGATAGCCGCATTGCAAAAGTTGCCCTTTATACCGGATGGGCAGAATCACTTCGCGCTGAAATGAAATTTCCCGCGCCGTCAGTTCCACCGCCAACGCTTCCTGATAAACAGCTTCCAGAAAACCGTGGCCCAGATGGCGATGTACTTCCATCGCTGCGCCTATAATCGCGTACGTTTGCGGGTCTTTGTTTGATTTCTGAAAATCTGCGTTCATCTGCGTAATCTGCGGATGCCTTACCCGCCGCCGACGCGCGCCACGTCGCGGACGTTTTCCTCGAACGCGGCCATGATGGCCTGGTCGCCGGTCAAGCCCTGCGACTGCACCTTTTTCATGGATTGCAAAACGCGCTGGTAATCCTTCGGAATGACTTTGACGAATTTGCGGACGGTGCCCTCCCAGTCCGCCAGCACCTGCGCAGCGCGTCCGCTTTTCGTATAAGTTTGATGCCGCTGGACCAGTTTCCAGACCTCTTCGGTTTCGTCGGGGTCAATGAGTTTTTCCAAGTCCACCATCTGCCGGTTGACACGGGTGGCGAAATCGCCGGCCTCGTCCAGCACGTAGGCGATGCCTCCGGACATGCCCGCCGCAAAGTTGCGTCCGGTCCTGCCCAGCACAATGACGCGCCCGCCGGTCATGTATTCGCAACCGTGGTCGCCGATGGCTTCCACCACGGCATTGACGCCGCTGTTGCGGACGCCGAACCGTTCTCCCGCCATGCCGCGCACGAACAATTCGCCGCTGGTCGCACCGTAAAGCGCCACGTTGCCGATGATGATGTTGTCCTCGGCCTTGAACGTGGAACCTTTCGGCGGATAAACAATGATCCGTCCGCCGCTGAGGCCCTTGCCGGCGTAATCATTCACGTCGCCTTCGATTTCGAGCGTCATGCCCTTGGGCACAAACGCGCCGAAACTCTGCCCGGCGCTGCCGGTGAACTTGAGATGAATCGTGTCGTCGGGCAGGCCGTTTGGACCGTGCTTCTTCGTCACTTCGCTGCCGGTGATGGTGCCGACGACGCGGTGGACGTTGCGGATGGGCAAATCGGCGTGGACGCGTTCGCCGCGTTCGATGGCCGGTTCGCAAATGTCGAGCAGCCGTGTCACGTCGAGCGATTCCGCCAAGCCGTGGTCCTGGTCTATCTGGCGGTAACGGCCGACATCAGGTCCGGCTTCCGGCTGATGGAGAATCGGCGTCAGGTCAAGGCCCTTCGCCTTCCAATGTTCAATCGCTTTCCACGGCACGAGTTTGTCCGTGCGGCCAATCATCTCGTTGAGCGTGCGGAAGCCGAGCTGCGCCATGATTTCGCGGAGTTCCTGTGCGATGAAGCGCATGAAATTGACGACGTGCGCGGGGTCGCCGGTGAACCGCGCGCGCAGGCGCGGGTCCTGCGTGGCGACGCCGACCGGACAGGTGTTCATGTGGCAGACGCGCATCATGATGCAGCCGAGCACCACGAGCGGGGCGGTGGCAAAACCAAATTCCTCCGCACCCAGCAGCGCGGCCACGGCCACGTCGCGCCCGGTCTTCATCTGGCCGTCGGTCTCGACATAAATGCGGCTGCGAAGATTGTTCAGCACCAGCGTCTGATGCGTCTCAGCCACGCCAAGCTCCCACGGCGCGCCGGCGTGTTTAATGGATGAGAGCGGCGATGCGCCGGTGCCGCCGTCGTGTCCGCTGATGAGCACCACGTCCGCGTGCGCCTTGGCAACACCGGCGGCGATGGTGCCGACGCCGACTTCTGCGACGAGCTTCACGCTCACGCGCGCGCTGCGATTTGAGTTTTTCAAATCATGAATCAGCTCCGCCAGATCCTCGATGGAATAAATGTCGTGGTGCGGCGGCGGCGAAATGAGGCCTACGCCGGGTGTGGTGAACCGCGTCTTGGCGATCCACGGATAAACTTTCTTGCCGGGCAACTCGCCGCCTTCGCCCGGCTTGGCGCCCTGGGCCATCTTGATTTGCAGTTCCTGCGCGTTGACGAGGTAATGGCTCGTCACGCCAAAGCGGCCGGAGGCGACCTGTTTGATGGCGCTGTTCCTGGAATCGCCGTTCGGCAACGGGATGTAGCGTTCCGCATCCTCGCCGCCTTCGCCGGTGTTGCTCTTGCCGCCGAGGCGGTTCATGGCGACGGCGAGCGCCTCGTGCGCCTCCTTGCTGATGGAGCCATAGCTCATCGCACCGGTTTTGAAGCGTTTCACGATTTCCCCGACCGGCTCGACTTCATCAATCGGCAGCGGCTTGTCCGCGGGTTTGAATTCGAGCAGGCCGCGCAGCGTGCACAGGTTCCTGGCCTGGTTGTTGATCAGTTCCGCGTATTCGCGGTAAATTTTTTCGCTGCCCAGGCGGCAGGCGGTTTGCAGCTTGTGAATCGTCTGCGGATTGAACAGGTGATATTCACCGCCGTCGCGCCATTGATACTGGCCGCCGGGATCAAGCGCGATGCCGTTCACCTGGCGATCCGGGAACGCATGGCGATGCCGTTTCAAAACCTCCTCGGCGAGGACGTCCAGCCCGACACCTTCGATGCGCGACGGCGTCCATGTGAAATATTTGTTCACCACGTCGCTGTTCAGGCCGACGGCTTCAAAGATTTGCGCGCCGCGATAGCTTTGAATGGTTGAGATGCCCATCTTGGCCATCGTCTTGACCACGCCTTTCACGGCGGCCTTGATGTATTTCTTGATGGCGGTTTTGTGGTCGAGGTTGACCAGCAGGCCCTCGCGGATCAAATCGTCAAGCGTCTCAAACGCCACGTACGGATTGATGGCGCTGCAACCGTAGCCGATGAGCAACGCGAAATGATGCACCTCGCGCGGTTCGCCGGATTCGAGGACGAGGCCGACCCTGCCGCGCGTCCCCGCCCGAATCAAATGATGGTGCATGCCCGACACCGCCAGCAGCGCGGGAATCGGCGCGTTCTCCCGGCAGACGCCGCGGTCCGAAAGGATCATGATATTGGCGCCATCGGCAATGGCCTTGTCGGCGGCGGCGAACAATTTTTCGAGCGCGCTTTCCAGGCCTTTGGCGCCATCAGCCGCCGGAAACAAAATCGGCAGCGTGACCGCATTGAAACCCTTGCGGCTGACGTGGCGGAGTTTCTCCAGATCCTCGTTGGTGAGGATGGGATATTCAAGCTTGATCAACGCGCAGCTTTCGGGCTTGGGATTGAGCAGGCTGCCGCGCGGGCCGACCATCGTTTCGGTGGACGTGATGATTTCCTCGCGGATGGGGTCAATCGGCGGGTTGGTGACCTGCGCGAAAAGCTGCTTGAAATAATTGTAAAGCAGCTGCGGCTTGTTCGAGAGCACGGCCAGCGGCGTGTCGGTGCCCATCGAACCCAGCGGCTGCACGCCGTCGTTGGCCATCGGCCCGACGATGAACCGCAAATCCTCGAACGTGTAACCAAACGCCTGCTGCCGTTCGAGCACGGTTTGATGTCCCGGCTCGCTTGGAAATCCGGGGTCGGGCAGGTTTTTGAGCAGCACGTGGTGCTCGGCGAGCCATTGTTGATAGGGATGCGCGGTGGCAAACTTGTTCTTCAGCTCCTCGTCGGCAACGATGCGGCCCTGCTCCGTGTCCACGAGGAACATGCGGCCCGGTTGCAAACGGCCTTTGACGGCAATTCGCTCCGGTTCAATCTGCAAGACCCCAGCTTCCGACGCCATGATGACGAGGTCATCTTTTGTGACGTAGTACCGCGACGGACGCAGGCCGTTGCGGTCGAGGCACGCGCCAATCCGGACGCCATCGGAAAATGCGATGGATGCCGGGCCGTCCCACGGCTCCATCAGGCAGGAATGATATTCGTAGAACGCGCGTTTTTCCGGCGACATGCTCTCGTGATTCTCCCACGGCTCGGGAATCATCATCATCATCGCATGCGGCAGCTCGCGCCCCGCCATGACGAGCAGTTCGAGGCAATTGTCGAACATCGCCGAGTCGCTGCCGTCGGTGTTGATGATGGGCAGAATCTTTTTTATGTCGTCGCCGAACAATTCGGACCGGAAGTTCGACTGGGCGGCGTGCATCCAGTTGATGTTGCCGCGCAGCGTGTTGATTTCGCCATTGTGCGCGAGATAGTGATACGGATGCGCGCGGTTCCAGCTTGGAAACGTGTTCGTGCTGAAACGCGAATGAACCAGCGCGAGCGCGGACTCCATCGCCGGATGCGAAAGGTCGGGGTAATACTCGCCGAGCTGTCCCGTCAGCAACATGCCCTTGTAAACGACCGTCTTGAACGACAGGCTCGGAAGGTAAAAATAGTCGCCGCCCTTGACCTTGCCGGAATAGCGGATGGCGTTCTCCGCCCGCTTGCGGATGACGTATAGCTTCCGTTCAAACGTGAGGTCATCGGCCAGCTTCGCGTTGCGTCCGATGAAAACCTGCCGCATGAACGGCTCGGAAGCCCTGGCGGTCGCGCCGAGCGAGGTATTGTTCGTCGGAACCGTGCGCCAGCCCAGAACGCTCTGACCTTCCTCGGTCACAATGGCCGTGAAAATCTTCTCGCATTCGGCCCGCTGCGCCGCTTCGTGCGGCATGAATGCCATGCCGACGCCGTATTCAGCCGGAGACGGCAGGGTGAAGCCGGATGACTTGGTCGTTTCCTTGAAAAACGAGTGTGGCGATTGCAGGAGGATGCCCGCGCCGTCGCCGGTGTTGACCTCGCAACCGCAGGCGCCGCGATGGTTCAGGTTTAAAAGGACCTGGAGCGCCTGATCAACGATGGTATGCGACTTTTTCCCCTTTATGTTGACGACAAAACCGACGCCGCAGGCTTCATGTTCAAATTGCGGATCATAAAGCCCTTGTTTTGGCGGTGGCATTGTTCGCAGCCGCCGGCCACGATTTGTATGTTGCTCTGCTCTGCTGTTCATTCCATGGCTGTTAACGCCTCAAATCCAGTTAGTTTTTACCCGAATTTCACGATTTCGCAATAAATGTTTTCAAAATTCACGCGCCAAACGCCCATTTAAACCTCGACCACAAATTGCATATCGCCCGCCGGAAGCTAAGAATAATCCGTCAATTCCCGGCAAAAGGCACAGCCGCTGTAAAAATAACCTGTTACTTTTTTGCGGCGGCGTAAATGTATGGGTGAAATGCCAAACGACGACCTGGCCCTCCTGCAGGAATATGCCCGGAGCAATTCCGAGGAGGCCTTCGCCACGCTCGTTTCGCGTTACGTCAATCTGGTGTATTCCGTGGCGCTGCGGCAGGTCCGCGACGCGCATCAGGCCGAGGAAATCACGCAGGCGGTTTTCATCATTCTGGCGCGCAAGGCGGACTCGCTTGGCGACAAAACCATTTTGCCCGGCTGGTTGTGCCGCACGGCGCGATATGCGAGCGCCAACGCGCTGACCATTCAACGACGGCGGCAGCACCGCGAACAGGAGGCTTACATGCAATCCACTTCGAACGAAGCCGAATCCATGCACGAAGAAACGTGGAATCAAATCGCGCCGTTGCTGGACGGGGCACTGGAAAAACTCGGGCAAAAAGATCACGACGCGCTCGTGCTGCGATTTTTTGAAGGCCGGAATTTCAGGGAAGTCGGCGCGGCGCTGGGTGCGAGTGAAGACGCGGCGAAGATGCGGGTGAACCGCGCGCTGGAAAAGCTGCGGAACTTTTTCACGAAACGCGGCGTGAGTTCGACCACGGCCATCATTGCCGGGACGATTTCCGCCAATTCCGTTCAAGCCGCGCCGGTGGTGCTGGCAAAGGCCGTGACGGCTGTCGCGATTGCCAAAGGCGCGGCGGCCAGCGGTTCAACCTTAACCCTCATCAAAGGAGCATTGAAAATTATGGCATGGACAAAAATAAAAATGGCAATTGTAATTGGCGTGGCCGCAATCTTGGCCGCAGGAACAGCGACGGTGGTGGTGAAAGAAATTAACAACAGGCCGGGCTATTACAACGGCAAGTCGTTAAAAGAATGGCTGAAAAATTTAGACGATCAAAATCTCGGGCCGGCAAATGATGAAGCTGCCAATGCGGTTCGTCACATTGGAACAAACGGCCTTCCAGTAATCATCAGTTTGTTGCAAATAAATAACCCATTGCATCACAATGCTGTTCTCGCTTGCCAAGAGCTTGGTGTGGGAGCCAAACCTGCCATTCCGGCTTTGATGAAGTTGCTTAACGATGGTTATGCGAATGGATATGTCGGAGTTGCTATGGATCGGATTGGACAAGATGGGATCACCTCTTTGATTGAAGCACTCACAAATGAAAATTCATCAGTTCGATACGAGGTCATTCACGCTCTGGGCGGTGTGCTAATTTATTCAGGAAACACTAACATTCAAATGTCCGATGCCATTTCAACATTGATAGATTCTCTTGAAGACAAATCTCCATATGTGCGTTCCATCGCAGCTAACTCTTTGGGAGTGATAAAGGATGAGCCATCAACCGTTGTTCCCGCATTGATAAAAAGTCTTGATGATAATTATATTTGGACCCGATGGAATACTTGTCTCGCCTTGGGACAATTTGGAACACAAGCTACGTCAGCCGTTCCGACACTTTTGACAATGCTCAAGTCGGACGCTCGTGGCACTGCGGCAATTGCGCTGGTGCAAATTGAACCTGATAATAAAACTCGAATCAACTCATTGATGCCAATTTTGATTGAAAACATTGAAGGAATTGGTGGCACAAATATAAACTATCGTTCTACGACCGCTGACGCATTGGCTTCCATCGGAGAAATGGCGAAGCCAGCAGTGCCAGCCTTATTAAAGGCCGCTCAAATCACGACGGGTTATGAACAACAACGAATCGTGATTGCTCTTAAGAAAATTGATCCCGAAGCTGCGGCAAATGCTGGTTTAAAATAAAACGGATTTATTGAGTTGGCATTTTCTTAAAGCTCAAACCATTTTACACGCCGCCCGCGCATTGTATAATGTCCTTCTGTGAATTCGCAAAAGCGCCAGCGCGTCGTCTGCGGCATGAGCGGAGGTGTGGACTCCTCCGCCACGGCGGCGCTTTTGCTCGAACAGGGTTACGAGGTCATCGGCATCACGCTCAAACTCTGGCCGCAGGATTGCGTGAACCGCGCCGAGGACAAATGCTGCGGCCCGCAGGCCGTCACCGACGCCCGCGCCGTCTGCCACAAGCTCGACATCCCGTATTACCTCATTGACGAGGCGGCGGAATTCCAGAAGCACGTCATCCAATACTTTGCCGACGAATACAAGGCCGGGCGCACGCCGAATCCCTGCGTGATG
Source organism: uncultured Verrucomicrobiae bacterium (assembly GCA_963764175.1). Lineage (GTDB taxonomy): Bacteria > Verrucomicrobiota > Verrucomicrobiia > Limisphaerales > UBA11358 > UBA11358. The sequence continues at coordinate 247,688 of CAVXRE010000011.1, read as the reverse complement.
TGCAACCAGAATTTAAAATTCGGCCGGCTGATTGACCGTGCCAATCAGTTGGGCGCAGAGTATGTCGCCACCGGCCATTTCGCGCGATTGGAAAGGCGCGACGATGGTCGCCTGCTGCTCAAGCGCGGACGCGACCTGAAGAAGGACCAGAGCTATTTTCTTTTCTCGTTGCGGCAGGACCAGCTTGCCCGCGCAATTTTTCCGCTGGGCGAAAAGACCAAGAGCGACACGCGCGAAGTGGCGCGGCATTGCAATCTCAAGACCGCCGACAAGGAGGAGAGCATGGAAATCTGCTTCGTGCCGGACAAGGATTACGGAAAATTTCTCCAAGAGGCGAACCTTGCCCGGAAACATCGCGGCGAAATCGCGGATTTGCATGGCCAAGTCCTCGGCCATCATGAAGGCATCGAGTTCTATACCATCGGCCAGCGAAAGGGACTCGGCATCACGACGCCCAAGCCGGTTTATGTGATCGAACTGGATGCCGCGAACAACCGCGTTATTGTTGGCGACGATTCAGCGCTGGATCGCGACGAATTTATCGCCGACCGTTGCAACTGGCATCCGTTCGACAAGCTGGCCGCGCCCATGGAAGTCACGGCGAAGATTCGTTACAATCATCCCGGCACGCCGGCGACGGTGACGCCGATGGCAAACGGTTCGGTGAAGGTAAAATTGCATTCCGCCCAGCGCGCCATCACACCCGGCCAGGCGGCGGTGTTTTATCAGGACGATTTGGTTCTCGGCGGCGGTTGGATAATGCGCTGATTCGAACGCGCCGGATTGACAACCTGCACCAGCCGATGCACTTTTTGGTCATGAAAATTTTCATTCTTTTGGCCGCGAGCCTGATTTTTCAATTCATTTCCGCCTGTGCTGCGGAATCCATTTACGACATTCCGCTCAAGGACATTGACGGCAACCAAACTTCATTGAAGCCGTATCAGGGCAAGGTGCTGTTGATCGTCAATGTCGCGTCGAAATGCGGATTCACCCCGCAGTACAAGGCGTTGGAGGCGCTTTACCAGAAATACAAGGGCCAGGGCCTGGTCGTGCTCGGTTTTCCCTGCAACCAGTTCGCACATCAGGAGCCGGGCACGGACGCGGAAATCAAAGAATTCTGCACCTCCAAATACGACGTGACCTTCCCGATGTTCGACAAGATTGAGGTCAACGGAGCCGATCGCCACCCGCTTTACGTGCTGCTGGCGGGCAAGGAATCTCCGTTTCCGGGGGACATCGGCTGGAACTTCACCAAGTTTATCGTCGGCAGCGACGGCAAAATCCTGAAGCGCTTCAGTTCGTCGGTAAAACCGGATTCCGCAGAAGTGGCACAAGCCATTGAATCAGCCCTGGCCGCGAAATAAGACCTTGCCCGGCTGGAAAATGGCTGGATAAAATAGCAGGGCGGCGTTTTCACACCGCCCTGGCAGAAAAGACGGGCAACAACAAACCCGTCACTGCTTTCTTCCCCCCAACTCAGTAGAAGAATCCAAAAGGCGGTGTCAGACCGGTGTAGTCTCCAACCACCTTGGCATCGTAAGGCGAATACAACCCATGGTTTTGTCCGAATTCGTTTATTTACGGAAGCTAAGAGGATCAATTGCAGGAAAAGTTCCCGGGAAAATGCTTTCCAGACCGCGAAACGTTTTCCAGCTGTCCCGGTGGAATTTCCTTCGTTACAGCCGGGCCGCCTGTCTTATCACGATGGTTGACTTGGAGGCTGGATTGCCAAGACGGGGCGCCGTGTGTTCCCTGGCTCAACCCGACACAACCCAAATCTTAAATCAATCCTTGTGAATAACTCCCATGAAAAAACTGTTTACACCCCGGAATACATCTGTAGCTATTGCAGCGGCGCGTCTGACAGAATGCAGTCCGTCTTTCAAAAAGGAGGCCGGAGTGAAACAAATTGTGAAAGCGCTGCCGGGTTGAGATGTACAGTATCCGACAATTTTTACGCTTCGGCATTCTGGCAGCGATGATGGAGGTTCCGGCCTTGGCCGGAAATGTCACGTTGTCGTGGAATGCGAGCACCGATCCGACTGTCGCGGGCTACAACATCTATTTCTGGATCAGCGGGAGTGTTTCCACCAACCAGATTTCCGTTGGGGACGCCACGGGTGCAACGATTTCCAATCTGGTTGCCGGAGACACTTATTCTTTTGCAGCCACAACGTATAACAGCTCGGGTGTGCAGAGTCCGTTTTCCACTGAAGTGTCTTTTACTGTCCCCACCAATGTGGTGAATCAACTCGCGGCGTTGAACCCGATCAGCAACCTCGTCATCGTCCAAAGCGCCACGGCCACCCAGCAGGGAAACAATACTGTCTCGCAAACCGCTCCGCAAACCGTTGCATTGACCGGCATCAGTTCCAGCACGGCCAGTCAACAGCAGACGCTTACGATCACTGCCACCTCCAGCAATCCGGCCCTCGTCCCCAATCCGTCCGTCCATTACACCAGTCCGGGCACCACCGGAACGTTGACGTTCACGCCAGCGGCCAACGCCACCGGAACGGCCACCATCACCGTCATCCTCAACAACGGCGGAAAAGGCGCCGTCACCAACACCTTCACGGTCACCGTTCTCGCCGCGGGCACCACGTGGCCGATGTTCACAAGCCAGTTGACCAACAAGCTGGTGGTGGCCGGGCAACCGGTGAATTTTGGCATCACCGCCAACGGAACCGGGCCGTTGAAGTACCAATGGATATTCAATGGCGCCAATCTGGTTGCTGCAACAAATGCCACATTGATACTGAACGGCGTCACCACCAATCAAGCCGGCACCTATTCCGTGATGGTGTCGAACATCGCCGGCGCCACCAACAGCAACCCCGCCACTTTGACGGTCTATGCCACGGCGGCGGCCAACGTGACACCAGCGGTCCCCGGCGGCGGACAGTTCGGTTTGACGATTGCGGGCGTGCCCGGATTTCACTACGTCATTCAAGCATCCACCGACCTGGTGAATTGGGTTTCGATCCAGACGAATACCGCGCCGTTCACGTTCGTGGACCCGAAAGCGGGCCAGTTCAGCCAGCGGTTCTATCGTTCGATTTTCAATCCGTGAGAAGCCGGGACAATCCCGTTTCAGTCCGCAAACCCAAGGTCGTCGTTGACCATTGATTGACAGCGCTCAGTTTGCGCTTGCGCCGCCGTCGGTGCTTGCTAAAGTCATTTCACGATTTCATCCGCCGACAGCGGCGGTTTTCTTGTTTTAACCAGAAAATTTTTAAACTCGTGAAAGTATTCAGCGGCACCGCCAATGAGCCTCTTGCCCAGGCAATTTGCAAATACATCGGCATCGAGCTGGGCAAATGCAAAATCTCTCCGTTCCCCGACGGCGAGACATTTGTGAAGGTCGAGGAGAACGTGCGCGGCGAGGACGTGTTCATCGTCCAATCCACCTGCCCGCCGACAAACCACAACCTGATGGAGATGTTCATCATGATTGACGCAGTGCGGCGGGCGAGCGCGGCACGCATCACGGCGGTGCTGCCGTTTTACGGTTATGCCCGGCAGGACCGCAAGGACCAGCCGCGCGTGCCGATCACCGCCAAGCTCGTGGCCAACCTGCTCGTGGCGGCGGGCGCGAACCGCATCCTGACAATAGATTTGCACGCCCAACAGATCCAAGGATTCTTCGACATTCCGGTGGACCACCTCTATGCCGCGCCGGTGATGTACGAGTATTTGAGGAAAAAACGCCTGGCCGACCTCGTCGTGGTCAGTCCGGACGTGGGCGGGTTGAAGATGGCGCACGCATATTCGCAGACGCTGGAGGCGGGCCTGGCCATCGTGGCCAAGCGGCGCAAAAGCGCCACGGAGGTCGAGTCCATGGCCGTCATCGGCGATATCAAGGGCAAAAACATCCTGCTGGTGGACGATTTGACTGAAACGGCGGGCACATTGACGTCGGCGGCGGCTTTGCTGAAGAAAAAGGGCGCCCGGCAGATACTGGGCTGCGTTTCCCACGCCATTTTGAACGACGTGGGCATCACCAGATTGCGAAAATCGGTGATTGACGAGTTGATTACAACTGATACAGTCCAACGCCCGGCTATTGACGGGGTGAAGATTGTCACCCTGTCGGTGGCAGGGCTGTTGGGCGAAGCCATCAAACGAATTCATAACAATTCGTCGGTGAACTCGCTGTTTGAATTCAAAGGCGGGCGCACAAGTTAATGCGCCGCCAAACAAGTTTATTTGACGATGAAATCAGTGCCGTTGAAAGCGTATCCCCGCACGTTACAGCGCCGGGGCGGAGCCAAACGATTGCGTACCGCCGGGCGCGTGCCGGCTGTCATTTACGGCCGCCAGGACAAACCGCAGAACCTCGAGGTCAACGCAAAGGAACTCGAGGAACTCATTCACCATTCCGCCTCGGAAAATGTGCTGGTGGATTTGTCGGTTGAGAGCGACGCGCGCCCCAAGCGCCTCGCCCTCGTGCAGGAAATCCAGCACCACCCGCTGGAAGGCGACATGTTGCACGTGGATTTTCATGAAGTTGCCGAAGACGAAAAACTCGTCGTCCATGTCCCGCTCGAAACCACCGGCGAAGCGGCCGGCGTGAAAACCGGCGGCGGCGTGCTCGAACACGTCTTGTTCAAACTCAAGGTCCGCTGCCTGCCCAAGGATTTGCCGGAGCAAATCATCGTGGACGTCAGCCATCTCGAACTGGGCAAGGCCGTTCACCTTGGCGAAATCAAGGCGCCGGCCGGCGTCGAAATTCTTGGCGAGAAGTACATTCCCGTCGTGGCCGTGGCCCTGCCGCGCGCGGAAGAAGAAGAAGTGGCGGCGACCGCCACCGGCGAAGCCGTGGCCGCAGGCGACGTCGAGATGATCAAGGAAAAGAAGGAAGAAGGCGAGGAAGGTGCCGCCCCGGCCAAGGGCGAAAAAGGCGCCGCCAAACCCGGCGAAAAGGCCGCGGCCAAGGGTGCCGAAAAAGGCGCGGAAAAGGGCGCAGCAGCCCCCGAAAAGGCTGCCGGTTCAAAGCCAGCCGAAAAAAAGCCGGCGGAAAAAAAGAAATGATTTTGAGGGTGGTCCGCAAGGACCGCCCCGCCTGTGCCGCAAATGGAGCCATGGCATCTCATCGTGGGACTCGGCAATCCCGGCGAGGAATATGCGAAGACGCGCCACAATGCCGGGTTTTCGCTGGTCGGGAAACTGGCCGCAGCCTGGAAGGCGGACTGGAAGAACGAACGCAAGTTCAATGCCCGCGTTGCGCGCGCCGAACGCAACGGCATCCGCGTTCTGCTGTGCCAGCCGCGGACGTTCATGAATGCGAGCGGCGAAGCGGTGAAAGCGGTGATGAGTTTTTACCAGTTGCCGCCGGAACATTTGCTCGTGGCGGTGGATGATGCGGATTTGCCGTTGGGAGAAATCCGCCTGCGGGCGGGCGGCAGCAGCGGCGGACATCACGGTTTGGAGTCCGTCGAGCAGCATGTGGCCACACGGAAATTTGCGCGGTTGCGGCTCGGCATCGGCCGCAAAGACGGCTCGCGGGAAATCACGGATTACGTGTTGGACCGTTTTGATGCGGCGGAAGCGGCGGTGATGGAAAAAGTCCTGGACCGGGCGGCTGGCCAGGCGGAATGCTGGCTGGACGACGGAATTGAAATGGCAATGAACCGGTTTAATGGAGTCGTGGACTCCGCAAACGAAGAGGGAAAAAAGTGAAACGATACGAAGGTCTGTTCATCATGAACACGGCGGGCAGGGAAGAAGGCGTCAAGGACGCCCTCGACAAGATTTCCGCCGATATCACCGCGGCGGGCGGCAAGGTTGAAACCGTGCAGAAAATGGACAAAAAAAGTTTTGCGCGCGTGGCGGACAAAAAATACAGCGCCGGCTTTTACGCGAACATCATTTTCAGCGGCACGCCGGCACTCGTCGCGCAGTTGCGGACAAAATTTGCCTTGAACGAGGAGGTTTTCCGCGTTCTCTTCACGCAGGCGCCCGAACCCAAACCCGCAAAATAAACCCCAAAAAATTGGAGCCCCTATGGCCAGTTTCAACAAAGTCATCCTTGCCGGAAACCTGACCCGCGACCCGGAGCTGCGTTACACGCCCAAGGGCACGGCGATTGCCCGCCTCGGCCTGGCATGCAACCGCAAGTGGAAGAGCGAGACCGGCGAGATGAAGGAGGAAGTCACTTTTGTGGACGTGGATGCTTTTGGCAAAACCGCTGAAACCATCGGCCAGTACCTGAAGAAGGGGCGCCCGATTTTGATCGAAGGCCGCCTCCGCTATGATACCTGGGAAGACAAGCAGACCAAACAGAAGAAAAGCAAACTCGGCGTCGTTTTGGAAAACTTCCAGTTTCTGGACTCCGGCGGTGGTCGTGGCGATGGCGGCGAAGGTGCGCCGGCCGCGCCGCGTGCGGCAACCGCGCCTGCGTCGTCGGCACCCGCCGATGCTGATGCGCCTCCGCCCGAGAGCGACGATGTTCCATTTTAGTTTCGCCGCGCGAATTTGCACCTGACATCCGTCACCCGTCACTTTTTATGAAGACTGAAATCATTCTCACCAGCAACATCGTCGGCTTGGGCGCCGAATCCGACCAGGTAAAGGTCGCCGCCGGTTACGCGCGCAACTTTTTGTTTCCGCAGCGGCTGGCGATTCCGCTCACGCGGGCCAACAAACGCCAGATCGAGGCGCTCAAGCAGCGCCGTGCCGAGCGCGAAGCGCACGAGTTCAACACCATGAGCGAACTCGCCAAGGCCGTCTCCAAACTCATCTGCCTCGTCAAGGTGAAGGCGGGCGAGGACGGCAAGATGTTCGGCTCGGTGACCGCCGGCATGATTGCCGACGAATTGAAGCACCAGTTCGACATCTCGCTCGACAAGCGGAAAATCCATCTTGAACACCCGATCCGCGCGGTGGGCGAACACGAAATCGAATTGCACCTGCACGCCGAGGTCAAGGGCACGCTCAAAGTCCGCGTCGAAAGTCTCACGCCGGTGACCGCGCCCGCGCCGGAGGCCGCCACCACCGCCGAGGCGAAAACCGAGGAAGCCAAAAGGCCCAGGACCGAAAAACGTGGCTTCGTCAAACGGGATGCCAAAGGCGAAAAAGCCGAAAGCACCGGAAAACCTGAAAAGGCTGAAGCTGCAGAAGAAAAGAAACCGCGCGCGCCCAAGGGTGAAAAGCCGGCAAAAGCCGCCAGAGCGCCCAAAGCTGAAAAATCAGAAAAACCGGCAAAGGCGGAGTAACCGGGCATTTTATCATCTCACGAGGCCGCGGAAATGTTCCGCGGCTTTTTTATTTTTACGTCCAATAAAATCCTTTGACCGGCGGCGGCGGGTCTGTTTTGCTTCACTGAGGCGCAATGATTCCAGATTATTTCTATCCAGCCACGATTGTATTTTGTCTGGTGGCGGTTGTGGTCGCCTATTTCTGCAACAATCCCCTTAAACACGGTCGCTGGTTCATGATGCGCCGTTTCATCAACTGGTTTCCCCTGGGGATGACCTATGCGTTCTTGTGCATGGGTCGTTACAACCTGATCGTCGCCAAAAGCGCCTTGGGAACGTTGATGTCCAAGGAAGACCTCGGAATTATTTTCGGGATGGGCACAACGGTTTATGCGCTTTCGTTCCTGGTCAACGGCCCGCTCATTGACAAAAAGCTGGGCGGCAAGCGCGGGATGATCATCTCCGCCGTCGGCGCATCGCTGGCCAACGTCGCCCTTGGTGTCCTGACCTGGCTTATCGTCGCCAAAAACCTGAAGGTGAACCTCGTCGCCAGTTTCTCGGTGCTTTATGCGGTCAACATGTATTTCCAGAGCTTCGGCTCGATGTCCATCATCAAGGTCAAGGCGTATTGGTTTCACGTGCGCGAACGCGGCGTATTCGGCGCGATTTTCGGTTCGTTGATTTCGATTGGAGTTTATTTCGCGTTCGATTGGGGTGGCGCGATCATCGCGCAGACCAGGGCAAATGCCTCCGGCCTGCTCCACACTATTTTTGCGCCCGCCGGCCCGCCCTTGGACGCGACATGGGCGGTGTTTTATATTCCGGCGGCCATTCTGATTTTCTGGGTTTTCCTCGATTTGTGGCTCATCAAGGATACTCCGGAGGAGGCGGGTTTGCCATACTTCGACACGCACGACGCTTCGTCCGGCCGGATGCACATCGAACTGACGGTGTTGGATCTGTTGAAAAAGGTTTTCACCAGCAAGCTCATGCTGCTGGTTGCCTGTGTCGAGCTGACGGGCGGGGTCTTTCGTTACAGCATGACCCAGTGGTATCCCATTTTTGCCAATGAAGTGAAACAACCGGGCGCGGAATTTTTATCGCAACATTGGGGATGGTATACCGCCGTGTTCGGGATTGTCGGCGGATTTTCCGGCGGCTTGATTTCCGACAAACTGTTTCAATCCCGCCGCGGGCCGCCCGCCGCCCTGCTGTGCGGCTTCGTCCTGATTATGGCGGTGCTGATGTCGATATTCCTCTCTTCCGGGCCGGTCATGGTGGGTTGGGCGGCGGTGTTCATCGTCACGGCCTCCATCGGCATCACGTCGTTGATGTCCGGCACGGCGGCCACGGATTTTGGCGGACGCAAGGCAACCGCGACGAGCATGGGCATCGTGAACGGCTTTGCCTACATCGGCAGCGGCATCCAATCCTTCGGCCTCGGCTTTTTGCTGGCATCCAAAGATGCGAACTGGCAATGGCTGCCGCTTTTTGCGATGCCCTTCGCGGTCATCGGAACACTCATCGCCATAAAAATCTGGCACGACCTGCCCGCCGCCACCCGCAAATACATCGCCGAGGTTGAGCAAAAAACGGCCTGAAATTGGCCAAAACAGGGCTTGACCGGCGCCGGCCAGATGCTAGATTATCCACATAATGATGGGAAACATCGGACAAGCAGTCAGTTTGGCAGTCGTCGTCGTTGTTAGCGATGCCGTTGGCGCTTGTCGTTGTTAAGTTAAATTTCGACAAGAACCCACGGCTGGCAACGGTCGTGGGTTTTTTGTTTAATCCGCGCCACCAGCCGCAAACAAAAAATGATTAAGATTAGGAAAAAGATCACAATCAAGAAGACGCGTCACGGCGGCTTGACTCTTAATTGTTGTCAGAATCATAATCGTAATCTCCGAAACATATGAGCAAGACACCTGAAACCGCTGGAAAGAAATCCGCCTTCGCGGCCAAAGCCGCTTCGGCCCGACAAGCCACCGCCTCCACTCCGCGCGCCGAGGTCGGCCCGGCCATGGCCGGATGCGACATCCTTGTCCAGGCCCTCGAACGCGAAGGGGTCGAACTTATTTTTGCCTATCCCGGCGGCGCGAGCATGGAAATCCACCAGTCGCTCACCAAATCAAAAATCCGCACCATCCTGCCGCGCCACGAACAGGGCGGCAGTTTCGCGGCGGAAGGCTACGCCCGCGCCACCGGCAAGGCCGGCGTGTGCATGAGCACCAGCGGCCCCGGCGCGACCAACCTCGTCACCGCCATCGCCGATGCCTACCTGGATTCCTGCCCGCTCGTCGCCATCACCGGCCAGGTCACAACCAACATGATCGGACGCGGCGCATTCCAGGAAACCGACATCATCGGCGTGACACTGCCCATCGTAAAGCATTCCTATCTCGTCACGAGCGTCAACGACATCCCGCGCATCGTGAAGGAGGCATTTTACATCGCCCAGACCGGCCGCCCCGGCCCGGTGGTCATTGACGTGCCGAAGAACGTGCAGCAGGCCCGCACCCAGCCGGTCTGGCCGACCCTCGATGAAATCAGGAAAGGCTTGCGCGGTTACAACCAGCCCGACCTCCGTGCCGACGAAGTGGCGCTGCACGAAATCATGGGGCTCATCGAAAAGGCCGAACGCCCGGTGATTTATTGCGGCGGTGGAATCATTTCCAGCGGCGCGGCGGCGGAACTGAAAAAATTCGCCGAGGCCGCGCAGATTCCCGTGACGACCACGCTCATGGGCATCGGCGGTTTTCCGGAGACGCACCCGCTCTCGTTGCGGTGGCTGGGCATGCACGGCGCAGCGTTCGCGAACTGGGCCGTCAACGGCGAATACCAATACCGCAAAAATCCCAGCGAACCGATGGTGAAAATCAAGGACGGCGCGGATTTGCTGCTCGCCTTCGGCGTGCGGTTCGATGACCGCGTGACCGGCAAGTTCGATGAATTCTGCAAAAACGGCACAATTGTGCACGTGGACATTGACGCATCCGAGTTGAACAAAAACCGGAAGGCGCACCTGCCAGTGGTTGGCGACATCAAGGACGCCTTGACGCGGCTCAATGCGATGCTCGCCAAGCGGCCGCTCAACAAAAAACACACCGCGTGGCTCGAACAAATCGAGGAGTGGAAAAAGAAGGGGCCGTTTGCCTATCGCATCACCAGTGAAATCGCCGGCAGCGACCACATGAAAGACCACATGCAGGGAAAAGAAAAACAGGTCATCCTTCAGCAAATGGTCATCGAGGCGCTTTACGAATTGACCAAGGGCGACGCCATCATCACCACCGGCGTGGGCCAGCACCAGATGTGGGCGGGGCAATGGTACAAATACGAGCGCCCGCGCCAGTTCATCACCAGCGGCGGCCTCGGCTCGATGGGTTTTGGCTTTCCGGCGGCGCTCGGCATCAAGATTGCCCATCCGGACAAGGAAGTCATTGACATTGACGGCGACGGCTCGTTCCTGATGAACATCCAGGAACTGGCCACCGCGCACGTGGAAAAAATCAACGTCAAGGCCATCATTTTGAACAACCAGCACCTCGGCATGGTGGTGCAATGGGAGGACAACTTCTACGCCGGCAACCGCGGCCACACCTACCTCGGCGACCCGGAACATCGTCCTGAAATTTATCCCGACTACGTCCGCGTCTGCAATTCATTCGGTGTCAAATGCGAGCGCGTGATGTTCAAAAAGGATTTGCGCGCCGCCATCCAGCGGATGCTTGATGCCAAGGAGCCTTACATCCTCGACGTGATCACACCTTACAGCACGCACGTCATCCCGTTCATTCCGGCGGGCCGCACCGTGGCCGACATGATTTGGAAACCGTAAGTCACGCCTGAAAAAATTCAGAGGGCCGGGCGGAGCATTTTCGCCCGGTCTTTCTTTTTTCAATCACTGGCGAGGCCAATCCCGCACATGGCAAGACGGCCGGGGTCTTCTGCCGACACTCCCAGCTGCCAGATCCCACACGAAACTCGGATTTCGCGGATAACGCCGTTTTCCCCTCCAACTCCTTACCCCGCAAAGCCGGACAGATTCTGTCGAAAAGGCTCAATTTAGGCATCGAAATTGCGGTATTGGGGATGATATGACATGGCGAAGACGGGATGACGATTTGAGGGAACCAATTGCCGCAATGACGGGTATTGGCGGGCTTGCGGCCATGTTTGTTCCGAATTTTACCCAGGTGGCTTCTGTCATCGGCTGGATTTCCCTGATCATCGTGGGATCGGCGGTTGCCGGTTTTGCCATCCTCGGCATCTTCCGGCTGGCAACCCCGGAGCGCAACATGAGGGGAATGACCAGAAACGTTTATGCGCCCGCGCTTCGCGTCCCGGAAAAAAAAACGGTTGAAGCTGAACCGGAGCCGGAGATCGTACCGGCACTGGCTTCCGAACCAATCATCACGACGACCGGGCTGCTTCAACAAATCCATTCGATTGACTGGTTCCAGTTCGAGAAAATGATTGAGTTCGTCTATAGGAAGCTCGGTTACGAGGTGACCCGGCGTGGTGGCGCGAATCCCGACGGAGGAATTGATTTGGTCATCCAAAAGGATGGACAGTGCGCGGCGGTTCAATGCAAGCAGTGGAAAGCGTGGCGTGTCGGCGTGAAACAGGTCCGGGAATTTTTGGGCGCGCTGACAGACGCGAACATCCAGCAGGGCAAGTTCATCACCCTGCGCGGTTACACAGGTCCGGCAATGCAGTTCGCCAAAAGACATGACATTGAGATTGTAACCGAGGTTGAACTGGCCCAAATGCTTGAATCCGCAGACGCCAAGCTCGACCCGGAAGTTCTCGCATTGTTGCACGACACAAGAAAGTTTTGTCCGAAATGCGAACGTGAAATGGTGATACGGGTTGTTGAGAACGGGCCCAATCCCGGCGGCAAATTCTGGGGCTGTTCAGGATATCCGGGCTGCGACTTCACGATGCCGATTGCCGAAACCAGCCCGACGCCTGCCGAGGCCGCGCCAAGAGCCGAGCTTCATTCTTTCGCGTAAGTTTAAATTCCCCAATCCGGATCACACGCCATCCTTTGCTGCCATGATGGCACAGCAAGTTGCTTTCATTTCAGCCGGCCAATCTTGTAGAATCGTGCCCATCCGTGATTGCCGGCTCCGTCAACACTTGACGCCGCCACGTTGCCATTTACGATGCTGGCATGAACCTTGAAAATAAAAGCTTTTCCCTCCGTCCATTTCTCCTGGCCGCGCTCGCCGTTCTCCTGCCAGGTTTGTGCGCCGGCCCGGCATTTGCGCAGGCCGACAACAATCCGATGCCACATCTGGTGGCCCAGGACGGACACCACGCTTTGATCGTCGATGGTGCGCCCTTCCTGATCCTCGGCGCGCAGTGTCACAATTCGAGCGCCTGGCCGGCATTGCTGCCGAAGGTCTGGCCGGCCATCGAACAGCTTCACGCCAACACGCTCGAAATCCCCGTTTACTGGGAACAGTTCGAGCCGGAGCCGGGAAAATTCGACACCTCAGTCGTGGACACCATCCTCAAACAGGCGCGCGAGCACAACGTGCGGCTCGTGTTGCTCTGGTTCGGCACCTGGAAAAATGGCAGTTCGCATTACATTCCGCCGTGGATGAAAAGCCAGCCCGACCTTTACCCGCGCATCATCGGCAAGATGGGACGCCGCGTGGATTCGCCGTCGCCGCACGCGCCCGCCACGCTCGCAGCGGACATTCACGCCTTCAGCGCGCTCATGCGTCACCTGAAGGCGGCGGACACCCGGCACACGGTCATCATGGTGCAGGTTGAAAACGAGCCTGGCTCCTGGAACACCGTCCGCGATTATTCGCCCGAGGCGCAGAAGCTCTTCAACGGACCCGTGCCGCCGGAGCTGTTGCAGGCGATGGGCACCAACGCGCCCGCAGGCGGCGGAAACTGGCCTGAAGTTTTTGGCGCCAACGCCGACGAATATTTTCACGCCTGGTCCGTCGCGCATTTCATCGGCCAGGTCGCCGCGGCCGGCAAGAAGGAGTATCCGCTGCCAATGTATGTCAACGCCTCGCTGCGCGACCCCCTCACGCCGGGTCCCGCGAACACGTATGAAAGCGGCGGGGCAACCGACAACGTGCTGTGGATCTGGAAAGTTGCGGCTCCTGCGATTGATATTCTGGCCCCGGACATTTACGAAGGCGACAGCGCGCGTTACCGCAGGGTGCTGGAACTTTACAGCCGGCCGGACAACACGTTGTTCGTGCCCGAGACCCGTGGCGACGGACAGTCCGCCCGGATGTGTTTCGCCGCGTTGGGGCACGGGACCATCGGCTGGTCGCCGTTTGGCCTTGATTACACCAAGTACGCCAACCAGCCGTTCGGCGCGGCGCGGACGACGGAAGAGTCGCTCGCCCCGGTCGCTCTGAATTACAAAATTCTGGGACCAATCATGCGCGAAGTCGCCCGGCTCAACTTCGAGGGCAAACTCCAGGCGACCGCCGAGGAAACCGGTGAAGCGACGCAAACACTGGATTTTGGCAACTGGCAGGCCGTCATCACTTACGGTGTGACCCGTAACGGCAGTCCGAAGGGAAATTCCGAACCGATCGGCCGCGCCCTGATAGCGAAAATCGGCGAGAACGAATTTCTGGTGACGGGTGCATTCTGCCGGGTGGATTTCAAGGCGGCTTCCGGTGGCCAGCGCGATTTCCTGCGGGTCGAGGAAGGCGGCTACGAAAAGGGAAGCTGGCACCCGCTCTACATCTGGAACGGGGACGAGACCGACTGGGGCCTGGATTTCACTTCCGCGCCGCAGGTCCTGCGCGTCTCACTGGGCACTTATTGAGCACATCGTCCGATTCCGCCGTGAATTCAGCGCGCGGTGCCGGCGCTTAAAAGCAATTCAACCGGATTTTGCCGCGACGGGGCCTTGGTCATCGGTTTTGAGTTCGCCTCCCGGCGCTCTTCGCTTTCCGCGCGTTTGGTTTCTGTCCATTGTTCCGCCGACAGTTTGCTGTCGGCGTTCTGTTTGACGATGCCGCGAAAGGCGTCGATCTGTTTGCAAACGTCAGCGCGGGAAAGTTTTTTGGGCTTGGCCATGACACCATTTTGTCAGCGTTTTGCCTAAACACGAGCTAATTCGTGCCGACCTGCTCACGGCATCCGAAGAAATTGCGTTGATCCGCCACCGTCTGGAACCGTGCCCGAATGATTCACGGTTGAAGGTTGATTGCAGACGCAGGTTGGTTCATTCTTTGGGTGACACCCAAACCCACTGCCAGTTGAAAGGACAACAACCTATGCAACGACCAACTTCCGTAACCGTATTTGGAATTTTGAACATTGTGTTTGCCGCGTTCGGCATATTCGGGCTGATTGCCTCCATCGCCCTGTTCTTCATGCCGGGCAATTCAAACAATCCTGTCATCAAAATCATGAATGAAAACGCGGCCTACGCCATGTGGTTGAAGGTATGCATTCCGTTGGGGGTGCTGAGTTGCGCGGCGTTGCTGGCGGCGGGGATTGGCCTGTTGCGCCTCAAGTCGTGGGCGCGCAAGCTCTCGATCGGTTACGCAATTTACGCCATCGTCTTTGGAATTATCGGGATGGTCGTCAATTTCATTTTCCTGATCGAACCGATGCTTAAGGAAGCGCAAAATCAACAGGGGCCCGAAGCCGCCGGCGCAATCGGCGGGGCGATTGGCGGGAGCTTCGGCGGATGTTTTGGGATGATTTATCCCGTCCTGCTGCTCATCTTCATGATGCGTCCGACTGTCGTGGCGGCGTTTCAGCCATCCGCCCCACCCCAGACATGAGAACGGTTGAAGCTTTGGGAATGAATCCAGCGATGCAAGGGCATATTTGAAGCGACATGAATTTTTCCGTCGAACACATCGGGGTTCCCGCTGCGGACAGCGTCTTGTTGAAGAGCTGGTATGAACGTGTGCTCGGTGCTCGGGTGATTTGGGACAACGGCCAGAAGCCGCCGACATTCATAATTGCAATGGCGGGCGGCGCGTGGCTGGAGATTTATCCGGCCAATGCCGCGCACAACGCCGTCCGTGGCGACAACAAGCTTGCCGGGTTCCGGCACGTGGCGTTGCGCGTGGATTCACTGGACGCGGCTAAGGCCAAACTTGAAAAACGCGGCGTGGAGTTCACGGAAGAAATCCGTCCCGCGGCGGGTGGCGGCCGCGTTTTATTTTTTGAAGATTGCGAAGGCAACTTGCTGCACCTGGTCGAGCGTCCGCCGGATTTTGCGCCGGGAAAATAAATCATTTCTTCTTCCCGCGCACGAGGAGGATTGGGATCGAAGTCCGGTGGCGCACTTCGGTGATGGTGCTACCGTGAAATAAATCGCCGAACAACCGGTGGCCGTGTCCGGCCATTGCAATCAAATCACAATGTTCACCTTCGGCGACCTTGAGAATTTCCTCCGGCGGATCGCCGAGCGCCAAGACGGTTTCAACCGAAAATCCGTCGCGACGGAACTGGTTCGCAACTCTTTCCAGATACGCGCGGTCGCCCTTCATTTCCTCGGATTCGGCGAGTTCAAGCTTGTTGAAATTCCGCGCAGCCCAGCCGTCGGCGACGTGGAGCAGCAGGAGTGCGGAATTGAGGCGCTTTGCCAGTTCCGCGACGTGCGGCAGGATGGTTTCGTCCGCCGGGCCATTGTCGAGGGCGATGAGGATTTTTTTGTACATGGAAATTGGCTTCAGCGTCGTTGGTTTCGGCTATCTGCCGACGATGACGTGCCAGGCATCCTTGAGCGCATCCGGCAGGCTGTAAACATCCATCCCGGTGATCGCAATCACGCTGGCCCAGCCCAGGAGCAGCAGGAACCAGCCATTGCGCCACTGTCCCATGATTTTGCGCGAGGAGGTGAAATGCAGCAGCGGAAACATGGCGAACGGCAGGATAAGACAAAGGACGACCTGGCTCAAGTTCACAAGATCGGTAATGCTGCCGTTGCCCCGGATGCAGATGATGAAAATGGCGGGAATGATGGCGAGCAGGCGAGAACTCATCCGGCGCAGCCACGGGCGCATGCGCCAGTTCATGAAGCCTTCCATGACCACCTGCCCGGCCAATGTGCCGGTGATGGTGCTGCTTTGCCCGCTGGCGAGCAGCGCCACGGCGAACAGCGTGCTGGCAGCCATCGTGCCCAGCAGCGGCGCCAGCGTCAGATAGGCAATGCGGATCCAGTCGCTGTCGGGACTGAACGTGACGACCTGTCCGCCAGCCACGACCACGTTTTCCTTGCCGTAGAAAACCAGAGCCGCCAGCACGAGAATTGCCGCGTTGACAAAGAACGCGATGGTCAGCGCGACACCGGCATCCACGGTGTTGAACCGGATGGCAGTACGGAGAGAAGCTTCATCGCGTCCGAATTTCCGTGACTGCACCAGGGCGGAATGCAGGTAGAGGTTGTGCGGCATGACCGTCGCGCCAATCATGCCAATGGCCACCACAAGCATGCCGGGTTGATGCAAATCGGGTCGCACAAGTGCCCCGGCCATTTCTGAGAAGACGGGATGGGTCTGAGGAAAAATGAATATTTCAATGCCATAGCATACGCCGATGGTCAGCACGAAGACGGCAACCACCGCTTCAATCATCCTCATGCCCAGCCCCTGCAAGGCCAGCAGCAGAAGCACGTCAAACGCGGTGATGATAATCGCCCAGGCAATCGGGATGTGGAAAAGCAGGTTCAGGGCGACCGCGCTGCCAAGCGCCTCTGCCAGGTCCGTGGCGCACACGGCGATTTCCATGGTGATCCAGTTCGGCCAGCGCGTCCATCGCGGATAAAAATCGCGGCTGCATTGCGCCAAATCCTTGCCAGTGGCCACGCCGAGGCGGGCGGAAATGACCTGCAGAATCACGGCCATGAAGCTGGCCATCGCCACGACCCAGAGCAGCCCGTATTTGAACTGCGCGCCGCCGGCGAGGTCCGTGCCCCAGTTGCCGGGGTCCATGTAGCCGACGCTGATGAGGATCGCCGGCCCGGAAAAAGCCATCCATTGGCGCCAGAAACCGGCCTTGGCGTGGGGCACGGGCACGGTGTGATAGGATTCCGACAAGGAAGGCTGTCCCGCCGGCTTGCGCCAGGCGGATTCGGTGGCCGGGTTATCTTCACCTTTCACACTTTGATGTAGCATTAGATACAATTTGGAACGCAAGCCGTCAACAGAAATATGTAGCTTGGGTTACAAATTAAAACCTCGACTAAAGAGCGTTTTTGCAATTTATTTGGCCTGATTATGCCGCGTTCCGCTCTCAAATCGTCCGCCGCGCGCAATCCGGAAATGCGTTTGCTGTCGCAACAGGCCGAGAAATTCCGCCGTTCGCGGCGCGATCGCGCTGCGGAAACCGCACAGGATTATGTCGAGGCGATCGCGGATTTGTCCGCTGCGCTGGGCGAGGCGCGGGTCGTGGATCTGGCTCGGCGGCTGGGCGTGACCCACGTGACGGTGAACCGTACGCTGGCGCGTCTGCAAAAAGCCGGGCTCGTGAACACGAAACCCTACCGCGCAATTTTTCTGACGGAAGCCGGGCACACGCTGGCCAAGGAGTGCAAATGGCGGCATGAAACAGTGGTGGCCTTTCTGCGCTCGCTGGGGATTACAAAGCAGACGGCCGAGATGGATGCCGAAGGCATCGAACATCACGTCAGCCCGGAAACCCTCGCCGCGTTTGAGCGATTGCTGAAAAGACGCTGATGCACCCGGTGGACATTCAAGTCATAGGCGGCGAGCTGGCCATAAAATGGGACGACGGCAGCGAAAGTTTCATTGCTGTGGAAAAACTGCGGCGTTGTTGCCCCTGCGCAGGCTGCAAGGGCGAGCCGGATGTTTTGGGGAAGGTCTGCAAAAATCCGGAAAATCCGCTGCTGGCGACGGCGTTTGAACTGGTTCGCATCACCGGCGTGGGCGGTTATGCGATTCAACCGGTCTGGGCGGATGGGCATACGACGGGGATTTTTCCCTTTGATTACTTGAAGCGAATCGCACAGGAAGATTTTAGAGGCTAGAAAAAAAGAAAAACGGCGCGTTCTCTGAACGCGCCGTTGAGTCAAACCTCACAGCCGATGCCTATTGCTCTGTTTGGTTAAGAATTTTCTCGGCCGGATCCGTATTCTGGGGATTGCTCCAGTCATAAGGTGCGGCACTGTCCCATAGTTTGTTGGGGTTCAGCGGTGGGGCAATGGTATTCGGACGCGACTTGAAGAAACTGGTCGTTGACGGCACAAAGTCGGAATCCTTGACGATCGTCGGAGTGATGAAGATTAAAAGGTTATCCTTGCTGAAGGATTTGTTTTCGCTCCGGAAAGCGTACCCCAAAACCGGGATGTCCCCCAGGATTGGCACCTTGGTATATGAAGTATTGGGGTTGTTCTGAACCATGCCACCCATGACCAAGGTATTGGCGTCAGGAATGAGGACCTGTGTTTCGATGTGGCGGAAATCAAATACATCGGCTGTGTAGGTTGCACCGCCAATGATTTGTGACTGAACATCAAAAAACTGTGAAACATCAGGAATGACCTTGAGCCAGATATAGTCATTGGCCGAAATGCGGGGTGTAACATTTAAAACGACCCCGACGTTGGTATAGCCAATTGTGGAACCGCCCGTCGTGTTCGCGGTGCTGGCGGTAACATTGATGACTGGAAACGCGCGTGTCACGGAAATTGTCGCCGATTCATTGTCGAGCGTCACAATTCGCGGGGAGGAGACGACCTGTGCTTCGGCAGATGAGTTCAGGAAGGAAAGCACGGCATTCACGCCGTCGGCATTCAAATAGCCAATCGTGCCAAAGCCAGAGGCTGTGTTGGCAACGACGCTCGGTCTGTTAACCAGATTGGCCAGTTCCGAATTGATGCCTATACCGGGCAGAGTCCCATTCGTTGAGCCAGCCGGAACGCCCAGATAACCGGGAGACACGGTGGTTGGGTTGGCATTCAAGTTGTTACCGAACGCAACGTTTTGCCCCGAGAGTGTGCCCGACCAATCAATGCCCTTTTTGGTGCTGGGGTTGCTAGAAATTTCAACCAGCTTGGCTTCAATCAATACCTGGCGCGTCGGTGTGTCGAGCTGGGCAACCAGGGTGTCCACCGCTGATTGTTCCGGATCTGTGGCGACCACCACCAGTTGACTGGTGCGTGAGTCCGGCAACACCTTGCTGCGCTTGTCGCTGAATACTGACTGCACGGCCACAGTCATGTTGGAGACACTCGCATATTTAAGCTGGATGACGCGGGTGCTGAGTGACGGCGGCGCCGAGGGGTCCTTGGTGGTGATGCGGGCGATATGGGTGTTCTTGTCTTGGATCAATTGGAGGCCGTAATTGTCCAACAACGCCAGAAGGGCCTGTTCGGCGGTGACGTTCTCCCAGCGGATCGAGAGGGTGGGCTCGGCTTTGACCTGTCCATTTTGATCGGGCTGGCCATAACCGATTTTGGGATCAAGCAAATAATTGATTCCAGCCTGCCGTGCCAAATTTTCGATGGCGGTGGTCAGGGGAACGTCCTGAAATTGAACGAGCGGTATGCTCGCCACCGGTGCCGCAGGCGCATTGGTGTCAGGACTGGCCGATTGATCGCTGGTTGTCGCGGCCGGCGCGTTGGTCGCGGTTTCGTTGCCAGCGGTGCTCATGGCGGGCGCATTGCTTTCCGCCACAGCCGGCGATGCGGTGGGCGTTGCGGCATTCGCAGCCGCAGGCGTGTTGGTGGCGGATTCAGTCGGGGGCGCCTGGCTGGTCCCATCTGCATTAGTTTGGGACAGTGCCGCTTGCCGCAGAACGAGTCCGCCCAATAGAACGGCTATCATTAGTTTTTTCATAATGTTTGTTTGTTTTGGCTCTATTAACTCCAATTTTTCCCTTTGCATTTGATGTTGAGTGAAATGATTAGCAAGTGCCAAGCCAATTTTGATGCCAAAGATGTGTCCTTTTTAGCAAATGGCGTGCAAGGTTTCATAGGTTGTCGGAACGAGGCAGGTCATGGTACTGGCCACCGACCTCAATTACCACGGAGTGGGGTTTGATTTCAACACAGTGAACCCGAATCCTGCCCAAGTCGGTGATGACGTCCGCTGTGTCCCCGACGGCAAAGGTATGGTTGTTGATGATAACCAACTGATGATCGAGCGAGCCGGAAACGCCTTTCACAACCAACGAGGTTATCTCCACGCTGTTGTTGGTGGCGGTCATGGCCGCTTCATAGGGACGATTGGATTTGGGGAAAAATGGATCGCGGCCTTCACCGGGGTTTGATGGAAGAATGAAAACCGAACGGACCGAGTTGGTCGGCGCTGCCACCGTTGGCGAGGCCCACAAAACCGCCGCCGGCAGCAACACGAACGCCAGTTTCAGGAACCTGAGCCTGTGTTCAAATGGATTGGTTGGTTTCATGGGCTGCAGTGATCATGAGTTCGGCTTCACCAAGGCGACGATGTCCATCTTGAAAGCAAGTTTTTCATTCCCCGGCTCGGAACTGACGGGCTCAATGGTGAGGTTGACGACACGGATGTGGGGAAAAGTATTTTCGAAGTCAGCAATGAATCTCCCGAATTCGTGGTAATAAGCCGTGCCGTTGATGGTCACCCTGATTTGTTTGTATGGAAACTGCTGTAACAAGTCCACATCACCCAATGACGGCTGACCAACGGTGGGAATGTCCACCCGATACGACGCCTTGAATTTGCGGATCGTATCATAAGTCCATGCGTAAAAATCACCGGAGGCCATGTCCGACTCCGCGAGTGAAAGATTGGAGACGACATTTGACAGTTGAGTACTCGTGTCCCCCGCCTTTTTGATTGTGTCCTGGATTCTTTGCAGTTTGGCCCGTTCATCTCCCTCATCATTGGCAATCCTTGAAAGAGTTTGATACTGGGGCCGAATCAAGGCGAAGCCGATCAGACCCAACACCACCAACGTGCCAAAAATCACGAGGATGAATTGGGTGCGCTTTTCTCTGTCTTTGGGAAGGATGTTCATCGGCGTTGAGGAGAATAATAACATTCCACGGTGAATGGCACGTACGGCTTGCCGTCAGGCCCGGTCTGCGGCGCCGACAGGCTAGCGAGCCGCACGCCGTTTGTTTTGTCCAGCATGGTTTGAAAATAAGATTCCTGGGCAATGGCATCGTTGAATTTGTTGACCTGATCTCCTGGGTTGGAGCTCGAATCCTGAACGTCCAGCGTCACCACGACCTTTTCCGTGACAGCCGGCGGGCGTCCGGCGACGACACCGAAACTGTTGGTCTGCGGCTTGGTGCCTTCCGTGTTGATATACTGCTGGTCCACCCGCAACCGGATCAACTGCACCCCCGGCACTGTGGTGTGCTGCAACGCATTCAACAAAGTGCCTTGGAGAAAACGCGCGGCGCTTAACTTGTCCAGAGAGTCCAGTTTGTTTTTGGCATCCGCAATTTTCTTCGTGTTCATCAGGACCCGGTCGTATTCATTGGTGCGGGTCTGGGTTTGATTCTGCAACAAGGCCAGGTCTTTTTTGGCCAGCATCTCCTTGAGCATGAGCGAACTGCTCCACACCAAAGCGACCGCCACCAGAAGTGCGCCGGCAAAAATGACACGCTTGGCCGGGTCGCGGCGGCGCAACTCCTCCGCGATCTGCGCTTCCGCCAGCAAATTGATGCGTATCGGCATAATCCCAGTTCCGTTTCAATCACAGGGCCGCCAGCGCGGCGCCAATCGCCACCGCCAATTGCGATCCCACGTGTTCCATTTCCACCGCCTGCTGCCCAGGCAAAGCCATTTGCAGAAAGCCCGAGGGATTCCAAGTCTTGCAATCCGCCAGCATTTCCGCGTGCAACATTTGCAAAATCATCTCCGACCGCGCCGAACCGCCGCTGACAAAAATCTGTGCAACCGGACGGTCTTGTTGGTGCTCAAAAAAGTCGAGCGATGCGCGCAATTCACGCCCGAGCGGGGAAACCTGGGTTTCGAGCGAGGATTGAACCTCCGGCGCCATGCCCACTTTGATGCCCTCGGCCTCCGCATAACTGATGTTCATCATCTCAGCCAGCCCCGCCGTCAGCTTGTCCCCCCCGATGTTCACCACGCGGGTCAAGGCCAGTTCGCCGTGATCCAAAACACAAATCGAGCTGTGCTTGAAACCGACATCCACCAACGCCACCACTTCTTCGGCAAATTCCTTCGACATTGCCAGTTCAAACGCATTCACCGGGCTGGTCAATCCGGGCGAAAGACAGTCCAGCGTCAGTCCGGCGGTTTTTGCCGCGGACTGAAAATCTCCAACCAACTGCTGCTTCGCCGCCGCCACCAGAACCTTCAATTTGGGAATGCCGGCGGGCTTGGGCGCCTCGGCCGGCTTGCCGCCAGCGGGCATTTTTGGCGGGAAAACGTAGCAATCGAAAACATGGTTTGGCAAATCCTGTTGCAAATAGCCCTTCGCATTGTTTTTCAACACCAGCCGCATTTCATCCATCGGAATCTGCGGCAATTCCACCTGGCGCACGATGACGTCGTCCAGGCCAACGGTGATTGTCAGGGATTTGGCCGTATTGCCCAGCGCTTCGGACACCTGCCGCAAATGGTCTGCCAGCAATTCGGGCGACATTTTTTTCTCGTAGATGGGCGCGTCCAAAAGCGCGTAGCGGGTCAGGGCCAAAACTTCGCCGCGCCGCTCCAGCAGAACGGCCTTGGTCGTGCGACTCCCCAAATCAACGGCCATCATATGGCTCCGTTTTTTCCCCGATAGACCGCTTAGGAATGACCACGCCATGCGAATTTCTTATACGGATGATTTTTATTTGCAAGCAGCAATTTCACGCTGCCCGGCACAGATTAGCAACCCTCACGCCAAGCCTTTTACATTGAAAATTCCCCGCCGCCAACTCTTTTTGTCCAAACTCAAGCCGCACGTGTCTTGAAAACGTCCGCGACCGCTCACGCCAGCTCCTTCGCGCGCAACTTCATTTCCTCCAGAAATGCCTGCAGCAATGGTGTCATGCGCCCGCGCCACGTCGCGCCAATCACCACCGGTGGAAACCCCTTCAAGGGCAGGGCGCGCACCTTCGGCGGGAACGCCTTTCTTGGAATCGCCACCGACACGCCGATTCCCAGCCCGCTCGCAACGTAGGTTTCCACCAGGTCCACCGAACTGGCCTCAATGCCCGGAAACCAGTCCACGCCGAGTTCGCCGAGTTTCTGCTGGAAATTTTTGGAGAGCGGCGCCCCCGGTGGCAGGCAGATCAGCCGCTCGTCAATCTTGTCGCGCTTCCACAATTGCTCCGCGGAAGTGACCGCGCTGCCCGATTCCACCAGCAACACCAGCGGCAATTCCAGCAACGCCAGTGAATGGATGCCCGGCACGGACTTTTTCTCGATGAGCGTGACGGCCAGATCAATCTCTTCCTTTTGCAGCAACTCCTCCAGGTGCGCCGGATAGCCTTCGCGCAACGTCACTTTCAGGCCGGGAAATTTCTTTTGCACCCCCCGGAGCAAACCCGGCACGTGGTCGCGCAAAATAATCGTCGAGGCCCCGATCCGGGCGTGCCGCGCCTGACCGCCCTGAAATTCACCGGCGATTTTGTCGAGGTTCGAAAAAAACGGCCGGATGAATTGATACAGCTTTTCGCCCGCCGGCGTCAGGGCGAACGGCCGCCGCTGGAACAGCGTCACGCCGAGAAATTCCTCGAGCTGCGCCACCTGCGCGCTCACCGCCGGCTGCTGGATGCCGTAGGGAATGTTCCGCACCGCAGGCATGATGCCGCCGTGTTTGGCGACGTAATAAAACAGCTCAAGGTGATGAACGTTCATTGATCCAGCCGATGTTCAGCAAATTTTTATCAATTAACACCTTCCCGGCTCCTGGCGGTAATCTGAGCCGACATGAAAAAAGCTTTTGACTCATCTTTTTATTTCCCTTTTCAGGAAGACATGGCACTCCGCCATCAAAATGAAAAACACAGCGTCGGCCACGCCGAACAGCGCAACGAAGATGACGTGCGGTATGTTGCCCGTCAACCAATAGTAAAATGCCGTTGCCGAGTAAGCCAGCTTGTACAACGCACCAACCAGGATCAAATCCCGGTTCCGTCTCAAATCGCCGCGCGCGATCAGGAAGTAGGCGATGCCAATCACGAACACAAACGCGCCCAGAAGCGCAAGGTAACCGCCGAAGGCCGGCAGCTTTTCGCGAATGCCAAGCGCGCCATAAGCTTGCGCGGGAAAAAAGGTGAATGTGATGCCGAGCAGCACGTCGTAAGCTGCGGCGATGCCAAACAGGCTCCGATAATACTTTTCTCTGGCAGGGTTCATGGCTAAGGTTTTAGCATCAAACCTGTTTTGAGCAAATGATATTTCATCTCAATCTTATCCTTGGCTGGCTCTGGATTCTTCTCGGTTTTGTCAGCGGCATGATGCTCGGAATGTTTTTTCACGGCGAAAACTGGCTCGGCGGCTATGGCAGTTTCAAACGCCGGATGTACCGTCTCGGCCACATTTCGTTCTTCGGTCTTGGCGCGGTGAACCTGCTGTTTTGCCTGACCATGCAATATATCCCGTTGTCCGGTCCGGCCATCGGCATCGCATCATGGTCCTTCATCATCGGTGCCGTCACGATGCCGGTTTGCTGCGCGGTGATGGCGCATTTCCCCAAAGCCCACCTGATTTTTGCAATCCCGGTGTTGAGCCTCATCACCGGCGGAATTTTGATTTTGATGGAGGTCGCAAAATCATGAACACAAAAAAACACATCGGCTTCATCGCCATGAGCGGTGTTCGCGCGCACAACGCGGAACTCACAGAGCTCGGTCTCACGCTGCCCGGCTTCGTCGACCGGAACAAAATTATCGCGTCACTGCCCAGCCTCGGTCTGCTCACGCTCGCCGGTTTGACGCCGGACAAATTTAAAATCAGCTATCACGAAATTGCCGATCTCAAAAAACTGCCCGGACTGCCGGTCGATTTCGACCTCGTCGCCATCAGCACCTTCACTGCGCAGCTCAACGAGGCGTACGAGGTCGCCGATTTCTTCCGCGCCAAAAAAATCCCGGTCGTCATGGGCGGCATCACTGTCAGTTCATTGCCGGAGGAAGCGGGGAAACATTGCTCCAGCATCGTCATCGGTGAAGGCGAACCGCTTTGGCCTACGGTACTAAGGGATTTTGAACGCGGGGAACTGAAGCCCATCTACGCGCCGTCGAAGGAATTCGATCTGGCCGACGCCCCGATGCCGCGCTTTGATTTGCTTGACCCGGACAAATACAACCGCCTCACCGTGCAAACGAGCCGCGGCTGTCCGCATCGCTGTGAGTTTTGCGCCAGCTCCATTTTGCTGACGCCGCGTTACAAGGTGAAGCCGGTGGAAAAAGTCATAGCCGAAATCCGCGAGATCAAAAAAATCTGGCCGCGCCCGTTCATCGAGTTCGCCGACGACAACAGCTTTGTCCACCGCGAGCACTACAAAAAACTTTTGCGCGCGCTGGCGAAGGAAAAGCTGCGCTGGTTCACCGAGGCCGACGTGCGTGTGGCCGACGACAACGAATTGCTCGGTCTCATGCGTGATTCCGGCTGCCAGCAAGTTCTCATCGGTCTCGAAAGTCCCCGCCGCACAAGTCTTTGTGGCATGGAGCTCAAATCGGACTGGAAATTGAGGCAACAGGATTTTTACAGGGAAGCCATCGCGAAGATTCAATCCTACGGCATCACCGTCAACGGCTGTTTCATCCTCGGCCTCGACGGCGATACGCGCGACGTGTTCGATGACGTGCTTGATTTCGTGCGCGACTCAAGGCTCTACGAGGCGCAGGTGACGTTCATGACCGCATTTCCCGGTACGCCGCTTTACGCGCGCCTGAAACGCGAAGACCGCGTCATCCGCGACCGCGCGTGGGAACTCTGCACGTTGTTCGACATTAATTTCCGCCCGAAAAACATGAGTGTTGCCGATTTGCAAAATGGCTTTCTGAAACTGGTGAAACAACTTTATTCCGCGGGGGAAACGCACGAACGCCGGGGCAGATTCAAACGCATGTTGAAAAAGTCGCCGAATTTCGGCCGCCGGGCGGCGCGGGAAACGCAGGCACTCGCGGCGTAAAATATTGATTGAGCCCGCCAAACTGACGGCGGTGCATCCGCGATGAGATTTCTCCTGGCAGGAAACGGATGTGCCGATCAAGCCGCCGTTTTCTCGAGCTTCTTTGGGAGACTGTTGTCCTTCTGAGCGTCCGCGATGGCCTTGTTCCCGGCAGGTTCTTCAGCCAGTAGCTTCTGAATGGCCTCCAACACCATCGGAAACGTGCATTGGTTTTTGATGAAGCGCCGGCTGGCGCACTCCAAAACATATTCATCGTCCGCGTCCACAATCGAGTTGGTTGAGAGAATGATGACCGGAACGGTTTTGAGACGGGGATTGGCCTGCATGAATTTGAGCACTTCCGCGCCATCGAACCTGGGCAGCATCAAATCCAGCACCACCAAATCAGGCACCAGGTGGAGCAGAACCTTCATCGCCTCCAAACCGTCCTTCGCCGACTCGACGGAAAACCCCTCGCCTTCCAGGCGATGGCGATACGCCATCAGCATGACGGGGTCATCCTCAACGTAAAGAATGGTCTTGGTTTTGATCGTATCCATGTTCATCGCCGCCAGCACTTTACAGATTTACTTGTAAATCTGCCCCTTTTCGGCCCGGCCAGGCGGCCTTTGCAAGCATTAAATAGCATCACTTATGCCATAAATTATGAAAAATGGCCTTTCCTTCCCGCATTTCCGCCATCGCGCCAGGCGATGCCAGTTTAAAGTTTTTCGATTCACAGTTTGCCGCATGAGTGGTTAGCTTGGATGCCGTGACCGAACCCCAGATTCCAGACCCCGGGCGCCAGACCCCGGTTGCTCTGGGCCTTTTGCGCGGTTTCTGGGCGCTCATCGCCACTCAATTCCAGGGCGCATTCAGCGACAACATCCTCAAAAACCTCGTCATCTTCATGCTCATCGGCATGGACGTGTCGCTGTCGGAAAAGCATAAAATTGGCGAACTCGTCGGCGCGCTGTTTTCGCTGCCATTCATTTTGTTTTCCATGGCGGGCGGATTTCTGGCCGACCGCTTCAGCAAGCGCACGATTTCCATCAGCGTGAAGATTTTTGAAATTGGCGTGATGCTCCTCGCGCTCGCGGGCTTCTGGCTGAACCAGCTTCCAATCTTGCTGGGCTGCGTTTTTTTGATGGGCGTCCACAGCGCATTCTTCGGGCCGTCCAAATACGGCCTGCTGCCGGAACTGTTGCCGGAGAAAAAATTGTCGTGGGGTAATGGCCTGCTCGAACTCGGCACGTTCATGGCCATCATCCTCGGCGCCGTGGCCGCCGGGTTCCTCGCCGGGGGCTTTCGAGGCCGTCAAGTCTGGTCCGGCGCCATTCTCATCGCGCTGGCGCTCGCCGGATTGGCGGCAAGCCTCGGCATCACGCGCGTGCCCGCCGCCGACCCCTGCCGGAAATTCCGCGCGAATTTTCTGGGCGACCTGCTCGCGCAACTGGACGCCGTGCGCAAAGACCGCCCGCTCGCGCTCGCCTTCCTCGGCAACACCTACTTCAATTTTCTCGGCGCGCTGCTGCTGTTGAATTTGTTTTTCTATGGCGCCTTCGGACTTCATCTCGCCGAAACACAGATCAGCTATTTGAACGCCGCGCTCGCCCTCGGCATCGGCCTAGGCAGCGTGTCGGCCGGTTATCTCTCCGGCGGCAAAATCGAATACGGCTTCGTGCCCCTCGGCGCGTTCGGGATGTCGCTCGTCTGCGCGGGGCTGTCGGTGCCGGGGTTGCCCATGAATGCCGCGCTCATCCGGCTGGCTTTGCTCGGATTCGCCGGCGGCTTTTTCATCGTGCCGCTCTGCGCGCTGCTGCAGCACCGGCCCGATCCGGCCAAAAAGGGCGAGGTGCTGGCCGCCGCAAACCTGCTGTCGTTCGCCGGCATTTTTCTCGCGTCCGGCGCGTACTATTTGCTGGCGGACGCGGCGGGTTTGTCGCCGCGCCAGATTTTTTTGTTCGGCGGCGTGCTGACGCTGGCAGGCGCCATCGGAGTGCTCGTGCTCTCGCCCGAATCGCTGGTGCGCGTGGTTCTCTGGTTTGTCATACGCCTGTTTTATCCGCTGCGTGTGCGCGGGCTGGAAAATGTCCCGCGCCGTGGCGGCGTCCTGCTCGTCAGCAACCACGTTTCCTTTGTGGACTGGCTGCTGTTGACCGCGGCGGCGGACCGGCCGGTGCGTTTTCTGATCGGCAAGGAATTTTACGAACCTCCCTGGCTCAAGCCCTTCGTCCGTGTCGCGCGCGTCATCCCCATTCCCTCCGCGATCCGTCCGCGTGAAGTGGTCCTTGCCCTGCGGCGCTGCGGCGACGCCATCCGGACCGGCGATGTCGTGTGCATTTTCGCCGAGGGCGGCATCACGCGCATCGGGCAGGCTGATGCCCTTCCAGCGCGGTTTCGAGAAAATCATGCGCGGCGTGGACGCGCCGGTTGTGCCGGTGGCGCTTGATGGCTTGTGGGGCAGCATCTTTAGTTTTGCCGGCGGGAAATTTTTCTGGAAATGGCCGCGCCAGCTCCGGCGTCCGGTGTCCGTGCATTTTGGCCGTCCCCTGCCGCCCACCACCAAGGCGGACGAAGTGCGCAACGCCGTTGAAAAACTTTTGACCGCGGATGAACGCGGTTGAAATCAGAGTCGCATAAACTCCGGCCGCATCCCTTTCGCGTCGCAATGCAAAATCGCAACGCTCCGTTCCAATCCAAACTTCGGTTTTCCCGCATAGCCCGGATTCAAATACAGCACGCCGTCAATCGTTTCGCAAAACGCCTTGTGCGTGTGGCCGAACACCACCGCGTCCGGCCGCTCGCGGGCGATGCGCAGCCGGAGCTCCTCGGTAAGCGCGCGCGGATTCACGATGTGATGAACCAGAAATTTGCGTCCGGCCAGCGCAACAACCTCCGTGAGGCGGAAGATTGGCGAACTGTCCGTGTTGCCCAGCACCGCCGTGACCGGTGCCACCGCTTCCAGTCCGACAGCGATGCCGTCCGACCCGATGTCGCCGGCGTGCAAAATATGCTCCACACCCGCGAACAGGCGGAACAACTTCGGGTCGAGCCAGCCGTGCGTGTCCGAGATGACGCCAATCTTCATGGAAGTGACATGTTTCATTGAGGTGATACCTGACACGGGGCGGGTGACAAGAAAATCTGCGGGCCGGACGATGGCTGCAATCCTGTCAACCGTCGCGCGTCACCCGGCCGCATCACGCCTTCGCTTCCTCCGGCTTTTCCTCTGCTTCGGGTTCCTCGTCGTGCGCGCCGGCCTTTTTGTCGGCGGGCGATTCCGCGTTTTCCGTCAGTTTGGCCGAGCCGGCAAACAGCGCCGTGAACAGCCCGCCGCTCGCCAGCGTGTTGCGGAACATTTCCCACGTCGTCGGATGCACGTCCAGCCGTCCGGTCGTCAGCGCCTGTACCCAGCCGGCAATCGTTTTGACATAGGCCGGGTCCTGCAACCACGACAGTGTGTTGGTGACGAGATAAAAAATCACCGCGCCCAGCAGGCCGCCCATGAGCAATTTCAAAAATGCCGCTCGACGTCCAAACCACCTGCCCAGCCCGATCAACACCGCGTAAATCGCGTAGTTCAGCAGCAGGTAGGAGCCGAACGCGGGAACGTGATAATGAAATACGTTGAGGGCCATGTCCGTGGCCAGCATGGTGCCCAGCGGCAGCCACCAAGCCGCCGCGCCGCGGAAATACACGCCGGCGCAAAACGCCAGCGCCGTCGCTGCGCTGAAATTCGGCGGGAACAAACCCGGCCAGCGGCTCAGCGCAAACATCGCCAGAAAAATCACCGGCAGCCAGCGATTCAAATTTGCCTTCACAGACACAGGATAATCCGGCACGGGAGAATGACAAGATTCGTTGCGCCATGAAATAGTGTGCCGTTGACCGGGCTTGAGGGGTCAGCGGGTCGCCTGAATTTTGTCGCCTGCCGTCTGCACCTGTTGCGCCCGCTCAATAACGCGCTCAACGTAACCGGCCATCGTGTCATCAGACTTTTGTTTCAATGCCAGCGCGACCAGTTGCCGGGCTTCAGGCAAACTTCCTGTGCTGAAGGCCATCTCTGCCTGATCCAAGTCGCTTCCGCCCGACCCCGGCGCCGGTGCGGGCCGCAGTTGTTGAACGCGCCCGGCACGTCAGCGCTGGAAGTGTAGCCATCGAGACAACCATACAGCTCGCCATTAATTGTCGAGTAATCACTGAAGATATACCGCGCGTTCTCCGGGGATACGAGTGGAGGGCCGCACATTTTTCGGACGGTACCAGCAATTGCTGCCACGTACGTTCGTCGTCGCTCCAACATGCGGCTGCCATCGCCCATGAAAAACGCCAGCGGAGCGGCGTACTCCAGAATTGGAAACATATACTTTGTCAATGGCCCGTTGCCTGCAATGGCAAAGCCGGTGTGTTGCGAGGCCAATTGCCGGGCCAGCAGGGCTTCCGGCGAATTGATGTTGATCATCTCCATGTCTGTCCGCACCCGGTTGATCGCAAAACCCTGCCGGAACACGTCCGGGCCGGTGCGCCACGGTTGCAGCGAGCCGAGCATGATGATGTCGCCATTCCGCGCATCCCAAACCTCCATGTACGGGAATACTGAGCTGAATGTACGTAACACCAGACTGAGTACCGCGTCGTTCATTTCATAGACGTGAAACCATTGAGATACGATCCCCCCTGGCTTCAGCCGGCTGGCAGCCAGTTGATAAAATTCATGGCTGAAAACGCTGCCGATTCCCACTGTCCAAGGGTTCGACGGTTCGGTAATGATCACATCGTATAGTTGTCGGTGCAATTTGAGCACCGTGCGGGCGTCCTCGACCTCAATATGCGTGTGAGGGTCGTCGAGGACGTGACGATTCCAGTCGCCGAATAATCTGGCGGCGCGAATGACCGGCGCGCAATTTTCGGCGATGTCAATTCGTTGGACTGGATAAGGCAGCAAGGCTCCCGCGGTGATGCCCGACCCGAGGCCAAGCACAAAAACATCCTTCGCCCCTGGCTTTGCCATCATCGGCAGGTTTGCCAGTAAAAACTGCGTGCTCAAATCCAAATCCGTGCCGGCATCCGGTTTGCCATTGATTCGCAGGCCCAGACTCGCCCTGGCAATCATCCCGTCCACCTCTTCCACTGAGACCGTGGCATCCGGTGCATCCTCATAAAAACGAATTTTAATGTGTTCCTTCCGCAGGGTCATCAGACGGGGATCAAACTTCGCTTCCCACATGCGAAAAGCTCCCGAGCTCATGACGTTTTGCCAGTCCGCGTCCCCGAAAATGAACAGGCAAATGGCAAACCCGCACACCCCCGCCGTAGCTGTGACTCCCAGCCGCCAGCGGCGATAACCCGCCACAACCATTGCCACCACTCCCAATACCAAGGCCAGTACGCCAAAAGCATCGCGCAGACCCGCCAGTGGCATCAGCACAAACCCCGTGAGCAAGGTGCCCACAACCGCGCCCAGCGTATTCCATGTGAGCAATGCGCCGACCCTCGCTCCCAGCGGCACGCCTTCACAGATACTCGCGCGGATCATGAGTGGCAAAATCGCCCCGATGCACGCCGCCGGCACACCGAGAATCACCAGGGAAATGCCCGTCGAGAGCAGCAATTGATAGACATAACCCACCTCCGTGCGGCCCAGACCGGTGCGCGCGATAAGGTAAATATCCACCCACCGCTCGATGTTGAATACCAGCAGCGTCACCCAGGCCGAAGTCGCGCACAGCAGCAGGACGAGGATTTTCTCGCCAGCTTTGCCGGTCCGGCGCGGCGACGCAATCCACGCGCTGCCCAGTCCGATGCCGAGGATGAACGCCATCAGCACAATCGCAAATGACTGCAGAGACGACCCGAAAATCAATGCCAGTGAACGCGACGCCAGCACTTCCAAGCCCATCGAAACCGCCCCCGTCAAACCAACGATGACTCCCGCCCAGCGCCAGATGCCAGATGCGTTGGCCACTGCCGGAACCTTTACCGTTGTTGCGGACGTTGCAGCGACAGGTTGATCCAACCAGCCACTTCGGCTCAGGAGAATCGCCCCAACGCCAATGACGATGTTTACAGCGGCGGTCAGTCGCAGCGTTGCAATCATTCCGAAATCTTGCACGAGCCAGAACCCCGCCAGCGTCGCGCCGGCGACCGCACCGAGCGTGTTTACCGAATAAAAACGCGCCGAGCGCCGTCCGGCATCCTGATGATGTTTCTGCAACCAGGCAACCAGCAGTGGCAGCGTACCACCCATTAAAATGGTAGGGCCCAGCAAAAGCACGGCACTCAGCACGCCCTTCAGCACCAGCAGCCAGCCGGGCTGTTCGGCCAAGGGCGTTCCGACGGTGATGAACACATGATCAATCAGCCGGTCCAGGGCCGGGAATAGAACGGCGTAAATGCCAATGGCAATTTCAAGGGTGCCGTAGGCCCGCACCGGTTCGCGCAACCGGTCCGACCACCCGCCAAAAATCCGGTTACCGAGCGCCAAGCCGCCCATGAAGGCAGCGAGCACGACCGTCTGCGCATAAATGGTGCTGCCAAACATCACCGACAGAAATTTTGACCAGACCACCTCATAGACGAGTGCCGTCGCGCCGGAGCCGAAGAACAAGACCAGCACCATCCAGCCGCGATTTCTTGATTGCATGGACGCACGGTAGTGGACGGGACAACTTCATCGCAAGTTCGGAAACATGACAGCCGTATCATGCTGATGGCAGGAACATGCGCAGCGATGTCCGGTCTGGCAGGGACTGTCTCGCGCATCGTCCTTGCAAAATGCCGGGAGCCGCGCGCCATTCCCTCCTTCTGACTTCTGTTTTATGTTTGAGCCACGCTCTGTCTTCTGGCACAAACAAGTCTCATGTTTTTTCGCCCTGCCATTTTCGCACTGTTCACATTGTTCATTTTCGCGTCCGGCATGGGCTGTAAAAAATCTGAATCTGCCGCGCACGCCGCGCCACCCACAGTTCTCTCACAGGACACCATCGCCAGCGTGCATTGGGTGGGCAAAGGACAGCTTGATCTCAAAGCCGACGCCTGTTTCTTCAGCCGGATCTGGTCGCTTCCAGAAACGGAACGGCTGCAGGCACAAACGTTTGACCATTTTTCAACCGGGGTATGGCGGTTTTTGCTCGGAGATGCGGCGGCGGCGAAAATGCCCGCAGCGGTGTTGCGTCCTTTGCTCGATGACCTTGCGCAGGAGGAAGTCTATCTGGAGGTCCGCGCCCCGACCAACTCTCAACCATCCCAAGTCTGCCTTGCCATCCACGTCGATATCCGACGTGCCGGGATTTGGGAAACCAATCTGGCCATCGCCTCGGAATTGCTGGCCGGCAGCCCCGCCATCGCCAATCCCGCCGTCCGCGGCTGGATTCTTCAGCGAACCAACGCGCCCAACCGCATCACCTTGACACGGGCCGGTGATTGGACGGTCGTGGGCATCGGCCCGGATCAAAATTTCCTGTTCGGAGAAATAACCGCGCGCATCCAGCGCGACGGCCTTCCGTTCGTTTCGGCGGGCACGAATCTCTGGCTCGAAGCCAGCCTCGATGTCCCGCGCCTGGCTGCCTGCCTCCCAACCTTCAACCTTAAACTCTCAACCCTTAACCACCTCGACCTCGCCGTCGCAGGCGATGGCGGCAATGTCATCACGCGCGGCCAGTTGACCTTTTCCAGACCATTGCCGCTTCAATTGCAACCCTGGCACATTCCCGTCAACCTCCTCCACGAACCGCTCATTGCCTTTTCCGCCATGCGTGGCGTACAACCTTGGCTCGCGTCCTGGCCCGCTTGGAACCGGCTTCAAATCGGCGCGCCGGATCAGCTCTATCTCTGGTCGCTGTCCGGCAGCCCGTACTCAAACCTATCTGGCTGCGCCGCTCCCTGATGCCGTCCATCAGATTCCACCTTCGCCGATGACATGTGAATGACGCCAATCCATGGCTCGCCGCCAATGGCTATGTTAATTTCAACCGCGCCCCGGATTCCAATGGCATCGTCTGGGGCAACCTTCCCGATATCCGTCCCTTCATCAAATTTGCCGGCACCGTTGACGACGGCTGGCTTTATGCCGGGTTGTTGCCCGATACCGGCGCTGGTGCCGGCCACCCGGCACCAGATGACATGATTCAAGACCTGCTCAATCGCACCAACCTCGTCTATTAAGATTGGGAAATCACCGGCCCCCGGCTCGAACCCTGCCTCTACATCGGCCAGACCGCGCGTCGGTTTTCCGCCAGCCGCAGCTTCCTTTGGATTCCACCAGCGCCGTCTGGTTGAGCATCCTCGTGCCCCGGCTCGGCACTTCCGCCACCATCATCAGCCACAATGCGCCGGATCAACTCGCCTTCCTCCGCACATCCACCCTCGGGTTCACCGCTCCCGAATTGCATCTCCTTGCTGACTGGCTGGAATCGCCGCGATTTCCGTATGGTCTGCATTCCTTGCCGGTTTCGCCGGGAGCATCGTCCGGAACAATGCCCGCAGCGCCGCCCTAGAACTCATTTGTGCCGATGTGAGTCCGCTCTTATTAACCTCAGCCGCTCAGCGACCATTCCCTGCTTCGCTGAAAGATGAAGGTTCCAATGGACGCGGAATTTTCCAAAAATCCGCGTTCATCCGTCTAACCCTCATAAAAATCCATGTTCCATCTGCGTTTCATTTGTGGCTAAATGATCCGCGTGTTCGCCATCCCGAAGACCATGCGCGCTGTCGTTTATCGCGGCGTCAACGACCTCCGCCTCGAAACCGTGCCCGTCCCGCGCATCGGCGCCAATGAACTGCTCGTCCGGGTCGCCGTCTGCGGCGTCTGCCCCACCGACATCAAAAAAATCCACCACGGCACCGTGCCGCCGCCGCGCATCTTCGGCCACGAAACCGCCGGAACCATCGTGAAGCTGGGATCTGGCGTCCCGGTTCTGGGATGGAAGCCCGGAGACCGCGTGGCGCTGCACCATCACGTGCCGTGCCTCGATTGCCATTTTTGCCGGCACCGCGCCTTCGCCCAGTGCGAAACCTACAAACGCACCGGCATCACCGCAGGCTTCGAACCCGCAGGCGGCGGCTACGCCGAATACGTCCGTGTCATGCCGTTCGTCCTGCCCGGTGTCGTCAAGATTCCGGCGAAAAATTCGTTCGAGGAAGGCGCGATGCTCGAACCCGTCAACACCGTCCTCAAGGCCGTGCGCCGGTTGAACCTGCTGCGCGGCGACATCGTGCTCGTGGCCGGACAAGGACCAATCGGCCTCATGTTCACGCGCCTGCTGCAACTCCAGGGCATCCGCGTGCTCGCCACTGATTTGTTGGAATCGCGCCTGCGCCTCGCCAAAAAATTCGGCGCGAAACGTGCCGTTTTGGCCTCTCAACTCTCAACACTCAGCACTCAACTGGATTCCGCCGTCATCGCCGTCCCTTCCGACGCCGTGGTGCAACAAGCCCTGCAACTCGTGCGCGGCGGCGGCCAGGTGTTGCTTTTTGCCCATACCAAACGCGGTTCCATCGCCCATCCGATGGAAAAGGGCGGACGCAAGCCGGGGTGCGGGCAAATCATACCAGCCATCAACAATCATCCCTCAACTGGACCTGGCCTCCATCTGCCTCGATGAAAAGGACCTCATCGGCAGTTATTCATCCGATTTTACGCTCCAGCGCGACGTTGCACGCTTGGTTTTTCCGCCAATTGGACGTGCGCCGCTTGATTACCCATCGTTTCCCGTTGGAGCAGACAGCCACTGCAGTTGCTTTGGCTGCCAATCCAAAGCCGGATTCGTTGAAAATCCTCGTCACGCAATTGTAGCTACAATCCCGCATTTTAGGTGGGTAGGAATTGTGTGCTGCGGCATTTTATTATTGGCAGGGACGCAGCGCGGCGTCCCACGAAAGAATTCAACCCATTGACTTTATCAACTTTTGTCTGCCCCTCAGCTTGCTGTTGAAATTCCCCCGCCTTTTTCTTAAGGTCATTCCACTATGAACTGCCGGCGTGGGATGATTATTTTAGCGGAATTGTTTCTGTTTGTGTCCGGTTTCACGGGTCCGCGGCTATCCGCCGCTCCTGCGACCGAACTTCTGGCTCGCGTACATTGGCTGGGCATCAAACAAATCAGCGCCGACACCAACTCCGCCGATTTCATGAGCATGTGGCGGCTGCCCAGACCGTCTCGCTGCTGTCGCAGACGCTCGACAAATTTTCCCGCTGGCCCGGCAACGGCGCTACCAACACCGCCAGCGCGCTGCTCCGTCCGCTCCTGGACGATCTCGTCTCATCTGAATTTTATCTGGAACTTCGCGCTCCAGCCAGCCCTCAAACCTCAGCCATTGGCCATCAACTTCTTCTCGCCCTCCGTCTGCCCGACGACCGTTCCAGGTTGTGGCAAACGAATCTAGCCGCCGCATCGGAAAGCTTGACCGGTGTCCGTCCGTTTTCAACGGCGGATGGCTGGGTCCTCTGTCAGTCGCATCCGCCGAAGCGGATCGAATTTTCCCGCGTCGGCGATTGGACGCTCGTGGGCATGGGACAGGACGCCGATGATTTGCTGTCAGAATTTGCCGCCCGCATCACGCCCGACCGCGCGCCCTCCGCCACCAATTTCTGGCTCGAAGCTGATCTCGAACCGCCACGTCTAACCCCTTGTATTTCAACACTCAACACACAATTTTCAACTCTCAATCAACTCAGTTTCACCCTCACCGGCGACACCGGCAATATCCTCACCCGCGGGACATTCAATTTCTCCCAGCCGTTGGGTTTAACGCTTTCTGCCTGGGAGATTCCACCAATTACATTCACCAGCCGTTGTCCAGCTTCACCGCCATGCGCGGCCTTGCTCCGTGGCTGGCCGCCATGCCTGCGTGGCAAAAATTCCAGCTCACCCCGCCACCCGATCAGGCTTTTGTCTGGGCTCAACCAGACAACCCCATGCAGACCTATTTTGCCGCACCGCTTCTGGCGGCCAGCAACCAACTTTACCGGCTTTCCGGTCGCCTCGTGCAAAACGCCAATCCCTGGCTCGCCAATTATGGCGAAAGTTATTTTCAATGGCAGACCAATCCGCCCAGCATCGTCTGAAACGGCGCGCTTCTCTTCTCGCCCTTTCTCAAACCCGTCGTCGTCAACCAGCACGACTATGTTTTGGGCGGCTTGGTTCGCTTTGAAGAGGGCAATCCCAATCCGATGCCCGCCGATTTTCTGCGTGCCATTCTCGTCACCACCAACTTGGTCTATTACCAGGCTGAACAAACCCGCATCAGGGTTGACGCCGACCTGTTCACAATCCAATTGTTTCGCCTCGTTTTTCAAAAGCCTCAATTGCCGCCGAAGGCTGCTGCTACCGTTTGGCTGAAAAACATCGAGCCGTTGCTGGGTGGCAGCACCACCATTATGACCCAAACTGGCCCGGAACAGCTTGCCTTCACCCGCCAGTCCACCATCGGCCTCACCGCCTTGGAATTGCACCTGCTCGCCGACTGGCTGGAATCCCCCCGGTTCCCGCACGGCTTGCACACATTCCTCGCCCCGCCCGACAAGTAGTCTTTGGGTGGGGAAATCGCACTGCGATGACTGCCGATGGCCCAGCGGGCCTTTCCCATAAAAACCGACCTCTAGGCGTATGCGCCAAATCCCTTCAAACAGCGAAATCCCAACTAAGAACCGGGCCAAATCGCTCGGTGACTTTTCGGTTACAACAACCAGCCCATGTCCACCCATTTGCCTCATTTTTGAGCAAAATTAGACCCAAATCAAAATTGTTAACCATCTGTTAACCAATCACTTGACACTTTCGACGTCCGGCGCAATGTGGCGGCACGCAGTATGCTAAAAACACAAAAAAAAACGTTCAAATAAAATTTAAAAAATTGTTGACATCCGGTTGTGGTTTTGAGATATTGACGTCACACACGGTAACACTAAACCTAAACCGAATACTAAAATGAGAACTAAAACACTACTGTTGGCAGGTGCTGCACTCGCGTTCAGCCTCGCCACATCGCAAGCTCAAGTCTATTCCGCCAATGTCGTGGGTTATACCACAGTCGTCCTCCCGGCCGGCCCCAGTTACACCCTTTTGGCAAGTCCTGTTGATGATGGCCAAGGCAATTTGGGCACCAACTGGCTTGATCCCCAAGGCACGCTTCCGAACAAAACCTCGATCGCAACTTGGAATGGTTTAACTTTTAATAGCATTGCAAAAGCTGGTGGAGCTTGGGGTTCCGCTGCCGCCACCACCACCATTCCGCCAGGCTCGGGTTTCTTCGTTTTTTTGCCTGCGACTCAAACTCATCCCATTACAAACACATTTGTTGGCACCGTCATTGTTCCCTCTGGCGGAAGCATCACCAATACGATTCCCACTGGCTATTCGCTCTGGGGCAGCCCGATTCCTTTCAGTGGCGACCTGATTTCCAACCCCAATTTGAATCTCGGTCATCTTTTGACGGTTAACAAGAGTTCGATCGCGACTTGGAATGGAACAACATATAATAGTGCCGCATTGGCTGGTGGTTCATGGGGAGCCCAGACCGCGCCTCTTAGCATTGGTTCCGGCTTCTTCGTGTTCCAAAAAGGAAACTACTCGACGAATTGGATTCAAACTGCAACCTATTAATTTCCAAAACCTGGAAGAACCAAAAACAACAAACAACTCAAATAACATAATATGAAAAAATCACTAGTACTCGGAATTCTCGGCCTTACGGCTGCGGCGGTTTCAAGCTATGGCCAGGGGGCAGTCTTCTTGGACGACTACCTACAGTCTACCTTCAACCCAGTGGTTTACAGCGCTGCTTTGGGCGGCGGGAAGGTTAACGGCACGTTCACTGCACAGTTGTATTATGATCCTACAGCTAATGCTAATATCGCTGCCAGCGTTAACTCTCTTGAAGCTGCTGACCTGACTGGTGCTGCAGACCCCACGTCATTTGGTTTGACTGCGGCCTCAGGTGCTGGGTCTACCGCACCATTTTATACCAGTCCATCACTGTTCGGGTATTTTTCAGCTGGTGCTTCATTCCTGATTCAACCCGGCGCTTTAAGTCCTCTGCAAGGCAGTTACACAATCGTGGTTGTGGCGTATAATGGAAGCAGCTATGACACTTCAACGATTCGTGGCTACTCGTCTGCAGTCTATATTACGGATGCCAGCCCAGATGTTGATCAAGGAGGTGACATAGGCACGTTCTTCCCACAAGGCACGTCGCTGGCTTACCAGCCGATGATCACAGTTGATCCTGTTCCGGAACCGACAACGATGGCTTTGGGCGCATTGGGCGGCCTCGGTCTGTTGCTGTTCCGCCGCAAACAGGTGTAAGCGCGTTTGTTTTTGGTTTTTTCACGAGAGCCGCTCTTCGGAGCGGCTCTTTTTTTTGTTGGTAGGGACGCCGCGCTGCGATGTCCTGCTTTGGGTAGGGATGCCGCGCTTGAGGCGTCCACGAGGAATGGCGGACATCTCGGCGAGATGTCCCTACCATCCTCGCGCGGCACGATGACCCATCATTTTTACGCACAGCAGCATCCGCGCCGCCTCTTACTTTTCAGATCCCGGTCCATTACAAAATATTTTGGCAGTGCCTTAATTTGACTTCCCTACGGGGTTGCTTTTCGCGGCTTTGGCGTGAAAACCTCCAATTATGCAGGTATAAAAAGGCGGTTTTTCGTTTCGTATTTTTTGTTTTCGCATCATCCCAGGAATTGCTGGAACTGTCAAGGAATAAGCTTTTCGAAAAACCAGATTGAAGGCTTGACCCAAAAATCCAGCAAAATTGACTCCAATGATGATTCCCAAAAATATAGTCATACCAAATAGTGCCATAATAAAAAATAGGCTTACTCCCATTTACAATCCCAGCCATATCTTGGAACGAGAGCATCGGCCGAATCAATTATTCCGCCTTCATCGGGCGCAAGCAACGATCTGTTTTCTGGTGGGGGAGGTCTTATATCGAATGTTGGTATTTTGTCCCTATTGGTTTGCCAGAAAATATGTCCCTCACATTCGATGGCTGGAGTTTTTCCGGTGTTTTTAAAAGAAACCCGGACAAAGAATCCATTGGAAGTATATTGAGGCTCATAATCATAAGCCATTACCCACGCCCTTTCATCAAGTTCACGAGCAGTTTTCATTTCATCAAGCTGCCTCTGCATAACGTCCAATTGACGACCAGCAATTTTACTAGATTTAACCATTTCATGCCATTGATAGCCGATGAAAACAGCGGTCAAAATAGCAGCTATAAAAGCGGCAAATTCCGCGACTCTAATCCAACGTTCAAATTTTTCCCGTTTTGTGAGTTTTTTATGCTGCTTACCGGAATCTCCATCGTTTGCTGGAGCCTGTTTAGCCGTGGGAAAGATGGTGGATTTGGTGGATTTTCGGGTTTGGCGCTCTGTTGTACGCCTGTGGGTTTTGGCTGCTCCTCTTGTGGTTTTGCGACGAATTTTCTGATTCATCACTGATATAATTCTAAATATGCTTTATTTCGGCGAAATGAATTTTCTTTTAGAACTCATTAAATTTTTCCGTGGAAATTGAAACTTTAAATTGCCTGCCTATGTTTGTCGCCGGAACCAAGAATGGTTTACGAACGACGAACGGTGCGTCTTGCGAAGGAAATAACAAATTGAAGCCTATCGCATTGACTGGCGAATCTGCAGAGCGAACCATGAAAATAATACCACTTGGATATGATAATTGTGCTATTCGGAATGGTGGAAGCACACCCGAATCACCTCGCAGCAGCCATCCAGATGGAAGGGGAAAAAGCCATCTTTGCAGGCTATTTGTAGAAAAGTTGCCTGGGGAAACCTCACCAACCACAAAATTACAAGAATTCAACCGCTTTTCCTTAAGCCAATCAGAATCCGCAGGCATCTCCAATCTTGCTCAAGTGCAATTATGACTTCCGGCGATTCAGCATCAACTGAGGAATCATTTTTAACTATTAGTTTTAACATGGCATTTGATTGTTCGGGCTGTCTCTGCATTAAAAGAGCTGCATTTAGCTTAACCGGCGTCAATTCGGAATCACTAAAATCAGTAATCCGCAAGAAATCATTAGTGAGATCAATTACATCGTCGGGTGCTGAGTCCAAAAAAATCGAGAATGAGAAATGTGGATACGGTTTTGTTTCTGGAAGAATTTCAACCCAAAGCAAACATCCGCACAAAACCAAGCTGGGAATTGCCATACAGAAGAACGCTACATTTGCCCATCTATATTTTGCCCCATGGTTAATGAGCGAAAGTCGTAAGGCGAAAGCACCAGAAATTAGTCCTAGAAATAACAAGGGGATTGAAACAATCGCCAGTGTATGATTGATAAAAAACACAATGCCGGCAACGGCAACAAGCACCCAAAAGCCCCACTCATAAATGATGAGCTTTCTTTTTCTGGATTTCGTTTTAACGGGGTTCAACTTTTGAGATTTGCACTACTTATTTTTGCGATAGGGCTGTGTTTTGGGGCATTGATTTTGGCCATCATAGTTCATCACTAACACAATTTGACATTTTCAAAATGCGTGCAATTTTCAAATCGTGTTGGGTGCGTAAGTTAATTGGCAAACTTGGCGTTCCTTACAATCGCAGATTGGGAGTCCGAGGCTCCTCGCATCCACATGATTATGACGCTGATTTATCACTCCCTGCAGCAAAAAGCAACGCCTTTCGCGCCCAGTCGCTTTGTGAGAGGCCGGAAGCTGCAATGGCCTTGTCTATGGCCTTCCGCTCGTCTTGGGCGAGCCTGATGAAGATTCCGGGTGAATACACCTTGTTTTTGGGCACTTTTGGCCGTCCAACGCGCTTTTTCATAAAATAATTGACGTAATACGAAAATAATTGTTGACTCCAATGTATTTCGGTAATACATTTATGTCAACAAAAAGAAACGATATGGCAAACATACTTAAAACCGAGAAGAAAGTGGCGGTGATTTCCATGCTGGCGAAGGCTCGTCCATCCGCGCCGTTGAGCGAATCACGGGCGTCAATCAGAACACGATTATGAGCCTTGCTAGGCGCGTTGGAAACGCCTGCCAGAAGATCATGGACGAGAAAATGCGCGGGCTGAATTGCAAGCAAATCGAGGTTGACGAGATTTGGGGATTTGTTGGCGCAAAGCAAAAGAACGCCAGCCGTGCCGGTGCTTATGGCGATGTCTGGACGTTCATCGCACTGGATGCAGACACGAAGTTGATTCCTTCCTTCGTTGTTGGAAAACGCGATGCCTACCACGCCAAAGCGTTTATGAGTGATTTGGCGAGCCGCCTGAAAAACCGTGTGCAAATCAGTTCTGACTCGCTGCGCGGCGTATGAGGACGCCACGGAACGCGCTTTTGGTTCGGAAGTGGATTACGGCCAAGTGGTAAAAACCTACGCCGTCACCCCGCTCGGTAATTCAGCCGCGCCAGCCGCCGTTCGGTATAGCCCTGCGGAAGTTGTGAAAATTGAAAAGACGATTATGAGCGGGATGCCGGAACTTGACCGGATTTCGACTTCACATATTGAAAAGCAGAATCACACGCTTGCGGATGCACTGCCGCCGGCTGACTCGCCTGACAAACGCTTTCAGCAAAAAGTTTGAAAACTTTGAAGCTGCGGTTGCGCTGAATTTCGCTTATTACAACTTCTGCAAAACCAACCATGCCATCCGCATGACGCCAGCGCAGGCCGCAGGCATCGAAAGCAGCGCATGGACGGTGGAAGAACTGGTTAAACGCTGTGGCGAATAAACAAGACTATCTAGCGCGGTTGCAAGTGACCGTTTCGCAGTTGCACAACTGCGGGGCGGTTTGGCGCGAAACCGTGCCCGTCCATGAAGTCTTTCAAGGCCAAACAGTTTGGCAGGGAGAAGTTGAAGTTTTCGATCTAAACGGCCATCCGAAGGCCAAACGCGCTTACGGCTGGTCGCATCGTGACGGCAAGAATGACGAAGGCGAGCGGTTTGTGACCGTGCTTGAAATCCCGCCTGTCGTGTCCCCACTAACCGCCGTGAGAGTTAGCATCGTTGCCGACGGCAAGCAAAGGCGCAAACAGGAGCAGCAATGAACGAAAAGAAAATTCAAATTAAGGCACTGCCAATATTTTCTTCCAATGACCTCTGAAACAGTGTAAAATTTATCCTGCTCGGTCAGGCCATTGTCTGCACAAGCCGTTTCCATACCGGCTTGAATCAATCTGCGAAACGTGAACAGAATAAAATTCGGAAAGGCAAATTATGAAAAAATCATTGGTCCTCGGAATTCTCGGCCTTGCCGCCGGGGCGGTTTCAAGCCACGGCCAGGGTAATATCTACTTGGATAACTATTCCTGCTCAACTTACAACCCGGTGTACTACAGGTTTTTAGAAGGCGGCGGCAACTTGGCTCCCGTTGGGTTCACAGTCGGCTTATACTATGATCCCACAGCCAATGCAAATATTGTTGGTTCCGTTTTGGCTGACCCATACGGAACATCAGATCCGACACAGTTGAATCCGGCTTTTGTTGCAGCCACAGGCCCTGGTTCCACCGCCACAATCATTACACCAGGTTATTTTTTTGCTGACACTTCATTCAATATTCAACCTTTTGCCACGACTCCTGCTCAAAGTAGTTATACGATCATGGTTGTGGTGTATAATGGCAGCAGCTATGACACTTCAGCCCTTCGTGCTCACTCGGCCCCAGTCTATATTCAGGACGCCGCACCAGAAGTAGCTGAGGGTGGTGACATAGGTTTTGCTTTCCCGGCAAATACTCCAATGATTCCTGCACCCGAGCCTGGCACACTGGCCTTGGGCGGTTTGGGCGGTCTTTCGCTCCTGCTGATGCGCCGCAACAAGACCTGAGTCAACCGGTTTGGTTTCTGGCTTTGCACTGGAGCGTCCTTGATGTGCGATTCTCTGCACCTTTGCGCCTCTGGTTAAGTTTTTCACGTGGCGGCGGGTCGGCAGACCGCCGCATTTCTCCCGCAAATTGAGTGCAGTTCTTTTCCGAGGAGCCGCTACGCCGGTGGTAATATCTGGGTTCATCGCCGGGATTTCATGGTTGTATTCCAATAAATCCGCGATTGGATTATGGCCTCTGATCAACACTGCATTTGTGGTTCAGGGCATCATCTCCAGGTAAAACCGCCGGCTGAAATTAGTGCTGGCGGGGTCGATGAATTGGATGGTGCCAGTGATGTTCGTAACCGTGGCAATCGTCTGCCATTCAAGCAGATTTGTGGAAGCCAGCACCTGATACACATCGCCGGGCGACCCGGTGATGGAGATTATGAACCCGCCGTTGGTCAGGGTGATTCCCAGGCTGGGCACATTGATCAGCGTGGCGTTGGAACTAACGGTTGAGCCGACGCTGTTGGTAACAACCACATAGTACGTGCCCGCCTGATTGGTCGTGACGCCAGACAAGACTAGCGTGGCATTGGTCGCGTTGGTCATGGTGGCGTTGTCAAAATACCACTGGTAATAGAAGGGTATATTCCCGAGAGCAGCGACGGTGAACTGCGCGGTGGCTCCCGTGACCGCGG
Organism: uncultured Verrucomicrobiae bacterium; assembly: GCA_963764175.1. Classification (GTDB taxonomy): domain Bacteria; phylum Verrucomicrobiota; class Verrucomicrobiia; order Limisphaerales; family UBA11358; genus UBA11358. Next base: position 202,949 of record CAVXRE010000011.1, on the reverse strand, counting down.
TTCGACTGGCTGGCTGGGACGTAATTACGGGTTTGGATGAGGTAATCGTCAGGATGGCGGGAGGCGTGCTGGTCACCGCACCGGCGGGGTTGCCGACCACGACGTCATAGGACCCGGCGTTGGTGGAAAATACATTGGTAATCGTCAGGGACATGGTGGCGGAACCGGAAATGTTGGCGCCATCGGTCAGATTGGTTCCATTTTGCCGCCATTGGAAGGACAGCGGTGCCGCGCCGCTGGCTCCCACGGTGAAGAGTGCGGGCGCCCCTTCCAACACTGCCTGACTGGCCGGAGGATTCGTGATTGTTGGAGGAGCGACGATCTGCAGGATGAAAAGGCGGCTCTGCCCGACGCCATCACTCAGGTTGGTGAACCATACTGATGAACTGTAGCTTCCCACCACCAGGTTGCTGGCCGCGGCATTCAAACTCACCGTCACCGTGGACGCGGGGCCGCCGGGAGCCAGTATGCCGCTGCTGGGCGAGGCACTGGGCCAGGCCGCAGAGCTGGCGAGGGTCCAGCTCAGTAACGTCGCACCAGCATTGGTCAAGGTATAACTTTGAGAAGTCACTGTGAACGGGCCGCCGACCCCGCCGCTGGCGGTGAAACCGCCACTACGGGTGAAATGACGAGCACGTCCGGGGCGAGGGTGTTAATGAGGTTGGTCCCCCCCGGTGTTCCCCACCCCGTGCAAAGGTCGTAACCGGGCTCTGCATAATATTCGCCGGGACTGCCACTCCATGTGTTGTTGCCGGTCGTAATGTCATGGAATGCGCTTGCATAGCCCGGCCCCATGCCGATGGCGTAGATGGCAGGATTAATAAAGCCGGCGGTTGGCGCACCGGTGCCCGCGGCCTGCTGGTTGACCAAGGCGATGAAACCAGCCCACAAAGGCGCCGCACAACTGGTGCCGCTCACGTTATTGGTCCTGCCTTGGTTCGCCATGGCATAAACGTTGTCTGCAGTCATTGCCACGTCCGGAATATTGCGCATCGTCGCGGAGCCGCCGTTGGCTGACATGCTGATGCCTTGCTGCCAGATTGGGATCGAATAGTTGAGTGCTGATCCCGCCGCCGCTTCCTGTCTCATCGTCTTTCGCGCCATACTCAACATCCCAATTCCAAACCGTTTCCGACACCCACGCACCCCCAGGACCGTCGGTGGTCAAGGTGGTGCCTCCCACCAACGTGATGTACGGATCATCATTCCATTGGAAGGTTTCTGGCGTGTATGCGTCCTCGTCGCCGGAAGCTTCAAAGAACGACTGTCCTTGCATGGCAAATTCCTCAAACATCTGGTCAATAGAGGCATCGTTTCTAAAAACCCATGATGAACTGATCTGTTTTGCCTGATTATCCGTCGCCATGCGGTTGAGCAGATCGTAAATGTAGGCGGGTGTTCCATCTATTACGGGGTCGGTAGGCGCTTCATAAACGATGACATTAGACAACCCCGGTGCCATCGAAATGGCCATTTCAATATCCAGTGAGACCTCCAAATCCCCGCCGCCGGGAGTAACAACACCGCCGTCAATCGGCACGTTGACCAGAGTAACATTCGGCAGGCCAGCCTGGCTCTCGTAGTTTGTGATATCACTCGCGTAATAGCCGTCACACTCCAACAGACCTACGCTCTGCCCGGCGCCGGTGAGGGCAACACCTGGAATATACGCAGCCCGGAAATCATTTCCCATGTAGGTGCCGCTTGGGCCTGAGCCGGAGAGCTGCGTCCGATTCGTTCCATTTTTCGACATATCGTTTATGACGCAAGCCGGGCGGGGGAGCGCATAAGTATCCAAACCCCCGATGTGCAGCACCGGAACGGCCAAGTCGAGTGTTGGCTCAACATCAGGCGCGAAAAACGTGCGGGGTTCCTTTGGGTGCTGATAGATATGCAGGCCGACATGAAAAGCCCTTTCAACATCCCCCACCGAACCGCTGACGTCCAGCAGTGTGCGGTTGGGATGGGTGGCTGTGACCTTGAGGCCCTTGGCCTTGGCGAAATCGGCCACCGCCTGATAATCCTCCCGGGTCGGCCCAAACCTCTCGGTGAATTGCTCGGGCGTCAGATAGTGATGGTAATCCGGACTGGCCGGATCGTAGAGCCGTTGCAGCGAATTGGTCAGGTCTCCCTGGTTGCGCAAGGGCAGGACGATGACCAGATGCAGAAGGTTCGTAGCAGGGAGCAGACTCACTGGTATCAAGTGGGCAATGGCGGCGGGCACATGCCCATGCAACGACTGCGTTTGGACCGGTTGAGCGATTGTTGTGAGCTGGAGACAGAACAGCGCGACCACAACCAGAACTTTAACTTGCCATAAGAATTTAGCCGCTTTCATTCCAGATTCGTGAAGGTTTGCGGATTCACGCGGTCATTCAAAATCACGCCGAGGTCGGCTGACGAGATTCACTTTTCTGTACCACTCCATGAGTTAGTCTTGGGACTGGGTACAAGGTAGTTTGTGGTTCTGGTTTTGTCCATCGCCGCCAGAGGGAGGGCGCAGCCCAACCAGCTGTGAGGTCATTGTTGATTATATTCGCATCGGCAATCTCCGACCACCACGCGCGCTCACGTTAGGGTTCACAGTTGTTCCCGAATCAAGCACGCATCCCGAAAGCAACCGTGAAGACTTTTTACAAAGCTTTTCTGCCACGGATTGTCCGGCTCGATGTAAATCGTCTTGAAGGGTTCCTTGATCTGCAGGGCTTCGTTGACTTCCATGTGGCCAAGCCGCCGCTTCCACCGGTGAAAACTCCCTTGCGAGATGTTCTCCCCATCTAACTACTCATACCCAAAGGCTTTGACGAACGGCTCAAGCTTGTCCAGGTGGGGTTCCAGATATTTTTGGTAATTCCGCCAGCGACCGCGGGCGCGCTTATAAACGGGCTGGGTCACGTCGGCGTAGGTGGGCGAACGCACCAGCTTTTTCCGGGCATGTTCATTGAAGCCCAACACGCGGCCATCCCACGGCACACCGAGAAAATCCAGCGTCTTGCGCGCGACGGATTCCAGATCTTCCACCATGTCTTCATAACGGACTTCGAGACAGGGATTTTTAATCAGCGGATGCAGCGTCTGCCAGATTCCCATCGTCCGGCTGTAAGCGGCGGCGGTGTCGGCCAGATTCAGGTAGTTCACGCTGCCCGCGCTGATGGGCAGGTGCGGCTGCATGAAACAGCTTAAAACGACATCGCGCGGATCGCGCAGCGCCACGATCAGTCTGGCTTCCGGGAAAAAACGGACAAAGGCCAGTATGAAAACCTGAAGATTCGGGTTTTTGTCAATCAACAGGCGCTCTCCCGGCGGACGGCCAAGACACAATGACATGGAGTTGAAATAGCGTTCCCGGGCCTCTCGCAACGTCTGGATGGACGCGGTATCAAGTCCTGCAAGCATGGTCGTTTCGGGTGGCAGCCTGTTTCGCAACGGGGTGTAAGCGTCATTGTGAAAAATGTTTGTTTCCTCCGCCGAGACGATGTCGGGATGTGAATCCAGAACCTGCTCCAGCAAGGTGGTGCCGGAGCGGGCATGGCCGCCCAAAAATGCCAGCCGATGAGGCGGCTGAAGGAGTTCCAGCCCGGAATCGTGCCAGCGCGCCAGCATGTCCGCAGAAACGTTGCTTTGCATTTCCTTCAGGAAGCCGATGATTAATTTTAATTGGGCGAGCAATGGCGGCGCGTCAGGGCGCAATAGGGCTTTGGCCTCCAAAAAAGCGGACATGGCGTCATCGTAACGTCCCTGCCGGTCACAAATCGCGCCAAGCTCGTAGAATCCGCGGATTCTCAGTTCGCGGTCGGCGGTTGCCAGGGCAGGGCGCAGCACCTGTTCGCCTTCGGCCAGCCGCCCCGCCTGCCGGTGCAGTTTTGCCTCGGTAAGGCGGGCCAATGGGCAGGCGTTGTCCAGATGCAGGGCGCGTTCCACCATGTCGGCGGCGTCATCAACCCGGTGCAGTCGCTCATAAAGTTCCGCCAGCCGGGCGACGGTGTCCGGCGCAGCGTTCTTTTGTTCCAAAGCCTGCCGGAAGAAGCGTTCGGCCATGGGATAGTTGCCAATTTCAGCGGCCAGACGTCCGGCTGTGGCCAGAATTTCCGCCTTGTTCGGAGCAATGCGGACCGCTTTTTCAAAGCAGCGTTCGGCGTTGGCGGATTGGTAACGCAAACCATAGCTTCGTCCCAAGTGCAGCAGAATTTTGGTGTTTGCCGGATCAAGCCGGCTGGCGCGTTCCAGCAGTTCGATGCTCTGCTGGAAATCACGCCGCTTCCAAGCATCATCCGCATCGGCGAGCATCCGGTTCAGGGAGCCTGGCGAAATCAATTGGGGCCGTTTCATAGCGGGTTTTATTCGTAGCCAAATGCTTTCACAAATGTCTCCAGTTTTTCCAGATGGGGTTCGAGATATTTCTGGTAACTTCGCCAGCGGCCAACGGCGCGTTTATAGACCGGTTTTGTCACATCGGCGTAAGTCGGCGAGCGGACCAGCTTTTGGCGCGCATGTTCGTCAAAGCGCAGCACCCGTTCATCCCATGCGACGCCGAGGAAGTCCAACGTCCGGCGCGCCACCGGCTCCAGATCGTCCACCATGTCCTCGTAGCGCACTGCTATGCTGGAATTTTTCAGCATCGGCGCAACGGTGGTCCACATGCCCATGAGTTCGGTGTATTCCCCGACCGTATCCGCCAGGCTCAGGTAGGTGGAATTGGTTGTGCCGATTGGGAAAAAACACTGCATAAAACAGCTCAAAACGACGTCGCGCGGATCACGCAGCGCCACCAACAGTTTGATTTCCGGGAAAACCCGGACGAGCACCGGGATGAGGTCGGTGAGGTAGGGATTCTTGTCAATCAACAGCCGGCCCGCGATGGGTTTCCCCAAAAACAATTCCATGCAGCGGAAATAATTTTGACGTGATTGCTGCAAAACGCCCGGGGCGACGGTCTCAATCGCGGTCATCATCGGTGTGCCTTCAGGCAAACTGTGCACGATCGGAGCGTAAGCATCGTCATGAAAAACCGGCGTCTCCTCGGCCGAGATGATGTCCGGGTGGGAATCCAGCACCTGTTCGAGCAGGGTGGTGCCGGAGCGGGGATGGCCGCAAAGCAGGGCCAGCCGCCGGGAGGGCTGGAGTGCCTGTCCGAAATCCAACCAGGCCTGCAATTTTTCCGGGGTTAGACGGTTCCGGAACTCCTTGAGGCCGGCTCGCACGTTTTGCCTTTGGGCGGCGGATGGTGCCGCATCCGGACGCACCAGCGCCTTGGCTTCAAGAAACGCCGACATGGCTTCGTCATGACGTTTCTGGCGGTCAAGAATTCCACCCAGTTCATACCAGCCGCGCACGCGGGATTCCCGGTCCGCCGTGGTCACAAAGGAACGAAGCAGTTTTTCCGCCGACTCCAGCCGGCCCGCCTGACGCTCCAGGCGGGCGCGCCCGAGCAAGGCCGGCGCACAGGAGCTGTTGGCCCGCAAGGCGCGATCAATCAACGTGGCGGCATCGTCCACGCGGCGGAGGCGTTCGTAAAGGTCCGCGAGCTTGACCAGCGTTTCAGGGGAAACGTCCTTCTGCTCCAGCGCGCGGTGGAAATAGCGTTCGGCCAGCGCGTAATTTTCAAAATCGCGGCTTTGCTGCGCGACCGCCACCAGCGCTTCCGTTTTCCTGGGCGCAATGCGCACGGCCTTCTCAAAACAGCGTTCGGCCGCGGCATAGTCGTAACGCTTTCCATAATAACGGCCCAGATCCAGCAGAATACCGGCATTGGCTGGATCCAGACGGCTCGCGCGTTCCAGGATATCTATGCTTTGTTGGAAGTCCCGGCGCTGCCATGATTCCGCTGCAGCTTGTAGCATTCGGGACAAAGAGCCTTGGGAAACCAGCGCGCGGCGTTTCAACTTCATGATGACAAGAAATCATAAATGCCATTATTTCCGGCGCAAGTATTCTTTAATAATGTGCCATTTTTGTTGGCAGGGAGCGACATCCACCCATCTTCACACTTGACGGAACGACCCGACCGTTGACAATCTCCAGTGTGCAACTCACCAAAGTATTCTGGCTCTTCGGGCGTTGTGGCGCGGGCAAGACGACCCTTGCGCGGAAGCTGTGCGAAGGTTTCACCGACAGGGGCATTCCGATTTTTTTTCTGGATGGAGACGAGATGCGGTCGGGCCTTTGCTCCGATCTGGGTTTCACCACGGAAGCCCGGCTGGAAAATCACCGGCGAATTGCCGAGGTGGCAAGACTCGCCGCCGAACAGGGAACAAACGTGGTGGTTGCCACCATGGCCCCCCAACACAGTCAGCGGGATGTCGCGGCCCGTGTTTTGGGACAGCGCCTTGTGTGGATTTACATCCATGCGCCGCTGGATGTCTGCATCACGCGTGATCCCAAAGGGCTTTACCAACGGGCCAAGACGGGGAAGGTACAGGACCTGTTGAGTTTTCCATTCGAAGTGCCTCGTCCTCATGAAACTGAAAATTACATAGACACGGTGGCGCAAAATGTGGAGGGCTGTTACAAATCAATCCTGCAACTTGCCAAAAGCCATCTCAATGATTTTGCGATTTGATGGCTCGGAACGGCGTCGTTACTTTTTCTGGTGCTGTAATAATTCAGAAATCAACCCACCGCTCTGCACCTCTGAGTTAAAATCCGTATAATCCGCAGTTAAAAGAGGACCAAGCTTGACACTCGATGCTGCGCTCCTGCGGAAAGAATGATCCGGCTCCAGCTGAATTTACTGCGGTGCCGGACCGCCAGGTGAAGGCGGAGGAGGAGCTGCGGTGGAAGGAACTCCCGCTTCAGCATCGTACGGGGTCGGCGGGAAGATGGGGGCTGTGGAATCGCCATTTGCAACGGCCATGGCATGTTGAGCTGTAATCATGGCCGCCTGATCCTCCGCTGATAACGGATTTTGTGATTGCGAGCCGGGGAAACCACTGCCTGCCGAGGCGCCTCCAAAGTTCGCGCCAAAGGGTGAGCCGCCATTCATGCCACCGTTGTTGGCATTGTTGTTATTGGGATTTTGTCCACCAAAACCGCCGCTCTTGCCAAAACGATTGCCAAAACGAATGATGCCGTTGTTGTTGCCAGCGCCGCCACCGCTGTTGCCAAAAGGCCCATACCCCGATACTGATCCGGGCCCCGATGGCCCCGATCCGCCTTGTCCTGTTCCTGAGGAACCGCTCGCCGACGCGCTGACAAGGGCCAGTTGCTGGACCGTGCCGTGGTTGTTGAACGTCACGAGGCCGGCCTTTTCGTAAATTTTCGTCACCTCAATGTCGTCCTGCGCCTGGCCTTCGCCGAGCATGTAGGACTCGTCCTTGGCTGGCTGCCCCGGCTTGGCCGGGATGGACACTTTGAACAGCACCTGCACGCGGCCGAAAACGGACATGGTGCCGTTGGGGGTGATTTTGGGCGGCGGCTCGGCGTTCAGCGTGCTCGGATCCACCGGCGGGGGCGGGTTGATGTCAAAAACATTGCGGGTCACTATCGGCGCGTAGGGGTTGTCCGGCGACACCAAACCATCCGCGCGCAACCCGGCGTTCAACGCCAGAACGCCTGCGAGGCAAATGCAAAATTTTCCAACGCGCTTCACAAATCAATTATATCGTCTGCCGGCTTAAATGCAAACACCGCCAGACCGGTTTGGTTGCGCGCCCGCGTCGGGCCCTTTCAACCGCGGATTACAGGGATATCAACGCAGAGGAACGCTCTGCGCTCCGTGATTGACAACGGCAGGGTGGACGATAGTTTGCCAGTTGCGTGGCGCGTTCGTCTATCGGTTAGGACACGGCCCTCTCAAGGCTGAAAGACGGGTTCGATTCCCGTACGCGCTACCACCAAATAAGTCGAGACCCGAGGTGTGATTTCAAGCCAGTGCCGCCATTGGCCATAATTCCCGCTTGCCCGCTCCCCGAGCAAAAGTTACGGTTTGCGGTCACAAACATTGGACAGATTCATGTCCCTCAATTCCAAACCAACCAACAGGAACAATCGGCAGTTCCTGTTTTTTGAGTTGTTCGTGGCGGTTGCATTAAGCGTCACCTACTATTTCCTAATTGAATATTTTGCCGTTGGCATCGCGAACAACTCTACCAACTACATGGTCTTCAGTTCGTGTTCCATCCCGGGTTTTCATTTGCAAGCGCTTGGTGATGAATGGAAGGGACGGTTGTCCGGCTTGTTGATGTCCGGCTGGCTGTTTGATTTTCTGGTTAAGGACAACAGTTTCCAGGTTGAACAATACGAGAGCCTATTTGGGTTGTATCAAAGCTTCTGGCTGTTTCTACTGTTCTTGATCATCACTTTTGCCCTGCGTCACGCGCTCTTCATTAACCTGGGCATCTTTGCCGGACTGATTTGCAACTTTACGGCAACCGGAGGGTTCTACGTTTATCCGTGGGACATCCCCGCCACGTTCTTTTTCACGCTGGCTATTATTTTATTTGAGCATCGCCGATTATCCCTGATGTTAGCCACCATCTGCGTCGGATGTTTCTTCAAGGAAACCGTCCTGGTCTGCGCCCTGCTGGTGCTGTTCGCAACCCGCTGGAAATGGTGGAGTCGGCTTGTCAGTTTTGCCGGGATGATCGCCGTGTATGCACTTGGGAAGAAATTGCTGCTGGCTCACTTGAATTTCCATGTGGCTAGTTTTTCCATGAGCAACGGAACGAACCTTGCCGGATTGTTGCGACACACGGTGCTAATCGCCAACCTCAAGATGATTTTTTCTTTTTCCATGCCCCATCCAATTTTCACAAATGCCGGAACCTTGGCGGCGGTTTTATTACTTGGCTGGCGAAGGCGTTTCCTGCCTTACATGACTGTAATTCTGGTGTCTTTCGCCGGCTTGATGGTGTATGGCGCGTTCACTGAAACTCGTGATTTTATGCAATTGTTGCCATTGAGCCTGATTTTGTTGAGCGAGTTTTGGCCAGACTACATCCGGCCAGACACGGCCGCACACACACCTGCAATATCCACTCCGGCACTGGCGATGCGTGCAACGTTTCCAGTTCTGATCCCGATAACCATCGCGGTGATCGGGTTGTCCACCGGAATCGCGGCACGGCAGTATTACAAGATCTCCGAAAATCTGTCGCCTGGCCGGCCGGCACCATCCGAAACAGGCAAGCACGTCATCGAACCTAAAGGGCATTTCAATAATCTAACGGTCGAGAATCAATTCTTGCGCGAAGAATATGCCGGAGCCGAATTAGAACTGGTCAGTGTCTGCCTAAACAACCAGCAACTTCCAGACGCAATCGAACATTCCCGGCGGCTCCTTGAATTGGATACAAATTCGATCCCTGCCTTGAACAATCTTGCCTGGTTGCTGGCCACGACCTCCGACCCCCAGTTGCGCAATGGCAAAGAGGCGGTACACCTGGCCGAACAAGCTTGTCAGTTAACCCAATATAAAGAGGCTTATCCGGTTGGAACCTTGGCGGCCGCTTACGCGGAAGCCGGCAGATTCGACGACGCTGTTGCCGCAGCCAAAAAGTTCCGCACGGTGGCACTGGCACATGGACAGGATGAGATTGTGGCAAAAAACGAACAACTGCTGAAACTGTTAGAATCCGGCCGGGCTTACCATCAAGAACCTCAACTAATCGCCAGTGATTCGGAATTATTGCGCGCGGCGTATGCCGGGGACGAATTAGAATTGGCCAGGGCTTCTCTGGGCAATCAACACACTTCAGATGCAATCAAACATTACCAGCGGCTCCTTGAATTGGACACGAATTCAATCCCTGCTCTGAATGATCTTGCACTGTTACGCGCCACGGCCTCCGATCCCCATCTGCGCAATGGCAAAGAGGCGGTACACCTGGCCGAACAAGCTTGTCAGTTAACCCAATTTAATGTGCCTTTTCTTGTCGGGACCCTGGCTGCCGCCTATGCTGAAGCCGGACGCTTCAAAGAAGCCGTCTCCACCGCGGAGAAAGCCCGTACACTGGCCCTAGCGCAAGGGCAGAAGGAAATTGCAGCAAAAAACGAACAGTTACTGGAACTGTATAAAACTGGCCGGGCTTACCACCAAGAGGCCAAACCTGCTCCGTAATGCTTCCAAAAATGGATTCTGGCCGGATTGCACCGTGTTGACCCGGCGCCCCAGCGTCGAAGATTTTAAACGCTCAAACGACAAGCTTCGGCTTCCAATTTTTCCAGTTGACTCTCAACCCTCAACCCTCAACCCTCAACCAACATGCAGCCCTTTCAAATCATCTTTACGCCGACCAGCGCCGCCGAACTGGCGCGCATGCCCAAGGAACTGCAATTGCAAATCCTCGGTGAGTTTCGCGGCCTGCCGCAGCAAGTGCTCGGCACCGAACTGGAGGAGTTCGGCAAGCTGGAACAGGGTGGACGCATCCTGCACCGCTTCCGGGTGGGCGACTATCGCGTTTATTTCGAGCGTCACGACCTGGGCGTGCTCGTCCACAGGATTCTCAGCCGCCACACGCTCAAGGATTTTCTGTTCCGTTCCGGCCTCAAAACCGGCGAAGACGAGGCGCTGCAGGAAAACCCCAAGTTTTGGGAAATGATTGAAGCCGCCCGCAGCACCGAGAAAGTTTGACCCTCCACGAAGCACCGGCGGCCAAACCATTGCCTTTCGCGTCCACCGCTTGTCAAACAGCGCCCCCTGCGCTACTGTCTTGCCATGTTGTTGAAGATGAAATTTGCCCTGCCGGCGCTGTTCCTTTGCAGCCTGGGTTTCGCGTCCGCCGACGTGATTCAACTCAAGGACCAGGCCGCCATCACCGGCAAAATCCTCGTGGAAAAGCCCGACAGCATCGTCGTGGACGTCGGTTACACGGTGCTCGTCGTGCCGCGCAGCGTCGTGGCCAGAATTTCCAAGTCCACCGAAGCGGCGACGGCGGCGTCCGCCGGGTCCAACCTGCTCGCCAATGCCAATGCGCCGCAATTTTATTATTCGGACATCCGCCCGGCGGCGGCCCGCGATGTGCGCGATCTTGTCAAACAAATCGGCGAGGCCGTCGTGCAGGTCCGCACGCCCGGCGGACTCGGCTCCGGCTTTTTCATCAACGCCGACGGTTATTTGATCACGAATTTCCACGTCATCGAGGGCGAGACGGAAATTTCAGTTGAAGTTTATCATCAAACCGACGGCCAGCTTGACCGCGAGACCTACAAGCAGGTCAAAATCGTCGCCATCAACAAATTTCACGACCTGTCGCTGCTGCACATCGAGGACAAGAACGCGCCGAAATTCAAATTTGTCACGCTTGGCAGTTCGGACGCGTTGACCGTGGGCGATTCGGTTTTTGCCATCGGCAGCCCGATGGGCCTCGAACGCACCGTGACTGAAGGCATCATGAGCACCAAGACGCGCGAGCTGGACGGCGAGCTTTATCTCCAGACCACGGCGCAGATCAATCCTGGCAACAGCGGCGGCCCGCTGTTCAACATGGCGGGCGACGTCGTCGGCGTGACCAACATGAAGATCATGTTTGGCGAGGGACTTGGTTTTGCGATCCCGGCGGAACTGGTGAGAAACTTTCTCGACCACCGCGATGCCTTTGCCTATTCGGCCGACAACCCGAATAATCCGTATCGTTATCTTGAACCGCCCAGCCGTACCCGGCAGACTCCGGCGGACCAATAATCAAACGAACTTTTTTCCTCCATCCGGAATTCGAGTGAACATGACCACGAAATTTTTGCGCCTAATCACGGCCGCAGCCCTTCTCACAATCGCAACTTGTGTTCGCGCCGCGATCCCGCCCGCCGAGAATCTGCTGCCGGCGGACACCCTGTTTGTCATGACTGCGCCTGATTTCAACGCCGCGCGCGCCGCCGCCAGGCAATCGCCCGGCTGGCTTTTCTGGAACGATCCGGCGATGAAGCCGTTCCATGACAAATTCATGACCAGATGGAACGAGCAATTTACCGCGTCGCTGGAGCACGATCTCGGTGTGAAGCTGGATGACTTCGCCAGCCTGCCGCAAGGCCAGCTCACTTTCGCCGTCACCGAAAATGGCTGGAACGGCACCGACGACAGCCAGCAGCCCGGCCTGCTCTTGCTGCTCGACGCCAAGAACAAGAGCGGCCTGTTGAAAACCAATCTCGACGCGCTTCGCGCGAAGTGGACTGAAAACGGCAAATCCATCCACACCGAAACCGTCCGAGGCGTTCCATTCTCCGTCGTAACACTTTCGAGCAATGACATCCCGACACTTGCAGGCGTTTTTCCCAGGCGCCAGCCGGTGCAGGAACTCGGCAAGGAGCAGAAGCCCGAAAAGCCCGGCGAGCTGGTCGTCGGCCAGTTCCAATCGCTGTTGATTGTCGGCAATTCAACGAAGGCCGTTGAACCGGTCGTCGCCCATCTCTCCGGGGGCGCGGCGCCGGCGCTGGGCGACGACCCGCTTTTTGCAGCCGACAAATTGTCGCAATTCCGCAATGCGCCGCTGTATTACGCCTGGTTCAATGCGAAAACCTTTTTTGGCGTGCTGGCCCGCGTTCCGCAGGAACCACCGAACCCGGAGGCGCCATCGCTCCTGCCGGTCCCCTCAACGGCCGCCATGTTGAACGCTTCGGGTTTGACGGGTTTGAAGTCCGTGAGCCTCTCCTACCGCGAATCGCATGACGGCTCGCAGTTGAATCTTTATCTCGCCGCGCCGGAAGCCGCACGGCAGGGCCTCTTGAAAATCATCGCTACCGTCCCGAAGGACGCGAATCCGCCGGTGTTCGTGCCCGCCAGCATCATGAAGTTTTCGCGCTGGCGCATTGACAGCCAGAAATCATGGGCTGAACTCGAGAAAATGATCGGCGACCTTTCGCCCGGCGGGATGGCGAGCTTAAACGCGGCAATTGACGCCGCAAATGGGCTCGCAAGGCAGAAGGACCCCGACTTTGACCTCCGCAAAAATCTCATCGCCAATCTCGGCGACGATTTCATGAGCTATCAAAAGGCGCCCGCCTTGGACGCGCAGGGGGATGCAAACGGCGTGCCTTCGCTCTTTCTCCTCGGCGCGGCGAACGCGGACCAGACCGTTCTTGCGGTGAAAAGCATCGCGTCGCTGATGTATGGGCAACAAGACGCGCCCGACCCGCGGGATTTTCTCGGCCGTAAAATTTACACCATCCCCCTGCCTGGGCGCCACATGCCGGGCGCCGACGCGCCGGTCTCGCGCTCGCTGTACTGCGCGGCCAGCGGCAGCTACGTTGCATTGACAACCGATGTTTCCATGCTGGAGGAATACCTGCGCAGCAACGCTGGGCAGGCCAGGCCGCTGCGCGAAACCGCCGGGCTGTCCGATGCCGCGCAGCACGTCGGCGGCGCGGGCAACGGCCTGTTCGGTTATGAGAACCAAAGCGAAAGCGTGCGCGCGGCGTTCTCGCAGTTGAAAAACTCGGAGGCGGCTGACACGGCCATGGCGGTCTTTCCAAAAAGTTTCCGCGATTGGATGGATTTTTCGCTGTTGCCGGATTACGGACAGGTCTCCAAATACTTCAACTTTTCAGTCTATGGCGGCGGCGCGACGGCGGACGGCCTTTACTTCAAGGTGTTCGCGCCCCGGCCGCCGCAGATGAATTGAAGTCCGTCAAATCGCGACGGGTCGAATTGTTGAATCGGAAAAATCCCCCTGCCGATTCATGATTTTATGGATTGGCGATTCAACGCCCGTTCATTCCTGCGGATAAACCAGAATCCGGTCGTGCACGAGCACGATGAGGTCATTTTTCTTGTCGCCGGTCACGTCCGCGACGGCCGCTTCACGCGGCTCGGGCAGCGCGTTGGCCGCGCCACGGAACGTGTGCTGTTCAAACACCTGCCATCGGTTGCCCGGCACAAGCTTGTGTTTGGAATTGAAGGAAACCAGGTCGAGATAATTTTTGGCCGTCTCCATGAAGATCAGGTCCTTGCGCCCGCTGCCGGTCAAATCGCCGGTGACCACGTCATTCAAATAGCCGTTCTTGATCGGCGTGTCGTAACCGTCAAGCGTCGTGAATTCCCAGACATCGCCCGCCAGCGACAGCCAGGCGGCAGTGTTCTGGCCCAGAAACGACACGCTCCGGACGTCGCCGCCGCCCAGTTGGACCGAACCCAGGCTGTCGAAATCCGTCACCGGCAGTTCCACGTTGCGCACCACCTGCCACACGCCGGCGGCGTCACGTTCGCACAACGTCAACTGCTTGTGCTCCGCATCCAGCAGAAAAATCGAGGGTACTCCGGCCTTCTTGCCGGGGTTCGCCACCGCTGTCGCGCCCACAATGCGTGAATCGGCCTCCGCGCCGTTGATTTGATCCTTCACACGGAAGACCCAGTCCGGCGGGTTTGTCGAGCCCGGCGTTTTGGTTTCCTGTTCCAGCACGACGGCGCGCACGAAATTTTTCTGCGGCAGCAGCAAATCCGGCTTGCCGTCACCCTCCACGTCCGCCGACGCCAGCCACGGCTGGTCAAGCGCGCCGCCGGGCGGGTCCACGTCCTCCTCATCAAAATCGCCGCCGCGTTTCTGGATGAGCACCTTGATTTTTTCATAAGGAATCAGCACCACCAAATCCGCCAGCCCGTCCTGGTTCACGTCCTGGATCGCAAGCGTCGCCGGATTCGACTTGAAGCTGTCGCTCAACTTCTGCGTCTTTGTTTTGCCGTCCGCCATCCGCGTGACGAGCGAACGCTGGCCGTCCTTGTCCACGATCACCGCCAGTGCCGGTTTCGCGCCCGGTTTCAAAGGGCCGACTGCCATCACCAGCGGCTTGCCGTCGAGCGGAATGAGCGTCGGGAACGGCAGCCGCCCCTTTTTGTCGAACTGCGTCACGCCCACGGCGTTTTCATCATGGCTCAAAAGGAAGATTTCCGGGCGGCCGTCGCCGTTCCAATCCGCCACCGCGATCTGGCTGACGCCGGCCAGGCACGGGAATTTTTTAGGCGCGGCCAGCGAACCGTCCGGCTGCTGTAGATAGACCGAAAGCTGGCCGCTCTCCGGTTCGGCCACGAGCAAGTCGGGAAGCCCGTCGCCGTTGACATCGGCCCAAAGCTCGCCGCGTTGCGCCGCGTCGGTCTTCTGCAGCGGCAGAATCTGGAACTGCCCGCGCCGGAATGCGCCGGACAAAACCTCCGCCGGCTTGCGTGTGAACTGGGAAACTTCCGCACGCCCCGAGTTTTGCGCGATGGTCACGACGAACAGGTTTGAATTGTTTTCAAGATGGTCCGCGCAATACGAGCGGATGGGCTGCGTCTTGAAGTAAATTTCCGGGCCGAGCTGTCCCCCCGCGATTTGCAGCCGGAAACGAAACGGCGTCGGGCTGTCCCAATCCACCAGCAGCAAATCGTCCTTGCCGTCGCCGTTCACGTCCGTGACCTGCACGGCGTTCGGCGTGCCGGAGTAGGGGATTTTCTCCGGCTCACCCAGCGTGTGGTCGGCCAGTTGCGGGAGAAAATACAGCGAACCGTTGTCGCCCAGCAAAACGACGCCGGTGCGGCCGTCGCCGTTCAAGTCGCCCGTGACCAGAGCGTTCGGATCCATCCGGCCGTCCTCGATGTGCCAGGTTTTCGGATCACTCCAGCCATTCGTGCCCTCGTTGTAAAGCACGGTGAGGTCTTTCGCGTCACCGTAAAACACGATGTCCGGGCGGCCGTCGCCGTTGAGGTCGGCCACGGCCATTGCGGCAATGCGTTCATCCACGGGAATCGAATCAATGCGGAAGCGCGCGTCGGGCGGCAGTTCGTTGATTTCCAGTTTGCGCGCTGGTTGCACGGCACGATTGGTCTTGCCGGTCAGATTGTAGAGCAGATTGATTTTCGAGCGCAGATTGTTGACCACAATGATATCGTTCAGGCCGTCGCCGTCCAAATCCGCCACGTGGAGCAGGCTGATCTGGTCGTCAACCGGATAAATCTCCGGTCCGGTAAAACCGAAGCTGTTTGTGGGTGTTTGACCGCGAACGGCCAGGGTGAGACCGAAAACCAGCGCCGGCAAAATGCATTTCTTGATTTGCATAAGTCTCGGGCAACGTGCCATCGGCAGGGGCGCTTGGCGAGTTTATTCGCCGATGGGAGGCGGGCAATTTTCTTGGCTTCCCGGTTATCAGCCCATTTCCTGGCAACCATGACATGTGTGGTTTTTGATTTGCATTCTTTAGTGCAGATGTCAGAAATGGCTGACATCATGAGGGGGTGACATGACGACAAACAATGCCTCAAAACGCGTTGGTTTCCTCGATCACTTCCGGGGGATCGCCATCCTTGCCGTCTTTCTGCTCCACGCATTCAACCTGTCCTACGGTTATGGTGCGGGGATTCCCCGGGAATTCAGCCTGTCATTTTTCCTTGGCCAGATTCCGGTCCTGCTGCGCGCCTTCAGTGAAGCCGGGGTGCCCATTTTCTTCGTCGTCAGCGGGTTTTGCATCCACATGAGTTATGAGCAGCAGGGGCGGAAATGGGGGAGCTTTTTTATCCGCCGTTTTTTTCGCATTTACCCGCCCTATTTTTTCGCGGTGCTGCTGTTCGCCCTCATCTATCCGATGACGCGGTTTGACATTGTCCGGGGCTGGCGGCAACTGGCCTATCATTTGTTGCTGATTCACAACTTGAAGAACGGCGCCTCGTTTGGAATCAATCCGGCGTTTTGGAGCATTGGTGTGGAGCCCCAGTTGTATTTGCTGTACCCGATGTTGCTGGTGCTGGCCGCCCGGCTGGGCTGGCGACGAACCTTGTCCGGCCTCGCCGTGCTGGAACTGGGGATGCGCGTCGCCTGCGTCATTCGCCCCGGACTGTTTGACGTCTGCTGGTTCAGCGGTTCGCCGTTGTTTTTCTGGTTCAGCTGGTCGCTGGGGGCGGCGGTGGCGGACGCTCATTTGCATGGCCGCCCCCTGCCGCTGATTAAATTTTCCCCCATCCCGTGGGTTGTGCTGGCGGTGGGAAGCTACTACATCGAACCCCTGGAACCCCTCGTGTTTCCTTTATTTGCGGTGCTGACGACGATAATCCTCGGCCGCATTTTGACCGGGGCCGGGCCCCGATTACGGATCCCGCAGTTCTGCCGGGACCATCTGCGCATCACCGGGGTTTGCAGCTATAGCATTTATCTGCTGCACCAGCCGCTGATGGCGGCGGTTCCGGGAATTTTGCATTACTGGTTTTCCGGAACCATCAACCCCTTTGTGGTGTACCTGGCCTGCATTCTTTCGTGGCTCGTAATCATGCCGCTGGGCTGGCTCTGGTACCGGCTTTTGGAAACGCCGAGCATCGCCTGCGGGAAAAAAATCATCCGAACCTGGTTGAATCGAAGCGGACCGGCCGCTGCCCCGGTTGCTTGAACTCAAGAATGCCGGCCGGGGCCGCGACCTGTGATATTTTGCGCAATGCGAAATTTAAATTTTTTCATTGCCGGCTCACCGGCGCGCCTCTTTCGGTGAGCATTTTTTCCAAGTCGGGATTGGGCGGCTGGCCGGCGGCAAGCGCCTTTTCATAGTGCCAGCGCGCCAGCTCCGGCAACGGCGGCTGCTGGCTGATGTAAATCACGGCGAGGTTGTTGTGCGCCGCGGCGTAATTAGGATCCAGTTGCACCGCTTTGCGCAACGCCGTTTCCGCCTGCTGGCGCAGGCCCTTGTGGCTGAGCGTTACGCCGAGATAATTTTGAATTTGCGGGTCCTCCGGATCGAGCCGGGCCGCATGGCTCAACGCGTCGAGCGCGTCGTCATATTTCTCCTGCTGGAATTTCAGATAGCCAAGGAGCGATAGGTTGTAGGCATCATTCGGGGACTGTGTGAGCGCGGTCCGGATGTGTTTTTCGGCATCGTCGAGCTTGTTTTGCTGGATTTCAATGGCCGCGAGGTTTGCCAGCACCAGCCCGTTGTTTTCGTCGTGCCGCAAAATCTGCAGGTAATCGTCCTCGGCCTTGTCATATTGCCTGTCGGAAAAATATTTTTGCGCCTCGGCCACCAGCGTCGCGGTGCCGCCGGGCAATTCCCTGATGGATTTTTTCTCCGCATCGGGATTGGCAACCGGCGGCGCGGGCTCCCTGAACAACGCGAGTTCCTCCGGCGAGTAGGGCACGGCGCGCGCTTCATCCACGGCGAGCCGGGCGCGCAGCACGTTCACCTCGTCGCCCAGCTCCGAGATTTGCGCCGCAGCGTCCTGCTTGTTGCGGCCATAAAGCTCCTCGTTCGCCCTGCCGAGCTTCGCCAGCAAATCATCGCGTTCCTGTGTCAACTCGCGGATGCGCGCCTCGTTTTCCGCCTCATTTGGCAACTGAACCGGCGGCTTGGCATCCGACGCCAGTTGCCGCACACGATTTTCCAGGGCCTCTTTTTCCAGCAGATTCACCTCGGCATTTGACTGCAAAATCGAAATGTGCGCGCGGGCATTGGCCAGTTCGGCGCTCAAATCCGTCACCGGAGAATTGGTCGATTGCATCCTTGATTCCGCCAGTTGTCTCTTGAGCAGCTCATTTTCCTGGCGCAATGCCTCCATCGCATCGGGACTTGCCATCAACGCCTGCACCCGTCCCTGCAACGCTTGATTTTCCTGGGTCAGCCGGTCTGCGCGCGCTGATTCCTCCGCCAGTTTATTGTTCGCCTCGGCCAGAGCCTGCCGCAGTTGCGCCAGCAGATTTGTGTCCAATCCGAGCAGGGGCGACGTTTCGCCCTGGCCGCGCGCCAGACTCACCTTCAGCAAATCGTTTTCCTTCATCAAAGAGCGGATTTGCTCCTGTGCCCTGTCCAGTTCGCGCGGATCCACCATTGCCGGTTGCGTTGCGAGCGCCTCCTTGAGTCTGGCTTCAAGTGTCGAATTGTCCGCCTGCAAACTTTCCAACTGCGCCTGAAGCGCCTTCAATCGCGCCTCAAAATCCGCGCCGGTGGCGGGAGGAATTGCGGGCGGAGGCGCGGCAGGCGGAGGCGCGGGCGTTGACGCGTTGGTGACAGCCTGGATTGGTGCAGCGGGCGGCGGTGAAGCCGGCGGCGGCGCATTTGTTGCGGGAACCTGCGGTGTCAGTTCCGCGATTCTTTCGGCAAGATAATCCAGTCGGAAATTGACGATTTTTGGATTCCAATCCGGGTAAACATTCTGGAATTTCCGCAGTTCGCCTTGTGCCTCAATAAAGCCCGACAACGCCTCACTGGAACGACCGGCGCTGTTCAACGAGTCCGCCTGCTGCATCAGACTGTAAATGATGAGGTACTGATCGTCGGCACCCTGCTGCGCATAGGCCGTGGACAGCAGCGCGGCCAACACAATCAGCAGGGCAACAAGACGTTTCATGCTAGGATGTTAATCCAGCGGAAGCCGGCATGGCAAATGATTACAGCAGGACTTGCCCAGCCGGGCTGTTGCGGGTAAAAAAATCGCGTGTCACAAAAGACCTTTCCCGGGCGGATGTCCATTGATGGACGAATGCCGCCGGCATGGCAGGGCTGCTTGATCGTTCTCCTCGTCTTCCTGGTTTATCTTCCAGCGCTGCGCGGCGGATTCATCTGGGACGACGATGCTCATCTGACGGCAAATCCCTGTATTGTTGGCCCGCTCGGGTTTAGGGAGATCTGGACGAGCAGCGCGGCGACTTATTATCCGCTGGTGTTGAGCAGTTTTTGGGTGCAGCACGCGATCTGGGGCCTGAATCCATTGCCATATCACCTCGTGAATATCGCGATGCATGCGGCGTGTGCAGTTTTGTTGTGGCTCATTTTGAGGTGCTTGAATGTGCGCGGCGCGTGGTTTGGCGCCGCATTGTGGGGATTGCACCCGGTGCAGACGGAGTCGGTGGCCTGGATCACGGAATTGAAGAACACTCAATCCTGTTTGTTCTACCTGCTGGCAATCTGGTTTTTTCTGAAATGGCGGACCGCCGGCACCTTCGCCGGCCGGAAACGAACGGAAGGGGACTACGCGGTGGCCCTGCTTTGCGCCGCGCTGGCGATTTTGAGCAAGGCATCCACCGTGATGTTGCCGGTCGTGCTCGGCTTGGTGTGGTGGTGGACTGCCGGTCGCTGGTACTGGAGGAATATTTTCAGACTGGTGCCATTTTTCATAATCTCATCTGTGGCCAGTGGCTGGACAATCTGGGAACAACAGTTCCATTCCGGTGCGGTGGGGCTGGACTGGTCGCAAAGCCGGCCGGAGCGGCTCGTGATCGCCGGGAAAGCCGCCTGGTTTTATCTCGGCAAATTGCTCTGGCCGCACCCTTTGATTTTCATCTATCCGCGGTGGGAAATTGACGCATCGCGCCCAACCGCCTATCTGCCGGTTCTGGCGCTCGGCGTCGCTTTGTTTCTTTTATGGCTGAATCGCCGCGGTCGAAGCGGACCGGTCTTTTTTGCCTTGGCCTATTTTGTGGTTTCGCTGTTTCCAGTACTTGGCTTTTTCAACGTTTATTTCTTCCGCTATTCATTCGTGGGGGATCATTTCCAATATCTGGCCAGCCTCGGTCCCCTCGCGCTGGCGGCGGCGATAATCACCATGGCGTTCGACCGATTCAAAAAAAGAAGGCCATTCCTGGAACCGGCTTTGTGCGGGGCACTGCTGCTGGTGTTGGGCGCATTGACCTGGCAGCAGTGCGGGATGTTTGCCAACATGGAAACCCTTTGGCGGACGACGCTGGCCAGGAACCCGGATTGCTGGATGGCCCACAACAACCTGGGTCTTGTGCTTAAAAAACAGGGGCACATTGAGGAGGCCATTGAACATTACCATCAGGCCCTCCAAATCGATCCGAACGCCTGGGACGCGCTAAACGATCTGGGTGCCGCCCTCGCCGCCGAAGGGCGGTTTGATGAAGCGATAGAATGCTATCACCAGTCCATTCAGATCGAACCGAACCACTTCGCAGTGCAGAACAACCTCGGCCATGCCCTCGCCGCCGAGGGGCGGTTTGATGAAGCGATCGGGGACTATCGCCGGGCCCTCCAAATCAGCCCGAATTTTCCCGACGCGTTGAACAATCTGGGCAACGCCCTCACCGCCAAGGGCCAATCTGATGAAGCGATCGAGAACTATCGCAAGGCCATCCAGATCAACCCGAATTTCCCCGAAGCGCTGAACAATTTGGGTGTCGTTCTCGCCGACAAAGGTCGTTTCGATGAAGCAATTGAGCATTATCGCAAGGCCATACAGCTCAATCCAAATGACTGCAACACGCTGGACAATCTGGGTGTCGCCCTCACCGCCAAGGGCCAGTTCGATGAGGCGATCGAGTACTATCGCCAAGCGATCCAGATCAATTCCAATCGCCCTGAAATCTTCTTTCATCTGGGCATGACCCTTGACCAGTTGGGTCGCACTCGGGAAGCGATTGCCCAATACCGGGAGGCGCTGAGTTTAAATCCCAACCTGACCGGACCGCTGAACAACCTGGCGTGGGTGCTGGCCACCTGCTCTGATGACGAGCTTCGCGATGGGGCCGAGGCGGTCCGTTTGGCTGAACATGCATGCGAGCTTACTCATTATGGCGAACCCTTGTTCATCGGGACGCTGGCCGCCGCCTATGCCGAATGCGGCCGTTTCCCGGAGGCGGTGACCACGGCGGAAAAGGCGGAGCAGCTTGCCACCGCAGCCGGGTTCAAAGACCTGGCCGGGAAAATCGTTCAACTGCTTGAGCTCTACCGCGCCGGCAAACCTTTTCATGAGCCGGCTCCAATGGGGCAATAAGTTACGCTGGACATCACAGATTCCAGACCGGCCATACCAGTGTAATATCAATTTTGCGCGGAGTTGCCGCGGTGAGTCACTGACTCACTCAAGAACAATACGATAGAAACGTTGCGCAGAGTTGGTGATGGCATCGAAATCAGTCGCGGTCATGACGCCGCCGGTGGCCAACAAGGGTTTGGTTGAGGGAGACCAATTCGTCTGGGTCAAATCATTCGAAAATTGGACCTGGTAAGTTTGTCCCGCGACCGCGGTCCAGGTGAGTGTGACCGCCCCATTTGCCAGTGTCAGCGCTTTGATCACCGGGGGCAGCGGCACGCTGATCTGGAAAACAGTTCCGAAACCATTTGCGCCGCCCTGCGATGTCGTGCCATAAAAATTGCCATCAGGACCTTGCACGAGCACACCGTCCGGGTGCGAACCGTTGGCACTGTTGAAGAAAAATAAATTGGTGTAAGCGCCGCCGGGAGTAACGCTGAATATCGAGCCTAACAAGCTGGCATACTCGCCGTAAGTCGTTCCGTAGAAATTGCCGTCACTGCCCTCGGTCATCCCGCCGTAGGGCGAACCGCTGTCCAAATTGCTGAACGTGTGGAGCGGAACGTATGTTCCGTTGGTGCTGACTTTAAACAGGGTGCCATAACCCAACGAACCTCCGCTGAACGCGGCGCCATACAGATAGCCGTCACTGCCCTGCACCAGTCCGGCGTAAATAAAACCGCCATCGCCCAACCCGGTGAACGTGTAAATGTTGGTGAGCGTCCCGTCCGGAGTCATTTTGAAAATCGTCCCGTAGCCCGGAAAACTTCCGGTGATACCCTGACCACCCCAGGTGGTCGTCCCGTAAAAATTGCCATCCTGTCCCAGGACCAGCCCGCCGGAAGGATGGGCACCGTTGGTGTCGCCGAATATGGCCGGGACAATAACGGTTCCATCGGTGGTGAGTTGAAATATTGTGCCATTGCCGTAACCGAAAAGGGTGGTGCCGTAATGGATGGCGTTGGTGGTCCCTCCAAAATCAGCCGTGCCGTAGAAGCTGCCATCGCCGGCCTGCACCAATGCCGCGCCGGGATTGGCGCCTTGGTACGGGTTGTTGCTCCCCGTGAAGGAGAAAAGGTTCGTGAACGCACCGTTGGTTGTGATTAAAAATATTGTGCCCCAATTGCTGACGCCCCCGGCGAAGGTCGTGCCATAAAGATTATTGTCGCGACCGCTCAACAATGCAGCATAGGGATTGGCGCCATTGGTGCCATTGAACGAGAGGAGCGAAGTGAAGACGCCGCCGGAGGTCACGCTGAATACAGTGCCAAGGTTGTTCGAGCCGCCTTGATACGTGGTGCCATAGAAATTCCCATCCGTCCCCAGGGTCAGCCCGCAGTAAGGGCTGGCCCCCGGATAATCCCCATTGGTGCCGGTAAACGAAACCAACGTGTTGAACATGATACCGCCCCGGGCGGAAAATACGGTCAGGCACATCACTATGGAAGCCATCAACAATGGAAGAACTTTGAAGGATTTCATTCTGACATCACGACTTTTTATCGTGGTGCCATGATACATCAAATGCCTTGTTCCAGCAAAGAGAACTTTCGTTACATCTCCGAAACGGCCGCAGCAGGCAGCGCCGCCAGTCGCGGGCGCTCGCACCTTGCAATGCTCAAAGCCGGGGGACAAAATGCCGTTTGCGGTTCCGTGCTTCGTCATTGGTTGTTCGTTTGCGTTGAATGGTGCGGTTGACCTGTGCTGCCTGTTTTGTTACTGTTTCTCCTGACAGCGTCATGAACATCGCGTTGAACCAGCATGTGCTTGTGTTGAACCGGTTGTGGCAGGCGGTCAACGTCTGCACCACCCGGCGCGCCCTGACGCTGTTGTTTCAAGGCCATGCTCAGGCCGTTCTGAGCGACGATGACGGCTCATTCCGCACGTTCAATTTTGAGGAATGGCGCGACCTGTCTGACACCGCCCCGCGCGAGGAATCCATTCACACCATTTCGTTCCGCATCCGCGTGCCGCGAATCATTCTGCTGTTGATTTACGACCGGCTGCCGAAAAAGGAGGTCAAGTTCACACGCCACAACATTTTTGAGCGCGACAAGAACACCTGCCAGTATTGCGGGCGCACTTTTGATCGCAAGGACTTGAACCTGGACCACGTCATCCCGCGCGACCGCGGCGGCCCGACCACCTGGGAAAATATTGTCTGCTCCTGCATCGAGTGCAACACGCAGAAGGCCAACCGCACGCCGCAGGAAGCCAGCCTGCACCTTATCCGCAAACCGAAGCGGCCGAAATGGCGGCCATTCGTGCAAATCAACTTCAGCCTGCACCGGCACGACAGTTGGAAACATTTTATTGACCTCGCCTACTGGAACGTGGAATTGGGCGAAGACGTGGACTAAAGGCGTTTTCTTCGTCGTCGTCCAAAGTGTGGACGGCGCGGCGATTGTCATTCCAGACCGCGCTCGGTCAGTTCATCCTCGTCCAGACCCAGATAATGGCCGAGTTCGTGCAGATAAGTCGTGTGGATCTCGTCGCGAAAAATTTCCTCATCGCCTTCCGCAAAATCCCAAAGATTTTCCAGAAATAAGATGATTTGCGGCGGCATTGGAACATTGCCTTCATCAGCGAATTCCGCCCCGGTGAACAAACCGAGTGTGTCAGCCTCAATCCCGTCGGCCTGCAGGCCGGCATTTGGCACGCGCTCAAAGGTGACCGGCAGCTTTTCCGCCTGGTCGCGCAACGGTTTTGGCAAAACCGCAACCGTCGCCTCGACTTCCAACAGCGCCAGTGCTTGTAATTTTTCCAAATTCACTTCCACAAGCCGCTCCGGAAAATGGCGCAAGCCCGGTAGCCGTGCAACCTATGATTTTTGTTGATCGCGTTTTTTCTGCGTTTGCAGGTTAGATCGGATTCACTTCGATGAACGCCTGAACAGCTTTAACGGCCCGTTGACGGTGATAAGAGCTACCGGCCTGAGCCTTTTTCACGGCCTTGGCTTCGGCTACGGCACCAAGCGCATGCGCCAGAAATTGTTGGTGGCCGCGTTGGGCGTGATGCTGAACACCAGCGCACCGCCTGAACCGGCGGGGTTGGTCGCCAGAGGCACCCAGTTAGGCGGTGTCAGGTTGAAGGAATTTTCCAGCGCGTAATTCGCCCCGGCAATGCCCACAAAAGACAAGCGCACACCGCCGCCGCTCAATAGCTGGATGGAGATTTGATTGTAGCCCGGTGGAATGGTCACAATCTGTTCTGGTAGGTTGGTGGAGTAATGAACGCCGCCATAAGTGCCGTCGCCCAACTGGCCATCGTTATTTGCGCCCATGGCCCAGAGATTGCCGCCACTCTCGAGAAACAGGCTGTGAAAGCCTCCAGCGGCAACCGCAGTGGCGTTGGTGGCCGAAATCATCTCCGGACGGTTGGTATTGTTGTAAGTGCCGTCGCCCAACTGGCCATCATCGTTCCAGCCCATGGCCCACAGGCTGCCGTCGCCCTTGAGAAACATGGTGTGGCCATATCCTCCGGCCATCGTCGTGACATTGCCGGGCACAATCTGCTCCGGTCGGTTTGTGCTGTTGTAAGTGTTGTCGCCCAATTGGCCCCACTGGTTGTTGCCCATGACCCACAGACTGCCGCCGCCCTTGAGAAACAGGCTGTGGTAGTATCCCGCGGCAATCGCCGTGACATTGCTAGCCACAATCTGCTCGGGAGAGTTGGTGTTGTTGTAAGTGCCGTCGCCCAACTCGCCATCACCGTTATAGCCCATGGCCCATAGACTGCCGTCTTTTTTCAGAAACAGGCTGTGGTCGGATCCCGCGGCGATGGCCGTGACGTTGCTGGCCATTATTTGCTCCGGAAAGCTGGTCGAGTTATAAGTGCCGTCGCCCAACTGGCCGTAATAGTTATCGCCCATGGCCCACAAGCTGCCGTCACTTTCGAGAAACAGGCTGTGCGACTCTCCTGCGGCAATTGCTATGACGTTGCTGGCCATAATCTGCTCGGGAAGGTTGGCGTCGTTGTAACTGCCGTCACCCAGCTGGCCATCGTCGTTAGCGCCCATAACCCAGAGACTGCCATCACTCTTGAGAAACAGGCTGTGCAATTCTCCGGCGGCAATCGCCACGACGTTGCTGGCCACAATCTGTTCAGGAGAATTGGTGAAGTTGTAAGTGCCATCGCCCAACTGGCCATCCCCGTTATCGCCCATAGCCCACAGACTGCCGTTGCTCTTCAGAAACAAGCTGTGGTCGTATCCTCCGGCGATCTCGGTTACGGGTTGCGCTCCGCCGGAGACCGCCAGCAGCGCCACCGCACACTGCAGCAAGATTTGAATGAGATTGCGTCTGGTTTTCATGGCATCTTTTGATTTTGACTTCAGAATTGCTTCAACTGGCTGATCCCATATTGCAACTGTACTGTGAATGACTGCTGGCTCAAGGACGTAAATTTAGCCCATGGTTTGCACCAATCAAGCTCGACCCCCATCCCGCCCTTGGCAAGCGGGAATCCATCAGTCGCGGAATTTGGGTCCTTCGACCCTCTCGACCATTTTTCCTACGCCACCTCTTCGCTTGGCGCCTCCACGTTCGCCTGACGTGTCCCGCCACGGACAATCAACACCACTGCGGCGGTGATCAACACCCCCGCCACCAAGAGTTCGTGCGAGAACGTCTCGTGGCCAATCGTACATCCGAGCACCACAGCGATAAGCGGATTTACATAAGCATAAGTTGCCACGCGCGCGGGTGTGCTGGCGTGCAACAGCCAGACGTAACAAGTGTAGCCGACCAACGACCCGAACGCCGTCAAATATAGCCACGCGCCGATGGACAAAGACGTCAGCCGGTCAAAGGAAAATTGCGACGCCTCGCCGCGCACCGCCGCCAGACCCAGCATCAACGTGCCGCCCGCAATCATTTGCATCGCCACGCCCAGCAGCGGTGATCCCGGTTTGCGCGCCTGGCGGCTGAATATCGAACCAAACGCCCAACTCATCGAAGCCGCCATCAACGCGGCGATGCCCCAACCGTAGGCCATGCCCGGATGGTTCCCATGACCGCGCACAAGCAATGTCACACCCATGAAACCCACTGCCAGCCCCGCGACCACGAACGGACGCGGACGCACACCCTCGGGTCGCAGCCAGTCAAACAACACCATCCACAATGGCGTCAGCGCCACCACCAACGCAGTCACGCTGGAGGGAATCACCTGCTCCGCCCACGTCACACCGCCGTTGCCGATCGTCAGCAACAAACCACCCGTGATAACCGCATTGCGCCACTCGATGCGCGACGGCGCCGTGCCGCCACGGGCGCGTGCGAAGGCATACATCAATAACCCGGCCGCAAGATTCCGCGTCCCGGCCATCAGGAACGGCGGAATGGATTCCACCGCATAGCGGATGCCGAGATAGGTCGAGCCCCAGATGACGTACACGGCGGCAAACGCCGCGATCACGCCTGACACGGGCGGGACTGGGGACATGGTTTTATCTTTCATGTTCGTTGACCGGTGCGACGGCGTTTTTGGGCAAAATAAAAACCCACCGCCGTATGCCGGCGATGGGTTGTTAAATTTCTCTATGGCTCGCCTATGAATTCAACCTCCCACCGCCCGCGACATGCGTGGTGCCGGCACTGCACAGCCACGCGGCGCGCTTCGGCATCCAATTCACAATGACGATGAAAGATTTCATTTTTGGAACGCGGGAAATGTACTTCACTTTAGCCTGCGGTCAACGGGTTATTTACAGGGCAGATGCCGCAGGGCTCCCATCAGGGAGCGCCGCTGCCTTGAGCATTAATCCGTTATGCCGCCGTCTGCGCCGCTGCAAGGTCGGCCTTGCGCTGGCGCAGGCTTCGGAAAAATTCATACCCTTCGCGCACACGCCGGACGCAGACATCCTTGTCCTCCAACATCGTCTTGATGATGCGCAGGATGGGTTTCGGGCGCAGATAGTAGGCACGGTAAAAACGGTCCACTTCCTCGAAAATCTTTTCCTTGCTCAGACCGGGAAACTCGAGCGTGCTTTGCTGGAAACCGTCGCCTTCGACGAGGTCGGTCTTGTCCTTTTTCACAAACCAGGAATTAAGCTTGGCCTGTTCATAAAGCTCCGTGCCCGGATACGGCGCGGCCAGCGAAACCTGCAGGCTGAATACGTCGAGTTCCTTCGCAAAATTGATGGTGTTCTCAATGGATTGCCTGGTTTCCACCGGCAGACCGAGGATGAACGTGCCGTGAATCACCACGCCGGCCTGATGACAGGACTTGGTAAACCGGCGCATTTCGTCCATGGTCACGCCTTTTTTGATGCGGGTGAGAATGTCGTCGTTGCCGCTTTCGTAGCCGACCAGGAACAGGCGCAGACCATTATCCTTGAAACTCTTGATGGTGTCGTAATCGAGGTTGGCGCGGCTGTTGCAGGACCAGTGGACGCCGAGCGGGCCGAGCTTTTTGGCGATCTCCCGCGCGCGCGGCAGGTTCGCAGTGAACGTGTCGTCGTCGAAGAAAAATTCCTGCGCCTGCGGGAACAATTTCTTCATGTAGGCCATTTCGTCGGCGACGTTCTGCGGCGAGCGGACGCGGTATTTGTGGCCGCCGATGGTCTGCGGCCAGAGGCAGAAGGTGCATTGCGCCGGGCAGCCGCGGCCGGTGTACATGCTGATGTAGGGATGCAGCAGGTAACCGATGAAATACTTTTCAATCTGGAGATCGCGCTTGTAAACATCCGCCACCCACGGGAGCGTGTCCATGTCCGAAATCATCTCGCGCTCGGGGTTGTGTTTGATTTTGCCATCCCTGTCACGGTAGGAAAGCCCGGCAATGGTCGCGAGGTCGCGGCCTTCGGCGACTTCCTTGCAGGTGAAATCGAATTCCTTGCGCCCCACCCAGTCAATCGCGAGCGATGCCTTGAGAGTTTCGGTCGGCAACACCATCGTGTGCGCGCCGATGAAGCCGATCTTGGTGCCGGGCTTCTGCGCCTTGATGGCTTCGGCCACCTTGCAATCATTTTTCAGCGACGGCGTCGAGGTGTTGATGATGACGTGATCAAATTCCTTCGCGATGGCGAGGCACTCGGCCACGTCAATGTCGTGCGGCGGGCAATCGAGCAGTCGTGAATTCGGCGTGAGCGCGGCGGGTTGCGCGAGCCACGTGGGATACCAATAACTGGTGACCTCGCGCCGCGCCTGGTAACGCGCGCCGGCGCCGCCGTCGAAACCATCAAAGCTCGGCGGTGAAAGGTAAAGGGTTCTGCTCATTTGAAATTCAAAATTTATTCCGGCCGCGCTTCAATCTTCTTCACGTCCTTGACCTTGGACAGCAAATCATCGCGTTCGGACGTGTCACTCGTGCCGCAGTGACTGCCGACGTGCGCCGCCTCGCCATTTCCATTCTGGCCATGATCGTCTTCCTTGCGCGAAAAGGCGCCACGCGCGCCGGCGGCGGGATTGATGACCGCCTTCGCCTCGGCGAGATGGCCCTTGCCGATGGTCACGCCATTGTAGGCGCGTTTCTGCAATTCTTCGCTGGCTTGGAATGGTTTGGGCCTTGAGCCGAAGTTGTATTTGAAATTTTTCCAGTTGTCGCCACGCTGGTAATTTGTGCCGAGCGCCCCGCTGGGATCGTAGCCGCAGTGGACCATGCAGTTTTCACAACGCGGGTCGCGCGCGACGCCGTCCACCACGCCGTATTTTTCCCAGTCCACCTTCGTGAGCATTTCCTGGTAACCGTCATAATGGCCGTCGGTCATCAGGTAGCACGGCGCCTTCCAGCCCTTGATGTTGTAGGTCGGGATGGCCCACGCAGTGCAGGTCAGCTCGCGTTTGCCGGCGAGAAATTCCTGGTACACCGGCGTGCCGATGATCGTGAACGCCTTGCCCCAGTCGAGAATCTTCGCGAACTTCTGCCGCGTCATCTTGCGCGTGAGGAAAAAATCCTCGGGCTGCTTGCCGAGGCGCGTGACCATGTCTTTCTTCGCCGCGTCGTATTCGTAGCCGGGCGAAATCGTGTGGCCGTCCACATCAAGCGAGCTGAGGAACTTGAGCATGTCCTCGGTGTCCTGCACGTCGGTCTCCTTGTAAACGGTCGTGTTGGTGGCGACGCGGTAATCGAGGATCTTTGCCATCTTGATGGCCTCGACGCATTCCTTGAACACTCCTTCGCGCTCGACGATCAGATCGTGCGTGAATTCCAAACCGTCCACGTGGACGTTCCAATACATCCATTGCGTCGGGTGGATGACGACTTTTTTGCGTGCCGCCCCGTCGGACTTGCGGATCGTCTCGGCATCCTTTTCAGAAATCAATTTCTGATCGAGCAACTTTTTGATTTTCGGCTCGATCTCCGGCGAATAAACAGCCGCCAGGTATTCCCTCATCTTCTTGCGCATGAACACGCCGTTTGTGCAGACGTAAATGAAGCGGCCCTGTTGCAGCAGGCCGGCGATGAGTTCCTCGATCTTCGGATAAATCAGCGGTTCACCGCCGCAAATGGAGATCATCGGCGCCTCGCACTCCCGGGCGGCGGCCAGGCACTTTTCCAGCGGCACCATGTCCTTGAGGCTGGTGGAATATTCGCGGATGCGGCCGCAGCCGGTGCAGGTGAGGTTGCAGGTGTGCAGCGGTTCGAGCTGCAGGACCATGGCAAACTTCGGCGTCTTGCGCAGCTTGTGTTTGATGATGTGTCCGGCAATTTTTACCGAGGGCGCGAATGGGAATCGCATAAATTTGATTTTATCGGGTCAATGCAACTTCGTTGGAATCATCGGGCAACACAGCCGGGGCATTGGTCGAAGGCGGACCGGCCTTCAACACCCCCGGCAGGAAAAACGAGGCGGGCGAAACGCTCTGGCTGGCATTGATGCCGCCACAGCCGGTGCTGAACAGCGCAGACGCCATCAGCATTGCCAGCGCCGGCAAATTGCTGTTTATTCTCACTTGCCTAGTATAAATCAGCCCGACACGATGGCAACTTCTAATTGACCACATAATGGCGCCGAAAACAAAATCCCCATCCGGGGCCGCCCGGAACCTCATCGTGCTGCTTTTTCTTTTTGGCTTTGCCGGCGTGGCGGCCGCTCAACCGGCAAACAATCCGGTTTTCGCCGGGCGCGCCGAGGCGGAATTCCATCGCGCGCAAATCGAATGGCAATCGAATACAAATGATTTCGCCGCCGCGTGGCATTTTGCCCGCGCGTGTTATGATTTCGCCGATTTTGCCACGAACGACGCCGAACGCGCCGCCATCGCCGTCCAAGGCATCGCCGCGAGCCGGCAACTCCTCGCGCGCCAGCCCAAATCCGCACCGGGACATTATTACCTTGCCATGAACCTCGGCCAGCTCGCCCGCACGGAAATTTTGGGCGCGCTGAAACTCGTCAAGGAAATGGAACGCGAATTCAAGACGGCCGGCGATTTGGACGAACATTTTGACTTTGCCGGCCCGGCGCGCTGCCTCGGCTTGTTGTATCGCGACGCGCCGGGCTGGCCAACCAGCGTTGGCAGCAGGCACAAGGCGCGCGAGTGGCTGGAGCACGCCGCAAAACTTGCGCCGGATTACCCGGAAAACCATCTGAACCTGGTTGAATCGCGATTGAAGTGGAACGAACGCGCCGACGCGGCGAGTGAATTGAAAATACTCGATGCGCTCTGGCCGAAGGCGCAAACGAACTTTACCGGCGTGGCATGGGAACAAAGCTGGGCAGACTGGACCGCCCGGAAAGGCGCCGCGGAACAGTCCTTCACACAAGCATCACAGGCAAAAGCCCGTCATTGACCCGGCAAAATTTTCTGTGGCGGCATCCACGCCGGCGGGTTATTGTTCATTTAAATCGCGCAACCCGGATTGAGACATAGACATGGCCAAGAAATTTTTCGCAGCGCTCGGTGACACGACTCTGTTCCTGCAGGAATGGCTGGCCAACCCGCAGCGGACCGGTGCGGTTGCGCCCAGCTCCCCAAAACTGGCTGCGGCCATGGCGCGCTGGCTGCCTTCCGATCCGGAAAGTTACGTGCTCGAACTCGGGCCGGGCACCGGCGCCGTCACGGCGGCACTCCTCGAACGCGGTCTGCGCGAGGACCGGCTCGTGGCCATCGAAAAAAACCCGAAACTGGCGCGCCTGCTTCGCGACCGCTTCCGCAGCGCGCACATCATCACCGGCGACGCCTGGCATCTGGACGATTTATTGGGAGGGTGCCGCAAGCCGATTGAGCGCGTCGGCGCGGTCATTTCCAGCCTGCCGTTGTTGAATTTCCCACCCGCCGAGGCTGAAGCTTTGGCGGAAAAAATCCGCACGATTCTGGAACACGGCGGCAAATGGGTTCAGTTCAGCTACAACCTGGGCGCCCGCCGCCCGCACGGAACCTCTAATTTCCGCCGGCTGGCCTCCAAGATTGTCTGGCTGAACATCCCGCCCGCCCGTGTGAATGTTTATCAGAAGTGACGTTCCCGGCCGCCCGCCGGAACGCTTTTCATTCTGTCTGCTGGATTATTCAGTTATTGAACAAGACCACTGCCAGTTTCCCAAAACTCATTCCCGGCTTAGATGACCTGGGAGGTGACATCAGTCCGATTTGATTTTGGCAGCAGGAAGCACAGCGCTGACGCCGCGAGCAGCGCACAACCCAAAACCGCAAAGGGAACTGTGATGCCATGTGTCCGGACCTTCAGCACCCCGACGATGGTCGGACCGAGATAGCCGCCGACATTGCCGAGCGCGTTCACCAGGCCCATGACCGCGCCGGCAGCCGCGCGCGGCATCGTCTCCGTGGGAATGGCGAAGAACGGGGCCAGCCCGGCGAACGGCCCCGGAATGGCCAGGCACAGGAACGCGTACGAGAGCCAGAAGGAATGTTCCTTGAGCAAAACGCTCGCAATGAGTGATGTGCCGCTCAGGGCATAAATGAAGGCGGCGTGACCGCGGCGTTCGCCGGTCAGGTCCGAATGCCGCGAGAGCAGCACCATGACGACGGCGGTGACGACGTAAGGAACGGCGAAGAGCAGGCCGGTTTGCAGGCCGGTGAAATTGTGGCCGCCGCCCTTGATTCCCTCCGTGAGAAAAGTGTTGCAGCCGTAGGACGCGGAGTTGTAAAGAAAACAAACCGCCAGCATGACGAAAACCGCCGGCCGCAGGAGGGCCCGCCCGACGGGAATTTTTTTCACAGGCTCCAGTTCCAAGGCTTCGCGCCGCAAGGTGGTCTCCAAAAAATCCTTTTCCTCGCGTGAAATCCATTTCGCGTCGCGTGGACGGTCGTTGATGAAATAAAGCCAGACCGGAAGCCAGAGGAACGGCAGGGCGCCTTCAATCATCAACATGGTCTGCCAGCCCCAGCCGCCCAGCAGCCAGCCGGTGACCGGCGCGGACGCGGCCACCGCCAGCGGCTGGCAAAGATTCCAGTAGGCGTTTGCGCGCGCGCGTTCCGAGCGCGGAAACCAGTTCGCCAGCAGCACCAGCATCGTCGGGTACACGCCGCTTTCGGCCACGCCGAGCAGAAAACGCATCACGGCGAATTCCCGAAAACTGGAAGCCAGACCGCAGCCAACCGCGCAGATGCCCCAGAACACCAGGAAAATGGAGATCAATTTTTTCGGGCTCCAGCGGCCGGCCAGGTAGCCGCCGGGCATTTGCAACAGCACGTAGCCCAGGAAAAAAATACCGGCGGCCTGGCCCTTCAACCGGTCATCCATGAGCAGGTCCTTCATCATGGACGAAATCCTCGGGTCCAGCGCCAGCGCCACGTTCGTGCGGTCCACGTACGAAATCGTGTACATGATCAGCGCGACGGGGATGAGGCGCAGCCAGCGTTGCTCTTTCAGTTGCATCGCATCAATTTGGAATTATTCTAAGTATTGACAGGCCCCGGAAACCGGTCTAGTGTGCCCATGACATGAGCCTGGTCGAGAAGAAAAAACTGAACGGCGAACTCAACGAACGCCTGACGACGGGCGGGTTCCGGTTCACACCCCAGCGCCAGCACGTCTATGATGTGCTGCTGCAAAAGCGCGATCACCCGACCGCGGAGGAGGTTTTCATCCGGACCAAAAGGACCATGCCGGACATTTCGATGGCCACGGTTTACAACTGCCTCGACGCCCTGGTAAAATGCGGGCTGGTCCGCCTCGTCGTGCTGGATCGCGGCGCGACCCGCTTTTGCCCGAACATGCGCGAGCACTGTCATTTTTATTGCGATTCCTGCGACACGGTTTACGACGTGGATTTGCCGGCAAAACCGGCTTCTCCCGTCAACCTCCCGAAAGGTTTCAAGGCCGAGCATTATGAAATCGCCATTCACGGCATCTGCCCGGAATGCGCCAGGAAGAAATAACCGATTCAACGGTTCAACGATTTAACGGACAACAATGAGCACCGCCACCGAGACCATTGAGGGCCTGGTCAAACAGGAATACAAATACGGTTTTTACACCGACGTGGAAACCGAGTCCGCGCCGCCGGGCTTGAGCGAGGACACCATCCGGCTGATTTCGCGCAAGAAAAACGAGCCGGAGTGGCTGACCGACTGGCGGCTGAAGGCGTTCCGGCACTGGCAGACGATGTCTGAGCCGGCCTGGGCCAAGGTGCATCACGAAAAAATCAATTACCAGGACATCGTTTATTACTCCGCGCCAAAAAAAACGGGCGAAGGGCCCAAGAGCCTCGATGAAGTTGATCCGAAGCTTCTGGAGACCTACGAGAAGCTGGGCATTCCGTTGAAGGAACGCGAGCGGCTGGCGGGCGTGGCCGTGGACGCGGTGTTTGACAGCGTGTCGGTCGGCACGACGTTCAAAAAGCAGCTCGCCGAGAAGGGCGTCATCTTCTGCTCGTTTGGCGAGGCAGTTCAGGAGCATCCCGACCTCGTCCGGAAATATCTCGGCATGGTCGTCCCTTACACCGACAATTTTTTTGCCGCGCTGAACTCCGCCGTCTTCACCGACGGTTCTTTTTGCTACATCCCCAAAGGCGTGCGCTGTCCGATGGAGCTTTCGACGTATTTCCGCATCAACGCGGCCAACACCGGCCAGTTCGAGCGCACGCTCATCGTGGCCGATGAAGGCGCGCACGTGAGTTATCTCGAAGGCTGCACCGCGCCGATGCGCGACGAAAACCAGCTTCATGCGGCGGTCGTCGAGCTCATCGCGCTCGACCACGGCGAAATCAAATACTCGACCGTGCAGAACTGGTACCCGGGCGACGAGAACGGCAAGGGCGGCATCTACAATTTCGTGACCAAGCGCGGCCTGTGCAAGGGCAAGAACTCCAAAATCTCCTGGACGCAGGTCGAAACCGGCTCGGCCATCACCTGGAAATATCCGAGCTGCATTTTGCAGGGTGACAATTCGGTCGGCGAATTTTATTCCGTCGCCGTGACCAACAATTACCAGCAGGCCGACACCGGCACCAAAATGGTGCACATCGGCAAAAACACGAGGAGCACGATTGTGTCGAAGGGAATTTCCGCCGGTCACGGCCAGAACAGCTATCGCGGCCAGGTAAAAATCCAGAAGAGCGCCGCGAACGCGCGCAATTTTTCGCAGTGCGACTCGATGTTGATTGGCGCAAAGTGCGGCGCGCACACGTTCCCCTACATCGAGGTGAAAAACACGACGGCGAGCGTCGAGCACGAGGCCTCGACGTCCAAGATTGGCGAGGACCAGATTTTTTACTGCAACCAGCGCGGGCTTTCGACGCAGGACGCCGTGAACCTGATCGTCAACGGCTTCTGCAAGGAGGTCTTCAAGGAACTGCCGATGGAGTTTGCGGTTGAAGCGCAGAAACTTTTGGGCGTGAGTCTGGAAGGCAGTGTCGGCTGATATTTGAAGCCACAGATGAACACCGATTCACACAGATAAAAAATTTCTGTCTGTCGGAAGGAAATTTGTGTTTCATCTGTGAAAATCTGTGGCTAAAAAGTTTTTAACATGAGCAAGGCAATTCTCGAAATCAAAAACCTTAGCGCGGGCGTTGAGGGCAAACAAATTCTGAAGGGCATCAACCTGACCATCAACCCGGGTGAGGTCCACGCCGTCATGGGCCCGAACGGTTCCGGCAAGAGCACGCTGGCCGCGGTGCTGGCCGGGCGCGACGGCTACGAGGTGACCGGCGGCGAGGTCATTTACGATGGCAAAGATTTGCTCGACCTCGACCCGGAGGAACGCGCCCGCGAAGGGCTGTTCCTCGCGTTCCAGTACCCGGTCGAAATCCCCGGCGTGAACAGCACCTATTTTTTGAAAGCCGCGCTGAATGAAGTCCGCAAATCCAAGGGCCAGCCGGAACTGGACGCGATGGAATTCCTGAATCTCGTCAAAGACAAAATCAAACTGCTGGAGCTGAACGAGGATTTGCTGCGACGCTCGGTGAACGAGGGTTTTTCCGGAGGCGAAAAGAAGCGCAATGAAATTTTCCAGATGGCCGTGCTTGAGCCGAAACTGGCCATCCTCGACGAAACCGATTCCGGCCTCGACATCGACGCCCTCAAGATTGTTTCGCACGGCGTCAACAAGCTCAAGCGCGCGGACAACGCCCAACTGGTCATCACGCATTATCAGCGGCTGCTGAATTACATCGTGCCGGATTTCGTCCACGTGCTCGTGGACGGCCGCATCGTAAAATCCGGCGGCAAGGAACTTGCGCTGGAACTCGAAAGCAAAGGTTACGACTGGATTCTCAAAGGCGAAGCGGTTAATGCTTGAAACATGAATCTGGACGAAACCCAACGCCAAAAAGTCGCCGATTGGATTGCCGCCGGCGCAAAGCTTTCCGAAATCCAGACCCGGCTCATGTCGGAGTTCGGCCTCAAGTTCACTTACATGGAGGTGCGTTTCCTGGTGGATGATCTGAAACTGACGCCAAAAGACCCGGAGCCGCCGAAAGTGGTCGCGCCGCCCGTTCCGGCGCCCGCCGCCAAACCGGCCAGACTCACGGCTGAAAAAAATCCCGCGCCGGAGGGAACACTGCCGGCTTCCGGCGTTTCCGTGACGGTGGATCAAATCGCGCGGCCCGGTGCCATTGTCAGCGGCAAGGTCACGTTCAGCGACGGACAGCAGGCGGATTGGTATCTCGACCAGACCGGGCGTCTCGGTGTTGTGCCCAAGCAACAGGGTTACAAACCGTCCGCTGCCGACGTGCAGAGTTTCCAAATCGCCCTGCAGCAGGAAGTCGCCAAGCTCGGTTACTGATTTTCACCCCTGTCGCCGTCCTTGTTCCCGTAATCGAAATGAATGCCGAGGACGTGGGCCTTTATTGCTGCACCCGGAAAAATGCGTGCGAACCAATCGTCGGCGTGGTGAAGATAATCCAGCCCGAATCATTGGTCGCCGTGGTGAAGCCGGCCGTCGTCCACGCGGTTAAATTGGTCGAAACCTGCAACTGCGACTGCGACGTGGCATTTTCCGCCGTCACCATCACATTTTGATTGGACACGGTCACGGATTCGATGACCGGGGCAGGCACCACGACCGTGTTGGTCGCCACAAGTTGTCCCGCCAAGAGCACCTTGGTGTCATCAGAACTCAGCAAACTGAAGACAAATTGCGTGCTAATCTGAATGACCACTTTCCTTACAGTGCCATTGGTGGTCAACGTCCCTGCGGTGGCCACCGTGTTGGTTGAATAGCCGTTCAGTGCCTTGGATCCTGAACTGACGGAGTAGTTATAATCCAAGGCAGCAGTGTTGGTGGCAAAGGAAAAAACCAAGTTGGTGCCATTAAAGCCGCCATTGGTGACGGCCAACAATGGACTGGTCATGTCGAACACAATATTCCGCATTGCGCCATAAACTGTGACGGGAAAAACGATGGTGACGGTGGCTTCCGGCCCATAATCCGCCGGTGCGCTGCCACTGCCGCCGCCGACCGCCGGCTGCCAGACTCCGTTTGTTTTTGCGATAATGAAGCTTCCACCGGTGAATTGAATGTTGGTGTTGGAAAGATTGGCGTTGATGAAGCCGCTGTAACTGGTTGTCAAGGCGCCTGCCCCTTGAGCGATGGCCGTGGCTCCAACGAACACACCGGACGTCGCGAGCTGGCTTTGAGTGTTGTCGATTTCAAAGACCACGGGATCGGCCTGTCCAATCTGGATAAAGAAACCCAAGCTGAAAAACAGCGCACTCGCGTACAGGAAGTTTCTTGTCCATTCCATGGCAAGAAATGTCTATCATATTATGTTGAAGATGCCAAGCCCAAAATCACCCCGCGGGCACCGGCAAATATCACGGTCCGGGCCATTTGTTCCTTCGCCTTGCCGCGACACGATGCGCTTGGCACATTGAAGCGCAATGCGCGAACAATTCCGGGTCTGGATCGAAAGCCTCGAAACCTTTGCCCTGGAGGTCATCTCCGGCGAACGCCGCGACACGAAGGCGGCGTTGATGCGTACGCTTTTGTTCGGCAGTTCCAAGCTGTTTCAAGCGGGCGTCAAGATGCGCCACTGGCTTTACAGCGTCCGCATCCTCCGCGACAAAACACTTGGCGTGCAGGTCATCGCCATCGGCAATCTCACCGTCGGCGGCACGGGCAAAACCCCGGTCGTGGAAAAATTCGCGCGCGAACTCCGCGACGCCGGACGCAACGTCGCCATCCTCTCGCGTGGCTATCGTTCCAAACCGGCGCCCATCCTTAAGTTGCTGATGAATAAAATCCTGCTGCGCGAAGACCGGACCCCGCCGCGCGTCGTCTCCGACGGCAAATCACTGCTGCTCGATTCCGAAATGGCCGGCGACGAACCTTACATGCTCGCGTCGAACCTGAGGGACGTCGTCGTACTGGTGGACAAGAACCGCGTCAAGAGCGGGCTTTATGCGATTGAAAAATTCGGGTGCGACACGCTGCTGCTCGACGACGGGTTTCAATATTGGGATTTGCGCGGACGGCGTCATGATGTCGTGCTCATTGACCGCCAGCAGCCGTTCGGCAACGAGCATCTGCTCCCGCGCGGCACGTTGCGCGAGCCGCCGTCGCATCTCGCGCGCGCCCAGACGATTTTCATCACCAAGAGCGATGGCCAGACCGCCGAACTCCGCGAACGGATTGCCCGGCTGAACCCCGAGGCCGCCATCATTGAATGCGTCCACCATCCGCTTTACCTCGAAGACGTGTTCACCGGCGAACGGCGCGAACTGGATTTTCTGCGCGGGCGCAAAGTCGCGTCGCTCAGCGGCATCGCGCAGCCGGAAAGTTTCGAGCACAGCCTCGTGAAACTCGGCGCCGAACTCGTTTATTCGAAGCGTTTTGCAGACCATCACCGCTTCACGCAGCAGGAAATCCTCAACGTCATCAACCGCGGCAAGAAACGCCAGGCCAGCACCATCCTCACCACGCAGAAGGACGCCGTGCGGTTCCCCAAAATTGACCGGCGCGACCTGCCGATTTATTTCATGCGCGTTGAAATCCAGATTGTCAGCGGCGCGAACGACTTTCAGGACTGCGTCCGCAAAATCTGCTTCCGCTGAAAATGGACACGCTGCTTTACTGGTTCGCCCGCGCCGTCGTGGCGGTGATTCAAGCGTCGCCGCTCATCCTCGTCGCCCGCGCCGGTCGCGCCTGCGGCGGGCTGGCCTTCCGGCTCGATGGGCGGCACCGGCGCGTGGCGTTGCAAAACCTGACCCTGTGTTTCGGCCATGAAAAATCGCCGGAGGAAATCCACGCGCTCGCCCTGGAAAATTTCCGGCGCATCGGGGAAAATTTCGCGTGCGCCGTCAAAACCGCCGCGATGAACTTCGAGTCCCTGCGCCCGCACGCCGAATTTGCCGGCATCGAGCGTTTGCCCGCGAAAACCGCCGGCCAGCCGCCCCCAAACGTCGTCGTCGCCATCGGCCATTTTGGGAATTTTGAACTGTGCGCGCGATTCGGACAATTTCGCACGGATTACCGGTGCGCCACCACCTATCGGGCGCTGAAACACCACGCGTTCGACCGCCTGTTGCAACAATTGCGCGAGCGTTCGGGCTGTCTTTTTTTTGAGCGGCGCACCGATGGCCCGCTCTTGCGCGCCGCGATGAACGAACGGGGAATCATCGTAGGATTTCTGACCGACCAGAGCACCGCCGGCTTTCGCGGGCCGTTTCTTGGCCATGATTGTTCGACCACGCTCGCGCCGGCTGTCTTCGCGCTGCGCTATCATTGCGAACTTTATACCGGTGTTTGCCATCGCGTCGCGCTGGCAAAATGGCGCCTGGAACTCGGCGAAAAAATCCCGACGCACGAAAACGGCAAACCGCGTCCATCGGAAGAAATCATGCGCGACGTGAACCGCGCGCTGGAAGACGCCGTCCGCCGCGACCCGGCGAACTGGTTCTGGGTCCACCGCCGCTGGAAGGATTGAAATGAGCGTCGCCTTCAAAACTCCGCCCCGCCGCATCCTGGTGCGCGGAACGAACTGGCTGGGTGATGCCGTCATGACCACGCCGGCCCTGCTGCGGTTGCGTGAAAAATTCCCCAACGCGCACATCGCACTGCTCACGCCGGAAAAAATGCGCGGGCTTTGGCTGCATCATCCGGCGGTGGATGAAACGATTTCGTTTGCGCCGGATGAAGGCATTTTCACCACCGCCAAAAAACTGCGCGCCGGAAGATTTGATCTGGCGCTGGCGCTGCCGAACTCGCCGCGCTCGGCAATCGAAACCTGGCTTGCGCGAATTCCCCAGCGCGTCGGCTGCGCGCGACCCTGGCGGAATTTTTTCCTGACGCAGACAGTCGCGCCGCGATCAGACGCGGCAAAAATGCGAAAACGCTCGGTCGGCGAAATTAAAAAGCTAATTTCCCATCTCCCGCCTCCCATCTCCAATTTTCCGGCCACCGCCCACCAGATTCACGAGTATCTGCATCTTGCCGCCGCGCTGGGCGCGAATCCGGAACCGGTTGCACCACAATTATTCGTCACGCCGGATGAATTCGAGGCGACGAAACGGAGGTTTGGTTTGGAGAAATTGATGAATCCGATTTTCGGCCTGAATCCCGGTGCGGAATACGGCCCGGCCAAACGATGGCCGGTCGAGAAATTCATCGCTGCCGCGCGCGAAATTCAAAACCGGACAAATTGTTTCTGGCTGATTTTCGGCGGGAGGGGTGACGGCGAAATCGCGAATCAAATCGCTTCCCAATTCCCATCTGCCAGCTCTCATCTCCTAAATCTGGCGGGCAAAACTTCTTTGCGCGAACTGATGGCGATGCTGAAACTTTGCCGGGTGCTGCTGACCAACGACTCCGGTCCGATGCACGTCGCCGCCGCGCTTGGCACGCCGGTCGTGGCGCCGTTTGGCAGCACGTCGCCTGAATTGACCGGACCGGGATTGCCCGGCGACCCGCGGCATCGTTTGTTGAAATCCGATGCGCCGTGTTCGCCGTGTTTCCTGCGCGAATGTCCGATTGATTTTCGGTGCATGAACGGCTTTGCTGTGGAGCAAGTCGTGGCGGCGGTTATTGAGGCGGCGACGGCCAACTCGCGTGATGCCTGTTGAATCAAATCACAGGCAACCATTTTACACATGGCCCAAATGAATATTTTCTGCATCAATCTGGATCGGCATCCCATGCGAATGGAACGGATGCGAAGGTGTTTGCAAGGCCTGGCGTTTGAGCGCGTCCCTGCCGTGGATGGCAAAATGCTTGCCGGCCCGGAGCGTCGTGATGAGTCACGGCCGATTGGCGCCGACGTTATAACCCGTTACGAACTGGCGTGTGTCCTGAGCCATCGCGTGGCATGGTCCCGGTTTCTCGCGGGAGGCGAACCGCATTGCTGTGTGCTCGAAGATGACGTGATTCTCAGCCCGGATTTTCCAAAATTCGTCACTGATGCGTCATGGATTCCGCCCGGATGCGATCTGGTGAAGATTGAAACCTGCTGCCAAAAAATCATGCTTTCCCGAACCGGGATTGGCGCGTTGGATCGGATGTTGACGGACCTGCGCTCGGTTCATCTCGGCACGGGCGCATACATCCTCAGCCGGAGAGGCGCGGAAAAGTTGCTGGCAGAACCCCAAAGACCTGACCTGCCGCTCGATTTCGTGATTTTTGGCACCGACATTCTCCAGCGGCAGGCCCGGCTGCTTCAACTCATTCCCGCCTTGTGCGTGCAGGTCCGGCATATCCCGGGCGGAATCATTTTTGAGGAGATGCAAAGTTCGATCCAGGCGAAACCGATCAAGATGCCCAAACCGTTGCTGAAGCGAATCCGCCTGGAGGTGTGCCGGCCGTTTCAGCAATTGCATGCCGCCGCCGGACACATGGCATTCCAGTTGCGGATGAAGACGCGGCACATGGTGGTGCCTTACGCTTAAACAGGCATCGTAAATCCAGCCAGAGACCCGTCGGCCCGGCAGCCAAAGATTATTGACTTTCTGCCTTCATGCCGCCGTGGTAAATTTGCCTTCGTGGAAACGGTCACCAAACTTGCGAATGAACTGGTCGCGTCGTACGCGCGCGTCGGTGGCATCAACCATCTGGACGGCAAAAACCTGCCGTCAAACCATGCCATTACCGCCATCACGCAGGATTTATTGCGACTGCTCTTTCCCGGTTTTTTCGACGAGAAACCGATTCATTCGTCGGAAATCAAGGTGGCAACGGCGGAATTGCTCGATGCGGTGCTTGGCGCGCTCGAAGATGAAATTTACAAGAGCCTCGAATACAATCCGCCGCCGGAATTGCCGAAGAAAAGCCTCCGATCATCAGCCCACAACCTCACGCTGGAATTGCTCCAGAGCTTGCCGCGCCTGCGCGAAGTGCTCCAGACGGACATGGAAGCCGCCTACGAAGGCGACCCGGCGGCGAAGAGCAAGGAGGAGGTGCTGGTGTCGTATCCATTTGTCGAGGCAATCGCGGTGCAGCGGCTTGCCCACGAGTTGTACTTGAAAAAAATCGCGCTGATTCCGCGCATCATGACGGAATGGGCGCATTCACGCACGGGCATGGATTTGCATCCGGGCGCGCAAATCGGGTCGCACTTTTTTGTGGATCATTGCACCGGGACGGTCGTCGGCGAGACGGCCATCATCGGCGACCACGTGAAACTGTATCACGGCGTCACGCTCGGCGCGAAATCCACCTCCGCCGTGGACCAATTGCGCGGCAAGAAACGGCATCCGACAATCGAAGACCGCGTGACCATTTATCCCGGTGCGACGATTCTGGGCGGCGAAACGGTCATCGGCGCCGGCAGCACCATCGGCGGCAACGTGTTCATCATGGACAGCGTGGCGCCAAACTCGCTGGTGATTTACGACGGCCTGGACATGCGCGTGCTGAACAAGGCGGAAAAGAAAACCATGGCGGATTTTCAGATTTGACCGGCGAGTTTCGCGGCCAATTCCGGCGGCAGGCGCTTCGGTTTTTCATTCAAGCCCGTGCAAACGTGAAATGTTTCGGCTTCAAGGATCAGTTTTTCATTCTGGTTCACGACGCGGTGGCCGAAGTTCACGCGCACGCCCGAAACGAGCGTCGGCCGGACCTCAATCGTCAGCAGGTCGTCATAGCGCGCGGGCGATTTGTAATTCAACCGGGCTTCAATGATGGGAAAAATCACGTCGCGCTCCTGCCATTCCAAAACCGTCGAGCCGAGCGAGCGGATGAATTCGCCGCGCGCGGCTTCGAGCACGTCGAGGTAGCGCGAATGATAAACGTGGTTGCCGACGGTGCATTCGGCATAGGTGACGCGGTGCTGATGACGGAACGGAACAGCCATGCGGGCAGCGTAAGGGCGCGCGCTGAAAGTTCAACGCTGAAAACACACCGTCCCAACCCCGGTTGTCGTCGCAATTTTATTCCGGCGGGCAAACATGTGAATCAAGAGCCGGGGAAAATGCCGGGGCGCTGTTGAAAATCCGGTTGCACAGACGGCATTTGCGGTTATGTTAACTGCGTGAACTGGCAGCAAATTATTTCACTGGCAATTGTTGCACTGGCCGCCGGATTGTTGTTGTGGGGGCGTTTCCGCCCGCGCAAATTCAGTTTCCAGCGGGACACGCACTGCGGGTGTCAGGCGCAGGGAGAACCGTCTGCGCAGAAAAGTTCGATTGTTTTTCGCGCGCACAAGGGCGGACGCCGCGAAGTGGTGGTCCGGATGAAATGATTTCTTTGGCTTGCTTATCTGCAAATCGGACAACATAATTTTCAATCATGGCCGTAACTAAAGTGAGTTCTGCGGTGCATTTTACCTCCCGGGCTGCAGGGGTGCGCGGACGCGAAGGCGCGGTCAGCGGTCATTGGGTGCCAAACACGGACGTGTACGTGACGGACACCGGGCTGGTCGTCAAGGTGGAGCTGGCCGGCATGAAGAGCGACAGCCTTGAAATCACCGTCGAGGGCAACTGCCTCCGCATCAGCGGCAACCGGCCGGACGGCTGCCGCGCGTCCAAATGCAGTTTCCTGGTCATGGAAATCAGTTACGGCTCGTTTGAAAGCGTGCTTGAATTGCCTGCGGGCTACGATCTCAGCCAGGCGAAAGCGGCTTATGTAAACGGCTTTTTGCGGATTGACGTGCCCTTGGCACGCCAGCCGCTTTCCAAAACAACCAAGGTGCCGATCGCCGAAGGGAACTGATCTTGCCTGAGTTTTTCAGGTTCGGCGGCATCTAAATCGAAAGCAGGAGCGACGATGTCCTCGCCCGAAACAGAGTTTGTCAGCATTCTGGACGCGCCTGAACATCCGGCGTCGTCACCGTCCCGCATTTCTTCGCGTTCGCTCCCGGACACGCTGCCGATTCTCGGGCTGTCCGACATTGTGATTTTTCCCGGGGCCATCGTGCCCCTGCTGGTTGAGACCGGTCCGAGCCTGCGGCTCGTTGACGACGCGGTGGCGGGCGACCGCCTGATCGGCGCCGTGCTGCAAAGCAAACCCGATGTTGCCGAACCGCTGCCGGAGGATTTGTACCACGTCGGCTGTGTCGTGCGCCTGGTGAAAATGGTCAAGTTTCCCGACGGCACCGCGCGCATGCTGGTGGAGGGCCTGTGGCGCATCCACATCAAGGATTACTCGCCCGCCGAGCCGTATCTCCGCGCCACCTACGAATTGCTGCGCGACGTGACGGAGGATTCGATTGAATCGCAGGCGCTGTTCCGCAACGCGCAAAAGCAGTTTCAGGAAATCGCCAAACTTTCAGCCGCATTGTCCGACCACGTGAAGGTCGCCGCAATGAACATGGATGCGCCCGGTCATTTCACCGACCTTGTCGCCGCCAACCTGAACCTCGAGCTCGGCGACCGCCAGATACTGCTCGAAACCGTCTCCGTCCGAGAACGCCTGCAAAAGCTCCTGCCCATGCTCAACCGCGAGTACGAGGTGCTCACGCTGAGTTCCAAAATCCAGAG
The DNA here is from genome assembly GCA_963764175.1 of uncultured Verrucomicrobiae bacterium. Classification (GTDB taxonomy): domain Bacteria; phylum Verrucomicrobiota; class Verrucomicrobiia; order Limisphaerales; family UBA11358; genus UBA11358. The sequence goes on along the minus strand of CAVXRE010000011.1, from coordinate 158,051 downwards.
CGACGTCGCCACTTCCATCGCAAAGACCCAGCGCGACTTCTTTTTGCGCGAGCAGATGCGCGCCATCCAGCGCGAACTCGGTGAAGCCGACCCGGGCGCGAATGAAGTCAAGACGTTGCGCGGCAAAATCGAACAGACGCCGATGCCCGACGAGGCGCGCAAGGCCGTGTTGCAGGAGTTGGAACGGCTCCAGCAAACGCCGCCCGCCGCCGCCGAATATGCCGTTTCGCGCAACTACCTCGACTGGATTTTGAGCCTGCCGTGGGAAAAGGAAACCGAGGACAAGCTGGATTTGAAGGCCGCCGAACGGATTTTGAACCAGCAGCATTTCGGTTTGGAAAAAGTCAAGGACCGCCTGCTCGAATTCATCGCCGTCATCAAACGCCGGAAACAAATCAAAGGCCCGATTCTTTGCCTGGCGGGTCCGCCCGGAGTCGGCAAAACCTCGCTCGGCAAGAGCGTGGCCGATGCGCTGGGCCGCAAGTTTGCGCGCATTGCGCTCGGCGGGATGAGGGACGAGGCCGAGATCCGCGGCCATCGGCGCACATACGTTGGGGCGTTGCCCGGACGCATCATCCAAACCCTCCGGCGCGTCGAAAGCCGCAACCCCGTCATTTTGCTGGATGAACTGGACAAGGTTGGCGCGGATTTTCGCGGCGACCCGGCGTCGGCGCTGCTCGAAGTGCTCGACCCGGCACAAAACAACACGTTCACGGACCATTTTCTCGACCTGCCGTTCGACCTGTCGCGCGTGCTGTTCATCACCACGGCGAACTGGCTCGACCCGATCCATCCTGCGTTGCGCGACCGGCTCGAAGTCATCGAACTGCCCGGCTACACCGATGCCGAAAAATTGCAGATTGCCAGGCGTTACCTCGTGCCGCGCCAGATCGAGGAGCACGGCCTCACGCGGCAGGAGATGAAGTTCACCGAGGCCGCATTGCGCAAGTTGATTCAGGAATACACACGCGAAGCCGGCGTGCGCCAGCTGGAACGGGAAATTGCCGCGCTCGCCCGCAAGGCCACGCGCAAAATTTTCGGCGACGGCGCAGCCAAAAAACCGGTGGTGATCGGGCGCACCACGCTGCGAAATTTTCTCGGCGCGCCGAAATTCGTCTCCGAAACGGCGGAAAAAATAACCGAATTCGGCATTGCCACCGGTCTGGCCTGGACGCCCGTTGGCGGCGAGATTCTGTTCATTGAAGCGACGCGGATGCGCGGGCGGGGCAACCTGCTGCTGACCGGCTCGCTCGGTGACGTGATGAAGGAAAGCGCGCAGGCGGCGCTGAGTTACCTGCGCAGCCAGGCCAAAAAGCTGGGCATTGATTTGAGCGATTACAACAAGCTTGACCTGCACATTCACGTGCCCGCCGGCGCGACGCCGAAGGACGGCCCGAGCGCGGGCGTGGCCATTGTCGCGTCGCTGGCGTCGTTGTTGTTGAAACGGCGCGTGCGCGCGGGCATCGCGATGACCGGCGAAATCAGCCTGCGCGGCCGCGTATTGCAAGTGGGTGGCATCAAGGAAAAGGTCCTGGCGGCGGCGCGCTTCAAAATCCGGGAGGTGATTTTGCCGGAACAAAACAAAAACAACTGGCTCGAAGTGCCGGCGGAGACGCGCGCAAAAATCAAGGTCCATTTCGTCCGGCACATTTCGGAAGTCCTGCAGCTCGCGCTGGAACCGGAATGAATCCGTCGTCCTCGTCCTCCTTCTCGTCCTCGTCCTCGATGGATTTGGTTCCGATTACGAGGACGACGAGGAGGAGGATTGTGGTTCCAGTGGCGATTGCATTTGGCGCGGCTGTTTTGCTGTTCGCGTCCGGCGCGAAAGCACAAACTACGAATGGTTTGTCCGACGCGGAAATTCAAGGCCGCCAACTGGCACAGCAACTTTTGGAACGTCCCGTCGAAAATTCCACCAACACCGGCATTCTGCAAATCCGCGATGGGAAAGGCGGACGCACGGAAGTTCCTGTGAAATGCCAGGTCATCGTCACGGCGACAAATTGGGCGAGTGTTTATGAGACAGGAATGTCAAACCAGCTCGTGACACTTTTGGTGATTCATTGCCCGGACCGGTCGAATGAATATTTTTACCAGACCAATTCCGCCGAACCGGTCCCGTTGCTGGGTGACATTCCGTATCTCGGACATTTGTTTCGCAGCGCTCAAGTGTCAGGCGCAGAATTGATGACACCTTTCGCCGGTTCAGATTTCTGGATTGCCGACCTGGGCCTGGAATTTTTCCACTGGCCGGGGCAGAAAATTTTGAAAAAGGAATTCCGGCGCAATTGCAGTTGTGCGGTCTTGGAAAGCACGATTCCGGATCCGGCCACAAACGGCTATTCGCGTGTGGACTCGTGGATTGACGAGGCGAGCGGCGGCATCGTCATGGCAAACGCCTACGACGCGCAGGACAGATTGCTCAAGGAATTCTACCCGAAGGATGTCAAAAAAGTGAACGGCCAGTGGCAGGTGGAGAGCATGGAAATTGACAATGTCCAAACCGGCTCGCGCACGCGGCTGGAGTTTGACCCAAAATCCCGATGAACCTTGCGACAGGGCGGTCCCGGCCATCATCCAAATCCACCTTTTTCCAGGCGAGCGGGATTCCGGCCGGGGTTGGGAATAAGTCGGTTGGCCGCGCACTTGACATCATCGAAAGGACGGCACACGTTAATCACAATCAGTATGAACATCATACCTCGTTTTAATTTGGTGCTGGTGTGTAGCTGCGTTTTGTCCGGCGCCTGCGCCTTAGCCGCCGAGACAGATTCGGTTTCTTCACCACAATCGGCGGATACCGCGACACAGGCGATGGCGAATGGCTATCTCCAGATTCAGGAGCAGCTTCATGACACGCAACTGGCCATTGACAACAACCGGCGGGAGGCCGAGGCGGAGGCCGCCACGAACGCCGCCGCTTTGACGGCGCGCATCCAGTCCCTGGAACAAATCATCGCAGACCAGCGCGCCAGCGAAATCGAGGCGGCGCGCAAAACGCAGCAGGTTGCGCTGTTCATGGCGGGCACATTCGGGCTGGTTGGCCTGGGCATCATGCTGCTGATGGTTTATTTCCAGTGGCGCGTGTTCACGCAACTCATCAAGATCACCACGCGGCAACCGTCCGGGCTCGTGCCGGGCAACAACCGGGCCTTGCCGTTGGTGGAGGCGGCCAGCGAACTCGCCGCCCCGGGCCGCGCCGCGGTGGAATCGTCCAGCACGCGTTTGCTCGGCGTGGTCGAGCGGCTGGAAAAGCGCATTTTGGAATTGGAACAAATCGCGCGCCCGCCGCTGGCCGAACCAGGCGCGCCAATTTCCGCCAAGAAAAACGGAACGCCGTCGAATGCGGACGACCGCGAAGAATGCGTCGCCAACCTGATAACCGAGGGCCAGTCGCTGCTGGGCGCCAACGAACCGCAAAAGGCGCTGGAATGCTTTGACGTGGCGCTGCAGTTGGAGCCGAAACACCCCGAGGCGCTGGTCAAAAAGGCCGGTGCGCTGGAAAAGCTGGGGCGGCTGGACGACGCCATTGCCTGCTACGATCACGCCATCGAGGCAGACAACTCGATGACCATCGCCTATCTCCACAAGGGCGGCCTGTTCAACCGCATGGCGCGCTACGACGAGGCATTGCGGTGCTACGAACAGGCGTTGCAGACACAGGAGAAGAAATTTTCCTGAAGGGCGCGGGCGGTTCCGCCGTTGCGTCAGTTGAATTCCATCCGATTGCTGACGCGCTCGGTTTCAAGCTGGCGGCGCAGCATTTCAATTTTGAGTTTGAGCAACTCCTGGTTTTCCTCGGTGCGCGCGGCAAGTTCCTTTTCGAGTTCCTGAATGCGCGATTCGTAGGCGCGCATCCGCTCCTGGAGCGGCGCCTGCAGCGAGTCCAGCCGGCGAATCAGCGCGACCATCTCCATGGCGGCGTTTTCCTGCGCCCGGAGCAATTCACGGCGTTGCGCGGCCAGTTCCTGGACCACGGCTTCCTTGACCGCCTGCGCCAGGAGCGGCGCGAGGGCGTCGCGCGTGGCAACGGCCTGTTCCGCGCTTTGCTGGACTGGACGATTCGAGGCCGGCTGCACGCCGAGCGTAAGCCCGATGATGGCGTTGGCGACGGCGGTGCCATCCACGCCGCAGCGCGGACATAGAATCGGCGCCGGCATCTTGCCGTTCACTGGAGACACGTCAAAAGCGTATTTCTGGCCGCAGCCGCATATGATTTTGATGGGAATTAACATGTCAGTGCCGGGCGCCAAATGGCCTTCACCATAAAAATGATTTTTGTTCGCTCAACAGCCGGTCGCCGCGCCAGAGCGTGGCGCGCCACGAGACGACCCCGCCGAAATTTCTGTAATCCGCGCCGCCAAGGATCAGGGAATTCCACCGGCGCAGGAGCGGCGGCTGAGCTTCCTCTTCCAGCACGGTCCGGGTGGGCTTTCCGCCCGCGCCGATGCCGCGGAGTTCGATTTGCAGTTTATATTTTTCAGCCGACGGGTTCTCGACCTGCCACAAAAAGTCGAAGCGGATGGCTGAAATTTCATTGGTGTGCTGGCGCAGGTAGGCTTGATAGGCGTCACGGTCATAAAGACTCGGCGAAACCGCGTCGTGGCCTTTCAAATCGAGGAACAGCGGCAGCATTTTGACGATGCGGCCCTTTTCAATCCCGTCCGCAAAGGCCGGAAGCACGGCGAACAGCAGCAAAATCATCAAAAACCGGCGCATGGCGGAACGATAACGAACAGCAGTCCAAACTCAACTCCAATTTGCGTTCCCAGAAACCCGGCCTATTTCCTGATCGCTGAACAAAGCAAATCCGGACGCTGGCCGGCCATTTTCAATAAAAACTCAAAACCTGGATGTCTGTCGGCGAGCTGCGGTGGAGGATGGCGGTGTATTTGCGCGGCGGGGCGCTGCCAATTTGCGCGGTGATGAAGACCATGAAAGTCGAGCTGCGCGTGCTGACAAAGTTTCCCGCGAGGCCCGGGTTGCCTCCCGCACTTTGAATCGCCTGGCCGGCGTCCTGGAACGGCGTGTCGTCATCCGTGCCGTCCACGCCGTCGGGACCGGCGCGCAATTTGATGAGGTTGTCGGCCATGGCGGCGTTCATGCCGGGAATCATCGCCAGGACGTTCGTGCCGGCGGTGTTGATGTTGATGCGCCCGCTGGAAATTGCGGTGAAAACGTCCTTCAACCCGAACGGATAACACGCATTCTCGTCGGGTGAGTTGCCGAAGCCGAGTTTGTGCTGGAACGTCGGGCCTGGATTGTTCGTCGCGCAGCCGCCCCAGTAAATTTCCGGGTGATCCAGAATTCCCCGGATGAGCAGCAGTTCAGAGATGTCGTCAATCGGCGCGTTCTTGGCGTAGTACGGCGGGTCGAGTCCCTGATAATAATCGCTTTCCGCGCCGGCAACACGCGGCGGGCCGGCCGGACCAATCCAGTCCTGGATCGAATCCGACACAACGGAAATTTCATTGGCGTCAACGCCCATGTCCGTGAGCGCCTGCTGGATTTCGGGACCGTTGGCGGTGTTGATGTTCGCGTAGCGGTCGAGGTCAATGATCTGCCATGTGCAGGTGCCGTTCCCAATTTGAACGGGATTTGAGACTTCAAGGTTCGTATCACAATCCGTCCCCGGTCCGCCGGCCCAGATTTGGTTCAAGGAATCGTAATTGCACTTTTCCTGCGACAGGACCCACCGGCAATACTCCGCGCCGGAACGGCCGAGCCAGTACAATTGCGTGTCCGAATTCGCGTTGAACGCGAGCCGGGTCTCCACTTTCATCGACAGCGCAAATCCCGCCGCCAGGGCGGACAACACCAGAACTGCAATCAACGCGATGATAAGCGCGATGCCGGCGGAGTTGTTGTGAAGTCGGATTTTCATCAGCGGCCGTTTTGCAAAATGGATGGCAGGGTGACCGACGGGATTGCAATGACGCGCGTTACAGAAAAATCCGGCGCTTCGTTTCCCGCGGCAGCGTTGCCGCTGGTCACAAGGCTGATGCGCACCATCGGAGGAATCGTATTCGTGGTGTCCCACTCATCAACCCAGTCCATCGCCTGGGCATCCCAGCACTCAATGGTGAATTTTTTCGCGCCGCGGGCCAGCACAAGCGGGGTTTGCAGTTCGTCCGCGTCCATGTCCATGAGCACCGGACTTTGGCGCAGCACCAGGTTTTTGTCGCCATTCGCCCCCGGCTCAAGCGAGAAGGTGAGCCGCCTCAGGCTGAAATCCAGTCCCGAATCCGGATTCACAAATTTTCTGCCGCGCGGAAAATTGTCCGGGAGCCGCGCGGTGAAGCTCAGCACCGGCTGGTCGCCGTTCTGGATGACGAAGCCGTAATACTTCATGGACGCCTGAAACGACTGGATGCACGTGAGCGAATCCTCAATCGTCCGCAGCGCGATGCGCTGGCGTTGCGCTTGCGCCGCGGTGTTCTGACCGACCTGCGACGCGCGCAAAATCAGCGTCCACGTCGAATAAATCGCCGCGATGACAACGCTGAAAATCGCAATGGAGACCATGATTTCAATCAGCGTGAAGGCGCCGGGGAGTCTCGGGATTGGAGATGTCCTTTTCAAATTCATGGCTTTGCCACGGTGGCTCCATCAAGACTGCCGGCGGGTGATCGGGGGCTGTAAAGCCAATTGGTCATGCTCGAGATGATCTCATGGTTGCCGGTCGTGCTTTGCACAACATAACCGATCTGGAAAAGTTTATTGGTTCCCACCTCCTGGATATCGTACGTGCAATCGTACTTGTTGTAGGCGTCTCCAAGCAGATCGCCGAGGTTGATGGTATAAGTGCCTTCGACCAGCTGGTTGGTCGCCGAAATCCAGGATGCCACCGCGCCCGCGTCCACCAGCGGCCGTTGCAACCGTCGCGCGTTTTCGAGCGAGCTGGACACCAGCCCCAAAATCGCGAACACGCACATGAAGAAGACGCCGATGGCAATCATGACTTCCATCAGCGTAAATCCGCGCCGATGCGCGACGGGGTTGGTTTCCGTTTTCATTGGTTCACATCCGACACGCGTGCCAGGCCGGTGGAAAATTCCAGCGTGATTTTGCGCCAGTCGTCGCTGGAGCGGAGCACCAGCGTCATCTCGTCGCTCGTCCCGTCGGGATAAAAAAACACGCGCGCCCATTCCGACGCGCCGTAGTCCTGCAAACTGATGTCGAGCATCGCAATCTCGACACCGTCGGGCAAAGTAGCGGACGTGACCCTGCCGGAAGACGTGTTTACGCCTCCCGCCGCGCCCTCCACTTCAAACCGGCGCTCCTGTGGATAAAAAACGACCGCGGTCTTCTGGTTTTGCAAAATCGCCCGGGTTCGCGCCTCGGCAAATACATCCTCCACGTTGCTCACCGCCTTGCGCATTCCCTCCTTGTGGAAATTTTGGAGGATCGAAGGTACACCCATCGCCGCGATGAGGCCCATGATGGCCACGACAATCATGAGCTCAATCAGCGTAAAGGCCGGCAGTTGTCGCGTGGTCCGCAACAGGTGACACGATTGCGCTTCGGGCGTCGCGGTGTCCTTCCTGTCACTTGTCACCTGCCGCGTGTTTCTCATTGGCCTCACGCGTGGATTTGCGCCACCAGCCTGAACAGCGGCAGCAATATGCTCAACAGCAGAAAGCCCACGATGATCGCCATGAAAATGATGAGCACCGGTTCGATGAGGTTGGTCATCACGCGCAGGGCGATTTGCAGTTCGCCTTCGTAGGTGTCGGCGAGATTGTTCAACGCGCCCGGCACGTCGCCGGTCTCCTCGCCGATGCGCACCAGGTCCACCATCAACTGCGGAAAAAGTTTGCTGTGCGCCAGCGGCTGCGCGAGCGTCTTGCCGTCCGTGACCGCGTCGCGCGTCTGGGCAATCGCCTCCTTGATGAGGCGGTTGGACATGACCTGTTCCGTGATTTTCAACGACGTCAACACCGGCACGCCATTTTGCAGCAGCGTGCCGAGCGTCCGCGCGAACTGGCCGAACAGATTCAATTTCACGACCTTGCCGAACACCGGCGCCTTCATCTTCCATTCGTCCAGCTTGCGCGCGCCTTCCTCGCTGGCCTGGACGCGCTTGAACAAAATCACCGCCACGATCATGAGAGACGCAAACAGCCACCAGAAGCGCAGCATCAAATTGCTGAACCCGATCAGCGCGCGTGTCGGCAGCGGCAGTTGGACGTCGAACCCGTTGAAGATTTCCACGAAGCGCGGCATCATGAAGAACATGAAAAAGATGATGATGCAAGCGCCCACGACACACACCATCGCCGGATAAATCAGCGCCGAAGTGAACTTTGCCTGCACCTCGGCATACTGCTGGAAATGGTTCGCCATGCGCCTCAGGACTTCCACAAGCGAACCGCTCTGCTCGCCGGCGCGCACCATGTTGACGTACAAATCCGAGAAAACACGCGGCTGCCGCGCCATCGCGTCCGACAAACCGCGGCCCTCGGAGACTTCCTGTTTCAAATCGCGGCTCACCTCGGCGGGAATGCCCTTGGACTCCAGATGTGTCATGCTGTTCAGCGCCACCGTCAGCGGCATGCCGGAGTTGAGCAGGTTCGCCAGTTGCTGGGTGAACGTCGCCAGTTCCTGCAGCTTCGGTTTGCGTTTCTGTCGAAGCTGCGCACGCACCGCCGGTGGCAGAAACGCGAGCAAATCCACTTTTTTCCCGTCGCGCTGCTGGCCGCCGGCGGCTGCGCCCGCTTTGGCCGTGTCCACCGCGATGGGAAAAAGCCCGAGCCGCTGGATTTGCGTCAAGGCCGCCGGACGGTCGGCCACCTCCAAGACGCCTTCGACCAGTTCGCCGGAACGGCGCCGGGCCTTGTATGAAAATTGCGGCATATCCCCTTGTTAAAAACCGTTGCGGGCCAAAAGTTTCACGCACCGCCGCGACGGTAACCCTGCAAATCCAGCGTCACGTGCGTGTAACCGATTTTTTTGAGCTCATCGGTGACCTTTGTCGAAATGCCATTCTCCAAAAATTGCGGAATCTCCGCCGGCCCGAGCTCGATGCGGGCCAGATGAAGCGCGGAATGCGGGGCGCGGAGCGCGGAATCTTGCGCGCCGGATGCGGCGCTCTTTCCATTCCGCATTCCGGACTCCGCACCTCGCATTTCATGATGCCTCACCCGCACGTCGTGAAATCCCAGATCACGCAGGACATTTTCGGCCTGTTCAATCATCGCCAGTTTTTCCGGCGTCACCGGCTCGCCGTGCGGCACGCGCGAACTCAGGCACGCCATCTGGGGCTTGTCCGCCGTCGGCAGGCCAAGCTGCGCCGACAGCTCGCGGATTTCCGCCTTCGTCAGGCCGGCTTCCTTGAGCGGCGCGCGCACCTGGAATTCCACCGCCGCCTGCGCCCCGGGACGGAAATCACCCGCGTCGCTCGCGTTTTCGCCGTAGGCAATCACCGCGAAATGGCCCGCGCGGGCCAGCGGCGCCAATTGTTCGAACAACTCGTGTTTGCAAAAGTAGCAGCGGTTGGCCGGATTGGCCGTGTAATCCTGGTTTTCAAATTCACCCGTCTGAATGACACGGACGGGGAACGAGAATTTTTCAGCCACGGCCAGCGCGTCGGCGAGTTCACGCCGGGGCAAACTCGGCGAATCGGCTATGACGGCCAGGAATTTTTCCCCGAGCGCCTCATGCGCCACGCGGGAGAGAAAGGCCGAGTCCACGCCGCCCGAATACGCCACAAGGCATGAGCCGTACCCGCGCAACACCTCGCGCAACTGTTCAAGTTTGTTTGCTGACACGACTTCAAAACTCGCACTTTCCGAATCACTTGTCGAGTCGCGTAAAAAGCTTGACGCGGGCGGCGGTTTGGGTTGTCTTTTAGTCAAGATGAAAACGAAAATGTTTCTGGCATTTCTGGGAGTGGCCATCATCACCGTTGGTTGCGTCAGCACGGTGAGCGGCACGAAAACGGCGGCCTTGGTTTATAACCGGGATCAGGTTCAAGGCCGTTATGAGCGTTCCGTGGACCAGGTCTATCAGGCGGCGGTGCAGGTCATTCAAAACGACGGCGTGCTGGTGACGGAATATATTCCGCACGACACGACCAACACCGTGCGCTCGTTGCAAGGCAAGGTGAACCAGCACAACGTCTGGGTGCGTGTGTCCGCGGTGGATTCCCAAATCACGCAGGTCACCGTGCAGGCGCGCACATCGGTGGACGGGGATGTTGACCTGGCCCACGAATTGGAAAAGGAAATCGCGCTAAAGCTGGCGACGGAGTGAGTCTTGTTTCAAGCCAAGATTTTGTTCATAGACGCCGAGCTTCACGCCCGGCGTTTCTTTTTGCCCTTTCAACTCCAACTTCAAATGCGCCAGCCGCGCACGCGCCAGCTCGGCAACCGCCGAATTTGAAAACCGCTCAATAATCCTTTCCAAAGTCTTGCGCACGGTGTCGTAATCCGCGCCGTGGCGGACCTGCAGGTCCGCCAGCAAATTCAGCCAGTGCGCCACGCGCTTGGCGGGCTGATTTGGATATTCAATCAATTGCTTCAATTCGCCGGTGGCCAGGTCCAACCGCTGGTAATGGTCCGCGTAAATGACGGCGAGTTTCTCACGGATTTCCACGTCGAGCGGGTGCTGTTCCAGGTGTTTCACGTAAACGGCGGCCTGCTCGCCCGGTTTCATTTCCTTGGGCAGCAAGAATTCGGAATATCCCAGCAGGCCAATATTTTTCACCCCTTCCGGCACGGCCATCGGCTGGCGGTCGCGCGCCGCCAGCAAAAGTTTTCCCGTGCCGCCCAGTTGCGCGATGCGTTGCGCGGCTTGCAGCGACAAGTCCGTTTCGGGGAACCGCGCTATGATTTTTTCCAGCGCGGTGCGCGCGGCGGCCGCGTCCTGCGCCAGCTTGAGATGCCAGTCTGCCAGAAGCGTGAGCGCGGCGGCCACCTGCTTGGGCGGGGCAGCGGGTGAATCACAGAAATGGCACAGCGTGATTTCCGCGCCGGGCAAATCCTTCAGGTCTTCGGCCTGGATGCCGGCCAGCAGGGTCACGCCCTCGAAATCGTTTGGAAATTTCGCGAGCTGCTTGCGAACCTCGACAATCGCGTCCAATGGTTTGTTCTGTTTCTGTCTGGTCAGCGCGACGGAATAATACGGTTTGGGTTCAGGAGGTTCGTTGCCGCCGTCAATCGCATTCGTCAACGGCTTGGTGATGATTTCAATCAAGCTGTGCCTCCACGTGACAGTCATGGCCAGGCCACAAACCAGCATTTTAAAAAGAGCGGCCATGGCTTCAACGCCACCCACTGTAAAACCGGGAACAACCACGATAAACACATACCCAAGGACGATGGCCGTGAAAAACCATTTGAAAAGCAGCTTCGGCGGGTTCTCGCTGCGTTTGAGGGAGCGAATGAAAAGCCAGACGAGAAAAACAAAGCCGATGGCTGACAAAACCACATCCACCACGATTTGCAGGATTTGATTCACGGCTGCTGCCTCAAACTCGTCCCGTTCTGCGGTTGGCGCAAGCTAAATTCACCCGTAACGATATGGCCTTTCCATCGCGAACGTGTTCGGCAAATGCCGCACCTCGCGCACGTTGCCATCCGCCAGCAACACCTCGACGATGTCGAAGCGGATCTTCACCGCCGGGTTTTTCAACCGGCACAAATAGTCCAGCGCCGTCTGCGAGAGCAGCCGCCGCTTGCGAGCGTCCACCGCCGCCGCCGGACGCGTCCAATCCTCCGACGAACGGGTTTTGACCTCGACGAACACCAGACAATCGTCATCGCGAAAAATCAGATCAATCTCGCCGCGTGCCGAACGAAAATTGGCCATGAGAAATTTCAGCCCATGCCGCTGCAAATAACTTTTTGCCGCACGCTCGCCCAGTTCGCCCCGCCGCAGATGCTCCGGCTTTTCCTTGCCGGTGAACCGCGCCCTTAATTTTTCCAAAAGTTTCATGCCACCGTGCTCGTTCTCATCCCCGCCCCGGATTCTACGCATTCGATTTCGAGAACGAGGACGACGACGAGAGGGAATCTGATTCCCATCTAAAACAATTCCAAATCCTTCCGCTTCAGCGGTGCAAAACTTTTCCGGTGAATCGGGCACGGCCCGTGCGCGGAGATCGCCGCCAGGTGCCGCGCCGTGCCATAGCCCTTGTGCCCGGCGAATCCGTAAACCGGCCATTGCCGGTCGAATTCGAGCATGAGCCGGTCGCGCGCGACCTTGGCCAGCACGCTCGCGGCGGCGATGGAATAACTCCTTGCATCGCCCCGCACAATGGCGGTTTGCGGGATGCGCATTGTCTTTACAGGACGGCCATCCACGAGCGCGTGTTCGGGTGCAGGTTGCAATTGCGCGAGCGCATCGTTCATCGCGCGGTGCGTGGCGCGCAGGATGTTGATTTCATCAATTTGAACGGAGTCAATTTGAGCGATCGCGAACTCGACTTCACCGCACAAGGTGAGGAAGGTGAAAAATTGTTCGCGCTGGGCCTTGGTGAGTTGCTTTGAATCGTTCAAGCCATCGAGTTCGACCGGCAAACCGGTGTCCGCCCATTTTGCCGGCAAAATGGCCGCCGCCGCCACGACCGGGCCGGCCAGCGGGCCGCGTCCGGCCTCGTCCACGCCCGCGACGCGCGTTGCGCCGCCATTCCACAGAACACGCTCAAATTCGAAGCGATCAATTGGATTTGCGCGGGCCATCACCCCAGATGTTTTGTGTTTGCACGGTTCTGTCAAAACAAAAGGCGATAAAAATCCGTGTGCATCCGCGTCCCTCCGCGGTTAAATTGTCTCCATGAAAATCGAATCCCTCCATATCGGCCTGCGCGTGCGGCATCCGCAATACGGCAGCGGGACGGTCAAAACGATTTCCGAAACCACGGCGGACATCCAGTTTGACGACGGCAACAAACGGACGATCGCGCCGGACGCCGCCGGTCTTGAACCCGCCGAACCGCAAACGGCCGTCAGCGGCTTGAACCTGCCGCTCAAACAATTCGTCGAGCAGACCTTGGAGGCTGCCGTGGTCAGGCTCGGCCTGGAAAAGCCGGATGCCGCGGTCGAAAAACTCGGCGTCCGCTGGCACGGCGGCAGGCTGGTGTTGCATTCCGCCGATCCAGCGCTGCAAACCAAGGAAGTCCCGCTTGAAACTTTTTTCCACAAAATTGTGATGGTGCGGAACAACCTCCGGGTGCTGGAACAGAAAATCAACGCGCACGAGAAATTGACCGATGGTGAAAAAGTGGAGATGCAGCAATACATCACGCGCAGCTACGGCTCGCTGACCACGTTCAACGTGCTGTTCAAGGAAAAGGAAGACCAGTTTTGAAATTGGTGCGCGCTGGGGTTTTGAACCTGAACCCCGCCGGATTCATTGGGGAATTCAGATAGAGCCTCACAAAAACAGGCGTTGCTCTCGCATGGTCCGGATTTCGCAGCCAGACATGGCCCGACCTCCCCTGCCCGCTCAAGGCTGCAATTCCCGCCATCGACAACCTAACAATGTATCGACATTTCCAGTTTTGGGGTTTTGTCCATCACACAACCCAGACACACCCGCTCTCTCGGCTTTTTATACAGCAAGTTTTACGCTATCTCGTCAAGAATTGCGTGGCGATTTTGATTGACATTTCGCCCCGCCCTGCCCATACTAATTCCCTCATGAAAGTCAGAATGGGAGCTGTGTGGCGCCTGTATTTTCCAATAGCCTGCTTGTTTGTTTTTGCAACCTCTCAAAGCCAGGCGAACAACATTGAGGTGGACTGGACTTCCAGCGGATTTTCCACCAGCCATATCACCATCAACGTTGGTGACGAGGTTGACATCGTTAATTTTGACTCAACTTTCGATTTACAAGTCACAGGCGCCCCGCCGGAAAGTTTCTTTGCAGACATTCCGCCCACAGACGGCGTTTACATCTATTACTTGCCTTATGTTTACAACAATCCGGGAACATTCAGTTTTTCCGATGAGTTCGACAACCCGGTAACGGTCACAGTCAACCCCATTCAACCTCTTTCAGTGACCATCACCGCGCCCACCAACAATGCGGTGTTCACCGCGCCGGCGACTTTCACCGTCACGGCCGTGCCCGCTGGCGGGGCCGCCCCCTATGCGGAGATGCAATTCTTTGTGGGTACCAATCTGGCGGGTGTTGCTTACAGTGCGCCGTTCACCAGCACAGTGACCAATCTCCCGGTGGGAAACTATAACATCAGCGCCGTCGTAACCGACAACAGCTTCAACACCGCCACCAACTCGGTCCTCGTCAACGTGGGACTGCCGATGATGACCAATTACATTCTGCCGGTGGCTTGTGCCGACATTTATTCCTCCGGCTCGGTGCTCACCGGTTTGTATCTGGACGCCGACGCCAACCCTCATGGCGGATTGGAGTTTGCCGCTTTTAATGCCAGCCAATGTACTTCAGTTCTCTTGGAATTGAATCCTTATGGATTGCCCTTGGACGGCCCGAACGTGAGTGTATACGGTTTCGATGGCGGGACTGGCACCCTGATGAGTTCCAACTTCAACTCAGGAACGCTCATCGGGGTGTGGACGCTGCCTGCGGGCCTCGGTTATGGCCAAGTGGCAACTTTTGATGTAACCGCTTTTGTCAAATCAACCATAGGCCCTTATTTCGGCTTTATCCTGGTAGCCGGGGGTGATGTTTTCAGTTCCACCAGCATCAACTACGGCACGCCACCCGAACTCTACGCGATATCTCCCATACCGCCTCCGCAGCTCGCAATCACGCGGGCGGGCAATCAAATAATTATCAGCTGGCCCACAAACAATTCGGCTGGACTCTCGCTCAAGACCGCAGTCACCCTTGGACCGGGCGCCTCTTGGAACGCGGTGAGTCCGATGCCCGGGCTGGTGGGAAACCAATGGATGGTGACCAATTCCATTATTTCCGGCACCAGTCGGTTCTTCCGGTTGAGCAGCCAATAGGCAGGCTCTTCCCAATTGCGAGCGATTTCGGCTATCAAGCCTCAAAAATTGCTTCACAAAAGTTATGCGCAAAGGGTCAATCGCTGACGCTGCCTGGCAATGATCCTGCAAAGGCAAAGAGCAGTAAAACTATTGAGAACAGAGTGGGAAAGTCACTCCCTGACGCGGCGTGGCGTGTCCTGACGAAAATTGAGAAATGGTGCGCGCTGCAGGTTTTGAACCTGCGACCCCCAGTGTGTGATACTGGTGCTCTACCGCTGAGCTAAGCGCGCGACCGTCTGAAAGCGTATCCACCCGCCGCGCTTTTTCAAGATTTTCTTAGGACAGTGTCGCGCTGCGCCCAGTCCGGATTCGCCTCCGGATAATCCAGATTGAAATGCAACCCCCGGCTTTCCGGCCGCATCAACGCACAACGCACAATCAATTCCGCCACCGTCGCAATGTTGCGCAACTCCAGCAGATCGCTGGTGACGATGAAATTCCAGTAATACTCGCGGATCTCCTGCTGCAGGTGCGCCAGCCGGCTCTGCGCGCGCTGCAGCCGCTTGCCGGTCCGCACGATGCCGACGTAATCCCACATGAGGCGGCGGATTTCGTCCCAGTTGTGCGAGACCACGACCATTTCGTCCGGATTGTGCGCGTTGCCGGATTGCCACAGCGGGATTTTCAAATCCACCGGGGGAAGCGAATGCGCAATGACCTTCTCCGCCGCGCGATGCGCGCAAACCAGAGCCTCCAAAAGCGAATTGCTCGCCAGCCGGTTCGAGCCGTGCAAACCCGTGCACGCCACTTCGCCGACGGCGTAAAGCCCGGGAATGTCCGTCTCGCCATCAACATTCGTCACCACGCCGCCGCACTGGTAATGCGCCGCCGGCACGACCGGGATTGGCTCCTTGGTGATGTCTATGCCGTAGCGCAGGCACGTCTGGTAAATGTTCGGAAACCGCTCGATGATGAACCGCGCCGGCTTGTGCGTGATGTCCAGCCAGACGTGTTCAGCACCGCTTTTTTTCATCTCGCTGTCAATCGCGCGGGCCACCACGTCGCGCGGCGCAAGCGATTTCAACGGGTGCCAGGCATCCATGAATTCCTTTCCGTCGAGCGACTTGAGCACGCCGCCCTCGCCACGCACCGCCTCGCTGATGAGAAACGACTTTGCCTTCGGATGATACAAGCACGTCGGATGAAACTGGACGAATTCCATGTCCGCAATCGTCGCGCCAGCGCGGAATGCCATCGCCACGCCGTCACCGGTCGCGATGTCCGGGTTCGTCGTGTAGAGATAAACCTTGCCGCAACCGCCCGTGGCCAGCAGCGTCACCGGCGCGGTGAACGTCCAGACGCGCCCGGCCCTTTTGTCGAACACATACGCGCCAAGGCAGCGGTTGCCGCCTCCCGAACCGATTTTCTGGCTCGTGATCAAATCAATCGCCACGTGGTTTTCAAAAATCTCGATGTTCGGCTGGCGCGCCGCTGCGGCAAGCAGGGCACGCTCGATTTCGCGCCCCGTCACGTCCTTGGCGTGCAGGATGCGCCGCTTTGAATGGCCGCCTTCCTTGCCGAGGTCAAGCTCCCTGCCGCCGTCTTCGGCTGGCGCATCACGCTCGGAAAATTTCATGCCCAGATCAATCAGTTCCGCGATGCGCGCCGGTCCTTCCTCGACGATGGTGCGGACGACAGCTTCCTTGCACAGGCCCGCGCCCGCCGCGAGCGTGTCGCGCACGTGCGACTCGAACGAATCCTCCTTGCTCGTCACCGACGCGATGCCACCCTGGGCATAGTTCGTGTTCGACTCCGCGCGGTCCTTTTTGGTGACGATGGCCACGCGCCCGCGCGGCGCAACCTTCAGCGCAAACGAAAGTCCCGCGATGCCGCTGCCGAGAACGAGGTAGTCGAATTGTTTCATGCTCTCACCAATTCAACACAATCAATTGTCTTTGTCCAACGGAGTATTATTTAAATCGGTGGAATTGTTGTCGGGCACTTGACATCCTCAAATCTCAACCCAATACTCTGGCCAATTTCAGAGCGAAATCGTGACCACTCGTTAAAAGCAACTGCAACTAAAAATCGAAAGGTCGAGTTTAAAATGAAAACATCCCTCCCCGACACAATCAACACGGCGAAAATGAGCGTCACCGGCAAATTATTTTATCTGGCCGCGATTGGATCCATCGCTTTTCTGGCAGCAGGGTGTGCATCAATTAATTACCGACCCGCAGTGTCTCTCGGCATCAGCCCCAATACCATTAAGGCCAATGTCAAACTCGAAACCTTCGTTGATGCATCACCACAAAGCGACAAGTCTCATGTATTCGCTGGATTATCAACTTGCGAACCCGGAACCTTGGAGGGCGAGTTGGCTTCTGACGTAACGGACGCCATCCTGACCGATTTTAACAACAATCAAGTCTTTCAGAACCTGAAAAAACGATATGATACCCAGCCGGATTTGATTATGAAAGGCACGATCCACCGTTTCTCGGGAAAATTCGGCACAACGCCTGTATTCTGGCTCACCATTCCGATAGACACCATCTGGCTTTTTGGCCTCCCAATTATGAGTGATGATATCGTGGTTGATTTGGAAGTTTCCATCCAGCGGCCTGATGGAAGCGTTGTGGGAACTTACCACGGTCAATCCTCAAATTCACAATGGTATAACATGTATCAAAACGTCCAGTTTGCTCTGCCGACAAGAACAAACAAAGCGTTTAGCGAATCTGTATCGCAAATTCGCGATCAAATAATGAAGGACGCGGACAAATTGACACCCAAAACCCAGTGAGTTGAAATTTATCAGGGCGGTTTCAATCTGCAACCGCTCTTGATTTTTCAGCTAGTTTAAATCATCCGCGCATTGTCAATCAGCCGTGTTCGCCCGACGAACGCGGCTGTTGCCATTTGGGTGCCGCGCTTCACTTTTGACACCAGCGCGAGTGTATCCGGCTCAAAAAATTCCACATAATCCAATTTTGCATCCGGCTCGCGTTCAATCAATTTTTTCAAAATGGCTTTCAATTTTGACGCTGGAATAGTCTTTGATTTTTTTACGGTGACTCGCGCGGTTTGAATCGCGCGCCAAAGCACTGTTGCCTGCCGGCGCAAATCGCCGGCAAGATATTTATTGCGCGAACTCATCGCCAGGCCGTCACGTTCGCGTAGCGTGGGCGCGACGATGATTTTCACCGGAAAATTCAAATCAGTCACCATGCGTTTGACGATGATGGCCTGCTGCCAGTCTTTCCCGCCAAATACGGCCACGTCCGGCAGCACGAGGTTGAATAACTTGGCGACGACGGTCGTCACGCCGCGAAAATGCGTCGGGCGCGTTACGCCTTCCATCACTCGGCCCAGATTTTTCTCGATGACATAGGTGCTGAATTTGGCAGGGACGGCGCGCTGCGCCGTCCTGTCACCGCGGCGCGACGACCCTGCCGGGTACATTTCCTGGTCGCTGGGCGTGAAGACGACATCCACGCCTGCGTCACGGCAACGTTTCAAGTCGCTTTTCAAGTCGCGCGGATATTTTGAAAAATCCTCCTTCGGCCCGAACTGCGTCGGGTTCACATAAATGCTCACGACCACCACACCGTTTTTGCCGACAGCTTGTCGCGCGCGTTTGACAAGGCTCAGATGTCCCGGGTGCAAATAGCCCATCGTCGGCACAAAGCCGATGCGCATTCCGGCACACCGCCATTTTCCGGCAAGCCGTTGCATGATGGCAATGTTTGATACGACGCGCATGGTCCTTGTTTAGCTGAAAGTGGCGCCGAATTCACGAAAGAAAAAAGCCGCGCCGGAATATTCCAGTGCGGCTTTGCAGCGGCGGTCTGTGACCGCCGCAAAATTTCAGCGACGCTCACAAAGCGCCGCTACAACTTAATGCCTGAACTGCAGCGGCGCGCTTTGCGGCATTTCGTGGGCGCAGGGCTGGTTCGTCGGCGCATCCGCCTCGCGGTCGTTGGGCGACACGATTTTATTGGCGAGCATCCATGCCTCGACTTCGTCGCCGCTCACGTCGGCCAGCATCTGGCCGTTGATCTCGACGCAGGGGCTCAGCATCTGGCCGCTCTTCTCGATCATTTCCTGGCGCTGGAGCGGATCGTTGATGACGTCGCGGTCTTCGTAAGGCAGGTCGTACTTCTTGAGTACGGCGCGGACGCCCATGCTCCAGCCGCAGGTCGGTTTCAAATAAGCGATGATTTTTGGCTTTTCCATAACTTTATAAAAATTGTTGTTACGATGGCAACAAGGTGCCACAAGCCAAAGCGCAGGGCAAACTTTTTAGCCATAAATGAAGCGTTGACGAATGATTAGCCGCACGCTAAACACAGCTAAATCACCGTTCCATTTCCAGTTTTCGCGCGTCCAGAACTTTTCTTGAAGGAACATAGTTCGCGATGAAGTCGCGGTAAAAATCCGCAAACGTCCCGGCGGCAAGATGCGCACGGACGTCAGCCATCAGTTTCAGGTAAAGATGCGAGTTGTGGAGGCTCACCATCCTCAGGCCGAGGATTTCGTTCACGTTCAGCAGATGCCGGAGATAGGCGCGCGTGAAATTTTTGCAGGCAAAGCAATCGCAGCCTTCCTCAATCGGACGAAAATCCGCCTTGTAAGCCCCGCCCTTGAGGCCAAACGCGCCGCGGCGGGTGATCGCCGTGCCGTTGCGCGCCACGCGCGTCGGCAGCACGCAGTCGAACATGTCCACGCCACGCGCAATCAACTCAACCATTTGCGCCGGCGTGCCGAGACCCATCGCGTAGCGCGCCTTGTTCGCCGGTAAAAACGGCCCGGTCAGTTCAATCGCCTTGAACATCTCCGATTCCGGTTCGCCGACGCTCACGCCGCCGATGGCGTAGCCGTCGAAATCCATCGCAACCAGCGCCTTGGCGCATTCCTCGCGCAACGCGGCGTTGCTGCCGCCCTGCACAATGCCGAAAACGAGCTGTCCTTCGGCACGCGGCTGTTCCCGGCATTCGCGCGCCCAGCGGATGGTGCGCTCGACAGCGAGGCGCTGCTCGCGCGCCGGCGCGTCGTGCGGCGGACATTCGTCGAACACCATCGCGATATCTGAGCCGAGCACGCGCTGGATTTCCATCGCCTCCTTCGGGCCAAGAAACAAAAGCGAGCCGTCAATGTGCGAACGGAATTCTACGCCGTGCGGTTTGATCTTGCGGATTTTGGCGAGACTGAAAACCTGGAATCCGCCGCTGTCGGTGAGAATCGGCTTTTCCCAGTTCATGAACCGGTGCAGCCCGCCCGCGGCGCGGATGATGTCAAGTCCGGGCCGGATGTTGAGATGGTAGGTGTTGCCGAGGATGATTTGCGTGCCCATCTCGCGGAGTTCACGCGGGTCGAGCGCCTTGACACTGGCCTGGGTGCCGACGGGCATGAACACAGGCGTGTCCACGACGCCATGCGCGGTCGAAAAACGGCCAAGCCGCGCCTTGGTGTGCGCGTCCGTTTTGAGCAGTTCAAACATCGCGGGAAGGGTAAATCAAAAATGGCGCGATTGAAGATGAAAAATTTTAGCATTACCGGTTTGCGCTCAATCAATAATAGCTTGGAATCAAATGACAGCTTGGATAGAATTAGTACCATTGTATGAGAATACGACGGTTCATACCATCATGCATGTTGCTGGGAATACTCCTTGCCTCGTCTGTTTCCGTGTTTGCCGACGAGAAAATGAGTTCCCTCCAGACTGCACTCTCCAACACAACAATTAGCGGTTACGTAAATACGTCAGTCCAATCGAACACCGAAACACAGCGGGCAAAAGGATTTAGAGTTTGGTGGGAGAGTTTCATTCGTTTTTTCAGAAATCATTAAACGGAACTGGCCCGCAGTGTTGTGGTGGCTTTTCGGAAACGGCGCGGCGCCTGGCCTACGCAGACACTTCCGCAAACGAAACGTCCACCAGCAAATCAGCGGCTATTTTTTCCAGGTCTTTCTTCAAGGTTGAGAGGTCGCAGCCTTCGGGCAATTGCAATCGGGCGGTGGCCTTGAAGAGCGTTTCGCCGGACATCGGGGCGCTGGCGACTTCGCTGGAAAATTCCTCGACGTTCACATTCGCCCGTGCCAGCACGCTGGTGATTTCACGGACGATGCCGGGGCGGTCGTGCCCGACGATTTCGAGCGCAACCGACCGGCCCGGCGCCGACGGAACAGCCGCGTCACCGGGGCGGACGACCACGGTCAGGCCGGTGCTTTGAAGATTTTGAAGCGCGTTGAGCAAGGCCTGGCGTTTTTCGGCGGGCAATTCGACGCGCAAAATGCCGGCAAACTCGCCGCCGAGCCGGCACATGCGGCTTTCCAGCCAGTTGCCGCCATGATCGGCCACGACGCGCGCAACCGATTCCACAAGGCCGGTGCGGTCCGGGCCGATGATTGTCATCACCAAGGGAATTTGCATGATGTTTTGTTAAACTTTTGCCGCGCGGCTGGCAAGGATTCTTCGAAGTCAAAATCAGACGCGGTCAGCTTGAGAATTCGCGGGACTAAATTCGTTCGCAAAATCCACAATTAATCCACCTTCGGCCTTTTCCGGTGTCGATTTTTGTGTTAAAAAACAGGCAACGAAAGGCCATTTATGATGCTTGAATACGCTTTGGAAAAATTCCCGTTCACGGTGAAGTTGCGCGACGGCACGGAATGCACCGTGCGCACGCTGGGCAAACGTGATGATGCCCGCCTGCACAAGTTTTTCCTCGCGGTGCCCGAGGAGGAGCGGTTGTTCATCAAGCAGCCGATTTTTGACCGCGCGATGTTCAGGGACTGGTGCCGGAAGGCGGATTTTGAGCGGAACCTGCCCCTGCTGATGTTGCACCGGCAGAAGGTCATCGGCGAGGCAACGTTGCACCAGCGGTTCGGCGGATGGAAACGCCACATCGGCCTCGTCACCGTGCTGACGCACCCGCAATACCGCGGGCGCGACGTGGCAAAAATCCTCGTTGCGGAGGTGGTCGAGATTGCGCGCATCCTCGGCCTGCGGCGGCTGGAGGCGGAGTTGAACGGCGAACGCAAGGTCGCCATCCACGCGCTGGAACACATCGGTTTCCAGCATCTGCTGCGGCAGGAGGATTACGTGCTCGACATGAAGGCCATCACACACGATCTCGTACTCATGGGCATGGACCTGCGGACGGACGAGGAATATGCCGGCGTTGGCGGCTGAATTTCAGGGCTGGCTGGTGATCCTCTGCCAGTTGACGCCCTGCGCAACGGCGTAAGCGGCAAAGGCCTTCTCATTTTGAATCAGCACTGCCCGCACGACGCTCGAATCATCCGCGCGGCCCAGTTCCAGAATGCTGTCCGGAATGATGCCCATTTTCTTATGCGCGTAGAGCAGCGCAAAGACCGCCTGCGCCACGGCGGCGTAGGGCAGATCCTTGTAGGCGCCTTCGATCGCGTCCTCGACGGCATTGGCGAGAAATTCCAACTGGTCCACAAGATGCGGGAAGTGGGGCGTGTTGATTTGCGTGAATTCAAGCTTCCACTGCGGCAACTGGCGCAGGACTTTTTCCGCGATGGTTGGAGTGATGCTCGCGGCGGCGCTGTTCACGAATTTCGCAATTTCAGGCATGACAACACCAATTTAGGGAAAGTCCCGCGCCAGTGAAAGCAAAAATGTTGTGACAAACGCGCTTCCATTGCCCGCCGGATTCCTGCTAGGAATATGCCCGTGCAGGATTTAATAGCCAAAGCCGGTACGCTCCTGGAAGCGCTGCCGTACATCCAGAAGTTCAGCGGCGCGACCTTCGTCGTCAAATACGGCGGCAGTTTCATGGACTCGCCGGACGAAAGCGTCCGCACCGGCGTCGCGCGTGACGTCGTTTTTCTTGAAGCCGTTGAAATCAATCCCGTCGTCGTCCACGGCGGCGGCAAGGCCATCACCCGCGCGATGGAAAAGGCCGGGCTGAAGGCTGACTTCATCCAGGGCCAGCGCGTCACCGGCGAGGCGGCTGTGAAAATCGTGGATGATGTTTTGTCAGGCGAGATCAATCCGGAGCTTGTCAAAACCCTCAAGGACCTCGGCGGCAGACCGGTCGGCTTTGCCGGACGGAACATTTTCAAATGCCGCAAGCTCTGGCTCGACGACCTGGAAAATCCGGGCAAGAAAATTGACATCGGCTTCGTCGGCGAAGTGGTGGAGGTCAACACCGCACCCTTGAAGGAATGCATCTGGTGCGGCTTCACACCGGTCATCAGCCCCACCGCGCTCGGTGAGGACGGGAAGATTTACAATTGCAACGCCGACGTGGCGGCGGCACAGATCGCCATTGCGCTGAAAGCGAAGCGGCTCGTCTTTATGAGCGACGTGCCGGGTTTGTTGCGAGACCCCAGGCAGCCCGACTCGGTCGTGCCGCATCTCAAAACCAGCGAGGTGGACGCGCTCAAGAAATCCGGCGTGATTGACAAGGGCATGATTCCAAAGGTGGACAGTGCCGTGGCGGCCATCAAATCCGGCGTCGAAAAGGTTTCGTTTGTGGACGGCCGGGTGCCGCACGCCGTGCTGCTGGAAATCTTCACCGACGCGGGCGTCGGCACGGAAATCGTGCCCTAATTGCGGATTGAAGACGATGAATCCAGATGAACTTAGGCAGCGGCCGAAAAATTTTGGGAAGCGCGTCGTCAAGTTGATTGAAGCATTGCCGAAAAATACGACAACTTCTGTCATTGGCCGGCAGCTTTTGCGGAGTGCCACTTCGGTTGGCGCGAATTATCGGGCGGTCTGCCGCGCTAAATCACGTCCTGATTTCATTGCAAAACTTGGCATTGTTGAGGAAGAATGTGATGAATCACTATATTGGATCGAAATGTTGGTGGAAACGAATCACATCAAACCGATTTTGGTTGCCGAGCTGATGAAAGAAGCCGAAGAAATTCTCTCCATCGTCGTCGCGTCGGCTAAAACCGCGCGAATGCGAAATAATCCGCAATCCGTAATCGCCAATCCAAAATGAAGGAAATTGTTCCATCACCGCCGCCGCTCGTTCACAACCAGTTCGAGTCGGTGCGGGAATTGTTCGGCAAAAATGTCGTGCCGAGTTACGGACGCTTCGACCTTGTCCTCAGCCACGGCGCGGGCAGCTATTTGTTTGATGTTGCCGGCAAACGCTATCTCGACCTCGGCGCGGGCATTGCCGTGTGCTGCCTCGGCCACGCGCACCCGGCCATCATCGGGGCGCTCGCCGAACAATCCCGGAAACTCATCCACGTCTCGAACCTGTATTTCACCGAGCCGCAGGGCCGGCTCGCCGCCGAACTCGTCAAACGCATCGGCGCGGGCAAATGTTTTTTCGCCAACAGCGGCGCGGAAGCCAATGAAGGCCTGTTCAAACTGGCGCGGAAATTCGGCCATGATGAAGGACGTTTTGAAATTCTGACCGCGACCAATTCCTTTCACGGCCGCACGCTGGCCGCCATCGCCGCCACCGGCCAGGAAAAAGTGAAGAAAGGCTTTGAGCCGATGACGCCGGGTTTCCGGCACATTCCGTTCAACGATCTGGCCGCCGCGCGCAACGCGCTTTCGCCCGCGACGGTTGCCATCATGATTGAAGGCGTGCAGGGCGAAGGCGGCATCACGCCCGCAACGCCCGAATACCTCCTCGGCCTGCGCGCCTTGTGCGACGAGAAAAAGCTGCTGCTGTTCCTGGACGGCGTGCAGTGCGGACATTATCGAACCGGGAAATTTCAAAGCTTCCAGCGGATTCTTGAAAATGCGCCCGGCGGCGAAAAGTTTCTGCCCGACGGCGTTTCGATGGCCAAATCGCTCGGCGGCGGCTTTCCCATCGGCGCGTTCTGGGTGCGGGCGCCGTTTGCCGATTTGTTGGGGCCGGGAACGCACGCCTCGACGTTCGGCGGCACGCCGCTCGCCTGCGCCGTCGCGCTCAAGGTTCTCGAAGTGATTGAACAGGAACGGCTCGATGAAAATGCGCGCAAACTCGGCGAATGGCTCAGGCGGGAATTGGAGCGGCTCGCGACAAAATATCCGCAGGTCGTCAGGCGCGGCCGCGGCCTCGGTTTCATGCTCGGCCTGGAACTGGTTGAAAAAGAGAAAATTCCCGGGTTTGCCGCGAGCGACAAAACCGCCGCCCTGCAATTCGTCAATCGCCTGCATCAACTCGGCGTGATGACCATTCCGGCGGGCACGCAGATTGTCCGTCTGTTGCCGCCGCTGAATCTCAAGCCGCAGGAAGCCGGCGAAGGCATCGCGATAATTGAGGAGGTCGTCAAATCGCTGGCGTGACTTTTGCATGACACCCGCCGCTCACAAACATCTGGCCAAACGCGATCCGGTGATGCGGCGGCTCATCCGCGAACACGGGAAATGCGCGCTTGAGCCGGAAACACGGCGGCCGCCGTTTCAATCGCTGGTGATGGCGGTGGCGCACCAGCAGCTCAACGGCACGGCGGCGAACACCATTCTCACGCGTTTCAAGAAATTGTTCCCCAAACGAAAATTTCCGCGCGCGGAAGATCTGGCGTCGGTCACGGACAAGCAATTGCGTGCCTGCGGATTTTCCTTTGCCAAGATTGCGTCCATCCGCGACATCGCGGCAAAAACCCTGGACGGGGTGGTGCCGGCTTCGCGGCAGATTGCGAAGCTGTCCGACGATGAAATCGTCGAGCGGCTGACGGAAGTCCGCGGCGTCGGGCGCTGGACGGTGGAGATGCTTTTGATTTTTCAGCTTGGCCGTTCCGATGTTTTGCCGGCGGACGATTTCGGCGTGCGCAGCGGCTTTCGCATCGCCTACAAAAAGCGGGACCAGCCAACGGTGAAGGAGTTGCTGGCATTCGGCGAACGCTGGCGACCGCATCGCACCACCGCCGCCTGGTATCTTTGGTGCGCAGCCGATGCGGCGCGCAAAAAGAAGTGACGTCCGGCCCGGCTTGGGTTATAACCTTTCTTTGGGCAAAATTCCCAAAATTCCCGAAAAATGAAGCATTTGTTGTCATTGGAAAAGCTGCCAAGCGCGGACATAGAGAAAATCCTGCGTGACTCCGTGGTGTTCAAGCGCGAACGGGCGCGGCAGGACCGCAAACCGCTGGCCGGGCAAACCTGGGCGCTGATTTTTTCCAAATCTTCCACGCGCACGCGCGTCTCGTTCGAGGTCGGCATCCGCGAACTCGGCGGACAGACGATGTTTCTCAACTCGAATGACATCCAGCTTGGACGCGGCGAGCCGGTCAAGGACACGGCCCGGGTGCTTGGCCGGATGGTTCACGGCGCGGTCATCCGCACGTTCGCGCAGAGCGACGTTGAGGAGTTCGCGGAATATTCCAAAATCCCGACCATCAACGCGCTCACCGACAACGAGCATCCGTGCCAGATCATCGCCGACATTTTCACTTTCAAGGAAAAGCGCGGGACGATTGCGGGCAAGGTCGTGACGTTCATAGGCGACGGCGCGGGCAACGTGGCGGCGTCATGGATTTTTGCCTCGATGAAATTCGGGTTCCAACTGCGCATTGCCGCGCCGAAAAGGTTCCAGCCGTCCGCCGAACTTTTGAAACGCGCCGGCGAAAAGATTCTTTGCACCGAGGACCTGAAGGCCGCCGCGGGCGGCGCGGACCTGCTTTACACCGACGTCTGGGTTTCGATGGGCCAGGAGGCCGAAGCCGCCGAGCGCCTGAAAATGCTGGGCGGTTATCAAATCAACCAGAAGCTCGTGAAGCTGGCCAAACCGGACGCGCTGGTGATGCACTGCCTGCCGGCCTATCGCGGCAAGGAAATTGACGAGGAAACCTTCGAAGCCAATGCCGAAACGATTTTCACGCAGGCGGAAAACCGGTTGCACGTGCAAAAGGCAATCTTGAGCTGGGCGGTTTCGTGATTTCGTGGCCGCGTTTGAAAAAAACGCCGCTACGCGGCGGCAAACTGGCGCAAATACTTCACCGCCACTTTCAAATCCTTCGGCCACGGCGCGGTGATGGTCAGGATTTCGCCGGTGACGGGATGCGGCAGTGTCAATTGTTCCGCGTGCAGGGCGACCCGGGAGATCAACGGCCGTTCCTCGTGTCCGGGCTTGAGCCGGTAATTTGGTTTCAGGCGGGAAAGCCAGAGCGGTTTGCCGCCGTATAGTTCGTCACCGACGATGGGCAGACCGGCGTGGCGCAGGTGGGCGCGAATCTGGTGGGTGCGGCCGGTGAGCGGCTTGCAACGGAGCAGCGTCCAGCCGGAGAATTTTTCAAGCACTTCAAAATTTGTTCGCGCGCGTTTGCCGTTTTTCGGGTCAACCCGCATCAGGCCAATCCTGACCGGATGGGGCGCGAGCCTGGCTTCCACCTCGAATTCCTGATCCGCCGGTGTTCCTTGCACGAGCGCGGCGTATTGCTTGACTGGCTTTTCGGAGCCGAACAAATCGGCCAGCGCAACGAGCGCCGGCCTGGATTTGGCAAGCAGGATGACGCCGCTTGTTTCGAAATCGAGCCGGTGCGCGTTCATCAGATAATCCAGATTCCGTTCGCGAGCCCACGGTTTGCCGGCGGCGATGGCGGTGTGAAGCAACTTCATCAGATTTGGCCGGAGCGGGTCGTAGCGGTCGGGCGAAGTCAAAAGCCCGTCGGGTTTGTCGAGCGCAAGCAGGCAGTCGTCTTCAAAGAGGACGGGAATCTCCCAAAACTTGCGCGCGGCCGGTGACGAAAGTTTGATGCAACTCACAATTTTTAATCGCGATCCCGGTCTTAATCGTGGTTGAAAAACGAACCAAGACGACGATCAGGCTTTATTTGGCGACGGTTGCAGCCTCTTGTTGATTGACCGGCGTGTTGCGCAATTCACGGCTGGCTTCGGTCTGGAGCCACTCGTTGAACGCCTCATTTTGCTGCGCGTGGCGGAGTTTTGCGATGAATTCGGGCATCTGCTCGTTCATGGTGGCCTGGTCCACCGGCAACCGGGATTGAACGTAAAGGACAAAACCTCCATCGCCGGTCTTTTCGAAGCCGCTTGTGTGGCCGACCGGCGTGCTGAACGCGGCCTGCTTGAGTTGCTCCAGTTCGGCGCGTTCACCCAGCACGGGCAACTCCCGCGTGCTCAGTGAAAAAGGCGGCAACGCCTGTGGCTGCAAGCCGTCGGCAACGGCAACCTGCGCAAAGGCCTTTCCCGTCGCCATCTGGATGGTTGCGTCAAAATAAAAATTGGTGCCGGCGTGTTGCGCGAGCTGCGTGGCTTCATGCAACCGGCAATCCGCCATCACACGGGCGCGAATCTGGTTGAATGATGGGATTTCGCTGGGCAGTTGCCGGGTCAGCGCCATGACGTAAACGGCGTCCGGGCCGAGAACCGGGCCGGCCAGCGGCTCGTCCGCTGTCAGTTCAAAGGCGGTTTTGGTGAATTCGGGTGGCGCGTCAAATTCGTCCGGCCCGTAAGTGCTGGCGAACGGAGCGGTGAAATGGACGGGCAAACCCTTTTGCCTGGCGACGGCGGCGAGGTTGTCCGGTTTCACAGGGTCCAGCGCAAAAAGGGCGTTGGCGAAGTCATTGGCCTGACGGTTCGCATCGGCGAGCGCGCGGTTCCGGATCAGCAATTCACGGATTTTCGCCATGGCGGCGTCGGGGGTCTTGGCATCTGGAAAATAATCCGGGCCGAGCTGACGGTAATTGGCCTCGACCGTTTCCTCAAGGTTGGTTTTGGCCCATTCCGCCTTCGATTGCGCCAGATAATTGGACGCATTGAACTCGACATAGCTGACCTGGACCCGGTCGGGCAGGCGGTAAGCGGCGAGGTAATTCGTATAAAATTGGGCGGCGGCGGCGGGCGTGATCGTGACCCCGGACAAATAGTTCGACGCGGAAAAGAAAACAGCCTGCACGGAAAATTCCCGATGCTGGCGCTCATACTCCTCGGTCGCTTGCTGCGGAGTGACGAGTTCGCCCGGCAATCCCATTGCCTGGACAAGCTGCTGGATAATCAGGTCGTGACGGACATACCGCTCGAAATCATCGGCGGTCAGGCCTTCCGGCTGCAAAAATTGTTTCACGAAGGAGTCCATCATCACCGGCTGCCCGTTTCGCCCGAATGAACGCAGCATTTCAGCCGCTGTTTGTTCCACAACGTCATCGTTGATATGAATGCCCAGATCAGCGGCCTTCAGATCGAACAGGATGTGCATGTAAATTTCACGCTCCTGGTCACTTTTGGAAAGATTGGGATTTTTGTCCGGCCATTCGCCGTAATGAATCCGATAAAAGATAAAATACTCGTTTCTGCCTTCGACGTAATCTTCCTGCGTGATTTTGTGGCCGTAAATCGTGCCGAAATCACCGTTCCCGCGTCCGCCACCGCCGCCATTACGTGCTGTCGGTCCTGCGCCCCAGTAAATGAACGAAATAATCGTGAGCCCGGCGATGAACCACCACAGCCACTTTGAATGCTTGCGAATCGTCCCAATCATATTGAAAAAATGGAATATTCAGTGTAACGAGCCGGGGCATTTGCGGTCAACAGCATTCCGTAATCGCAATCCTGCCTTTTTGTTCTAAATCCAACGCCCAAGCAACGCGGATTGCGATCAAGAAAAAGGACTGTTGATTACGATTGTTTCAGCCACTTTGCCGCGTCCATTGCGGCGTAGGTGATGAGAATGTCCGCGCCCGCCCGCCGCATGGCCAGCAGGCACTCCAGCGTCACCGCCCGTTCGTCAATCCAGCCGCGCGCAGCCGCCGCCTTGATCATCGCGTATTCCCCGCTCACGGCGTAGGCCGCGGTCGGATGGCCGAATTCAGTTTTGACACGATGAATCAAATCGAGGTACGCCAGCGCCGGTTTGACCATGACAATGTCCGCGCCTTCCTGGATGTCCAAGGCCACTTCGCGCAACGCCTCGTTCGCATTGGCGGCGTCCATCTGGTAACTGCGCCGGTCGCCGAACTTTGGCGCCGACGCGGCGGCTTCGCGGAACGGCCCGTAAAATGCCGATGCAAACTTCGCCGCATAACTCATGATGGGCGTGTCAACGAAACCGCCCTTGTCCAGCGCGGCGCGGATGGCGCGGACGCGGCCGTCCATCATGTCGCTCGGCGCGACAATATCCGAACCGGCTTCGGCATGGCTGGCGGCGGTGCGCGCAAGCAGCGCGAGCGACGGGTCGTTCAAAATTTTCCCCTGCCGCACGACACCGCAATGGCCGTGTTCCATGTATTCGCACAGGCAGACGTCGGTGATGACGAGCAGCGACGGCACTTCTTTTTTCAACAACCGGACAGTTTGCTGGACGATGCCATTTTTCGCGTAAGCACCGGAAGCTTTCACGTCCTTTTCGTCGGGAATGCCAAAAAGCAGAACCGCCGGGATGCCGCAAGTGTGGGCGCGTGCCGCCTCGCGCACGATTTCATCGGGCGAAAGTTGAAAGACGCCGGGCATGGCGGCGATGGGATGGCGCAGCTTGCGTCCAGAGCGGACGAACAGCGGCAGCACGAGTTGCCCGGCGCTCAGGCGTGTTTCGGCAACGAGCTGCCGCAACGCCGGCGACTGCCGCAGCCGGCGCGGGCGATAAACGGGAAATCCGGGCAAATTCACAGGCCCATTCTAGTTTCAAAGCGGAAAGTGCAAAGCGGAAAGTTTAATCAGATTTTAAGCGCTGCTTCCGTCAAAAACGTTTGCCTAGAAAAGCTGGACACGGATTTCACGGATTAAATCGATTAACGTCAGTGCAATTCGTTTCATTGAATCTGTGTTTCATCCGTGGCTGAAAATTTGTCTTCCAGCTTTTCAACGCGCTCAAATGGGTTACATTCGTAACCATGCAGCGGTTGAGGAAAATTTTCTGGACGACAGTGGTTCTGGCCGTCCTGTTTTTCGGGATTTATCTCGGATTCACCGTCTCGCACTGGTTTCAGGCAGGTTCGGGATTGCGATTTGAAAACACCGCGACGGTGGTGCAACAGGTGCAGACACTCTCCGACCTCGTCACAGTCAAATACGTGATGGAAAAAGTCGTCATCCTGGAGGACGCGAAGTGGTATGGCGAAAGCCGCGTGCTCCTGCTCGCGCACGGCATCGTCAACGCGGGCATTGACCTCAAGCGCATCAAGCTGGACGACGTCACGATTTCCGGCAGGAGCATCTCGATCAAATTGCCGCAACCGCAAATCACCGACGCCTATCTGGACGACACGCAGACCCAGGTGATTGATCACGATACCGGCCTGTTGCGCATGTTCGACAAGGACCTGGAACAAACCGCCCGCGAAAACGCCGTGGACGACATCCGCCGCGCGGCGCGCAATGCCGGGATCTTGAAGGACGCGGACGAGCGGGCGCGATTGGAATTGGAATTATTCCTCCGGGAAGCGGGATTCGAACAGGTGGAATTTCACTGAAAACACTGGCTTTCAGCCGGAATTCCATCGTCCAAGGGACAGTGTGCCCCAATTTTAGTCAGCGCGAACGATTGATTTTGACCGGACGCGGATTCTCCGCATCGGCTTCATGTTCCACGGCAACGGCCAGACGGCGGCGGGGCGGGGAAATCTTGCGCGCCGCCGCACGTAACTGCATCAGGTAAAGTGCGGCGGCGGGAGCGGAAGGCTGGCGGTCGGTAACTTCGGCTTGACCGATCACCTCTTGCCACTGCCTTGCTAAATTTGCCTTTTTGGCCATGTTCGCGATGCCGCAATTCATGTGCCAGAAAATAGTACGGGTTTGTGGCGGGAAAATGGAGATTTGGTGAAATGCGTGTTACTTTTTGCCGAGCTGTTCCAGCAATTTGCCGTGAATTCCGCCGAAACCGCCGTTGCTGAAAACACAAATGATGTCGCCTCCCTGTGCGTTTTTTGCCATGTGCGCGACAATAGAATCCACATCCGGCAGATACGCGGCATTCTTGCCGGCCGTTTTCAAATCCTGCATCAGTTTTTCCGGATTCAACCGTTCTCCGGCGGCAATTTGCTCCAGCCGCGCGACCTCGGAAACCACCACCGCATCGGCATCGGCAAAGGCGCCGGCCAGTTCGGCTTGGAATACATTCCGCCGGGTCGTGTTTGAGCGCGGCTCGAAGACGGCCCAGATTTTTTCGCGCGGATATTTCAAGCGCAACGCCTTCAGCGTTTCGCGAATCGCCGTCGGATGATGGCCGAAATCGTCCACCACGGTCACGCCGCCCGCGATGCCGCGCACTTCCATCCGCCGTTTGATTCCTTTGAAGGCATCGAACGCGGACTGGATTTGATGATTTTTCAGCCCGCAATGCTTGGCGCAGGCGATGACCGCCAAGGCGTTGCGCACATTGAACTCGCCAATGAGATTCAAATGAAATTTGAAGCTGGGGATTTCAAACTCGGTTGCCGTCGGGCCGTAGCGGAGGTTAAAGGCCTGAATCGCATTGTGTTCACCAAGGCCAAACTGTTTGACCGGGCAATGCGTGACGTTGAGCAGCGCCGCGAGATTTGCGTCGTCGCCGTTGCCGAGCAGCAGGCCGTTGCGCGGAATGAGCCGGATGAATTGCGAGAAGGATTTCTTGATTGCGCCCAGGTTTTCAAAAATGTCCGCATGATCGAATTCGAGGTTGTTGATGACGGCGATTTCCGGCTGGTAATGGATGAACTTGCTCCGCTTGTCGAAAAACGCCGTGTCATATTCGTCGCCCTCGACGATGAACCATTCGCTGTCCGTGAAGCGCGCGCCCTGATGCAGATTGTTCGGAATGCCGCCGATGAGATAACCCGGATTCAGCCCGTTGTGCTCAAACACCCACGTCAGCAGAGAAGTCGTCGTGGTTTTGCCGTGGGTGCCGGTGACGACAATGGAGCGTTTGCCGCGGATGAAAAATTCCTTGAGCAGCTCCGGCAGCGAGCAATAACGCAGCTTGTGATCGAGCACGAACTCCGCCTCCGGGTTGCCGCGCGAAATGGCGTTGCCGATGACGACGAGGCTGGGCCTGTGAGCGAGGTTCCTCTCCGCGTAACCGTTCATGACCTCGATTTGTCTGGCGGCGAGGAAGGTGGACATGGGCGGATAGACATTCTGGTCCGAGCCGGTGACCTCAAAACCTTTTTCCTTCATGGCCCCGGCCGCCGAGGCCATGGCGGTGCCGCAGATGCCGACAAAGTGAACGGATTTTATTTCCGATGAAAACATTGTCCGGCGAAGATAAAGGAACTGCCGAATGAGTGAAGCGGAATTTCAGGGGCACGGAGCATCATCTGTTGAACGGCACAATGATGCCGCCGGCGAAAAATGGCCCAAAGAAGGGATGCTTCAGGCAAATTGCACACGGTGCATGCCTGGAGATTCGCAGCCATTGGCGAATTAAAAAGCCGTCCCGCATCACACGGGACGGCATTCACAGGCCTGCGCGGGTTGATCAAATCCGCTCAAGCCTCAAAGGATTTTCCGCAGCCACAACTTTGCTTCGCATTCGGATTGGAAATCTTGAAGCCGCCGCCGGTCAGGCCGTCGCTGAAATCCACGACCGTGCCGCGCAGGTAATCCGCGCTGACCGGGTCAACCAGAATGCCGACTCCATTTTGTTCGGAAACAAGATCGCCATCGCGTCTTTCGTCGAAGACCATGCCGTATTGCATTCCGGAACAGCCGCCCTGCTCCACAAAAATCCTCAGCGTCTTGCCCGCGTTTTCCGGCAAAGCGAGCAGCGATCTGACTTCCGCCGCGGCATTCCCCGTTACGTTTACGACCGGTCCAGTTGTGAGCGTGTCCGCCATTTTCATTCCTGATTGAAGCTAGCCGCGGCAGGCGCGCGTGTCAAATGGCCGCCTCAATTTTTAGCCGCCGGCAGGGCGGCTCTTTTCTTTTCCAGCGAGTCTTTTGACTGGGGAAACAATTCCTCCATTTGATTGATAAATTTGTCCGGGTCGCCGGCCCCAAGCATTTGCACCAATGGCAATGCCTGCAAGCCGGCCTTTCTCACCCAGAACGAATCCGCCGATTCGCCGGCGCGCAGATTATTTCCGGTCCACGTGTCAAACACCTTGAGATAATTGTCCAAAGCCATTTGAAGCATGTTTGTTTGATCCATGCCGGCCGCCAGGGCCGCCATTTTTTCCAGCGCGATCCCGATCCCGATTTGCGCCTGGCTGCGCGCCGCGATGTTGGCGGACGGCGAATTGACGACTTGCGCGTAGGCATTTGTTGCGGCGTCATAATTGGCGAGCTGCAAATCGCAGTCGCCGATCTCGCCCCACGCCAGCGCGCCGAATTCATTGGTGGGATACAACTGGCAGATCTGGCTGAACTCGTTGGTGGCCAGTTGAAAATTGGCCAGTGGATTGTTCGTATCGGCCGAATCCATGCGCATCAGCGCCGTGCCATGGGCGAACGTGGCCCGCACCCTCAATTCCATCGGGCAATTGGTGTCCTCCTCCAGTTTGGTGAAATAATCGCGAATGGCGTCCGAATAACCCTGCCGCGCCACGGCGGCGCTCCCGGCCATCATCCGCGCCGGGTAGGCAAGGTCGTTGGTGGGCGCAAAATTTTGATAGATGAGTTTGTAATTTTTCTCCGCGTCAGGATAATCGCCCGCGCGGAAAAAATGTTCGGCCACCCACCACTGCGCCATCGGCGCAAGATCGTTCGTCGGGAATTGCGCGACAAAATTGGTGAACAGGATGAACGCGTTCGTCTCATTTCCCGCTTGATAGTTCGCGCGGGCCAGCGAGTAAACCGCCTGCGGCCGGAGCAGCGCGTTGGCCGGGAAATCCGCCAGCCATTTTTCGTATTTTTCGATGGCCGCCGGCCAGTTTTGCTCCTGTTCGCAGGCATGGGCGATGGCCAGCTCCACCTGAGGTTGCAACGGCGAATGGGGAAAGACCGCTTCAAAATTTTGAAACACGGCCAGGGCGTTCGTCGGCTGGCTCAGGTCCGCGAGATATTCGCCCATGAGCAGCAGGCTGTTGCCGGTCTCCTCACTGAAAGGATACAGCTTGAGAATCCGGCCCATCGTGTCTTCCGCTCCAGCCGTGTTCGTTGACGCCATGCAGGCACGCAGGCCCTGGTAAAGCGCGCGGTTGCCGAGCGATTGCATGACATCGGGCAGATTGGTGAAATCATCAACCACGGCGCGGTAATTTTCCAGGGCGTTCGTGAAATCCTTTTGCATGAACATCGCGTCACCCATTTTGAATCGCGCCACCGCCAAATCCTCCGACGGCGGCAGCCGTTGCGCGGCAGCCTCGAAATCAGCCAGGCTGTTGGTCATGTCTTCCGCAAGCCACTCGGACCAGCCGCGGTCCAAATACGCCTTGCCCATCAATGGACTGTTCGTAAATGCGGCCAAAAACCGGTTGAAATACGCCTGCGCCTGCTGCAGCTGATTCGTCGCCGCCGGCTGCGCAACGTATTCCTTCAATTGCAGTTCGCCGAGCGACAGCACCGCAATGTCCGTCGCCGGTGAATCCTGGAATTGTGCGATAAAATTCCGGAGCGAGTCCTCGGCGGTCGAAAACCGGCCCTGGGCGACGGCCAGTTCCGTGATTTTCAGGACCGCCTGCCGCTGCCGTTCCACCGGCGCATTCGTCAGATTTTCCTGATACGCCGACAGGGCTTCGGCTTTCAACCCGGTTTGTTCCAGCAAACCCGCGTGCAGCGCCACGCTTTCCCCGCGCAAGAACGTGTCATTTCCCAGCCGCGCAATCTGGAGCAGATTGGTGGTCGCCGCGAGCGCCGCGTTGGTGTCGCCCATCGCCAGCCTGGTCTGATAAACCAAATACGCGAGTTGCCAGCCCAATTCCGGCTCGAGGGCCTGAGGATTCACGGACGCAAGCGCCGTCGTTGCGCCGCCAAAATCGTTTTGCCTGAGTGCCGCCTGCGCCAGCAGCAGGCGCCCGCGGGTGACCAGCTCGTTCGCGGGATCCATCTGCGCCGCGCGTTGAAAAACGCCATTGGTTTCCCGCAACAGCTCACTGACCTGCGGCCATTGGCCAAGCTCCGCCCGCGCCGCCGCCGCCTCCACCACCGCCCGGAGCCGCAGGGACGATCCGGGGAAATCGCGCGTCAGTGAAATGAACGTGTCCGCCGCGCTTCCGAGGTCCACGTTTTGAAATTGCGCCTCGCCAATCCAATAAACGTACTGGTCGGCAATATGGCCGGCTGTGGCTTTGCGCGCGTTCAGCAGCGCGATGGCCTGTGCCAGCTTTCCCTGTTTGAATTCCGCCTGCGCCTCCAACAGCGCGGCCTCCGGCGTATTGCTGGATTTGGGATATTTTTGAACGAACGCCGCGAACTCCGTCTCCGCGCGGCCCCACATTTCATCCTGAAACGCGGTCACGGCGGCGGCATAAGCCCGCTGCTCCTTAGAGCCGGCGGCGGAAACTGGTCCGCTGCCCAGAATGAGCGCGAACAAAATCAAAAGCCATCGCCAGCGGAATGCCATGCGCCTTAATCTAAACAACGCGGCGCAGTGAAAAAAGCCTGAAAAAGGCTTAAGGAGGTTGAAGGAGATTAAAGCAGAACCTCTTACCGGCCTATTTGTTGAACCGAAAGTTGGTCAGGTCGTAGTCCTGCATCACGTAGGGCTTGGTCTCCAGCCGCATTTTGCCGGCGCGCTTGGCCTGGGTCTCGCCGCCCGCCTCGATGAAATCCGCATAGCTGATGATTTCCGCGCGGATGAACCCCTTCTGGATGTCCGTGTGAATCGTGCCGCCGGCTTCCCAGGCCGTCAGTCCCTTCCGGATGGGCCAGGCGCGGTTTTCCTTGCCGCCAACGGTCAGGAAACAGATGTAGCCGGCCTCACGAAACGCCCGCACCAGCAGGGCGTCGGGATTTTCCACATCCGTCAGTTCGGCCACCACAATCGGTTTGGCGGTGAAAAAGTTGTGCGCGGCGACGGCCGAGAGGTCTTCCGGCGCCAGGCTGGAATTGAAAACAAATTTTTCCTGTTCGAGGAGTGCCTTGATTTTTTCCAGCGCCGCCCGCTCGGCCGGTTGCGGGTCGCGGCCCAGGCGCGTCTCCACAAATTCCAGGTCCTTCAAAATCATGTCCGCCCGGCCCTCCTGCGACACGAGGATGGCATCGGCATCCAGAAGCTGGTCGTCGCCCACCACGTCCACCTGCGCATAGGTTTTCTTGTCCGCCTCGACCAGCTTGTCCGCTTCGTCGAAGCGCGGGTCTTTGAGGTTGTGTTTGCCCGGTTTTATTCCCGTGATGCCGAACAATGCCATTTTCATAAATCCTGGTTCACGACGGCTGTAAAATGCGGGCCAGATACTGCCCGGTAAAACTTTCGGCGCAACGGGCCACTTCCTCCGGCGAACCCTGCGCGACAATGCGGCCGCCAGCATCCCCGCCCTCCGGGCCGAGATCAATGATCCAATCCGCCGTTTTGATCACATCGAGATTATGCTCGATGACGAGGAGCGTGTTGCCGGTGTTGCGCAGTTTGAACAGCACTTCGAGCAGCTTGGCCACGTCGTGAAAATGCAGGCCGGTCGTCGGCTCGTCCAGAATGTAAAACGTGCGCCCGGTGGCCTTGCGGCTCAATTCTGTGGCCAGCTTCACGCGCTGCGCCTCGCCGCCGCTCAACGTCGTCGCCGCCTGTCCCAGCCCGATGTAGCCGAGGCCGACCTCCGCCAGCGTCAGCAGCGGCTCGTAAATCTGCGGCACGGCGCGAAAAAACGCCACCGCCTCGTCCACCGTCATCGCCAGCACGTCGGCGATGTTCTTGCCCTTGTAGGTGATTTCGAGCGTCTCGCGGTTGTAACGTTTGCCGCCGCACACCTCGCACGTCACATAAACCGGTGGCAGAAAATTCATCTCAATCTTGAGGACGCCGTCGCCCTCGCACTTTTCACAGCGGCCGCCCTTGACGTTGAAGCTGAACCGGCCCGGTGCGTAGCCCCGGATTTTCGCCGCCGGCAGCTTGGCGAACAAATCGCGGATGTGGTTGAACATGCCGGTGTAGGTCGCCGGATTCGAGCGCGGTGTCCGGCCAATCGGCGTCTGGTCAATCACGATGACCTTGTCCACCGTTTCAAAACCCTTCAGCGCCCGGTGCGCGCCGGGGGTTTCCTTGGAGCCGTAGAATTTGCGGAACAGGGCGCGGCGCAGGATGTCGTCCACCAGTGTGCTTTTGCCAGAGCCGCTCACGCCGGTGACGCAGGTGAACGTGCCCAGCGGGATCCGGGCGTCGATATTGTGCAGATTGTTTTCCTTCGCGCCGAGCACCTCCAGCCACCCGCGGTCTTTGGACGGCGCCAGGCGTTTTTTGGGAATCGGAATCGTCAGCTCGCCGGTGAGATATTTCGCGGTGAGCGAATCCGGATTTTTCAAAATTTCCGGCAACGCGCCCGCCGCCACCAGTTCGCCGCCGTGAACGCCCGCGCCGGGGCCGAGGTCAACGATGTAATCCGCCTGCCGGATCGTTTCGGCGTCGTGCTCGACCACGAGCACGGTGTTGCCGAGGTCACGCAATCCCTTGAGCGTGGCAAGCAGGCGGTCATTGTCGCGCTGGTGCAGGCCGATGCTCGGCTCGTCCAGGATGTAAAGCACGCCGACAAGGCCCGCGCCGATTTGCGTGGCGAGCCGGATGCGCTGCGCCTCGCCGCCGCTCAACGTGCCGCTTTCGCGGTCGAGCGTAAGATAGCCCAGCCCGACGTTTTTCAAAAAGCCGAGCCGCGCGCGGATTTCCTTGATGACCTCGTGCGCGATTTTCTCCTCGAATTCCGTCAGCTTGAGGCCGGCAAAGAAATCATCCGCCTTTTCCACCGACAACGCGCAGACGTCCATGATGGACAGGCCGGGAATTTTGGGGATCTCAAGCCTCCGGTTTGCAGTCTTCGGCGTCTCGCCGAAGACTTTTGCGCGCACTGTGTCTGACAAGGTTTCCGGCGGGACACCGGAAACAGCGGGCGGGACGCCCGCGCTCCCCAAAGTCACGGCCAGGATTTCGGGTTTGAGGCGTTTGCCTTTGCAGGTGTCGCAAAACTTCGGGCTCATGTACGGCTTGATGCGGTTGCGGACGAACTCGCTTTCGCTCTCGGTGAACAGCCGTTCCAAATTCGGCAGCACGCCCTCGAACGGGCGGCTGATGGTGTGCTGGCTGCCCGCGCGCCAGAATTGAAAATCAATTTCATCCTCGCCCGACCCATGCATGAGGACCTTTTTGAAATCGTCCGGCAGATTTTTCCAGGGCGCTCCCAGGCTGACCTTAAAATGCGCCGCAACCGACCGCAGCATGGCCTTGTAATAAATGTTCATCCGCTTGCCGGCCCGGCGCCACGGCTGCACCGCGGCGTCGAGCGGCTGTTCCGGATCGGGCACGACCAGGCCCTCGTCCAAGACCATTTTCTGGCCGAGACCGTGGCAGACCGGGCACGCTCCCGCCGGTGCATTGAACGAAAAATGCTTCGGCGTGGGCGGATCAAAACTTTTGCCCGTGGCCGGGCTGCACATCTTGTTCGAATGCAAAGTCTCGATCCAGCCATCTGATTGCGGATTGCGGGTTGCGGATTGCGGATTGGCTTCGGATGTGCCGACTTTGGACCTTGGACCTTGGACCTTGGACTCTTCCGGCAATTGATGCAGCGTGAACATCACGCCTTCGCCCCAGCGCATGGCTGTTTCGACCGAATCACCAAGCCGCACGCGGATTTTCCCGTCAATCACCAGCCGGTCCACGACGGCCTCGATGGTGTGAAATTTCTTTTTGTCGAGCTTCACGCGCGTGTTCGCCTCGAGTTCGACGAAATCGCCGTCCACGCGGGCGCGGACGAACCCCTCGCGCGCGAGCCGTTCGATGACGTCGCGGAACTCGCCCTTTTGCCAGCGCACGACCGGCGCGAGCAGCATCACGCGGGTTTTGGGCGGCAGCGCGAGGATTTTGTCCACGATGTCGGTGGTGGTCTGGGAGACGATGGGCACGCCGGTGTCCGGGCAATGCGGTTTGCCGATGTGCGCGTAAAGCAGGCGGAGGTAATCGTAAATCTCGGTGGTCGTGGCGATGATGGAGCGCGGGCTGCTGCCGGAACTGCGCTGTTCGATGGCGATGGCTGGCGACAGGCCCTCGATGAAGTCCACCTCCGGCTTTTGCATCTGGTCGAGGAACTGCCGGGCGTAGGCGGAAAGGCTTTCGACGTATTTGCGCTGGCCCTCGGCGTAGATGGTGTCGAACGCGAGCGAAGATTTGCCGCTCCCGCTCAGGCCGGTGATGACCACCAGCTTGTCGCGCGGGATGTTCAGCGTGAGGTTTTTGAGATTATGCTCACGCGCGCCGCCGATGCGGATGAATTCCTTGCTCATGACCGCAAATTTTTCGATTCAACAAAACGGCGAGGTTATCCCAAGGAACCTGGAAAGCAAAGCAAGAGTTGTGGACGGCAAAAGCGCCCGGCTACGGCAGCACGATGAGCCGGTAAAACTTTATCGGGCCAAGTCCGCCCTGCGAGCCGTTGTCAAACAGATCGAACAGGCTGTTGGTCGGGCTGACGAACGTGCTGTAGGCGATGATGTCTGGGAACGTCTGCCAGGTGACCACCGGCACGAGATTGGTTGTCCATTGCACCTCGATCAAATAATTCGTCGGAGCGGACCAATTGAGCCGGAAACCGTTCGTTCCGGCGACGTTGGTCGAGGTGATGCTGCTGATGGACACGGCGTTGGTGTGCGTTGAGGGATACGAGCCGACGAGCACGATCCTGTAAAAGCGCAGCGTCGGCAAACCGGGCGGCGTTTGCGAGCCGTCGTCAAAGAACGTGAACAAACCATTCGTGGGCGTGGCCAGACCGGTGTAATAAATAAAATTCGTGAAAAACTGCCAGTCCGCCGGTGACAAGGCGTCCTCCCATTGCACCTGAAAGACGTCGTTGGTCGCCGCAAACCACCTGAGCAGGAACCCGTTCGTTCCTCCCATGTTCGTGAACGTGATGCTGGAAATCGAAATTGAACTGTTCGTCGCGGGCAGCAGATGAAAGTTCACCTCCAAACTGAAAGTGACGGCGAAGCTGTTTGTGTTTTGCACGCCGAGCCAGTAACTCCCGCCGGGCACGATGTTTGTCGGCGCACTGGTGGTGCTCAAAATGGAAATGCCACTCGCCGCGTCCGTGAGCAGGGCATAATCGCCCGCGCCCGTCCCCGTCGGCGGCACGGTCTGGTTGAACCACACGTTCAACGGCCCGGTGGCGGAGAGCAACTGGTTGGTGGCAAAATCCGCGTTCGTCGGCACGTTGATCAAAAAGTAGTCAAAATTGCCCGCAGGAACTGTGTTCGTCTGCGGCACGCCGTTGGTCAGGGACTGCAAAAGCACCAGCCGGTAAAACCGCGCCGGGCCAAACCCGCCCGTCTGCGTGCCGTCATCGAAGAAATTGAACTGCGTATGCGCCGGGCTGGTGAAGAAGTTGGTGTTGTAAGACACAATGTTGGTGAACGTGTTCCAGCTCGCGGGCGACAGGCCGGCGGCCCATTGCACTTGGAAGAGGTCGTTGCTCGGCGCAAACCAGGTGAGCAGGAAACCGAACTTCCCGCCGATGTTCGTGGCGATGATGCTGGAGATGAAAAGCGGCGGGTTGGTCGAATTCAACAAATGAAAATTCACCTGAACATCGCAAGTGACGGCGAAGCTGTTCGTGTTTTGCACTCCGAGCCAGTAGCTCCCGCCCGGCGTGATGAACGCCGGCGTGGTGTTGGTGCCGAGCAAATAGGAGCCGTTCGTCGAGCCTGGAATCATGTCCAAGTCGTTCGCGTTGGTGATGGTCGGCGGATTGTTGGTACTCCACCAGACGTTCACCGGCGCGGTGGCGAAGACCAGCAGGTTGGTCGCGAAATCCGCGTTCGTCGGCACGTTGATCAGTGACCAAGTGATGCTGTTGGACGCGACCACCGGCAGCAGGTGGAAATTCACCTGAACGTCGTAAGTGATGGCGAAGCTGTTCGTGTTTTGCACGCCGAGCCAGTAACTCCCGCCCGGCACGATGTCCGGCGTGCCGGTGGTGCCCAGCAAATAGGAGCCGTTCGTCGAGCCCGGTATCATGTCCAAGTCGTTCGCGTTGGTGATGGTTGGCGGATTGTTGGTGCTCCACCAGACGTTCACCGGCGCGGTGGCGAAGACCAGCAGGTTGGTCGCGAAATCCGCGTTCGTCGGCACGTTGATCAGTGACCAGGTGATGCTGTTGGACGCAATGGTCGGCAGCAGGTGGAAATTTACCTGAACGTCGTAACTGACTGCAAAGCCATTTGTGTTTTGCACGCCGAGCCAGTAACTCCCGCCCGGCACGATGTCCGGCGTGCCGGTGGTGCCCAGCACATAGGAACCGTTTGTCGAGCCCGGAATCATGTCAAAGTCATTCGGATTGGTGATGGTCGGCGGATTGTTGGTGCTGTACCAGACATTGAGCGGTCCGGTGGCGGAAATCAGCAGGTTGGTCGCAAAATCCGCGTTTGTCGGCACGTTGATCAGGGACCAGGTGATGCTGTTGGACGCGATCGCCGGCGGCAGCAGATGGAAATCAACCGCGATGCCGAAGTTGACGCTGGTGGCGCCTGTGTTTTGCACGGCCAGAAAATAAGTCTGGCCCGGCACCAGCGGCGGCGTGGTGCTGCTGTCCAAAATCGCACTGCCGCCGGTCGAACCGGACAACAATTCGTAATCCGGCGGGTTGGCCCCGACGGGCAGGGTGGACTGGTTGAACCACACATTCAACGGCCCCGTGGCAAACAGCAGCAGGTTGGTGGCAAAATCCGCGTTTGCCGGCACGGTGACGGAATAATAATCAATGCCGCCTGCCATGACGGTGTTTGTCTGCGGCTGGTCGGGCGTGAGGACGGTTGCCTCCGAATAATCATAATTCACCTCGATGGTGTAGGTCGTGGGGGGACCGACAGTGTCCTCCACGCCCAGATAATAAGTCCCGCCCGGCACCAGCGCCGGCGTGGTCGCGGGGTTCAATACGCTGACACCGTTGGTGGCGTTGGCAATGAGAACAGCGTCGCCCGGATAGTTGGTAGTGGGCGGATAGTTGAGGCTATACAAGATGTTCACCGGCGCGGTGGCCGTGAGCAGGAGGTTGGTGGCGGCAATCGCGTTCTCAGGCACGTTGACCTGGTACCAGTTCGGGCCGTCCACAGTGCCCGTGATTGGCACGCCGGGGTTGAGGATGGGTATGGACCCTGCCAGGACGTTGGTATTGGCATAGGTGAATCCCAACTGCCAGCTCACGAGCGTGGCATTGTTGCTGGCGCCAGCGCGGTCATCCTGGATTTCCAGCGTCCACAGGCCGTAAGAGTTCTGGCCGTTGATGGCGCTCATGTCCTGCTCCGGCAGGTAGTAAAGACTTGAAGGAGTGCTGGACAGCGTGAAATCGTCCAGCAACATGCCCGGCTCAATCCCGGCAATTTGCAGGACTGTGTTGCTCTGCGTCGCGGTGAAAGTGGTGGTGTAAACCTGCCAGTTGGTGTTGTTGCCGTTGATGACAGTCGGGGAACCGCCGTTCAAACCGATTCCCGCCTCGGCGAGACTCAGTGCCGGCGAAGTATTAATGAGGTTTTGATCATATTCGCCCGCATGGCCTTTCTGGTAAATGGCTTTGATCTCACTGGAGCTTAACCCGCGTTGGTAAAGGCTGAATTCATCAAGCAGTCCGCCCAATACCGTATTGTCTGCCGAGCAGCCGCCACCGCAATATTCGGGACGATGGCCAACCCATAGGTCATAACTGGTAAGCGGGGTATGACTGCCCCACGCGTAATTTGCCACGCTTTGTCCATTCACATAAAGGTTGATAAATCCAGTGGTATAATTGTAAGTGACAGCCACGTGCTGGAGGGTGTTTGCGACAACTGTGCCATTAGGTGATTTCACATGGACAAAAAAGTTTGAATTTGGGTCCAGGAAAGTTGCGACTAGCACCCCTTGGTCGGTCGGCGGCGAGTCGTTCAGCCACATTTGAACACCGACCAAGCTGTTTTGGTCTTGATTTCCATTATTCCATTCAGCAATGGGACAAAGTACGTTCACATTGGATGGTTCAATCCAGCCTTCCAGCGTCAGCCCCCCGCCAACGCCGACGTTCAGGGTGGGATTCGAAGTCGCCCAAAAGTAGGCATTGGTGCTGTCCAAGTAAAACGCTGATCCCACCTCGCCGAACGGCGAGTAAGCGATTGCCGCTGATGCATGCCCGTTGTTTCCGCCGATGGAATCAACCGTGTTGCTTTCCCCGCGCCACAGACTGACCATTCCCGGCCCGCGATAGGCAAAACTCAGCGTGTAAGTCTGGCCGGCCACGGTCGGCAGCGTGTTGGAAATCGCGCCGCTGGCCAGGGCCAGGAAATTGCTGCCCTCGTACGCGTTGGTGGGATCGGTCACCACGGTGACCTGGTTGCTAATCACAGTCCAGCCTTTGCCGAACGTTTGACCATTTGTATAGTCGCCGGCCGTTGCCTGCTCAAAACCGTCGGCGAAGAAATTGGTCGTTGTCGTGTCCGGCACAAACGGCGGCGGCGCGAATTTGATGGGCGTCGTCGTCAGGTTTGTGTCCTCGGTGAAGCTGAGATAATAATAAGTG
The DNA here is from genome assembly GCA_963764175.1 of uncultured Verrucomicrobiae bacterium. GTDB lineage: Bacteria > Verrucomicrobiota > Verrucomicrobiia > Limisphaerales > UBA11358 > UBA11358. The sequence goes on along the minus strand of CAVXRE010000011.1, from coordinate 113,661 downwards.
GCGACACTGGCGTCCACGGTGTAGGTCCAAGCCGTGGTCGGATAATTGGTGTTGCCGCCCGGGTTCATGATTATGGTGATGATGGGCGAGCCGCTGTAAGCCAGGGTCTTCGTGCCGGTGAAACTGACGTAGCCGCTGTCCCACAGCAGAGTCGAGCCGTCATAAACCACCATCCGGTCGGGCAGCGTGTACATGTTGTAATTGATGGTGATGCTGCCCGAATTGGTGCCGGTGTCGAAGGTGTTGGTGACCGCCTCGGCGCCGCCATTGTGCGAGATGGGAATGACATTGGTCGAAACCGCCGTCGCACCGCAGCCGGCGGTGCTGTTCCCGCCCCGATTTTCCATCATCAAATACCGCGTGCCATCAGGGCTGATCAAATGAAACACCAGGTCCGAGATGCGCGGATGGTCCACCCGCAAACCGATGGTGAAATCCTGGATGATGTCCGTGTCCGGCACGAAGATGGAATTCGTCGTCACCGCGTCGTCCAGAATCGGCACCGGCCCCGTCGAATCATAATCCACCGTCGTTATTGCAGATTGTGAGAAACTCAGCGTGGCGAAAAGTCCAACGGTTGCTGTAGTAGTCAGGCTGGGGTTGAAAATGCCGATGAAATAACGTCCCGGCGTCAAAGGCGGGCCGACGGAAACGGAGTTGTTCGGGAGTGTGCCCGTGGGATAGGTGCCTGTTACGCAATTGGTCAGCAACGCCTCGTCATTCGTGTCCGCCGCCGTCGGCAATGAGCCTAATTTGACAAAAAGTTCCAGTGGTGGCGTAACAGTGGGCGGATAATTCGTCGCAAATACCGTGAGGTTGGTGTAGCCCACTGGCACGTCAATGTAATCATAGAACCAACTGCCCGGTTGAACCGTTACTGTGATGCCATTCTTGATGCTCTGGTGCGGCGTAATGGTTAATTGAAAATTCTCCACGGTGCCGGTCTGGGTCAGCGCAGTGTCCTCCTCGGTCAGTATCCACGGGCCAATGCCCGCCGTGCCGGTGAAATCCTGCAAGCTGCCCGGGCCGTCGGACGGTCGCGAACCGGGGAAATTGCCCGAACCGCTGTCGTCATATTCAAAATTGTAAGGCCCCGGAGGATTGCCGAGCGAATCGTGATTGTTCAGCACGTCCCGGATGCCGTTGTGATTGAGTGTGCCGATGAGGTCACCGAAATTCTGGTGCTCAATCGAATTGGTAACAACGACCTCATTCGCTGTTATTGGGTAAATGGCCAGCCCGAAAATATAGGCGATGCCCGGATGCGCCGGACTGCCGTCGGGAATGTTGTATGGAAGGAGCAGCCCGTTGACGACCTGATTCTGGCCATTCATCTGGCTGAACGGGGTCTGTGAGAACACGGACAGAAAATCAAATTCCGAGGCCACCTGGCGTTCCGACTGCACGCCGACGTAGTAAACTTCTCCAAGCGAGGAATTCGTGTCCACGATGAACTCCGTGCCGCCACGGCCCAATGACGCGCTGTTGAATACGGCGCCTACAGTCTCTCCAACTTGCGCGCCGTTGACGCAGTTGGAAATCGCCACAGGATTCAAGTTCGTCACCGACGAATCGGTGGTTGCATAAATATCAATATCCGCTTCGGGAGTGGTTGCGTTGGCGGTTGAATCCGCAAGCACGCCCATGCGCGGGATGGAAAGCGTGTCGGGCAGGAACGTGATGAATGCGGCGTTGCTGAAGCCGGTGGTGTTCGTCACCACGTAAAAATGCCACTGGTTCGTCATGCCCAGCGTGAGGACGGCATTGGCCGCAAATCCAAAACCGGCTCCGGGAGCAACCGTGTTGGTGCCCAACAACGGCGTGCTTGCCCCGACAAACTGGTTGAGCAGCGGCGCGTTGATTTGGTTCGTGTTCGCAAAGGTGATCTGCTGGTCGGACGTGGGATTGGAAACAACGCCGTTGTCGGTCACCGTTGTTATTGCATTGGTCACCTCGCCTTCGCCGCAGGAAACAACCATCGCGAAATCCTGCACGACGTTGGGCTCATAGACTCCGGCGGCATTGTTGGTCTGCGCGGTGACGGCATTGACGTTCACGTCGAGCCCGATGACGGTGATGGAATAATTCTGGCCCAGCGGCTGTGAGATGTACACGTTCTGGACGTTGTTGATGGAATCAAAAATCGGCGGTGTGTTCGTGCCTTCCGGCGTGTTGTAGATGCTCCCCGATCCGATGTCGTTGCCATAATAGACGACGGGGTTGGCCGGGTCATCGAGATTGGTGACGACGAGGGCGAGGCTGTTGACGAGCTTGATGGCGGCGGCGGGGTCGCCGGGCGGATCGGTCCATGTCAAAGTCACGCGCAATGGCAGCACGCTGGCATTGGTGTTGATGCTTACCAGAAACGTGTGGCTGTCGCCGGTGGCCAGCGCGTTGGTCGGGTTTTGGTCAATGAAAAAGCTGGAGCAACTTGGGCCGATTTGGTTGGTCACTCCCGGCGGCAGTGAATCCGGCAGATTAATCAAGCCCCAGCCCTCGTAGTTGATATTGTTTTGGACTTGGAAATCGTAGTAGCTGCCATCGGTCGTGCGCGCGCCGTTGATGAGCATGGCCTTGAGCAATGCCGGGCTGGGCGTGGTTTGCAGCGTGTTGGTGAAGTAATCCTGCATCAGCGCCAGCACGCCGGACACGTCCGCCGCCGACATGCTCGTGCCGGTTTCATAACGGTAATACGGTCCCGGCCCGGTGCTGTTCGGGTTTGGCGTGCCGAGTGTCTGGTCCAGATTGCTGTACACCAGAAAATAGTTTCCAAGGCTGTTCGTCGTGATGGTATCGAGAAGAATGTCTAAATTGATGGGTTCGCTGTTGGCGTTGCTGATGGCATAATTGAATGCGTAAGAGGTTTCGGTGCCGAGTATGTCGGGAATGGTCAGGCCGCCGTCCGGCGGTATCAAAAGCTGATCAATGCTCGGGCCGGAGTAAGTCACCGCACCCACCAATGCGTAATAAATCGGCAGATCGGGGAACGGAACCGGCGAATCCCCGTTGGGAAACAACTGGATGGTGACGCCCACCGTGTTGGTTGGAATTCTTGGAAACCGAATAGGCCCCGCCAGCGTATCCGCCTGAATAACTACCGACAAATCCCGCTCGTTGTAATTGGTCGGACTTTGATAGAAATAGGTCCCAATGTCCCACTGGCTGGAGCGGGTGGAAACAATGAACGTTCCCGGCGCCACCACGTCCGGTTTGTACCGCCCAAAAGTGCCTTCCGTCCCGATGCCCACATTGCCGCGGCTGGATAACCCTGCGATGCGGTATCTGGTGCTGGTTTCCGCATTCCAAGGCTCGCTGATGGTGCCGTCCACATTGGTCACCGCGTTGGTAATGTCGCGGATCTCCTGAATGGCGCCCACGGTGATGACGTTTTTGGCCGTGGCGGGTGAGTCAATGCTGTCAGGCGTGCCGCTGCCCGGATCGGTTGTGTCGTCGCCGTTGCCTTCATTGCCCGCCGAGAACACAAACAGCACCGGCTGCGAACCGGTCACCAGCGGCAGCGCATCGCGCACCGCCGCGTCGTAGCTGGCCGCCTCCAGATCGTAGGCGCTGTCGCCGCCGTAATTCCAACTATTGTTGGAAATCAGCGCGTTGGTGAGCGCCGGCGCCTCCTGTAAATACTGGTCGGAAACGAAATTCGTGTCGTCACCACTTAAAAAGCCGACGGAGAACAATGTTGCCGCCGGAGCCATGCCGCGGAACTGGCCGTTTGTTCCGGGCATGATTGAACCCTGCGCGTTCGTCACGGTCATGGATTCAAAGCCGTCGCCTGCGATGATGCCCGCCACATGCGTGCCGTGACCGTTTGTGTCCATCAGACTTTGCGGAGCATCACCAATCACCCGGACCGAAACAGCGCCGTCCGCGCTGAAATCTGGATGCGTCGCGTCAATGCCCGAGTCGTTCACCTCCACGACCACGTTCGATCCGGAGAGATTTAGATAATTCGATGTAACTTGCGCGTTCGCCGCCACGCCTACCTCCACCCGCGACAAATCATTCGCCGCGACACGCCGGTGCGAGGGTTCGACAAAATGCGTGCCCGGCAGCGCCGGCAAAATCGTCCAATCCGGCGGCGGCTGCACGTTCACAATCAAGCCATTCTGCGATTCCGACTGCGACAACACGGTTCCGCCGGCGGCTTCGATTGCCGGAATCGCCGTTTTGTCGGCGCCCGGAAACAGCTCCACGTTCAAGGTCGCGTCGGGGGGCAGCGACTTGCCAATCCACGGCAGCAGCGATGCAGACACCTTGTAATACGGTTCGTAGGGAATCACCGCCTGTGTCATCGGGCTTCCCGCCAGCGTATTTGCGCCACCGGCGGAAACCGTCACGAGGTAGGCGTCGTTTGGGATGTAGGAAACGATTTGCGCGCCCGACCCCGCCAGCATCGCCCGGAACGCGCTGTTAATCGGTCCGCCGGCCTGGACGATGTAAGCGTCGGGATCACCCTGCGCCTGCATTTTTTTCGGAATCGAAAAATTCAACTTTGCGCTGGTGTCAATGAACGCGTTCGCCAGCAGAATTGCGTGGCGGTCGTTCACCAGTTCGCCGATGGTCTTGGTCGTGTTGGACAAACGCCATGCAAACTGGTTGGTTCCGGCCGGTGTGGCGGCAATGGAGACGGGGTTCGTGGAAAGGATGGTGAAGGACGGTGCATTTGGCGCGGCCGCCGCCGGTTGGCCCGCGGCACCCGCGACCGACGGCTTCACAAGCGTGTTGCCAGCCGAGCGATGGCCTTGCGGCCGGAAGAACCATGCACCCGCCGCGATCAGCAGGCACAACGAAATCCAAATCCAAGGGCGCGAACGCATAAAATTGGTTGGTTAATATGTCATACGACCGTCAACAAAGCGAGGGCGGACAAAACGAGGATGGAGAATGGAGGATAGCCATGAATTTACGCGCTTTGCCATCTTCCATCTTCGTTTTCATCTCAGTCCGGCGGCAATGGGTTGAAACTCTCCACCACGATGTGCGGCGTGGATGTGCCCGCGCCCTCCACGCGCACAACCGCGCGTCCGGCGCTTTCCGCCACCACCTGGTAATTCGTGCACATGCCGAATGTATTTCCGCCGGTTGTCACCAGCGAATTGGGCGCAGGCTTCAGTGTCTGGCCGTAGCAATAAATCACATACCGCGGCGTGCCTTCGCGCAACAGCGACATCACCTGCTGCGGCAGCCATTCATACATCTCGTCGCTGATGCCGGCTTGTTGCTGCGCTCCATCAGCAATTCCGTTTGTCACCGCCCTCAAAAACGGCGATTGCTCGGTCAGTTGCGGCACGAAGAGAATATCGCCCTCGTGCTCGAAGGCGCCGGCCACGCCATCGACGTTCAAAACGGAGGCGCGCGACTGGGTGATGCCGTTCCACAACTGCCACATTGCCGAGTTTGTGCCCGGTCCCGCCGGGGAAATCGGGAAGGCCGTGTAATTCGTCATCGAACCGGCGGTTTGACCCAGGGTGCCAACGGCGGCATCGGACGCGGTGTTGGAAAGTACCATGACGCCGCTAAACAAGGCCGACCACGCCGCCAGGTGCGGCTGGTTGACCGAAAGCGTTCCGCGCGTGGCGTCGTCGTCAAACGCGGTGGTGAAAAGATCAAACAATAACCGGTCCTGCTTCGGCGCGGTGTTCGTGACATCAAACGGATTCATGTTGCCTGTCCAGTTGACCCAGAGGTTGGGGCCGCTGGATCCGTTATTGCCAAAATCATTTTGATAACCCAAAACGTTCGACGCCTTGAGATAGACCGTCTGCCACGGCGTCCCGCGATGGATGCGGCCCAGCCAGCCGACTGTCGGAAGCTTGTTTGTGGGGAAATTCCAATCGTCTGAGGAATAAACCAGCGGGTCCTTGATTGACAGCATGTTCGTGCCCGCACCCGTTGAAGGATTGCCACCCCACGGCTGATAACGCTGGTTCAACTTGCCCAGATTGCCCGGCCAATTCAGATATATCTGCAACCCATTGCCGGCGGTGGGATTATTTAAATCGGTGGACAAATAATGCACCAGCGGGTCATTCGCCTGCCATTCGATGTCCTGAACGACGAGTGCCGAAGGCGTGTAAGGCGCCTGCATGGCATTGGTCGTTTCGGCGATGCCCATTTCAGTCGGATCGAGAGTATATCCAGGATAACTTAACAAGGCTGTAGTTGGGCCATTCAGGAAGACAAGAAAACCATTCATCTGGTCGTAAGCCGTCTTTTGACTCTGACTCCAATGTTTCGCATCATACGTCGGATTTCCCAATCCCTGCGAAACATTCAACTGTTCGGTAATCCCGCCCGGAGTGCCGTTAATTATGTCTGTGGCCCATTGATTGTTGTACCCAGTATCGGTTCCTGAGCCCATCGTGTCGTATCCGTTCAGGATTTCCGCCGTCAAATCGCGAACGCTGTTCGGCCCGCTCAACTGCACATAATCAATCAACCTGTGCGTGGCGTCATCCACCATGATGACCTGCAGATTGTTGTTCATGGTCAGCCACCAGTGCGGTTGCGGATACTGGCCAAAGCCGGCGTTGGCAATGTTTGCTTCGTACGGGTAATTTAAATTGGTCGTCGTGTAAGGCCCGGCATGGCCCCCCTCTTCCGCGTCAGGAGGGGTGTTAAAGCGATACAAGGAAACCGGTATGGCGGCAAAGTTTGTCGGCATGGTCCCGAAATTTGTCTGAAATGACATGAGGCTGGGATTGAAAGAATTTAAAGTCCCCGACCAGTAAGTGGCGGTTACATTCGGAAACAGCAGAGACCCGCCCGCAATCGAACTGGTGGTATAGCTGAAGTTTTCGTCGTTGGTCAGCGTCATCACCAGATAATTGGTCACATAAATGTCAATCGGCCGGGTGTAATTTGAACGGTAGGAGTTCCAGCATTCCACGCCGAAATTGTTGCTGAGGCTGAGACTGAACTGCTCATAATTGGTAAAGGTCGTGCTCAGCGTCACATTGGTGCTCGAGCGGGTGACAACAATCTTGCGCGTGAGCTGAAAGGCACTCTCCATGTAAAATTCATTAAAGTTCGGCAACCCCTTCTCCGCGCCAACAATCATCGGCACACCGAACACATTGATGGCCGAACTGCCGACGTGAAGTCCCATCGGGAGACTTCCCAAAACAGCAGGATTTTCTATGTTCCAAGGCACAGACAGGGGTGCGTCGGCTTCGTAAGCACTCGTTACTTCGGTGTACCCGCGGATATAAACATTCGTCACGACTAGCCCGCTTAAATTCAGCTCGTTCGTCACATAAAAGATCGGGCGAAACACGTTGGGCATATACGCTAAACCCCCAGCTGTAACGTAATTACTGGTGTAGTAAACCGAGTCGTAAATGTTTGCAGCGAGCTGGAGCAGGCGGTTGACAGAGGGTGTATAAACAAACTGCCCGTTTGCCAAAACGGGAATGTTCGTGACGCCAAACGCGGGTATCTGGTTGGTCATCCCATAAAACGGAATATTGGTCAGACCCAACCCAGAAGGGTCGTTGGTGACGGTGTAGCCGAAGCTGTTTATGTACGAATAATTCGTGGTAACGCCATAGAAAGTGGCGAGATAGTTTGACGGATTCGTCTGGAACCAGTTCGTCGTGTAAAGCCGCAGCAGCCGGTCGGCGGCCGCGGTGAAGAAATTGGTCGCTGCCCAGGGAACAAAATTGGTCTCCGCGTTAGGCACGATGACGATGTTGGTTGCAATCCCGTTGAGATCGGTCTGAACGACGGCGTTGGAGTAATTCAGGTTGATTTTGCCCGAATCCGGCGTGGAATCGGAACCCAGTTCAGCGAGCATCCGGTAAAACGTGTAGCGGTCGTAGGTGGAATTGTTTGTCCCGCCGAAATGGTTTGTGTTGGCATTGAGCAGGTCACTGCCAAAAGTGGAGGTTTCGGCGGTGTTGAACAATTCCTCCGGCGTGAAGTACTGGTTTGTGTTGTACGCGCCAGCCCACGGCAAAAGAACGCTTTGGAGGCTCTCATTGATGTCAGCAAAGGTCGTTTGCAATGGCCCATCGCTGTAGCCGTCAATGTTGTTTCGAAATGCTGTCACACCACCGGGATACAGTGCGTTGACGGCAGCAAGAGAGTTGTAAATGCCAGCGTAGCGATTCGTCAACAGTGCGAAAGCGTCACTAAAGGCTAAGCCATTATTTCCGGAGCCGATTGGTTGTTGGTATTGGTATACACCTCCTACCGTGCTATCCCATTCATTTGTGTTCAAATCCGCAAGAAATGCGGCCAGGTTGATTTCCCATGAACCAACCCCCTGATTGCGGAAAAAACCATCGCTGTTTGGAGTTGTATCCAAACTCCTATTCAATGTCTGGTTATGAATGGCGTTGATGTCGAGAGTGTTGCCAACAGGCACGGCAATGAAGGCGTAGCGCGCCACAAACAGGTTGTTAGGCCCGTGCGGCACGTCCGGGTGATCCAGAACGCCAATCCATTCCGGGTCGCCGACTTCAAGGTTGGTGGTCCCGAAGCCGGCACCTGTGTTGTCCAGATTCGTCACCCAGCCATTCGGGTCGTCCACGCCGTTGCGGTTGAGGTCCAGGTAGAAACGGTTTTCAATGGCGTGCGTGACCAGGTTGCTCAGATAAACCGGCGCGCGCGGGAGGACGAAAAGATTGGTCAGGACGTCCGGCGTGTTGGTATCGCCAAACGGCGGATAATTTGTCGAGACGAGCAGGCCGAAGTTGTAGGCGGCGGCATTGGAGCTGGCAAAGATGTTGGCGACGATTTGCGCCTCGGCATTGGCGAGCGCGGCGTCGGCGGCCAGCCGGGCGCTGGCGGTGTCGGTGGTGGTGGTGACGGCGTTGCGTTCGCGGCGGCTGATGGCGAGAAAGGCGACGGCCATGATGAGCGTCACGGAGAGCAGAATCAGCGTGATGACCAGGGCCATGCCTGTTTCGGAGTTCGGAGTTCGGAGTTCGGAGTTCGGAGTGCCAAGGCCAAGTTGGGAACGACGATTGGCGATTGGCGACTGGCAATTGGCAAATGCGGCATCCGGCGATTTTTTCCGAATCGCATATCGCAAATCACAAATCGTAAATGGCAGTTTCATTGGTAGGCCGAGGGATCAACATTGGAAATCTTCACGCGCTGGCGGAACATATGGACCTTGCCGGCCTGCTGCGCGAGATAGTTGCTTTGCAAGAGGGAACCGTTCGGCCACGTTTCGGCGCGCTGGAGCGCGCGGTCTTCCAGCACGCCCAGGTCAATCTCGACGGACGCGGGCAGCGTGTTGCTGAGCATGTAAAAACCGCTTTCACCCAAGGCGGACGGCAGAAAGAGGACATTTTTTGGGGTGTTTGTATATCCGACGGCATAGCCGTTTGTCATCCAGACGCCGTTGGTGTCGTAGGCACGCACGGTCAAATCCACCACGCCATCCAGCAGATGACTCCAGTTGTTCGTGAAGTTGCCTGTTGCAACCGACAGCATAAAGACGTTGAAAAGCGTCGCGGGGTTGGGCGAAGCCTCCACGTTTGTGGTCATGTAAAACCGGTAGAGCGGGTTCAAGTCGTTCGTTGCCGCCGGGTTGACGGCGTAGCCCGTGCCGAACCAGGTCGCGCTGCCATTCAGGTTGCCGCGGCTCAAGATGAAAAAGTTTTCCAGCACGTTGGTTCGCGTCTGCGCACTGCCGGCAAGGGATTGAACCAGCGGCTGGGTGTAAGTCGCATTATACGCATTGGTGTTGGCGTAAAAATTCACCGGCGGCATAATCGTTAGACTTGGGGCAGGTCCTGCCACAGGTTGGTTGCTGTAACCAAGCGACGGCGTCATCTGGCGCAAGTCCGCCGTCATCACGTCCATCGTCGCGCGGCCGCCTTCGAGCACGTCGGTCTGTGTGACGCTGGAGCGAAACGCCGTCTGCGTGCTGTTGAACACCGCCATCAGCGCCACCACGATGAGCGACAACAGCGTGATGACCACGAGGATTTCGATGAGGGAAAAACCGCCGGCATTCTCGATTTTCGATTCTCGATTTTCGATTGGAGAACAGCGCTCCGCCACTTCACCGGAACCAACCGGCAACCGGCAATCGGCGATGGGCAATGAGTTTTTCACTGTGTGACGACTGTATTTGTAAAGGATTGCGGCTGGTAAAAATAAAGCACCTGGTTGTTATCGTTGGTCATGATGAACTGTCCCGCGACCATCGTGCGAAACGTCTGGCGGCCTGCGCCCAGGCTGCCATTCGGCAGTTGCGGCCAGAGAAATGTGAGCCGCAACTCTCGCAAGGCGCCGATAAGGGCTGGGGCGTAAGGAAGCTGCACCCAGTCAGGAGACTCGCCTGGAATATCGGTGGCTGAAGTGTTGTTGGTCGCCTGCCAGCACATCAAAATCGGCGTGTTGTAAAGAACCTGGGCACCAGTGCTATACGATCCAGGCTGCCAGAGTGGCGGCATGGCCGTCGCCACCGGCGCATTGACACAAAGGATGCGGTAAGCAAAGGCATCGGCCTGGATGATTTGGTTGTCCTGCGGCGGTTTTTCCACCGCCGGGCCGCTCAACGAGCGGACATAGGCAACGACATGATTGCTGACATAACTGCCGCTGGCGATGCTGCCGAGGGGATAGAATGTGTTCGTGGCCGCATATTCCGGCGTGCTCAAAAGGCCGATAATGCGCACTCCGTTGGTGATCGGAAACGACGAACCGGCATACGTGTAGCCATTTACACCCGTGACAAGGCTGGGATAAATCGTCCAATAATTCGTGATGGCGTAAACGTAATTCGTCAAATCGTCCAGCCCGCGCGTGCCGTTGCGGATGGCTTCGGTGAAGACGGTGGCGTCCTGGTTGATGATGGTTTCCTCGCGGTTGTCGCGCTGGGTGCGCATGCCGATGGGCAGCACGCCGATGATGGCGACGAGGCCGACGCCGATGATTGCCAGGCAGATGGCAATCTCGATCATGGTGAAGGCCGATTGGTCTTGGGGAGTGCATTCAAACCGCCGCCATGTTTTAGACTGCGCCAGCCCTCTGGCACCCTTCAACGGGCCGGCGTGCGTTCCAAAGCGGCGGAGGGCCGCCGCAGTCCAAGACGCTGCCGCGCCTGCGCCGGTTCTTTGCGGTTGGCGGAAACCCCTCAAAATCAACTGCGCTGTGCCGGAAAATGTTTTCATGGCCCCATTTTGTGAAATTCCAGGACCGCGCGACCCGTCAGCCAGTCAATGTGAACGATGTTGTAGGCAATGTTGGTGCTGTTGCCGGGCGGCATTTCCAAAACGTCGGGATTGCCGATTTGCGTCAGGTTGCCGATTTGCAGCGCCTTGGTGCTGGCATTGATTGCGGGCAGTACGCTGCCGTGCGCGAGCGGGATGTATTCGTCCCTGCCCGAAACCAACTGGCCAAGATAATTGAACGCGATGCAAGGCAGCGAAACGCCGCTGGCGGACGTTTCGGTGGGAAATGGAATGGTGTTGTTCGTGCCGAATCCGTAAATGTTGTAGAATATGCTGTTATTAACCGGGTCGGTAATCGTGTAAAAGCTGTTCGATGGCTCGGCAAACTTTTGCATCGCAATGAATGCGCCGTCGGGCAGCACCTGCCACGGGGCAAGATAATGCCAGGCGTGCTGCCCCGGCTGATCGCCCATCGCGCCGTAGGCGGCGAAGTTGTAACCGCTCAATTGCGAACTGCACAGATTGGTGGCGGCGGTTTGTTGGGCGGGCGTCAGAAGATTAAACCAGGCGGTGTTAAGATTCGGTGTTCCGGGAATGACCCAAAAATTCGTCGGGACGAAAACCATATAGATGGTGGTGCGCTGGCTGATGGCGAGCTGGCGCGCACGCGCCACGCCGTCGAGCAACTGGCGCGAGGCGCTGATGTTGACGTCCGATTTGCCGAAATTTTTAAGCGCCGGCACGGTCAGCGCGGCAATGATGCCAAGAATGGAAATCACCACCAGCAACTCAAGGAGCGTAAAGGCGGAGCAAACAAAGGCCAAAGGCTGAAGGCCAAAGGCTGAACTTCTTTCCCGCGCCCGGCGCACCGACTGTATTTTAGACTTTAGCATCTAGACTTTAGCTTTTTTGGGGTCACTGCCAGCTCACAACGTTGTCTTTGTTGACGCCGGTGTTGGCGTTGATGGTTGGATCAATTTGACCATCCGGCCCGGCCGACCAGACCATGACCTTGCCGTGATACTGAAAATTGTTGGGTGTTCCATCCGTGACCAAGCCATTCAAGCCTGGATTGGTGCTTGTTCCATTCACACTGGACACCTTGTCCGAACAATAAAACGAGTCCTTGCAGCTTTCGTCGTAGTTCAAGTCCATGGTGATGATGTAGGGATTGCCCCACGGGTCGCGGTAGGCGCCGTTCACGTCCACGCCGCCATCCGCCGGTCCGGGCAGGGACGGATTGTAACCGGAAGCTTTGGCGTTGAGGAATATTGTCCGCTCGGGATTTTTCTGATGATTCGCGTTTGCCGGCACCGGATTGCCGTTGGGATAATTGGTCACGTCCATCAAAATGGCGATGACTTCCTCGTTGGTCATCATGACTCCCGATGTGTACGTGGTGTTCACCGCCTCCGTAGCATTGCCGGCCGCATCACGGAGCGTGCCGCCGTAAGTGAAATCCGGATTGGCGCCGGCCTGCGCGTTTGTGGAAACCGGGAACCGGCCGTAATCCGAATCGTATTTCTCGATGGCCGTGGAGATGTCCACCGCCTGCAGGTGCGCCTGGACCTTCAGCGCGTGTTTTTTGGCAGCCGCCAGCGCCGGCAACAGCATGGCCGCAAGGATGGCAATGATGGCGATGACGGTGAGCAGTTCGACGATGGTGAACCCCGCGCGCGGGCGGCGTGAGTGTGTCGGCATGGTTTTCATGGTTTTGAAAAATACAGGGTCATGGCTTGAGAAACGAGGGAGAACCGGCGGCATGGACGGCGGTTTCATCGCAACACGCCGATGCAGCGGCAACGGCATCTGCAGCGCGATGACCGGGCGCCAGCGGCAATCCTGCCAGTCAACGGCCAGGAGACGCTGAACGCTGCTGAATCCGGATTTTGCGGTGGTGCACATAAAAATCTCAGGGCAGCGGGCTGTTGAACTGCACTTTGTTGTTCCAGTTGCAGATGAGATTCGTCTTCCCGCCAATCGAAAGCTGAACCCACAGGTCATAAGCGCCCGGATTGTTGGTCGGGTTCGACGAATTGTAGCGCCAGGGGTTGACGCCGGCCATGCCCGACATGCCCAGCGGATTATACGTCAGGTCGGGCCCGCCGACGGAAGCGACGAGCATTTTGAACCCATCGGGTTCACCGTTGGTGATGGAAGCGGATACCTGGTTGGGTTTCAAACCCGGCAGGAAATTTTGGGCCGCGCGAACATCCTCGGCCGAACCGGTCTTGCTGCAATTCATAATACCGCTGACACCGAAGATGGTAGCCAAATCGGACTGGGTCGGATGGATGGTGGGATCGTCGAGCGATTGAAAAACAGGCGAACTTCCGCCGGTATTGGTCGTTCCCAACAATTCAAAGTAAAGCTGGTTGACCAGCGGATTGGCGGGATTGTGTTGATTATCCGGCGGGTAAAATCCGTAGGCGGCCTTGTAGCGGTCGATTGCCGTCTCCAACTGTTCCATTTCCGCCTGCGCGTTCCGGATGTATTGCTGCCGCTTGATTCCGCCCACCACGGGAAAAAGAAAGGCCGCCAGCACGCCGATGATGGTCATGACCGTGAGCAACTCGATGAGGGTGAAGGCGGCGAGGCGCCGGGTGACGCGCGACACGTGGCGGGAATCAGCCTGAGGTGTCGCAGCCTTCATCCCGCCATCTCTTGCCGCATCAAAGCGCAGCGGCGGCGGAGCCACTTGTCCCATGTTGCATTTTACAGTTTTCATCGTTCCTTCAATTCGTCTTCCATCCGTTCACTCAACCACTGTTTGATCATGCTCTGGTAATTCAAATAGCGTGTCCGGGCAAGCCGCTTGATGCGCGCGAGCATCCGCGGATCAATCCGCAACGTGATGGTCACGGACTCGGAGGCTTCCGCGCCTCCGGCGATGGCCGTTTCCATCAGGCGCAAGTCGGGCCGGTTCTCCGACCAAAAGTCGGCCTCGGCTTCCTCGCTGTCGAAGAGCGGCACGTCTTCCCAGTTGGCAAAGGTTCGCATCATTGTGTCACGCGGCACGTGACAGGTGACACGACCCGGCACGTTCCGCCGCGTGTCACTTGTCACCCGTCAGCGTCTGGTCCATTTTGCGCTGGTAAAAAAAACGCTCTTCCGGTTCGAATGCGCGGGCGTGCAAAACCCGGATCAACCGGCCATTCGTCCGGTACGCGCTGAAAATCCCGATGCCGCCGGCCGACATGCCCAGATTGAAAAAACGGGCCTGAAGGCCGAATCGCGCCGAGTCAGGCAACAACCGGACGGCAAAGGGGTCCTCAAAGGACTCTTCAATTTCCCGTTGAGTCAAAGAACCACCCGAATCAAAGGGCGGATTATTCCAATCAAACTCCATAACGGGTCAATTGTAAATAGAACGCCCATGCAATGTAATTACAATGTATTTACGCATGGGTGTCGCTTTTTGTCAACTATTTTGTTTCAAACCCTGAAACAAAGACTTTTTTGAAACAATCGTGGTTTATTCTTCACCGCCACCACCACCGCCACCGCTCATCTGGGTAATCATGGCAATCAGCGGCAGGAACATGGCAATGACGATGCTGCCCACCACGACCGCCAGGAAGACAATCATGATCGGCTCGAGCAGGGAGGTCATGGCAGCGACGGAATTGTCCACTTCTTCTTCGTAATTGTCGGCGATCCTCATGAGCATTTCGGGCAGGGCGCCGGTTTGCTCGCCGACATCCACCATGCTGACCACCATGGGCGGAAAAACCGCCGAGCTTTCCAGGGGCGCGGTGATTGTTTCACCTTCCTTTACACTTTCATGGATCTTGGAGACGGCGTTGCTGATGACGACATTGCCGGCGGTCTCCTTCACAATGGTCAACGCCTGCAAAATGGGAACACCGCTGCTCACGAGTGTGCCGAGCGTGCGGGTGAAACGGGAAATGGCCACCTTGCTGATGACCGGCCCAAAGGCGGGCATCTTGAGTTTGGTTTTGTCCCAGATCAACCGGCCGGCCTTGGTCTTGAGGAACAGGAGGAACAAAACCCACACCACCGCCACGCCCCCCAACGTCGGCAGAATGTGGTGCCGGATGGTATCGCTGACCGCGAGCACAAAGAGCGTGAATTCCGGCATCTTGAGGCCCTCCATGCCGGCGAAAACCTCCTTGAACCTGGGCACGACAAACGTCATCAGCAGAATCAGGATGCCGGAGGCGACAATCATCACGGCCACCGGATAAAACAGAGCGGCCTTGATCTTGCCCTTGATCTTCTGCGCTTTTTCGGCGAATTCGGCCAGGCGTTTCAAGACCACTTCCAGCACGCCGCCCAGCTCGCCCGCCTTGACCATGTTCACATACAAACGGTTGAAGGTTTTTGGATGTTGTGCCAGCGCCTCGGAAAAGGTGCTGCCACCCTCGATCGCCATGGCCAGATCACCAATGATGGTTTTGAGCGCGGCGTTGCGCTCCTGTTTTTCGAGTACGCGCAATCCGCGCAGGAGGGGCAGGCCGGCATCCACGAGCGTTGCCAGTTGCCGCGTGAAGGCCGTCAATACCTTTTGTTTTACCCGGCCGCTGAGTCCGGGGATTTTGATCTGGATGTCGAGAGCACCGCGCTTTTTGCCGCTGCCAATCCTGGCCTTTTTTTTACCGGCCTGCTTTTCCTGGACTTTTTCGGCCTCTGCGATTTTGGTCGGAAACAGGCCCATCTCCTTCACGCGGCCAATGGCCTCGTTCTGGGTGGCAACATCAAGGGTGCCTTTCGTTTCGTTGCCACGGGCGTCCAGTGCCACGTAGTTGTATTTTGGCATAACGGCTAAGTGTATTTGACGACTTCCTCAATCGTTGTACCACCCTCAAAGATGCTGCGCAAGCCGTCTTCACGCAGCGTCACCATGCCCAGCTCAACGGCCTTTTGCCGCAATACCACCGTCGGCGCGCGTTCGTTGATGAGGGCGCGGATGGGTTCGCTGATGATGAGCAGTTCAAAAATGCCTTTCCGGCCCTTGTAACCGGTGTCGTTGCAGGTCGAGCAGCCGCGTCCGTAATGAAACACCTTGTCGCCCAGATCGTGCGGCGAGAGGTTCAACAGCGCCAATTGCTCCTCCGTCGGCTCAAACGGCGTCTGGCAATTCTTGCAGACAACCCGCACGAGCCGCTGGGCCAGCACCGCCATCAGGGTGGAGGAAATCAAAAACGGCTCGACGCCCATGTCAATCAGGCGCGTGACCGCGCCCGCCGAATCATTCGTGTGCAGCGTGCTCAACACCAGGTGGCCGGTCAGCGACGCCTGAATCGAAATCTGCGCCGTCTCCAAATCGCGCATTTCACCAATCATGATGATGTCCGGGTCCTGGCGCAAAAACGACCGCAGCGCCTTGCCGAACGTCATCCCGACGGCCTCGTGGATGGCGACTTGCATGATGCCTTCGATGTCATATTCGACCGGGTCTTCCGCCGTGAGCAGCTTGGCGTCAATTGCGTTGACGCGGCGCAGACAGGAATACAGCGTTGTCGTTTTCCCGCAGCCTGTCGGCCCGGTGACGATGACAATGCCGTTGGGCCGTTGAATCACCTCCGTCATGAATTCGTACACGTGTTTGGGAAGGCCCAGCGATTCAATCTCCAGGTTCACCGCCGAACGGTCGAGCACGCGCAACACCAGCGATTCGCCAAACTGGGTCGGCAGCGTGGACACGCGGAGGTCGATCTGGCGGGCCCCGGTCGCGTAATTGATGCGGCCGTCCTGCGGCAGGCGCCGTTCCGAAATGTTCAGGTTCGCCATGACTTTCAGGCGCGAAATGACCGGCAACGCCAGGTGTTTGGGCGGCGGGGACATTTCGTAAAGCGCGCCGTCCACGCGATAACGAATGCGAAATTCCGTCTCGAACGGCTCGAAATGAATGTCGCTCGCGCGGTCCTGAATGGCCTGTTGCAGCACGAGGTTGACGAATTTCACGATCGGCGCCTCATTGGCCAGTTCGGTCATGAGCTTCTCGTCGTCGGCCGCCCCGGCCTCGGCGGCTTCGCGCTCGATGTCCGCGTTGGCGCCGATTTCCTTGAGGATTTCCGAAAAGCTTTCGCTTTCATCCTGGCCGTAAAGCCGGTCCAGGGTTTTTTCGATTTCGGCGGGATCCGCCACGACCACCTGCACGTCGTGTTTGGAGGCGAATTGAATTTCGTCGGCCTGCGCCGGGTCGAGCGGGTCGGCCAACGCCACCTGCACCGTCGAGCCTTTCAACGCGACGGGGATGCAATGATACATCCGCGCGACCTTGGGAGGAATCATTTTCACCAGTTCGGGCGGGAATTCCCGGTCGCGCAACGACACAACCTCGGTGCCCAGGTTGTTTGCCATCACGTGCAGGATGTCTTCGAGCTTCATGATGCCGAAGTCCTGCAAGACCTCGATCACGGGCGCGCCGGTGCGCTTGAGTTCGGCAACGACTTCCTCGTATTGCAAGTCGTCAACAAGGCCCTGCTCTTTGATGAGCGACAGCAATGGACTGGAAATTTCTTCAGCCATGGAAAATCATCATCCCTTCGATTTGGATTCGCCGCCGGTGGCCTGGGCCAGTTCCAATTCCTGCAGCTTCTGCTGGATCGTCGTCGGGTCCTGCGCCTTGGTGACGACCTCCTCGCGCGCGATCATGCCCTGGAGATATTTGTCAATCAGGAACGAATCGAGCGTCACCATGCCATATTTGGCGCCGGTCTGGATGTCCGACTGGACGCGGAAGGTTTTGTTGTCGCGAATCAGCGCGGAAATGGACGGCGTGTTGACCATGATCTCAAAAATCGCCACGCGCCCCGGCTTGTCAATGCGCGGCAGCAGCAATTGTGAAATGACCGCCTGGAGCACCGTCGAGAGTTGAATGCGAATCTGTTCCTGCTGGTTAGTCGGAAAGGCGTTTACAATGCGGTCAATGGTCTTGGCCGCGCCGGTCGTGTGCAGCGTGCCGAAAACCAGGTGCCCGGTTTCCGCCGCGGTGATGGCGGCGTCAATCGTCTCCAGGTCGCGCATTTCACCGACGAGCACCACATCCGGGTCCTGACGCAGCGCGCGGCGCAGACCCTCGGCAAAGTTGGGCACGTCCACGCCGATTTCGCGCTGGGTGACCAGCGACCGCTTGTGTTTGTGGTAATACTCGATGGGGTCCTCGATGGTGATGATGTGCGCCTCGTCCCGTTCCTCATTGATGATGTTGATCATCGAGGCGAGCGTCGTGGTCTTGCCGGATCCCGTCGGCCCGGTCACGAGAACGAGGCCGCGCGGTTTGTACAGCAGCTCCTTCGCGCTCGGCGGGATGCCGATCTGTTCCATGGTGAGCAGCTTGCTGGGAATCTGCCGGAGCACGAGGGCGAAATTGCCCTTCTCCTTGAAGACGCTCACGCGGAAGCGCGCCACTTCGCCGAAGGCGAAACCAAAGTCCGCGCCACCGCGCTCGCGCGTGCTCTGGATGTGCTCCTCGGAAGTGATGCTGCGCATCAGTTCCTCGGTGTCCTCCGGTTTGAGCATCGGGCCCTCGACGCGGTGCAGGATGCCATGCACGCGGATTACCGGCGGCGTGCCAACGCGGATGTGCAGGTCGGATGCGCCCTCAGCCACCACCAACTGCAGCAAATCAGACATGGAGTAGGACATAATTCAGATTATGAATTGCCAGCCGCGAATGTCGAATCTTCCATTCGCAAAAACTCTCTTTGGATTTGGAACTCGGGATTCATCATTCGAGGGTCGCTTATACGTCGTCGCCGATGGTGGATTTGATGACCTCATCGGGCGTGGTCATGCCGGCGAGCACTTTGCGGATGCCGTCTTCGCGCAGCGTGCGCATGCCCATTTCACGGGCCCGGGCGCGCAACGCGGATGACGGCGCCCTGTCGTAAATCAATTTCCGCGCCTCATCATCAATGACGAAGATTTCAAAAATGCCAAACCGCCCGCGGCAGCCGGTGTTCGAGCAATCGCCGCAGCCGCGGCCTTTTTGAATATGGGCGTCCTTCAAATTTTCCGGGGTAATATTGAGAGCGCGCAGCTCGGCCTCGGTGGGTTGATAGGGCGCCCCGCATTTTTTACAAACCTTGCGGACGAGGCGTTGGGCCATGAGCGAGCGCGTGGACGACGCGACCAAAAAGGGCTTCACACCGATGTCAATCAGGCGGGTCACGGCGCTCGGCGCGTCGTTGGTGTGCAGCGTGGAGAAAACCAGATGGCCCGTCAGCGATGCGTTGATGGCGATGCTCGCGGTCTCAAGGTCGCGAATTTCACCAATCATGATGACGTTCGGCGCCTGGCGCAGTATCGAGCGCAACGCGGCGGAAAACGTCAGGCCGACGGGTTCATTGACCTGCACCTGGTTGATGCCGCCCAAGATATATTCCACCGGGTCTTCGACGGTGATGATTTTCCGGTCCGGGCGGTTGATGAAGTGCAGGCAGGAATAAAGCGTCGTCGTTTTGCCGGAACCGGTTGGCCCGGTCACCAGCAGAATGCCGTCGGGCAGGCCGATCAGCTTTTCAAAGGTCTGCTGGTCGTCCGTGAAAAAGCCGAGTTCGCCAAGACCCAGCCTCAAACCCTCCTTGTCCAGAATACGCATCACGATGCTCTCACCGTGGTTCGTCGGCAGGCACGACACGCGAAGGTCAATGAACTTGTTTCCCACCTTTGACTGGATGCGCCCGTCCTGCGGAATGCGGTGCTCCGAAATGGACATGTTCGACTGGATTTTCAGCCGCGTGATGATGGACGCCTGCAACCGTTTCGGCGGCGCCTTCATTTCGTGCAGCAAACCGTCAATGCGATAACGCAGCCGGAATCGTTTGCCCAGCGGCTCCAGATGAATGTCCGAGGCGCGCAGTTTGAACGCGTCCGCAATAATCTGGTTCACCAGCCGGATGAGCGGCGCGTCCGCGTCCACCACCGAACTGTCATCGCCCAGTTCGCCGACGGGCACCTCGACTTCGCTTTGGGTCAGCTCCTGGATGGCCTTGTCCACCACGGTGTCCCCCTTGCCGCCGTAATATTTGCCCAGCGCGGTCTCAATGTCCTGCTCCGAGGCCACGCGCAGCTCGATTTCCGCGTTCAGCAGATGGGTCAGTGAATCAATCGTATTCAGATCCGACGGGTCGGCGATGGCGACGGCGACCTTGCCGTCGGTTTTGAGAATGGGGATGACGCGATATTTTTTTGCGATGTGGCGCGGGATGATGGAAATGACTTCGTCGGGAATCCGCAGGCTGCCGAGCTGGACGACCTCCGCGCCGAACTGCGCGGCCTTGGCCTGCGTGACGTCGGCGGGACGGATGACCTTGTTGGCCACCAGCAAGTCCACCACTCCCACGCCGGAGGTCTGGGCCTCCCGGCGGGCATTGGCGACCTGTTCGGCATTCACGGAGCCGAGGTCCACCAGCAAGTCCAACAGATAATCGTCTTTTTCAGCCACGGTGCTCTTGCGTTACACTAGCACACCTTGTGGAACGCACGGACAAGTTATTCATTTGAAACCACGAATGTCAATGCGAACTCGTGATTGGACGCGGCCCGGACTGGAATTCGCGTCTTGAGATTGTTCCCCAAATCGTTTATGTTCCCGACGGTTTTGGAAGGGCGGAGAATCGCTTCCGGCGCGAGCCGGTAGAGGAAAGTCCGAACACCAAAGGGCGCGATGCCGCGTAACTCAAGCCCGTACCGGTTGAGATACACGCGGGCGGAAAGTTGAAAGATTTTCCGACGGACAGTGCCACAGAAAATCAAACCGCCCGTTTGGGATTCCAAATTTGAAATCTCAAACGAGCAAGGGTGAAAAGGTGCGGTAAGAGCGCACCGCGCGAAGCGCAAGCGACGCGGCACGGAAAACCCCATCGGGTGCAAGGCCAAATAGGGAACCCCGGAGCGGCCCGCTCTAGGTTTCGCGAAAGTGAAACGGGTTCCGGGTATCGGCTGCACAGACAAATGATTCTCTCCGCTCGCAAGGGCGCAGACAGAATTCGGCTTACAGCCCTTCCAAAACCATTTTTCCAGCCGGCCGCAGATTTTGCTGATCACATTTCTTTTTTCGTTTTTTATCCGCGCAATCTGCGGACGAAAACCTTCAATTCAAAATGCCGCCCCTCTGCCACCGCGAACGGGCACCGGCGGGGGGCTTTTCTTAAGAGCCGCTGGTGGACTTGGATTTCCAATCCGGTCCACCGCCGTGATTGAAATCAAGTCCGGCCTGGGATTTTCAAACGTCCACGTCGTCAAGTCCGCCGGCAGGATTTTTGTCGTCCATGCCTGGTTGGTTTGGAATTGCAGAACCCACCACCAGGCCGGTTCGCCCGTGGTTTGCCATCGCACGCGCAAGGCCGCGCGGGTGTCCTCCGCCACAATGAGTTTGGGCGTGGCCGGCGGAATGAAACCCAGCCACGGCGAGGCCGGCACGAGCGCCGGTTGCGGGTAGGCGGCACGGACGACACCTGCCAGCGCGGAGTTATCTGCCAGGTTCCGGAGATGGTAAAAAATTTCCCCGCCCGCGCCGGGCTGCCGCCGGATGGCGGCAATTTGCCGGGCAATTTCGTCCGGACTCCACTTTTCACGCGCGTTGACGGCGCTGAGTCCAGGCCAGAGGTGCCGGCCCCGTGCATTTTGCCTGGTCCACCAGTTGAGCAGCACGGGAAAACTTTGCTGCGGCGAATCAATGGACCAGTAAAGTTGCGGTGAAAAATAATCAAGCCAGCCGTTGGCGAACCACAGGCGCGAGTCGGCGTAGAGTTTCGCATAGGCGTCGAGACCGCGAATGGCCGGCGGATTCATCGGCCGCCAGATGCCGAACGGGCTGATGCCGAATTTCACCCACGGTTTTGCGGCCTTGATGTTTTGATAAACGCCCTGAACAAACAGATTGCCGTTTTCGCGCCGCCAGTTGTCGCGGCTCATTCCGCTGCGCAAACCATATTTCCGCCAGCTCGCGTCGTCGGGAAAATCCAGCGTGCGCCCCGCCGCGTCCTTTTCCGGGTAGGGATAAAGCAGTTTGTCGTCGAACTGGACGCCATCAATGTCGTAACGCCTCACCACGTCCATGATCACCCGCAGGACGTAGTCGCGCGCGGCGGGTTCGCCGGGGTCGAGCCAGAGCTGGCTGCCGTATTTGCAGACGAGTTCAGGATGCGTCCGCGAAACGTGACCCGGCGCGATGGATGATTTGGACTGCGAATCCCGCGCGCGAAATGGATTGAACCACGCGTGCAATTCGAGCCCGCGCCTGTGCGCCGCCTCGACGGCGAAGGCGAGCGGATCGTAAAACGGTTGCGGCGCCTGGCCCATCGTGCCGCTGAGGTATTCCGACCACGGCTCGATGGTTGAATCATACATTGCGTCACTGGCAGGCCGGACCTGGAAAATGACGGCATTCAGTTTCAGTTGCGCGGCATAATCCAGCAGGGCAAGCAACTCCGCCTTTTGTTCCGCGACGGTGAGGCCTGGTTTGGACGGCCAATCAATGTTTGCTACCGTCGCAATCCATGCGCCCCGAAACTCGCGCGCCGGCTGCGGCGGAACGATGGTTGCCGGCCGGTAAATTTCTTCCGCCGCGAAGAGCATCGCGGGCATCAACAGGACGAGCGCCAATAAAATCCGGGTTCGAGCCATAAGCTGTCCGGCTATAAGACGCTTTGACGCGCCCGTTGGCAAAGGTTTTCTGGCCAAATCAGGCCGGACTTGACAAACGGCGGCGGCTGTGTTTTCTTCTCGCTGTTGCAGCCTAAATCCGGCTTCCTTCCTGAGGCCGGATGCGGGGGAACCAAACTCCTCAAGCAGTTTGAGGACGGGGCGAACGGCGCGCGGTAACGTGAGCCAAGGCCACTTTCAAGGCCAAGCCCGTCAGCTAACCTCGTCGGCATTTGGAAGGGCGAGCCTCTGAACCGCGAAGTCCGCGGTCGTCAAGTTCACCCAGATTAAAACCGTGGCGTTGCCGCGTTCATTCGCGGCGGCGCCACCTGATTGGAAATGATTATGCTTGATGCCGTTTACATCGGAATTGTGGTCGCATTTTTCGCGGCGTTTATGCTTTACGCCCGCGGCTGCGAAAAACTTTGATCTTATGGAAAACCTCATCCTCGGAATCATTTCCGTCGCGCTCTGCGTGTATCTCATCGCGGCCATGCTCCGTCCGGAAAAATTCTAGCTGAACTGCCATGAACGCCCATCAATGGTTGGAACTCGCGCTCTACATCGGCGCGCTCGTGCTCGTCACCAAACCGCTCGGTTTGTATCTCAACCGCGTGCTCGACGCCAGTGGCCGAACCTGGCTCGACCCGGTTTTGCGGCCTTTGGAAAAACTCACCTATCGCGTGCTCGGCGTTGATCCCGCCAGGGAACAAGGCTGGAAACAATACGCGTTCGCGATGCTGCTGTTCAGCCTCGTGAGCTGCCTGTTTACCTACGCCATCCTGCGGTTGCAGCAGTATCTGCCGCTGAATCCGCAGAAGTTCGGCGCGTTGTCGGAGCATCTGGCCTTCAACACCGCCGTCAGTTTCACCACGAACACGAACTGGCAGAGCTACGGCGGCGAATCCACGATGTCCTACTTTTCGCAGATGGTCGCGCTGGCCATCCACAACTTTTTCTCCGCCGCCGTAGGCATCGCCATCGCGGCGGCGCTCGTGCGCGGCATCGCGCGGCACACGGCACAAACCATTGGCAATTTCTGGGTGGACCTGACACGCATCATGTATTATTTGCTGCTCCCGATCTGCCTTGTCCTCGCAATTTTCTTCGTGTCACAGGGCATGATTCAAAATTTCAAGCCTTACACGACGGCCAAGCTCCTCGAATCGCAAACCGTTTCCGTTCAAAAAACCGACGCGAACGGCAAACCGGTGGTGGATGCCAGGGGTAATCCGGTGATGGTCAACCAGACGCTCGACACGCAGACCATCGTGCAGGGGCCGATGGCGTCGCAGATGGCCATCAAGATGCTCGGCACAAACGGCGGCGGCTACACAAACGCCAACGCCGCGCATCCGTTCGAAAATCCCACGCCGCTCTCGAACTTTCTGCAAATGCTCGCACTGCTGTGCATCGGCAGCGCGCTGACGTATCACTTGGGACGCGAGACAAAAAATCAAAGGCATGGCTGGACAGTCTGGTCGGCGATGTTCGCGATGTTTCTCGCCGGCGTCCTGGTCTGCTGGTGGGCGGAGGCGAAGGGCAATCCGATTCACCAGCAGCTCGGCGTCGCCGCCGCCGATGGCAACATGGAAGGCAAGGAAGTCCGCTTCGGCATCTTCGATTCCGCGCTGTTCGCCACGGTGACGACCGATGCCTCGTGCGGCGCGGTGAATTCCATGCACGATTCCTTCACGCCGCTCGGCGGGCTGGTGCCGCTATTCAACATCCAGACCGGCGAGGTGATTTTCGGCGGCGTCGGCGCCGGGCTTTACGGCATGTTGATCTTCGTCATCCTCGCCGTGTTCATCGCCGGGCTGATGGTCGGGCGCACGCCGGAATATCTCGGCAAGAAAATCGAGGCCTACGACGTGAAGATGGTGCTGCTGGCGTTCGTCATTCTCGCGTTCATCATCCTCGGTTTCACGGCCTGGGCGTCGGCAAGCGACTGGGGCAGGGCCGGTTTGAACAATAACGGCCCGCACGGCTTGAGCGAAATTCTTTACGCCTACACGTCCGGCGCGGGCAACAACGGCAGCGCGTTCGCCGGCCTCAATGCCAACACGCCGTGGTATGACACGACGCTCGGCATTGACATGCTGCTCGGCCGCTTCGGCATGATGGTGCCGCTGCTCGCGCTCGCCGGCTCGCTCGCGCGCAAGAAAATCGTTCCCGCCAGCGCCGGGACATTTTCCGTAAGCGGCTTCACATTCGCCGTGCTGCTCGTCGGCACGGTCATTCTGGTCGGCGCGCTGACGTTCCTGCCCGCGCTCGCGCTTGGCCCGATCGTCGAACATTTCCTGATGCTGAAAGGCAACCTGTTTTAACCCGAATTTTTATGACTCAAAAATCCGTTTCCATTTTTGACCCGAAGATTCTCGTCCCGGCCATCGGCGACGCCTTCAAAAAGCTCAATCCGCGGCTGATGGTGAAAAATCCCGTCATGTTCGTCACGCTCGTCGGCGCGGTCATCAGCACCCTGGACACCTTCCGCTCGCCCGGCCAGACGCTGTTCGTCGCGCAAATCGCGGTGTGGCTCTGGTTCACCGTCCTCTTCGCCAATTTTGCCGAAGCCGTCGCCGAGGGCCGCGGCAAGGCGCAGGCGAAAGCTTTGCGCCAAACGCGAACGCGCACGAACGCAAACAAGCTCGACGCAGGCGGCGCAACCGAAACCGTTGATGCCGCGTCGCTCCGAATGGACGATGTGGTTTTGGTCCGCACCAATGAAATCATTCCCGCCGACGGCGAAGTCATCCTCGGCGCGGCGACCGTGGATGAATCCGCCATCACCGGCGAATCCGCGCCGGTCATCCGCGAGGCCGGCGGCGACCGCAGCGCCGTCACCGGCGGCACGCGCGTGCTCTCGGATGAAATCAAAATCCGCATCACCGCCAATCCTGGCGAGGGTTTTCTCGACCGCATGATTTCACTCGTCGAAGGCGCAAGCCGGCAGAAGACGCCGAACGAAATCGCGCTCACGATTCTGCTCGCCGCGCTCACGGTCGTTTTTTTGCTCGCCGTCATCACTTTGAAGCCGTTCGGCATTTACGCCGGCGTGAATTTTTCCGACGCCGTGCTCATCGCCCTCCTTGTTTGCCTGATTCCGACGACCATCGGCGGTTTGTTGAGCGCCATCGGCATCGCGGGCATGGATCGTTTGCTCCAACGCAATGTCCTCGCGATGAGCGGACGCGCGGTCGAGGCGGCGGGCGACGTGGACGTGCTGCTGCTCGACAAGACCGGCACCATCACGCTCGGCAACCGGCAGGCAACCGCCTTTGTGCCCGCCCCCGGTGTCACGGAACAGGAACTCGCCGACGCCGCGCAGCTTGCCTCGCTCGCCGACGAAACGCCCGAAGGCCGCAGCATCGTCGTGCTGGCAAAGAACTTCGGCATCCGCGCGAGGACAATTCATGAATTGCCGGGCGCGCAATTCATTCCGTTCACCGCGCAGACGCGCATGAGCGGCGTGGATATTGAGGGCAAACAAATCCGCAAAGGCTCGGCCAACGCCATCCGGCACTTCACCGGCGGAATGTTCCCCGCGGAAATCGAAAAAATCGTGGAGGCGATCTCGCTTTCCGGCGGCACGCCGTTGGTTGTCGCCACCCGCGATCGCGCGCTTGGCGTGATTCATTTGAAGGACATCGTCAAAGGCGGGCTGGCCGACCGTTTCAAACGCTTTCGCGCGATGGGCATCCGCACCGTGATGATCACCGGTGACAACAAGCTGACCGCCGCGGCCATTGCTGCCGAGGCGGGCGTGGATGATTTTCTCGCCGAGGCTAAACCGGAGGACAAGCTCACGCTCATCCGCCACGAACAGCAGGGCGGCCGCCTCGTGGCCATGATCGGCGACGGCACGAACGACGCGCCCGCGCTCGCGCAGGCCGACGTCGGCGTCGCGATGAACACCGGCACCCAGGCCGCCAAGGAGGCCGGCAACATGGTGGACCTCGACTCGAATCCAACTAAGCTTTTGGAAATCATTGAAATCGGGAAGCAACTGCTCATCACGCGCGGCGCGCTCACGACGTTCAGCATCGCCAACGACGTGGCCAAATACTTCGCCATCATCCCGGCGATGCTCATGGCGACGTTTCCCGTCATCGCGCCGCTGAACATCATGCACCTGCACAGCCCGGACAGCGCCATTTTGAGCGCCGTGATTTTCAACGCGCTCATCATCATCGCGCTGATTCCGCTGGCGCTGCGCGGCGTGAAATTCCGTCCGCTGGGCGCGGCGCAAATCCTGCGCATCAACCTGCTCATTTACGGCGTCTGGGGCGTCATCCTTCCGTTCATCGGGATCAAATTCATCGACCTCATCGTCGCCGGCCTGCATCTCGCGTAATTATGAAACGAATTGTCCTCGCCACGAATCGGAAAGCGACTGCGTCCGGCGCGATAGCGTCTTGGACTGCGCCAGCCCTCTGCCGCTTTGCACTCGCCAGGTACCAATCAAAAGCGCCAGAGGGCTGGCGCAGTCCAAACCATGGCGGCAATTCGAGCGGTCCACGGAAAGGTTAAAAATCATTTCAAACTGAATTATGAAAAACATTTTTGCAGAAACGGGCCGCTCGATTGTGGCGACACTTTTCTTCGCCGTCATCCTGTGCGGATTATATCCGCTCATCGTCTATGGCGCGGCACAACTGCTGTTCCCGCACCAGGCCGATGGCAGCCTGCTGGTGGACAAATCCGGCGTGCGCGGCTCGGCGTTGCTGGCGCAAAATTTCACCGGCGCACAGTATTTTCATCCGCGTCCATCGGCGGCGAGCGCAGGCGACCCAACATCTGCGGTGAGTGCGAACAATTATGATGCGACCCATTCCAGCGGCAGCAATCTGGGTCCGACTTCGTCCAATCTCGTCGCCAACATCACACAAAACATCGCCGCCTACCGTTCCGACAACAATCTGGCGACCAACGCGCCGGTGCCCGCCGACGCCGTGACCGCGTCCGGCAGCGGCCTCGACCCGCATATCAGTCTGGCCAACGCGGAGCTGCAGATTCCGCGTGTGGCCAGGGCGCGCGGGATGTCCGAGGACAATGTGCGCGCGCTGGTGAAACAAAACACCAGCGGTCGCGACCTCGGCTTATTCGGCGAGCCGCGCGTGAACGTGATGACTCTGAACTTCGCGCTCGACCAGTTGCCGCGGAAATAGTTTCTTTGCAGGATGGAATCGCGCGCTGACGACCGGTTGAAGCCGGAGGATTTCCTGCGGCTCATCGAACGGAGCCGTCTGGGAAAGCTGAAGATTTATCTCGGCCATGCGGCGGGCGTCGGGAAGACGTATGCGATGCTCGAGGAGGCGCATCGCCTGAAAAAAGCCGGCGTGGACGTGGTCATCGGCTGGGTGGATACCCACGGTCGCAAGGAAACCGAGGAGCTGATTGGCGATCTGGAAATCATCCCGCGCAAAAAAGTCCCGCACGCGGGCGCCACGGTGGAAATTCTTGACGTTGAGGCCATCTTCAAACGCTATCCCACGGTTTGCATCGTGGACGAATTGCCGTTCACCAACGTCGCCGGCTCGCACAATCCCAAGCGCTACCTGGACGTGCAGGAATTGCTGCAGGCCGGCATCAACGTCATCACGGCGATGAACATCCAGCATCTCGAAAGCCTGCATGACACCGTGTTGCGCGCGACCGGCGTGGACGTGCGCGAGCGCGTGCCCGACCGCTTCGTGCTGGAGGCCGACCAGATTGTGAACATTGACCTGCCGTCCGAGGAATTGCGCGAGCGGCTGCGGCAGGGGAAGATTTATCCGGCGGACCGCGCCGCTTCCGCGATGGGCAATTTTTTCACGGAAAACAATTTGAACGCGCTTCGTGAATTGACGATGCGCGAAATCGCGTCCGCGCTCGACCAGCGCCCGCGACGCGACGCCTCGGCGCCACCGGATGTCAGCGAAAAAATCGCCGTCTTCATCAGCACGAATCCCGTCACGACCGCGAAGCTGCTGCGCACCGCCTCGCGAATCGCCGGACGCTTGAACCGCGAATGGATGGCGGTTTATGTGCGGCGCAAAAAGGAGGATCCGTTGCGCATCGCGTCGGATTTGCAGCGCAAATTCATGCAGAACGTCCAGATGGCGACGGAGCTGGGCGGCAGCGTCACGGTGCTGGAAGACGAAGATGTCTGCGGCGCGCTGTTGAAGTATTGCCGCGAAAACAACATCAACCTCGTTGTTCTCGGCACGAGCGAGCGGCATTGGTGGCAGTTCACGCGCCCGAACGTGATTGATTTTTTCATGCACCACGCGCCCCGCATTGACCTGCACATCGTTGACCCGAACAACTGACCCGGATCAGAAATCGTGCGTCTCGCCGGGACGCAGCAAATGCAATGTCTTGCCCGCAGCCTTGAACTTTCCCTGCGCGGCGGCGTGGTCAATTTTGATCGGCGGGAAGGTGTCGTAATGCACGCCAAGAATCTCACCGCAACGCACAAAGTCGGCGGCCTTCACCGCATCATCCGGCCCCATCGTGAAATTGTCGCCAATGCACAGCGCGGCAAATCTTAACTTTGTGGATTCGCCGATGAGCTTCATGTCCAGCGTCAGCGCGGTATCGCCGGAAAAATAAAAACTGCCTTCAGCCGTTTCGACGACAAAACCTCCGGGATTTCCGCCGAAGGTGCCGTCGGGCATCATGCTGGAATGGATGGCATTCACGAATTTGGCGCGGCCAAAATCGAAATTGCAACCGCCGCCGTGATTCATCGGATGCACGCGCGGCGCGCCTTGTTTGTTGAGCCATGTGGCGACTTCAAAATTGGCAATCACCAGCGCGCTGGTGCGTCTGGCGATTTCCACCGCGTCACCAACATGGTCGCCATGCCCGTGTGAAACGAGAATGAAATCCGCGGGAACCTTTTTTACGTCAATGTTTTTGGCAAGCGGGTTGCCCGAAATGAACGGGTCGAACAAAAGGGTTTTACCTCCGACCACGACGGAAAAACACGCGTGACCGTAGGAACTGACCTTCATACATTCCACCTCAGGCTGTCGTGGCGATCTCCGCCGGCTCGGGCGTGTCGAGGAAGCCCTGCAAATGGCGGACGCGCGTCGGGTGCCGCAGCTTGCGCAATGCCTTGGCCTCAATCTGGCGGATGCGTTCGCGCGTGACGTTGTACATCTTCCCGATTTCCTCGAGCGTGCGCTCGTAACCGTCGAGCAGGCCGAAACGCATTTCGAGAATTTTCCGTTCGCGCTCGGTCAGCGTCGTCAGCACGTCGCTCAGCTTTTCGCGGAGCAGGCTGTAGCTGGTGACTTCGGACGGATTTTCCGCCGACTTGTCCTCGATGAAATCGCCCACGCTCACGTCGCCGTCGTCGCCGACGGGTGCGTGCAGCGACACCGGTTGTTGCGCCATCTTGAGCAGCGCGTGGATGCGCGCCACCGGCATGTGCATTTCGTCGGCGATCTCCTCCGGCGTCGGTTCGCGGCCCAACTCCTGCGTGAGCTGCTTTTGCGCGCGCCAGAGCTTGTTCATGATTTCAATCATGTGCACCGGGATGCGGATGGTGCGCGCCTGGTCGGCAATCGAACGGGTGATGGCCTGGCGGATCCACCAGATGGCATAGGTGGAAAATTTGTAGCCGCGGCGATACTCGAATTTCTCGACGCCCTTCATCAAACCGATGTTGCCTTCCTGGATCAAATCCAGGAATGACTGGCCGCGGTTCGTGTATTTTTTGGCGACGGAAACAACGAGGCGCAGGTTGGCCTCGGCCATGTGGGTCTTGGCTTTGAGCCCGCGGTCGGCGGCGGCCTTCAACTCGCCGAACACCTTGAAAAATTCCTCGCGCGGCATCCGCACGAATTGTTCGAGGACCTGGATTTTGGCGCGCTCGGCCTCCAGCGCCGCCCGCCGTTCCGAGGTGGTGCGCAGTCCCTCCAGTTCCTGGATGTGCCGAAGGCTGGCCTGGAATTTTTCGTGGACGTTGCCCGCCACGACGATCATTTCCTCGACGACCTTTTGTTTGTAGAAAAACTTGGGAAACATTTCCTGCAGCTTGACGCCGAGTTTCTTCAACTCGCGCTGCAACTTTTCCTTGCGGCCTTTTTGAACGGCCTTCTGCCAGCCAAAATACTTCGCGTCCACTTTTTGGTCGAGCGCATGGACTTTTTTGATGAGCTTGCGCAAATCGCGCAGATGGCCTTCGCGATTGGCGATTTTTTTGTCCACAATCACGCGGTCAAAACGTTCCTTCGGCGGCTCGGACAGCAGTTTCTCGGCGATGGCGATGTGTTCCTTGGCGGTGAAGCCGAGGCTGTAAACGATGCGCTTCATCTCGATCTCGGCCTCTTCAATGCGCTTGCAAATTTCGACCTCCTGTTCGCGCGTGAGCAGGGGAACCTTGCCCATCTGGTTCATGTACATGCGAACCGGGTCGTCGAGAATTTCGAGCCGGGCGTCCTCATCCGCTTCCTCCTGTGGCTGTTCCGGCTGTTTGGTGCGCTCGGAACGCTCGGCTTCGGCCTGGTCCATGACGATTTCCACGTCGAGACTGCGCAGTTTGGTCAGAAGCGCGTCCAAATCCTCCGGACTGAGATTGTCCGGCAGAACGTCGTTGATGTCGTCGTACGTGATGTAGCCGTGCTCCTGGGCAAGGTGAAGCAGCGTCTTGACCGTCTCGGTCAAATCCACGGACGATTGAATGGGCGCCGCCAGCGCGACCGCCTGACCGCCTTGCGGCAATTTTTGCGCGCCATGCGCGGGGTGATTGCCCGCGCGGGACTTGGCTTTTCCGTTGGTTTCCACCGGTTTGGACACTTCCCGCCGCGCGTTGGAAACGACAAAGCGCCGCCGTGCCGGGGCCGGCTTTGTTCCCGCGCTGCGTCCGCTGCCTTGCTTGCGCTTGTGCGCCGCGCCGGCTGACGGTGTATTTTTTCTATGCGACATAAATATCAGACCTGTAAAATTCGTTTTAGTTCAGGGAAACAGGGCATTCTGCTTCACGAATAAGTCGTCGTCGGCTCTGCACAACTGTTCACCTGCCCGTTGAACTCCAGGAACTGCGAACACCAGAACGCCAGAAGACTGACACGCGGACATGCTAACCTCTTTTGCGGGAAATTCAAGAATAATCGTAATTACAAAGCAGAAGCCAAATTGGAGCAAAAAACAGGGCACCTCTGTTATAAGTAATTGTGGAAAAGCAGGTTAAAGTCAAACTAATCAATCCAAAGCATCTAACTAGGCCCGCAAGACGGCAATATCGTGGTCAATTTGCCGGCGCAATTCAGATGATGAGGCAAACTTCTTTTCGTCGCGCAATTTACCGCCAATTTCAATAGTCAACTCCTCGCCATAAAGATTGCCGCTGAAATCCAGCAGATGCGCTTCCACGCGCAGTTGCCGCGCAGCCAGCGCCATCGTCGGGCGAAAGCCGATGTTGAGGGCAACGCGATGGGATTTTTTCTTCACTTTGGCCAGGCCGGCGTAGACACCGTTCGGCGGGAGAATCAAACCCGTCACGTCAAGATTCGCGGTGGGAAACCCCAGTTGCCTGCCCAGGCGGTCGCCTTCCACCACGCGGCCGGAAATCGCGTAAGGCCGCCCCAGCATCTGGCTCGCGGCGTCGAGTTCGCCGGCGCGGATCACCTCGCGAATGCGCGTGCTGCTGACGACCCGGCCGTCGAGTGAAACCGCGGCGAGTCCGTGGACGGTAAAACCGGTCTTGTCTCCAAGTTTTTTTAACAGCGCGACGTCGCCGCTGCGCTTGTGCCCGAACACAAAATCCATGCCGACGCACAGGCTTTGAATTTTTCCCAGATCCCGCGTCAGCCGCCGGATGAATTCCCCTCCGGTTTGACGGCTGAACTTTTCGTCAAAGTGAATCAGCAGCACCGTGTCAGCCCCGAGCGATTCAATCGCGCGCAGTTTTTGCGGCAGCGAGTAAATCAATGGCGGCGCGTGACCGGGCGCGACGACCGAGTTCGGGTGCCGGTCGAAGGTGAGCACCAGCGCAATGGCGTCATGCTGGCGCGCGTCGGTGATGGTTTGCCGGATGATTTGCTGATGGCCGAGATGCACGCCGTCAAAAAAGCCGATGGCCAGGCAGACCTTGCGCCCGGCCGGTTTCAATTCGTTTGCGGCATGGATGATTTTCATCATTAGCGGCGAAGGTTAAGATTGCGATTAAGAGCAGGATCAAGAATTGGCACGCACGAACTATTGTCCATGATCATGATCCTAACTCGTTACGGCCAGTTTCAAAAACGGAATCACTTTTTTCTCCAATTCGGCGGCCGTCAATTTCAAAACATCGTCCAATGTCGTCGCGCCGGCCACGTCAAATTTTCCGGAAGTCACGCGCCGCAGCATCGCCAGATGCGCGCCACAGCCGAGTTTCTGGCCGAGTTCGTGCGCGATGCTGCGGACGTAAGTGCCCTTGGTGCAGGCAATCCGGAACCGGCCGAGCGGCGGTTCATAATTCGTAAACCGGAAATTGTAGATGTGAATCAAGCGCGGTTCGCGCACCACCTCGATGCCTTTGCGCGCGAGTTTGTAAAGCGGCACGCCGTCCTTTTTGATGGCCGAAACCATCGGCGGCATTTGCATCTGGTCGCCGACGAACGGGGCGGCGGCTTCATTCAGTTGGTCGAGCGTCAACAGCGGCACCGGCGCGATGGAAATGATCTCGCCGTCGGCATCGTAGCTGTTGGTCGCCTCGCCGAATTTCATGGTGCCTTCATAGACCTTGTCGTCGCCCATCAATTTTTCGGACAGCTTCGTGCCGCGGCCGAGCACGATGATGAGCAGGCCGGTGGCATTGGGGTCCAGCGTGCCGCAGTGGCCGACCTTTTTGATGCCGAACCGGCGGCGGATCACGTCCACCACGTCGTGCGAAGTCGGGCCGGAGGGCTTGTCAATGAGGATGGCCCCGTCGAGCGGTGAAAATTCTTGCATGAAAATTATCTGGAGGAACCCAGCGCGCGCTTGACCGCGGCAATCACTTTTCGCTGCACCGACATCGGCTTGCCCGGGATGCGCGCGCCGGCAGCCGCCGGGTGGCCGCCGCCGCCGAATTGCGCGGCGATTTCGTTCACGTTGATCTTGTCGCTCTTGGAACGGAGGCTGATGCGGGTCAGTTCGGGTTCAATTTCCTCGAACACGCAGGCGACGACAACCGGTTCAATGGCGCGGATATGGTCAATCAGTCCTTCCGTGTCGTCGCTTTCCGCCCCAGTGCGGGCAAAGTCGGCCTGCTTCAGCCAAAACCAAGCAATGCGGTCACCGGCGGTGAGGCGGAATTTGCTGTAAACATGTTTGAGCAGCCGCGCGCGGGAAAGCGGATAGGATTGATAGACTTCCTCGCAAATTTTCGCAAGGTTCGCGCCGCGTGTGACGAGTTCCGCGCCGGCGTGGAACGTGCCGGGCCGCGTCGTGGAGTATTGAAACGAGCCCGTGTCCGTCGAGACGGCGGTGAACAGGCAGTCGGCAATCGGTTTGGTGATCGGCCAGCGCGCGACCTTGAGCAGACGGTAAATCAACTCGCCGCAGGAAGGCTCGCGCGCGGACACCCAGTTCACGTCGGCGTAGCGCGTGTTGCTTTCGTGATGGTCAATGTTGATGAAAACTTTCCGCAGCGCGATGCACTTGCCGACCCTGCCCAGCCGCGCAAAGCTCGCGCAGTCCGTGGCGATGACACAATCGAATTTCTTGCCGCGCTTCGGCTGTTGGAATAATCCGTCGGCGTTGAGAAATTTATATTTTTGCGGGATGGGATCCTCGTTCCAGCAGACGACCTTTTTGCCTTCGTTTTGCAACGCCAGCGCCAGCCCGAGCTGCGAGCCGACACAATCTCCGTCCGGCCGGATGTGTCCAACAATGCAGAAAGTTTTGCTCGCGCGGATGGCTTCGATAATGCGGTCGATGATCTTTGGATAACTTTTCACACTTGATTATTATTACCATCCGGCGCGGTTTTTTCCAGTTCATCAATGATTTGGAGCACGCGGTTGCCACGCACGATGGAGTCGTCAAAGGCAAATTTCAGCTTCGGCGTGTATTTCAGCACGATGGCGCGCGCGACCAGTCCCTGGATGCGGACGCGATGGTCGTTGAGCATCTGGAAGCCGCGCTTCTGCTGGTCGGGATTGCCGAGAATGCTGACAAAAACGATCGCGGACTTGAGGTCGCCCGCCACGTCCACGTCGTTGACCGAAATCAACCCGCACTCGCTGACGTGGAATTCACGCCGGATGGCTTCGCCGATTTCGCGCTTCAAAAGTTCGCGCACGCGTTGGAGTCGGAGGGATGACATGAATCAGAAATGGATTGGTGGATTGATGGATTGATGGAGCAATGTTGTCGAAGTGTTGGGGGAAATAAGGTTTTTGCCCCCCAACAATCCAATCATCCAATAATCCATTACACCGCTTTTCATAGCTTCGCCGCCACTTTTTCAATCGTATAGCATTCGATGACGTCGCCGACCTGAAATTCGCTGTAACCCTCGATGCGGATGCCGCATTCCATGCCGGCGCGGACCTCGTTGACCTCGTCCTGGAACCGGCGCAGCGATTGCGCGATGCCCTCGTAGATCACTTCCTTGCGCCGGCGCACGCGGACCTTGCCCTTGACGATGCGGCCGCTCGAAACCATGCAGCCGGCGACCGGCACGCCCTTGGACAATTCAAAAATCTGCCGCACTTCCGCCGAGCCGATGATGTTCTCCTTGACGACCGGTTCGAGCAGGCCGGCCATCGCCTCCTTCACCTGGTCAATCAACTCGTAAATGATCGCGTACAGCTTGATCTGCACGCCTTCATGCTTCGCCTTTTCGGCGGCGGTGTTGTCCAGCCGCGCGTGAAAGCCGAGAATGACCGCGGCGGACGCGGACGCCAGGGCCACGTCGTTTTCGGTGATGGTGCCGACATCGCTGTGAATGATTTCGAGTGAGACCTTTTCCGCCT
Organism: uncultured Verrucomicrobiae bacterium; assembly: GCA_963764175.1. Taxonomy (GTDB): domain Bacteria; phylum Verrucomicrobiota; class Verrucomicrobiia; order Limisphaerales; family UBA11358; genus UBA11358. The sequence continues at coordinate 77,963 of CAVXRE010000011.1, read as the reverse complement.
CAATTTTCTTGAGCGCCTCGACGATGGCCTCCACCGAACCTTGCGTGTCCGCTTTGACGACGATTTTGAGCACCTTGCTTTGCGCCGCCGCCAGCGAAGCGAACAGGTTTTCAAGCGTGACCTTCGAGCGGTTTTCCAAATCCTGGGTTTTGGTTTCGTGGGCGCGCTGTTCGGCCAGTTCGCGCGCGGCTTTTTCGTCCTCGACCACGCTGAACTCCAGGCCCGCATCCGGCACGCCGTTCATACCAAGCACCTTCACGGCGACCGAGGGCCCGGCTTCCTTGAGGCGGTTGCCCTCCTCGTTGATGAGGGCGCGGACGCGGCCGTAATGCTCGCCGCACAAAAGAATGTCACCGAGGCGCAAGGTGCCTTTGCGCACCAGCACGGTCGCGGTCGGACCGCCCGGCTCGACACCGGATTCGATGACGTTGCCCTTGGCGCGGCGGTCGGGATTCGCCTTGAGCTCGAGCAACTCGGCCTGGAGCAAAATCATTTCCAGCAACTTGTCCACGCCCTGTTTGGTGAGCGCGGAAACATCCACAAAAATCGTGTCGCCACCCCAATCGTCCGGCACCAGTCCCTTGTCCTGCAACTGCTGCCGGACCTTCAACGGATTCGCGTTGGGATGATCCATTTTGTTGACGGCGACCAAAATCGGGACCTTGGCGGCCTTGGCATGGTTGAGCGCCTCAAGCGTCTGCGGCATGACGCCGTCGTTGGCCGCCACCACCAGCACCACCAGGTCCGTGACGTTCGCGCCGCGGGCGCGCATCGAACTGAACGCCGCGTGGCCGGGCGTGTCGAGGAATGTGATTTGCGCCAGCTCCTTTTTGCGCTCCGGATGCGGCACGGAAATGGTGTAGGCGCCGATGTGTTGCGTGATGCCGCCGGCCTCGCCCGCGGCGACGTTCGACTGGCGGATGACGTCGAGCAGGGTTGTTTTGCCGTGGTCAACGTGGCCCATGATGGTGACGACCGGTGCGCGCGGTTTGAGCTGCTCCGGTTTGTCCTCCATGTCGAGTTCGACCTTCTTGACCGGCGCGTGAACCACGCCACCGCCGCGTTCGCGTTTTTCGACTTCAAACCGGAAACCGTATTTCGCGCAAAGCTGCTGGGCGATTTTTTCGTCAATCGCCTGGTTCACGTTGGCGAAAACACCCAGTTCCATCAAATCGGCGATGATCTTGAACGGCTTCTGCTTGAGCTGCGCGGCAAGTTCGCGCACGACAATCGGGGGTTTGATGATGATGACCTCGCCGGTGACGGGCGCGATAAATTTGGGTTGCGGCGCGGCTGCGGGCTTCGCCGGTTCGCGGGCGGGCGGCGCGGACTGCCGGCCGCCGGATGAACGCTGGAATTGCTGCCTGGAATCAGTTCGCTGCGGCCCGCCTTGACGCGACGGCGCAGGCCTGGCCGGGGCAGACTTGTCACCCGGGCGCGGCTGCGGGCGCGTCGGCAATTGGATGAACCCGACTTTTTCGCCGACCTTCGGGCCTGCGGGTTTTGCCGGTGGCGGCGGGGGTTTGGGCGGTTCGACCACCGGTGGCGGAGCCGGCTCAACCTGGGGCGCTTCCTCCTTGACCTCCGGTTTTGGCGGTTCCGGCGGCGGTTTGATGACGACGATGGGTGCGGTCGGCGCGGCCTTGGGCGCGGGCGGCGGGGGCGGAGCGAGTTTGGCGGCGAGTTCCGGGTGGTCTTTGCAGAGCTGCTCTTCGAGATACTCGGCGCTGATTTTATCGAGCGAACTGGACGGGACCTTGGCGGCGGCAATGCCCAGCTCCTTGGCTTTGGCGAGGATCGCCTTGTTCTCCAAGCCAAGTTTCTTCGAGATGTCGTAAATGCGAACGGGCATAAATATTCACCGCTGCCGACCGGAATGTGCGAAAGGCCGTCATGGCTAACGCGCGTTTCCAAACGCTGTTTCGGTCTGCGTCATAAATTTCAACCGTTTACCCCGACACGCGTGTCGGGATTCGCCGGCGGCTCGCCGACTTTCAACGTGTGGCGTTCGGCTTCAGCCCGCGCCGCCTTCAAAACTTCCGCCGCCGTTTCACCAATCTGCGGAATGCTGCTCAAATCACCTTCATCCGCCGACAGCAAATCCTCCAGCCGCGTCAGCCCGGCATGCACCAGCGCATCGGCCTGTTCGCGCGAAATTCCCGGAATGGCCGCGAGCGATTCAACAGCCTCGGCGACCTTTTCCTCGAAGCCCTTTGTGACAACCTGTTCGGCGTCAATGTCCACCTCCCAGCCGGTGAGCCTGGCCGTCAGGCGCGCGTTCTGGCCGCGCTTGCCGATGGCCAGCGACAATTGATCTTCCGCGACCAGGATTTTTGCGCGCTTGCCGGACTCGTCCAATTCAAAGCTCTTGAGCTTGGCCGGCGCGAGGGCGTTGGTGATGAACGTCCGGACATCCGGCGACCACGGGATGACGTCCACCTTTTCGTTGTTGAGTTCGCGGACGATGTTTTTCACGCGCTGACCGCGCATGCCGACGCAAGCGCCGACGGGGTCCACCTTGTTGTCGCGCGAATAAACCGCCATTTTGGTGCGGAAACCCGGTTCACGGGCAATCCCCTTGATTTCGATCGTGCCGTCGTTGATTTCCGAAACTTCAAGCTGGAAGAGTTTGATGACGAAGCGCGGGTCGGCGCGGGACAAAATGATTTCCGGTCCGTGCGGGCCCAGTTCGACCGCCTTGACGTAACAACGGATGCGTTCCCCGACCTGATATTCCTCCGTGGGCACTCGCTCGCGGTTCGGCAGCATCGCCTCGTATTTGCCCAAATCCAATATCACGTCCGAGCGTTCAAACCGACGCACGGAACCGCTGACGATGTCGCCGACCCGGTCTTTGAATTCTGTGAAAATGAGCGCCTTTTCCGCCTGCCGGATTTTCTGCATGAGCGCCTGCTTGGCGTATTGCGAGGCAATGCGCCCGAAGCCGGTCGGCGTGACTTCCTTTTCGATTTCGTCGCCAATCTGCGCGTCGGGCTTGATGCGCCGGGCATCGAACACGGAAATCTGGTCGTGCTTGGAAATGACCTTGTCGGAAACGATGAGTTTGGCAAACGCCTTGATGTCGCCGTTTTTCTGGTCAATCTCGACGCGCAATTCGCGCGCGGCGCCGACCGCCTTCTTGGCGGCGGACAGCAACGCCTCCTGGACAGCGCCGACGAGGACATCACGGTTGATGCCCTTTTCGCGCTCCCAAAATTCCAAGACTGCCAAAAAATCCGCATTCATACGCTCGACACGGCATTCCCGCTCGGGGAACAAAAAAGTCGGAGATAAACATCTTCCGACTTTGGCGCACTGGTTGTACCAGCAAACTTTACCGTACTTGTGGATAGCTTAAGAAGTTGCCTTGAAGCCGTCAAGCGCAAACAACGGGCGTGTTTATTGGATTTTTGGCCGGTTTATAGAGCACCGATGAAGCCGGGGTGTTCCCATCCGGAAAAATCAAACGCAACAGGCTGCCGACGAAAAGCGCCGGCCGTTGGAAGGCGGAATAATGCGACCTTCCGGGATTCTGCCCGCAGCCCAAAAATCCCATTGCCAAAGTCCGTTTCCCGGCGGAAAGTCACATTTATGAAGCAAAAAGACTGTGGAGAATTGTGTGCGGGTTCCATGCGGCTAGGGTCCGTGAGCCTGGTTCTTGTGATGCTCATCTTTCTGGGCGCCTGTTCCAGAAAAGACGGCCAGGACACCCAAAAGCCCGTCATTTTTTTCGCGCCTGAAACCATTTCCAACGTGCCTGACATTTATAAACCGTTGTACCTTGGAAATCTTTCGGCCGATAAAATTGAGTCGTTTCGCGCCTCGCTGCCGTACGAGAGCATCTCACTTGAACGCACCCCTTGTTTTGGTTCCTGCCCGGTCTATCGCGTGACCTTGCATCGCTCCGGCAAGGCTGAATTCGAAGCAAAGGCGTTCCTGCCCAAAATTGGCGCATTCACCGGGCAGGTTGATTTGCCAACCTTTGCGCGCCTTTGCTATGCGCTGGACAACAGCCGCTTCAACAATTTCCAGGAAAAGTACCGCGCCAACCTGACGGATGACACGGCCTGCATCATCACCGTTTCCACGGGCAAAAGCCGGAAGACCGTCACCGATTATGGCGCCATTGGTCCCATCCAGCTTTGGACAATTGAAGAGTTGATCGACGGTGTCCGCGAACGCATCGTTTGGAAACCTGTACGCTGAAAACATCTCCCGGCTCCCATCGCACGCATTTTGAAGACGAAACGCGGAAGGAGCTTTCCGGCCCGATGGCGGAACACGTGGAAAACACGCTTTGCCGCGGGTCAACTCACGCCCACGCTCAACAGGAACTCGATGTTGCTCTTGGTCTTTTTCAACTTGCCCAGCAGCAGTTCCATCGCCTCGACGGGCGGCACGCCGGTGAGCGCGCGGCGCAGCAGAACAATCCGGCTCAACTCGTCGGGATGGTAGAGCAGTTCCTCTTTGCGCGTGCCGGAGCGTTCGACGTTGATGGAAGGAAAAATGCGGCGGTCCACCAGCGCGCGGTCGAGATGGACCTCCATGTTGCCGGTGCCTTTGAACTCTTCAAAAATGACTTCATCCATGCGGCTGCCGGTGTCCACGAGCGCGGTGGCGATGATGGTGAGCGAACCGCCCTCCTCGATGTTGCGCGCTGCGCCGAAAAAGCGCTTGGGCTTGTGCAGCGCGTTGGCGTCCACGCCACCCGACAGGATTTTGCCGGAGTGCGGCTGGATGGTGTTGTAGGCGCGGGCGAGGCGCGTGATGGAATCAAGCAGAATCACCACGTCGCGCTTGTGCTCGATCATGCGGCGCGCCTTTTCAATGACCATTTCGGCCACCTGCACGTGGCGTTCGGGCGGTTCGTCAAACGTGGATGAAATCACTTCCGCGCCTTTGCAGGTGCGTTCCATGTCGGTGACCTCCTCCGGCCGCTCGTCAATCAACAGGATGAACAAATAGGTTTCCGGATTGTTCTTGAGAATCGCGTTGGCGATTTTCTGCATGAGCACGGTCTTGCCCGTGCGCGGCGGCGCGACGATGAGGCCGCGTGTGCCCTTGCCAATCGGACAAACGAGATCGAGCACGCGCGTGTTTACCTCGTCCGGCACGGTCTCGAGAATGAACCGCTTGTCCGGGAACAGCGGCGTGAGATTGTCAAAATGGGTTTTTTCCTTCGCCTTGTCCGGGTCCTCGCCGTCCACGCCCTCGACCTTGAGCAGGGCGAAGAATTTTTCCTTTTCCTTCGGCGGCCGGATCTGGCCGGCGATGAGGTTGCCGGTCTGCAAATCAAACCGGCGGATTTGCGACGGCGAAACGTAAATGTCCTCCGGGCAGGGCAGATAATTAAAACTCTGCGAACGCAGGAAGCCGAAGCCTTCCGGCAGCACCTCGAGCACGCCCTCGGAAAACAGCACGCCGGCGCGCTCGGCGTTTTTCTGGAGAATGTGGAAAATGACCTCGTGCTTGCGCATCGTGCCGAAATTCTCCACGCCAAGTTCCCTGGCCATGTGGTTCAACTCGCTCATCTGCATCGCCTGCAGTTTGGCAATGTTGAGCGACGCGACGATTTTGTCGCGCTGCGGACCGCGGCGCTCTTCCGTCTTTGGCTCCTCCACCTTCGGTTCCTCGGCAAGTTCGACCGGCGTGGACGGTGGCTGCAGGTCAGCGGAACCTGACGGCCCGGCGACGGGGGTTTCCGCGATGACTCCGCCGTTGTTCAAATCCGGCGATTCTGCCGCGGGGGTTTCCGCTGCCGGTTTCACCTTGGTTTTCTTGGTTGAGACTCTGGGCATAATTAAATTGGTTGGATTGACCGGATTCCCATTGCCGGATGTGAAAGGCCGTCACGCATTGGACGCCCGATGCCCGGAAAAGTTCAAATTGGATTTTTATCAACCAAGCGTTCGAGTCAGCGTGACCTCAATACGGCAAGGGAAACTTCGCAGTCAACTCACGGACAAAAATGGCGCATTTTGGCGAAGGTGTCAAATCCGATTTTCTTGTGCGATTTCCGTTCCGCCGGATGCTATAAGTTGAACATGACCCCGGATTCGTCCGTTGCCGATATCAATAAGGCAGCGGGAATTTCGCCGTAAGCTCGTGCACGCGGTTGCGGACCTTGTGCGCGGCGTCCATGTTTTTGATGTCCATCAGCACCTCGGAAATCATGTCTGCGATGGCGGCCATTTCCGCCTCCTTCATCCCGCGCGTGGTCACGGCGGGTGTGCCCAGCCGGATGCCGCTGGCCTGGAACGGTGAGCGCGTCTCGAATGGAATCGTGTTTTTGTTCACCGTGATGCCGGCTTCGTCGAGCGCATTCTGGCAGTCCTTGCCCGTGAGATTTTTCACGCCCACGTCCACTAGCATCAGGTGGTTGTCCGTGCCGCCGCTGACGATGCGGTAGCCGTTGTGTTTCATGCTTTCAGCCAGCGCCTTCGAGTTCTTCAAAATTTGCTCCTGATAAGCCTTGAACGACGGCTGCAACGCTTCCAGGAAACAAACCGCCTTGCCGGCGATGACGTGTTCCAGCGGTCCGCCCTGGATGCCGGGGAAAACGGTTGAATCAATTTCCTTCGCATTTTTTTCGCGGCATAAAATCAGGCCGCCGCGCGGCCCGCGCAGGGTCTTGTGCGTCGTGGTCGTCACAAAATCCGCGTGCGGAACCGGGCTGGGATGAATGCCCACCGCGACCAGGCCGGCAATGTGCGCGATGTCCGCCAGCAGATACGCCCCGACTTCGCGGGCGATCTCGCCCATGCGCTTGAAATCAATGATGCGCGGATAGGCGCTGGCCCCGACGGTGATCATCCTCGGCCTGTGCTCGCGCGCCACGGCGGCGAGCTGGTCGTAATCAATCCGCTCGTCGTCCTTGCGGACGCCGTAGTGGATGATCTCAAAAAATTTGCCGGAGAAATTCACCTTGTTGCCGTGCGTCAGATGGCCGCCGTGGCTCAAGTCCATCGTGAGCATCTTGTCACCGGGTTTCAGCACGGCAAAGTAAACCGCCATGTTCGCCTGGCTGCCGGAGTGCGGCTGGACGTTCGCGTGCTCCGCGCCGAACAGTTTTTTCGCGCGGTCAATGGCAAGCTGCTCGACGCCGTCCACGTTTTCGCAGCCGCCATACCAGCGTTTCTTGGGCAGGCCCTCGGCGTATTTGTTCGTAAGCACGGAGCCCTGGGCTTCCAGGACCGCCGGGCTGACAAAATTTTCACTGGCGATCAACTCGATGTTTTCCTGCTGGCGCACGCGCTCGCGCTCGATGAGTTCGGCCACGGCGGGGTCCACATTGCGCAGGCGGAGCTGTGGCGCGGCGAGCCGGACGTCCATTTTGTTGACGCGGCGTTCGTGGCGGCCGCCTTCGAATTTCGCGTTCAAAAACGCGTCGAGAATTTTCCTGGCGCTTTCCAGCGGCGTTTTCCTGCCGCTCAAACAAAGCACGTTCACGTCATTGTGCCGGCGGACCAGCTCGGCGCTTTGTTCGTCGGCGACGAGCGCGGCGCGGATGCCGGGGATCTTGTTGGCGGCGATGCACATGCCGACCCCGGTGGTGCAGACCAGCAGGCCCAGTTCAGCCCGGCCGCTGGCGACGGCTTGCGCCGCCGGCCGCGCGAAGTCGGGATAATCATCGGCCGGTTCATTCGACTTCGCGCCAAAATCCGTCACGCTCAGGCCGCGTTGCTCCAAATATTGTTTCAACGCCTCTTTCAGCTCGTAGCCGCCGTGGTCGGCGCCGAGCGCAAAGTTCGTTGTTTGCGGGGACTTGGCCGCCTGCGGGACCGACAAGGTTTCATGTTGTTCCATAAATTTTAAAAGTGACGCGACGCCCTGTTTGATCTGGTTGCGGCAGTCCACATACACCTCGTACGAACTGCCAATCGGGTCGCTGATGCCCTTTTCAAAGGGTTCAAGCGTTTCATCAAATTCGCGCAGCAAAAAAGTTTTTTCCGCCACCTGCGGATACAACAGCGCAATCGTGTCCACGTGGCTGTACGTCATGCCAAAAATGTAATCCGCCTGTTGCGCCAGACCGGCCGTCAGCATCCGGCTGTGGTGACCGGAAATGTCAATGCCCAGTTCGCGCATGGCCGCCACCGCATGGGGCGTCGGCGGCTGGCCGTTCGCCGCGCCGATCCCCGCCGACAGCACGCGGAAATCACCGCGCCCGCCGGCCGCGTGGCGAAAAAGCCCCTCGGCCATCGGGCTCCGACAGATATTGCCGGTGCAAATGAACAGAATGGTTTTCATGCCGCGCAAAGTTCAAGGTGATTCGCGAACCACGAATCGTCAACCCGAAATCAAGAACGGAATTCCCGGACGACCGCAAGCCCCTTGATCAAATCCACCGCGCGCGCCAAAACCGGGTCGCCGATGACCGGCTTTTGCGGCTCGGCCGCGCGAGGCGGCGGAGGGGATTCATCTTCGTCGCCGTCCTTGATTTTCGCGCGGACCAGATCCGCTTCGCTGGTGTGGTCCACCCATGGCATAAGATCGTTTGTGTCCGACAAGGCAGCAGCTTCGTTTGTTGCCAGTGCCGCGTAGGGATTTTCAAAAAACTTCTTTTCGTCGGCCGGGTTTTCTTTGACGGAAACGTCCGGTTTCACCGTCGACGGCGTGCTGCCGAAAATCAATCCCGCACGCGACTGGCGCAACTCGGTTGCCAGTGTCGCCGCCGTGCCGCGCGTCTGGCTGTTCACGAGAATCGCCAGCGGCAGCTTTTTCCCGGCAAACAAATTTGCCGTTGCCGTGGCGGCCGCCGCATCGTCACCGTCGGCAAAGCGCAGGTCCAGCACGGTTCCGGCAATTTTGTTCGTGGCCGTCAACGCCTGATCCGCCGCGCCGATGTTGCCGGGAAGGCCGGCGGCGACATGGCTGACGCGAAGATATGCCACGCTGCCTTCCAAAATCTCCGACTTCGCCAGCGCCATGTTGGTCATGTCCGCGCGGGACAGAGCCGTCGCTGCCAGCAAGCCGGCGAATGCCAGACCGAAACGACTGAAAAAATACCGTGTCATTGTTTGATTAAAATGATTTGCAAAAGATGAGAAGTAAAGCGGCAACGAAATCAATGAAGCGCCTTTGCCGCGATGTCACGGCGGAAATGAGCGCCGTCGAAATGGATTTTCTCCACGGCGGCATAGGCGGCGGCTTGCGCAGCTTTCAAATCCTTGCCCAAAGCCGTCACGCCTAAAACGCGTCCGCCGTTCGTGACAATTTCATTTCCGTTTTGCGCCGTGCCGGCATGAAAAACCTTCGTGTTCGGCAATTTTGCCGCTTCTGCCAGGCCAAGGATGGGCTTGCCCTTCGCGTAATTGCCCGGATAACCGCCGCTGGCCATCACCACGCACACGGAAGCCTCCGCTTTCCACTTTAATTCGATTTTTTCGAGCGTGCCGTTCACGCTCGCGTCCAGCAGTTCGACCAGATCGTTTTCCAGCCGCGTCAGATAAACCTGAGTTTCTGGGTCGCCGAAGCGCGTGTTGAACTCCAGAACTTTCGGGCCGGTTTTCGTGAGCATGAGGCCCGGATACAGGATGCCGCGATAATCAATTCCCTCCGCCGCACAGCCACGCATGAAAGGCTCCAGGATTTTTCGTCCGGTGTCGGCAAGCTGGGCGTCCGTCAGGAACGGCGTGGGTGAATACGTGCCCATGCCGCCGGTGTTCAGGCCCAGGTCGCCATCGAGCGCTCGTTTATGGTCTTGTGAGGTTGGAAATAATCTTGCCGTTTTGCCGTCGCAAATCGCGTGCAGTGAAATTTCCATTCCTTCGAGAAATTCCTGGATCACGATGTTTGCACCCGCCGGGCCAAAGGCTTTGCCGACTAGAATTTCATCAATCGCCTTGTTCGCCATGGCTTCGTTGGTGCAAATCAAAACGCCCTTGCCAAGCGCAAGGCCGTCGGCTTTCACGGCACATTTGCCGCCAAGTGACGTGGCAAAGGCCTTTGCAGGCCCTGCCTCCGAAAACGCTCCAGCACGCGCAGTCGGAATGCCGTATTTCTCCATGAAATTTTGGGAGAAAACCTTGGACGACTCGAATTGCGCCGCTTTCCGGTTCGGCCCCCAGATTCGCAACCCGTTTTTCTGAAACAAATCCACGATGCCGAGCGCCAGCGGATTGTCCGGGCCGACGACAGTGAGTTCGACCTTCTTTTCCTGTGCGAACGCGAGCAGCTTCGGCAAATCTTCCGCGCCGATGCTCGCGCACTCGACGGACGCGGAATTTTCTGCCAGCCGTTCCTGCGCGATGCCGGCGTTGCCCGGCGCGCACCACATTTGCGTGACGTGCGGCGACTGCGCCAGCTTCCACACCAGCGCGTGTTCCCGTCCGCCTGAACCGATGACCAGAATTTTCATGAAAGATTCTCGGCAGATTACGCGGCGCGCCACCTCGAAGCAATCCGAAGACGGATTGGCGCTATAAAATGCAGCCCGAAACGCCCGCTTAAACATTTGACAAGGTTTGATAATACCCTTTCTTGCCTGATTGACAGCCAGTTCTGAGAAGTGCAACCTCAGGACGTATGGATGTCCTGACACTTGCCCGCATCCAGTTCGGAGCCACCGTTGCATTTCATTATCTTTATCCGCCGTTGAGCATCGGCCTCGGCATGCTGCTCGTCGTCATGGAGGGATTGTGGCTGAAAACCAACAATCCGGTTTATCACCAGATGGCGCGGTTCTGGACGAAGGTATTCGCGCTCACGTTCGCCATCGGCGTGGCGACAGGCATCGTGATGGAGTTCGAATTCGGAACGAACTGGGCGACATATTCGCGGTTCGTCGGCGACGTGTTCGGCAGCGCGCTCGCGGCGGAAGGCATCTTCGCCTTTTTCCTCGAATCCGGTTTTCTCGCCGTTTTGCTTTTTGGCTGGGACAGGGTCGGCCGCAAGTTGCATTTCTTCTCGACGTGCATGGTCAGTCTGGGCGCCCATTTCAGCGCCGTCTGGATCGTCGTTGCCAATTCGTGGATGCAAACGCCGGCGGGTTATCACATTGTGACTCACAACGGCGTGCAACGCGCGGAAATCACGGACTTCTGGCAACTGGTTTTCAATCCGTCATCCATGGACCGGCTTTTTCACGTCCTTTGCGGCGCGTGGCAAGCGGGCGCGTTTCTCGTGGTGAGCGTCAGCGCGTGGTATTTGCTGAAAAAACGGCATCTGGATTTTGCCCGCGCGTCGCTGCGGGTTGGATTGACGGTCGCGCTGGCCGCTTCGCTGCTGCAACTGGTCAGCGGCCACACCAGTGCGCAGGGCGTGGCGAAAAATCAGCCGGAAAAGCTCGCCGCGTTTGAGGGGCTTTACAACACAACCTCGAATGCCCCGCTGACATTGGCGGGCTGGGTGGACGAGAAAAATGAAAAGGTCGTGGGCCTCCAGATGCCGGGAATGCTGAGTTTTTTGGCGCACAACGACGTGCACGCGACCGTCATCGGCCTGAATGATTACGCACCCGAAGACCGTCCGCCGGTGGAGGCGGCGTTCCTATTTTTCCACGGCATGGTGGGAGTTGGTTTTGCGATGATTGCGATTGCCGCCCTGGGATTTCTTTACTTCCGGCACGGCTCGCTGCACGAACGGCGCTGGTTGCTGTGGATTCTCGTGTTCTCCGTGCTCGGCCCGCAAATCGCCAACCAGCTCGGCTGGTTCGCGGCGGAAGTCGGCCGGCAGCCGTGGATTGTCTATCACCTGATGCGCACGCCGGCGGGTTTGTCGGCTGTGGTGAAAGCCAATGTCGTGCTCACGTCGTTGATTCTCTTCACGTTCATTTATTTTCTGCTGTTCACCGTGTTCATTTACCTGCTCAACGACAAAATCCAGCGCGGGCCGGATGAGGCGGACTTGACGCCGTCGGGCAAACTGGCATTGCCCGCAAAGAAAATGACTAACTACTAAATCCGAATGACGAAAGAATTTCCAATGACCAATTCCCAAAGAACGCCGGCTCGGAGTGAAGCGGTTTTGGCATTTGAGTTTCGTCATTATTTAGTGATTAGGATTTCGTCATTAGCCATTATTCCAGATACAGGACTTGCGCACTCGTCGTTAACCACCTGCGGTTTGCGCTCCACGTTATGAATTTCGACCTCAACACCATCTGGTTCATCCTCGTCGGCGTGCTGTTCACCGGCTACGCGATGCTTGACGGCTTCGACCTCGGCATCGGCGCGCTGCATTTGTTCACCAAGGACGACACCGAGCGGCGCACCCTGCTCAACGCCATCGGGCCGGTCTGGGACGGCAACGAAGTCTGGCTGGTCACCGGCGGCGGCGCGTTGTTCGCCGCGTTCCCGAACGTGTATGCGACGGTGTTTTCCGGTTTTTATCTCGCGCTGGTCCTGCTGCTGGCGTCGCTGATCTTCCGCGCCGTGGCCATCGAGTTCCGCAGCAAACAGCCGATGCGCTGGTGGCGGCAGATGTGGGACGTCGGATTTTCCGTCGGCAGCCTGCTGTCCGGCCTGCTCCTGGGCGTGGCGCTTGGCAACATCGCCTGGGGCATCCCGATTGACGCGAATGGCGAATTCGCCGGAACATTTCTTGGCCTGCTGAAGCCGTATCCCGTGCTGGTCGGCGTCACCACGGTGGCGTTGTTCATGATGCACGGCGCGATTTACGGCGCGATGAAAACCGAGGGCGCGTTGCACGACAAATTGCGCGTCTGGGCCATGCGGAGCATCATCTTCTTCGTCATCTGCGCCGTGACGCTCACCATGACAACGCTGCTTTACGTGCCGCACCTGTCGGCACGCGTGCGGGATAATCCATGGCTGTTCAGCATCGCGCTGGCGAACATGCTGTCCATTGCCAACATCCCGCGCGAATTCCATCACGGACGCGACTGGCGGGCGTTCCTGTCATCGTGCGCGGCGATGATCACGCTCATGGCGCTGTTCGCGGTGAACATTTATCCGGACCTGATTTACAGCCTGCCCAATCCGGAAAACAGCTTGACGATTTACACCGCCGCCTCGTCGCCGAAAACACTCGGCATCATGCTCGTCATCGCGTGCATTGGCGTGCCGGTGGTGATTGCCTACACCATCTGCATCTACTGGATCTTCCGTGGCAAGGTGAAGCTCGACCGGATGAGCTACTAGGGATTTGCGATTTACGATTGAAGATTTACGAGCCTTTTTGGAAATCCTGTGCGTAGCGTAAATCGTATATCGTAAATCGAAATTTGAGGGCCTCCTCACGTCGGCTGCTACACTTTCGGAGAACAGTCAAACGACCCGCGCCTTGCCATGGCCTTTGACGACTTCGCCAATCAACCACGCCTTGTGCTTCTGCGCCCGGATGAATTTCAAGACCGCATCCGCCCTGGCCGCCGACACAATCGCCACCATGCCGATGCCCATGTTGAACACCTGGTAAAGCTCCGCATCCGGCACGCCGCTCTTCTGCTTAATGATTTTGAAGATCGGCAGCATGTCCCATGATCCTTTGCGAATGACAACGTCCAGATTTTTCGGCAGCACGCGCGGGATGTTGTCCACAAACCCGCCGCCGGTGATGTGGGCCAGAGCGTGAATCGTGAATCGCGAACCGTGAATCGAGTTGAATTGTTTCAACAGCCGCTGCACCAGCGGGCCGTAGCTGACGTGGACGTTCAACAGCTCGTTGCCGATGGTGTTTTTCAATCCCGGCACGCGGCTCGTTGGCTTGAGTTTCAGTTGCTCGAAGAAAATCTTCCGGGCAAGCGAATAACCGTTCGTGTGCAGGCCGCTCGATGCGATGCCAATGACTGCGTCACCGCGCTTCACCGTTTTCTGGCCGTTGAGCATCCGGGATTTTTCCACCACGCCGACGATGGTGCCGCTCACGTCGTATTCGCCCTTCTGGTAAAAGTCCGGCATCTGTGCCGTCTCGCCGCCGATGAGCGCGCAACGATTTTCCGCGCACGCGCGCGCGAAGCCCCTGATGATTTCGGTGAAGACGTGCGGCTCCAGTTTGCCGGTGCCGAGGTAATCAAGGAAGAAAAGCGGCTCGGCGCCCAGCACGGCGATGTCATTGACGCAATGGTTCACCAGGTCGGCGCCGATGGTATCGTGCCGGTCCATGGCGAAGGCGATTTTGAGCTTGGTGCCGACGCCGTCCACTGACGACACGAGGACCGGCTCGCGGTATTTTTTCAGGTCGAGCGCGAACAGGCCGCCGAAACCGCCGACCTTGCCGAGCACCTCGCGGCGATGCGTGGCGGCGAGCAATTGCGGCAGTGTGGCCTTGACGCGATTGCCCAGATCAATGTCCACGCCGGCGGCGGCGTAAGCTTTTTGTTTCATGCACGGAAAGTAAAACTGTAAAACGCGGTGCGGGCGAGAAAATTTCACCGCTGCACGGGCTTGCAAAAAGGTAAAATAGCAAAATTAATGCCCCCTCACACACCGAATCCCGAAAATGGTGTCGGTGCCGTACGGTAAGGCGTGGTTGCGAGCGGCGCAGCGCATGCCGATGGCGCGGATGCCCCAGTCGCCGCCGCGGCACGCCCGATTGCTCCCTGATGTCGGTCCGGTTGGATTGTTGGGCGTTGGTTGGCCAAGGGGCGTCCCATACCAATCCCAACACCACTCCAACACATTACCAACCATGTCGTAAAGACCATAGCCATTCGGCGCAAAATATCCCACCGGACTCGTGTAGGGGAATCCTCCGGTGTTGAAGTTGGTGTTGTAGCCATCATAGGGACCTAAATCGTATGGATAATCGTTGGTGTCTGCATAATAGTTGGCTTGGCTTTCGGAGATCGTCAGACCCCACGGAAACCGCTGACCGCTCAAGCCTCCGCGCACTGCTTTCTCCCACTCTGCCTCCGTTGGCAACCGATACCCATTGGCTGCCCAATTCGCATAGACCGTGTCCGTATCCCCGTTGGTATAAAGCTGCGTCATTCCTCCATCCGTGTAATACACGGGCACCAATCCCGCGAGTTGCGACCGCGCATTGCACCATTTCATACCATCATACCAATCCACAGTCTCCACCGGATAATTCGCCGCTTTGCCTGCACCGGCGTTGTCAAAGTTGTATCCGTGATTCGTGGCGTAGCCATAAACCGTCTGCCATTGGCTGTAGCTCACCAAGTTTGTGTCCATGTAAAAGGCCGACACATAAATGTTCGTGGGAATAGCATCGTCTTCGCCGTCTAACGTGTCCCCCATCGTAAACGAGCCGGCGGGAATGAGCACCATTCCGTCGGGAGGGTTGAAAGAAATAATTTGGTTGGTGTTTATACCGTTGGTGACGGGAAGCTGGATGTAGTCCACCCAATTTGTTCCACTGGGCAAGGATGAAGCGGTCTGAACGGTATAATTCGTGCCAGCCAAGTCATTGCTCCAAACCAGTGAGCCATCTGGGGTAAATGATATGATGATTGTCGCCGCTGGCCCGGAAATCCGAAAGAACCGTGCAGTTTGTGAAGTGGCTTGGTGCATGCTGGCAAACAACGCCAGTATGATTAAAAATCTAACCATCTTGAGTCTGCTAACTTTCCCTTTTCCCGAAAGCATTTTCATGGCGGCTGAAACTGTAACTCCGCCTGCCCCGGCGACAAGCCCGTTTTTTGCCAGCGCCGTAGGCGCGACATCTTTGTAGTTTGCAGCCCCAAACAATTCAAGCTCCGTCAGGAGCGGCATATTCCGCGCAGATTTCCCGATGATGCCGCTCCTGACGGGCTTTTGATTTCGGAGGGGCGAGCTCCGCGAGCCCCCAAATAATTTCGTTCAGGGCGTCGTGGAACTCCGCCCTCCGAAAATCATTTCACAAACGGCAACCCCACATTTTTCACTTGGACCGCCATTGTCCAAGGCCATAAGTCAGGATTGACAGCGCGTTGTTTTGGACGAACCTGAACAACGCGCTGATTGTGAAAACGCAAAGCCCCATTCGCATCCTGCACGTGGACGGCGACAGTTTCTTCGCCAGTTGCGAGATCGCGCGTCATTCCGAGCTGCAGGGCCGCCCGGTGTGGGTCGGCGGCGGGCGGCGCGGTGACGGCATCGTCATCGCCGCCAATCGCGCGGCCAAGAAATTCGGCGTCAAGACCGGCATGGCGTGTTTCGAGGCGCAACGGCTTTGCCCGCGCGGCGTGCTGTGCAAGCCGCACTACGACGATTACCGGAAGCTCTCTCAACAGATGTTCCGCATCCTCGAGGAATATTCGCCCACACTCGTGCCCATCTCAATTGACGAAGGCTTTCTGGATTTCACCACGATGGACCGTCACGTGTGGCGCGACACGACGCCGGAAAAATACGTGAACGAAATCCGCGAACGCATTTCGCGCGAGGTGAAATTGCCGGTCTCGGCCGGCCTGGCGAATTCCTCGCGCCTGGCCAAACTGGCGACGGACGCCGCCAAGCCCGGTTTCATCGAAATCAAACCCGGCGATGAAAGGGAATTTCTGAAGGACCGCTCCGTCCGCGAGCTTTCCGGCATCGGCAAAAACCGGCAGCGCGCGCTGGCGGCGCTCGGCGCGACGACATTCGGCCACGTGGCGAAACTGCCTTCAACTTTGCTCAGGAAAAAATTCGGCATCTGGGGCCAGCAACTCTGGCTGTTCGCCAACGGCCTGTGGAGCGAGCCGCTGCTGCTGCAGGTCAAGGACCGCACGACAATTTCCAGCAACACGACGCTGCCTTACGACGAGCCGGATTACGAGGGCGCGCTGACGTTCACGTTGAGCGAGGCGACGCGGCTGGTCGGCCAGTTGCGCCGCGAGCAGATGCAGGCGCGCGAGCTGGGCCTGACAATCCGGTTCAACGATTTCAGCGAGATCAGCGGCGGCCATCGTTTCCACGAACCGCAATTTCAAAATTCCGTCATGAACGCAGTCATGGAAAATATTTTCCGCAAATTGATGGGCGCCCAGGCCAAGCCGGTCCGGCAAATCCGCATCGCGTTCTGGAACCTGGCGCGGCTGGACACGCAGCCGACGCTTTGGGGCAAGACCGACGCGGAACGCTGGGGCGCGCTGGACGACGCGGCGCACAAGCTCAACGAGCGGTTCGGCCAGTCGGCGGTGATGACCGGCGCGCAATTCGCGCTGCGCGAAATGGAGGAGATTTATAAAAATCCCAAGGCCAAATGCCCGTTTGTGCCGCAACTGGAGATGGTCAAAAAATTGTGGGGAACCGACGCCGATCCGCTGGCGCACAAAGGCGAATGGGAAAAACGTCTGGCCAAGGTCAGCCGGAACATTCACAAAAAAGAGGCGTAAGGATGGCGGCGAGGTAGGGACAGCGCATCACGCCGTCCCTACCGTTTTACAAACGGCAATTCCACGATTTTCGCCGGACTTTCGCCGGCCATAGTCCGCAGCCCCAGTTCCGTGCCGATTTGACCGGCTTCGCAACGAACGTAACCGAGCGCGATGTTTGCATTGAGCACCGGCGATTTTATGGCGCTGGTGACGAAGCCCGTTTCCCTGCCGTCGCGGAACAGTTTGTCGCCACGTTGCGGCAACGACGGCAAATCGTCCGCAAGGCGCAGGCCGCGCAGTTCCCTGGTGACGCGGCCGACGCTGTGGATGCGGTTGATGACTTCCTGTCCGATGTAACAACCTTTGTTGTAACTCACGGCGCGGTTCTCGATGCCGCATTCGAGCGGCAGGTTCGTCTCGTCCATGTCCGCGCCAAATCGCGGAATGCCCGCCTCGATGCGCGCGGTCTCGAACGCCCGCCAGCCGCAGGCGCGCCCGCCTTCGCCTTGCCTCGGCGCGACAAGCCCGCCGATTTGTCGGGCCGCTGCGATAAGCTTGTCCGTGACAGCAGCTATTGAATTGTTCGGAACAAACAAATCAAATCCGTTCGTGCCAAGTCGCGGCTGGTTCGCGAGATAAATTTCACCAGGCATCGCATCGGAAATTTTCACCACGTCCAACGGTTTCGCGGGAATTTCAGTGAACAATGCAATTGCACGAATGACGGCTTCCGCCCTTGGCCCCTGCACGCTCAACAAGCCATAATCAGGCGCGGCGTCCACGATTTGCACGTCGTCGGCGATGATGAATTTTTCCAATCGTTTGGAAATTTTCCCGGTCAGCCCAGGCTCAAAATCCAGAAGCAGTTCGTCCGGCAGGCAGAAAATGTTCAGGTCGCCTTCCATTCTGCCCTTGGCGGTGGTGAGCGCGGCGTAACAACCGGAACCGGCGGCCAGTTTTTTCACGTCAATCGTTACCTGCCCGTGCAGAAAGCGGACGCGGTCGTTGCCGGCGAGGCAGATTCGCCCGCGAAAACTCAAATCGAACACGCCCGCGTTTTCGCGCAGCGCGGCATGTTCGGCCAGCCAGTCGCCGTAATCGCTCACAACTTCCGCGCCGCTCACCTCCGCAAATCGTGCGCCGAGGTTGTGATGAAATTCATGCAGGAACAACGATTCCATGAAATCATTGTACCGGCAGTCCGCGACTGTCGCATTTAGATAATTTACAAAAATAGCGACGCTTCATGGAACCGCACGGTTGGAATCGCATTGCGCTCCTGCGCGCTTGTTGCAAAATAGGCGGATGAATTTGGACGCACTTTATTCCGAACTGACGCTGAAAACCAAAGCGAAACTTGTGCTGGTGGTGCTGGACGGCCTTGGCGACATCGCCACAAGGGAACAGAATTATCTCACACCGCTCGAAGCCGCCGCGACACCGAACCTCGACAAGCTGTGCAAGGATTCCGCGCAGGGCCGCATGATTCCCGCCGCGCCCGGCATCACACCCGGCAGCGGGCCGGGGCATCTCGGGCTGTTCGGCTACGACCCGCTGGAATTTCAAGTGGGCCGCGGCGTGATTGAGGCGCTGGGCCTTGGTTTGGAATTGAAACACGGCGACGTGGCCGCGCGCGCGAATTTCTGCACGCTCGACAGCAAGGGGATTGTCACCGACCGCCGCGCCGGGCGCATCCCGACGGAAACGTGCGAAAAACTTTGCAAGCTGCTCGCCGCCAAAATCAAAAAAATCGGCGACACGGAAATCATCATCAAGGCCGGCAAGGAACATCGTTTCGTCGTCGTCTTTCGCGGCAGCGGACTTGAAGGGCCGCTGACCGATGCCGATCCGAACCGCGAAGGTTTCGCCATCCCTGCCGTTCATCCGCGCGACGAAAACAACGCCGGCCAGAAAAAAATGGCCTCGCTCATTGCCGATTTTTACAAGGCTGCGGCCCCGATTCTTGCCAGTGAAAAGCCGGCGAACGGCTTTCTCATGCGCGGCATCGCGCATCAGCCGCACATTCCGCTGTTCGAGGAGCGTTACAAGTTGAAGGCCGCCGCGCTGGCGGTTTATCCGATGTACAAGGGCCTGGCGCAGCTCGTGGGCATGAAAAAAATCGAAGGGCCGACGACCATCACGGAGCAGTTCGAGCGTTATCTCAAGGAATACGCCAACTTTGATTTCTTCTTCATTCACTACAAATACACCGACAAGGCGGGCGAAGACGGCAATTTTGCCGCCAAAACGAAAGCGATCGAGGATTTCGACGCCGCACTGCCGGTTTTGCTCAAGAAACAACCGGACGTGCTCGCCATCACCGGCGATCATTCGACGCCTTGCGCCGTCAAAGGCCATTCATGGCATCCGCAACCGTTGCTGCTGTATTCTGCAGTCAGCGGCTCGGACAAGCTCGAACGCTTCACCGAAACCGGCGCGAACCTCGGCTCGCTCGGCGTTTTCAAGGCGAAATACCTCATCCGCCTGATGCAGGCCAACGCCCGGATGTTCGACAAGTTTGGGGCTTAAGCCTTTCGTCCTCGTCGTCGTCCTCGTAATCGCAATCGGATTATTTCGAGGACGAGCACGAGGGCGGGAAGGATTTGTTTGAAAAATGAACCTGCCAAACAAGCTGACGGTCTTGCGGTTTGTGCTGACGGCGCTTTTTCTTTGGGCGCTGTTCTCGCCGATTCGGTATAACGACACGCTGGCGTTGTTTTTCTTCTCACTGGCCGGCGCCACGGATTTCCTCGACGGCCAGATCGCGCGCCGCTGCGGTCTCATCACCAATTTCGGCATCCTGATGGACCCGCTGGCGGACAAAATCATGACCTGCTCGGCGTTCATCGCCTTCGTCGAAAGCACGCGCCTGAATCCGGACGCGCCGGTCAAGGTCGCGGCTTGGATGGTCATCATCATCGTCGCGCGTGAACTGGCAATCACCGGCTTGAGGCTGCTGGCGGCGTCAAAAAACGTCGTGCTCGCGGCGGAAAATTTCGGCAAACACAAGACCATCTCGCAAATCGTGGCCATCAACGCCCTGCTGATTGTGGACGCCTGCGAGGAATGGCCGGCCCCCGTGCAGAAATTTTTCCTGTCGTGGGTGCCGGCATTCGCGGAATTCATGCTCTGGCTGACCGTCCTGCTGACGGTCGCGTCCGGCGCGATTTATTTGTGGCGCAACCGGGCGCTTTATTTGACCGATGTGTGAATCAGAAATGATTCAGTGCTTCGGCAGCGGCAGCGTTTCACCGGAATTGGTGGACTGATAAACGGCGGGCGGCAGGTTGACCGTCGAATGACTGCGATTGTGATGCCGCCACGCAAGGCCGGCGAGCAGGATTATTAAAACAATTCCCACGGCGGTGATGCCGACGACCCCCATCCGCCAATTCAACTTCGCAAGCAAAAACATGGCTTGGTCGAGCGCGCCTTTGGATTCCTCGACCAGCGGCGGCGGCTCCTTGAATTTTACCGTGCGACCCAGCTCGGCATCGAGGGCGGCCATGACCTGCGGCACGTTGAGTTTGAGTTGCGTGGCATAATTGCGGACAAATCCGCGGATATAAACCGGCGCGGAAAACACGTTGAAATTCCCCTCTTCGAGGGCGCGGATGTGGTCGGTGCGGATTTTGGTGGCCTCGGCGACCTGTGGGATCGTGAGTTGTTTGGCTTCGCGCGCGGCACGGAGTTGTTCGGCAACCGTTGGCATTCACGTTATTTAGCTTGTTTGGCGAGCGATTGGCAATCTTGGAATTAAGATGCCGGCGAGTCTGAACCAAAACTCTTCCCGACCACGGTTCCGATGACCGAGCCAATGATCGCTCCGGCCACAAAATCCGAGTACCAATGGATGGTCATGGAGACACCAATGCCGACATAGAAAGCGTAGATGAGCGCCACAAAACCCAGCCAGCGTTGTTTCGGACAGAGCGTGAACACCGTCACGGCCATGGCAAAGGCTATGGTGGTATGCGACGACGGCCAGCCCCAGAAAACTCCGCCGCGCAGAAAGCCGAAGCGGAAGACATGACTGATGTCCGCGCCGACGTTGTGCGCCGGATGGACGCGGCCCGTGAACGCCTTGTACGCGGAAGAAATGAGCGAGCCGAGCAATGCCGCCTGACCGACGGCCCAGCCCGCCAACCTGGTCCTGGCATTTCCGATGATGAAGCCGACGATAAGCAGGAACAGTGGCAAGGCCAGCGGCAGCAGCATGCCAATCACAACAGCGGGCCACATCCATGAACGAAGCGCCGGATTGCGCGTGGCGAGGAAATACCGCCAGTCGAAGCCGGACATGACAAGGATGAAAGTCAGAACGATGGCAATGACATGCCAGATGATCCTCCGGCCCCGGAAGCAGCCGATGAAGTTGCGGGGCAGCGTCGTAAAAAACTCTTTCATGCGAAAATAGCCGGACGGCTGACAGAATCCGGCGAATCAGCCGCAGATGGACACGGATTTGAATAGATAATTATTCAATCTGTGTTTCATCTGTGAAAATCTGTGGCTTAAACAGCCTCCTGCCCGCCGCCATCCGCGCCCGTGCCGTCCAGATCAATCAAAATGTCGCGCGGCTCGGCGCCTTTGCTGGGGCCGACAATGCCGCGGCTTTCCAGCTCGTCCATGATGCGCGCGGCACGCGTGTAGCCGAGCCGCAGACGCCGTTGCATCAGCGACACGCTCGCCTTTTGTTCGCTGCGAATGACCTCGATGCACTGCTGGATGAGATCCTCGTCCTCATCAATTCCGGTCTCGTTCTCGAAACTCGCGGCGGGCTGGGAAAGTTGCTTGTGAATTTCCAGGTCGTAGTTTGGTTTGCCCTGCTTGGCGATGAACTCGACGATGCTGTTGATTTCCTGGTCGGTGATGAGCGCGCCCTGCGCGCGAATCAGTTTCGCGGAGCCTGGCGGCAGGTACAGCATGTCGCCCTTGCCGAGCAATTTGTCCGCGCCCATCGCGTCGAGAATCGTCCGCGAGTCCACGCGCGAGGCGCACTGAAACGCAATGCGCGCGGTGATGTTCGCCTTGATGACGCCGGTGATGACGTCCACGCTCGGCCGCTGGGTGGCGACGATGCAATGGATGCCCGCCGCGCGCGCCATCTGCGTGATGCGCGCGATGGCCATTTCCACATCCGCCGGCGCCACCAGCATCAGGTCCGCCAGCTCGTCAATGATGACGACGATGTAGCTGAGCTTTTCGGGAATGACGATCTCGTCATCGCGCGGCACGACAATCTCCTCGTCCACCTCGACGGCGAAACCCTCCGCGCCCGGCTCGACCTTTTCCTTTTTGGCGGTGAGCGGCAATTCGGGTTCGGCCTCCGGCAGCGGCTTGTTCTTCGGACGCGCATTGAACGAAGCGATGTTGCGCACGCCGACGCGCGCGAAAATCTGGTAGCGCTTTTCCATTTCGTTCACGACCCAGCGCAACGCGAGGATGACCTTTTTGGGGTCGGTCACCACCGGCACGACGAGGTGCGGCAGGGCGTTGTATTGCTGCAACTCGACGACCTTGGGATCAATCATCACGAACCGGAGCTGGTCGGGCGAAAATTTGTAGAGCAGCGACGTGATGATGCAGTTGATGCAGACCGATTTGCCCGAGCCGGTGCTGCCGGCGATGAGCACGTGCGGCATTTCAACGAGGTCGGCGATGATCGGGTGGCCATAAACGTCCTTGCCCAGCGCGATGGGAATTTTCGCCTTGGAATTGCGCCATTCATCGGACTCGAACAAATCGCGGACGATGACCTTGGTTTTGATCGAGTTGGGCACCTCGACGCCGACGGAGCTTTTGCCGGGCACGGGCGCGAGGATGTGGATGCGCTCCGCCTTGAGCGCGGCGGCGATGTTGTTGGACAGCGCGGTGATTTTTTCCAGCTTCACGCCGGGGGCCGGATGCAATTCGTAGCGCGTGATGGTCGGCCCCTTGGTGATGTCGCCCAGCGAAACTTCAATCTCAAACTGCGCGAGCGTCTGCTGCATGAGCCGCGCGTTGGCCATCAATTCCTCCTTTGATTCGGTGGGCTTGACGGTCAAATCCGGGTGCTGGAGAAAATCCAGCGGCGGCAGCTGGTAATTGCCGATGATGGGCGTTGCAGCCACCGTAATCGGTTTTGGCTTCCTCGGCGCCCGGGGTTTGGGCGATGCGGTAGATACCGAATTGTCGGCGATGTGAACAACCGGTTCAGCTTTTTCGCCATCGGATTTTTCCGCCTCAACTTTTTCCGCTTCCGCCGCTTCCTTTTTGTTTGCGGCTGGTTTCCCCCCGGTTTCAGGTTTTCTGCCCAGCACCTCCTCGGTCGTGGCGGCGGCAACCGCTTCGCGCGGCGGCTGTGGTTCTTCCGGTTTGGCTGGGGCTGCGGCTTCCGGCTCCTTGGCTGATTCGGGCGAGGTGGTTTTGCGGGTGCGGGCGGACGCCGGTTTGGCCTGCGGC
Organism: uncultured Verrucomicrobiae bacterium; assembly: GCA_963764175.1. Classification (GTDB taxonomy): domain Bacteria; phylum Verrucomicrobiota; class Verrucomicrobiia; order Limisphaerales; family UBA11358; genus UBA11358. The sequence goes on along the minus strand of CAVXRE010000011.1, from coordinate 54,316 downwards.
ACGCTCAAGTCGCGCACGGTCGGCTCCGGCACCGGCTGCAAATCCGCGCCAAGACCTGAGCGCGCAACCTCCTCCTGCAATTTCTTCGCCTGTTTTTCAAGTTCGCGGGCGCGGCGGTCGAGCGCGGTTTCCTCGGCAGCCGCGCTTTCGGAAGGTTCCGCCTTTTCAAACCACCTGCTCAACCAGTTGCCGAGGCGGAAATCGGTCAGGAACAGCAGGCTGATCAAACACAGTGTGGCATAAACAATCGTCGCGCCGAACGTGCCGAGCAGTGAAAAACCGAAATTGTAATTTCTTGTCTGGCCGTAAGTCAGCCAGCCGAGCAATCCGCCCGCGCTTTGCGTGCCGATTTTCTCGTGAAAATGTCCCAGCGTGCCGCCGCCGTCCATCAGGTAAAGCAGGCCGGTGATTGAAATCAGCAGCGCGACCGACCAGAGCAGCGACCAGCGCAAACGCTCGCGGAGATAGCCGAGAAAATTGAACAGATAGCCGAGCCCGAATGCCGCGAGCAGCCATGGCGCGAGATAGGCTGCGATTCCCAGCAGCAAAAAGGAGAACCACGCCAGATACGCGCCGATGACTCCAATCCAGTTGTGGACCGGCGCGGTTTTTTCGGATTGCTTGTAAAGATACCCGACGTCGTGGCTGTCAAAGGAGAATTGCGCGACCAGCAGCAGCAGCGCCGCCGCCAGCAGCGCGACGCCGATGATGTCGTTGAAGCCGTTGCCCGAACCTGCTGGCATCTTGCGTGACATGGCGGCAGCGTAACAATGCAGTGCGCCAAATTCAAAGTTGAAATGCAAGTTTCCGGCGGCTGCCCGCGCCAATTCGCGCTTGCCAAGACGCGAACGGATTGCCACGCTGATCATTGTGCCGGGATGCGCGGTTAGCTCAGTTGGCAGAGCACTACCTCGACACGGAAGTTGTCGGAAGTGCGCAACTGATTGAGCCACAGCGCCGGAGCGGAAGTTCATATAGAAATTATGACTTTTGTCCTGACCTTGGCCCCCGGAAACGGGGCCGGAACAGGAACCTTGCTCGTATAGCTCGCGGTTTGTACCGCTACGGGCCGAATGGCACGATTTATTTGTGCCGCAAAGTAGACGGGAAGAACGTCTGGCGGAATCTCCAGACGACTGATCGTACGCGAGCTATGGCCATAGCAGCATTAACCAACTATGCGTCGGCCCAAAACGGCAACCATGAGGTCATCGTTTTGCCGGACGGCGCGTCACCTTATCTGCAAATCCGGGTGGGCAATCCCTCCCCTCCTCCGGTCGTCCCGCCCGCGCAACCAGTGCCGCCCGGCCCAATGCCAGCGCAACCGGAGCGGGCGGCGGTCTCCCTGAATGATCTGGTCGGGAAATATAAGGCACAGTGGAACTATCTGGCGGCGGGGACGCGCGCCAAAATGGACTTCCATTTTAAAGTGGCCGCCCGGTATTTGGATTTCAACCGGCAGGTGACCAAAATTCAACTGGCAGACATGCGGGTGGTAAAAAGCAAATTGTTGGAGACAAGGAAGGCCTCCAGCGTGAATGACATCCTGTTCAAGGGACTGGGGGCATTATTTAAAATCGCCATTGATGATGAAATCATCGACCGCTCGCCATTGGAGCGGTTGCAACCCGCACACCGCCGGGGTGAAATGGAACGTGAGCAGCCGACGTGGGAACAGTCACAGCAGATGGTAAACGAAGTGCAGAAATCGGCGTCCGAAACCGGCGTAATTGTGGAATTCATGCGGAATTTCGGGGTCGGTCAAGCGGAGATCAAGTACCTCTTCGGCGAGCAAATTGATCTGGACAAGAAGATGGTTCATTTTCGCAGAAAGAAAACCGGCAAGTCGTTTGACGTTCCTATCTTCAGTCATGCCAAGGCTTTTATCGAGCGGTTAAAATCCGGGGGCCGTTTGCAAAATGGTGAGCCGGTGGTCGCGTGGCGCAATCCCCGTAAAGCGCTGGCAACGGCATGTGAGCGCTTGGGCTTGCCGGAGTATGAACCGAGGGCACTGCGCCGATGTTTCATTGTGCATTGTCTCGAAATGGGTATTGATCCACGCGTCGTGGCAAAATGGCAGGGGCACAAGGACGCCAAACTGATATTTTCTGTATACGGCAAGCATATTGACGCCGGACACGAGCAGCGGGAGGCGGGCAAGCTGGACGACAACAACACTGAAAGGAGTTAAATTATGCCCATACTAACACAAGGTCTTTTCCCAGATGATTGCGTTGATAAAAGCCTGCTCAAACGCGCCGTTTACCAGTGCGCGAATGATGTTTCCTACTATCATGCTTGTTACAGTCAGATTTTTTCCAATGCCGGTTTTGTGGTGCGGAAGGTGGAATGCGAACCGTTTCACCCGGTGTGGAGAATCAAGCTGTTCCACGGCACATTTGAACTGTCCGACCAAGAAGTTGAGGCGGCCCGCCAAATCAGGCGGCTCCTGAGGGTGAACGAAATCCCGGTCGAGCGCGGCGTCTCGGTCGAGCTTAACGGCAAATACATCGCCTGCTCTTTCGTTTCCGAGTTTGGCTGGGAACGTGATGCAACTGATGAAGAAGAATTTGATGCAGAGGAATAATTTGGTATGGCGAGTACGGGAGCATCGTCCCAGAATTCCCGTCTAACGGGATATGAATACAAAGACGCTATGGGGAATGACCCTGCCATGTAACTTTGCCCGAATCAGCGCTGTGGTGATCACGGCGCTTGCCTTGCAGGCGCGTGCCTCAGAGGGCACAGAAATGAAACAACTCGTCGAAGGCAACACCGCCTTTGCGCTGCAGCTTTTATGGAACGTTGCGCTCAACCGAGGGCAACTTGGTGCTTTCGCCCTACAGCATCTCCTCGGCGCTGGCGATGACCTGCGCCGGGGCGCGCGGCCAGACCGCCCGGCAGATGGAGCAAGCGCTCCACTTCGATCAAAGCCAGACCGACCCGCACGCCCTCTCCGGTCGGCTCGACACGGCCTTGAAGTCGGCACAAGGCAGCAATGAACTCAACATCGCCAATTCGCTCTGGCCACAGGAAAAGTATCCGTTCCGGGTGGAGTTTCTGAACCTGCTGCGGAAGGATTACGGCACGACCGTCACACCGCTGGATTACGCAGGGCACGCCGAACAGGCGCGGGTGACGATCAACCAGTGGGTGGACGACAAGACGCGGCACAAGATCGCCGAGATCATCGCACCGGGCGTGCTCAACGACTCGACGCGCTTGGTGCTGGTCAACGCGATCTATTTCAAGGGCACTTGGGCAACACCATTTGCCGAATCTGCGACGCAACCCGACGACTTTTACACCACACCCGACATGACCATCACTGTGCCGTTCATGCACGCTGGCGGCCAATTCAGCTACGGCGAAAATGATCAGTTGCAACTGATCGCCCTCCCATATGCCGGGCGGCGGCTTGAAATGATTATCCTGCTGCCGCGCAGCCGCGACGGCATGGGGCAACTTGAAACGGGCCTGACCGCAGCCAGCCTGTCAGCGTGGACATCGGAAATGCGGGATCAGGAGGTCAACGTGGCGCTGCCTAAATTCAGAATGTCCAGCGGCTTTGGGCTTGGCGATACTCTTCGTGCTTTGGGCATGAAGGACGCTTTTGATCCTGAAAAAGCGGATTTTTCAGGCATGGATGGATCACACTGGCTATACATCAGCGCCGTGCTGCACAAGGCTTACATCGACGTGAATGAGAAAGGAACCGAAGCTGCCGCTGCCACTGCTGTCGGTATAGAGGCTGGTGCGGTGCCCGTCGAAAAACCGCCACGCGAATTCCGGGCCGATCACCCGTTCCTTTTCCTGATCCGCGACTCAGCGACTGGCTCCATTCTGTTTATGGGGCGTGTCGCGAAGCCGGGCGATTGAACTGGTCATTCACCGGCCCGCAACGCCGTCGTCCAGATACAAATGCGACAGCTTGGTAAAGACTGTCGCCGCCGTTGATCGATTTGCTATCTGGAATATCGACACTTTTGGAAGCGTTTTGTTGCTTGAGTTCAATCAGAACACTCCAGCGCCGCCGTATCCTGTGCCAATTTCACCACGGCCTCACATTTCCGGTCAGCCGTGACCGGCGCTTTGAGCTTTGATCAGGTCGCGCCGCATTTCCTTGCCAGCCTTGAATTTCACCGTGGCGCGGGCGGGTATGGCCACATCGATCTCCGGCACCTTGGGGTTGCGCCCGACGCGCGCCTTTCGGATTTTGACCTCGAAGACGCCGAAGTTGCGCAGTTCCACGTTGTCGCCCTTGGCGAGCGATTCGGCGATGAAATCCAAGGTTTTCTGCACCACGTCGAGCACTTGCTGCTGGTGGAGGCCGGTTTCACTGCTGATGCGGATTACCAAGCCGCGTTTTGTGAGAGTCATTATTTTGGGTTGGGTTTTGATTGGATTATGATTTGGCACCGAAAGATCACGGCAACAGCAACGCGCGATAAAATTGCTCGCTGAAAACGGGCGGCATGTTGTTCGTGTAGCTCCAACTACCTGATGTCGAAGTATTCGTAACCACCGGCAGCCAGTTTTGCAAATCAGTTGATGTTTGAAGCGCAATTTTTTGGCCCGAAACGCCGTTCACCCTGATGATGAATTGGGCACTATTCGACATTGTGATTCCCAACACGGGCGGCTGCTGGGAGGACACGATTTCGACCAGTTCAGGCGCGTATAGATAGCGGGTATGCACGCCGTCCGAGATTTTTCCGTAAATGGCATAGACGCCCGGCGGCACGTTGGTCGTGGTTAAACCAAGATTTGAATAGTAATAAACAGACCCTGCACCCGTGTTCGGCGGTTGCATTTGAGCGACCAAAACGCTGTTTGAGTCATAAGGGTTGAAATCCGTGTTGAAAAAGATTTGAAGCGTCAAATTGGAAGCGCCAGCGTATTGATAATACAGGGTTGTAGAAATCAAATTACTCGCAACAATCACGTTCGTCCCGGTGACATTGAATCTAATGATATTGGGCCACGTTCCACTGTCGGACGGAAGTGCTGTGCGGTTGCCAGAATTTCCAGCGCCGATATCCCACCACTGATTATAGCCATTTACAATGGCAGGGTCACCCGGAAGGCCAAGCGGCATATCTGTGCTCAAGCGATTGCCGCCACCGATGAGACTGTAATAGAAACCAGCGATGACGCCTTCTTCTTCATAAGCTACCCACCAATCCGCCCGTTCGGTGCTGGTGATGGCTGCCTCTGTATCATTGGCAGGAGTGTTCAAGTCAACAGTCCCGTGATACCAAAGATGCACGTTAGAGTGATCAGGGGCTTCCAGCAACGACACATTCCAGTAACCTCCTGATAAATCGAATAGTTGACGAACATAAGCACCTGCAACCGGCTCGCCATCAGGATCACCGAGCAGAGCGCCAACGCCTAAATCCTGCCAATAGTTATCAGCGAACAATACATTGGCATATGTGTTTTTTGCAGAAGCATCAACATACGCTGCCGGATCAATATTGCCATCGTTGTTCAAAGGGTACGGATCAAGTGTAGTCAAATGGTCGACCCAAATGCCATTGGTGCCGAGGACGTAACTAATTTGAGACATCAACGAACCACCACGGCTATGTCCAATTAAATGAATTGGGAATTCGGTCAGCGGATGGCCGTTCAGTTCGGCAATTGCATTCGTAAGCATCAATACTTGGCTCACCGCCCATCCAACATTATAAGTACTGGCATAAGAATCCAAAAGGTTTCCCGACAAAGAACTCCAGTCAAGTTCGATAACAATTTCACCTGATTCAGTGGCTGAAGGCGGAGCACCATTAGTGCGAGTCGATGAAAAGATGTAACTGCTGCCGTTATATGAAAGCGTAAGTCTATAAGTCGTAAAATTAGTATTCAGACTCGGATAGCGGTAATGAAAATAAGATGGCATCTGATCAGCCATTGCAGCGACCCATGTCGGAAATGAACTGTCATCTTCGTAACCATGCGTGATAATTGTCACCCCGGCGGCCTTTGTGGAATTAGAAAACAGTGTACACAGGAGAAGAAGCGTGCCAAACAACAGCTTTTTCCCGGCTGCGTAACGGGACATATTTCTCATAAACCCAACTGGGAAATAACACATAAATCCTTCCTGTACAGTTGAATTTGGGGAGTGGCACCTTTTGAAAACGGCTGACGTAATGGGTGGTACGTTGGCATCACGCCAACCGATAGGAACTTCAGGGTTCCACTAAGGAAAGCAGCTTACCAACGCTCGATGCCAATAGCAAGACAATTCGCGGGGAGCGTTACGTTTTGATTAAAGATTATCCGCCAAAATCGGGTCGTGGACGATAAGGTTGTGATCGGGATTCCGACCAAATTCCGAAAACCGTGTTTATCGTGATTGTTTCATTCCGGATGTGGGGCTTGTGCTGGCTGATTTGCGGCTGGGACAAAAAGTTCCTGATGGTTTCTTGCATCTCCGAATCGCTGAGCTTTCGATAGCCCATAATGCGAAAGGTCAGGTTATTTTCTTCATCTCTCCCCATAGTTTCTATATTGGGCGCATCCATGGGGCAATCAAACACCCGCACAGGCCGACTGGCAATGGAAATTTGGCCAATGCCCGATTAAAGCAAGCTAAGGATTTCTTCCAAGCACCAAACATGGTCTTATTCGGAAGGCTGGATACTGCACGGTGATCCTGTCGCTCTCGTCAGCCGAATGTTTCGTGAAATAAAGGCGGGCGATTGTTGTGACCGTATGTGGACGGGATGATTCTGATCCGGCATTATCCTGCGGGAAGTTTGACGAAATTGAACCAGTACTGGCCTAGAACCTTGACCAATTCCACGAGCGATTTAAACGTCGCTGGCTTGGTTACGTAGGAGTTCACACCCAGATCGTAGCTACGCAGAATATCCTCCTCGGCATTTGAAGTAGTGAGAACAACGATGGGAATCCGGCGCAGGTCGGGGTCCGCCTTGATTTCCTTGAGCGCCTCGCGCCCGTCTTTACGCGGCATGTTCAAGTCGAGCAGGATCAATCTGGGTAGTGGTGCATTTTGTAATCTGCTGTAGCGACCAGACCGGTGCAAGTACTGCATCAACTCTTCACCATCTTCCACGCAATCGAGTTCACCTGCCAAGCTGTTTTCGCCAAAAGCATCACGCGTTAACTGCTGATCATCGGGGTCGTCTTCTGCCAGCAAGACTGTGATTGGCGAAATTGATTTCATATAGAGAATATGAGCAGATATGACGGCTCAGAATTCAGTAATAAGTACAGCAAGTTGAATGCCGTATCCTAATAATATAAAAACAAGAAGCCATCTCGCCGAATGGTATAGGAGGGAGGGGCGTCGCCTCACCGCACGAGCACGACGCACCCCCGATTTCGCCTCAGCCGGTGCATGGCTGGGGCAAGCAGGATGCATAAAATAGAGCAATTCATAAGCCACTTATAAAGCGGCTGCCCTAATCAACCAACCGTTCGCGCAACTATTTCCAAATGACGTGGATGCAGGCAAAAATGGTCTTGGTTGATCGGTCAATTGCTTTACGGCACAGGCATGCGCTTGATGGAAGGGCTGCGTCTCAGGGTCGGCGACATTGATTTTAACCGCAACCAGATCGTCGTCCGCGAGGGCAAAGGCTTCCGAGACCGCGTGACCATGCTGCCCCAATCCCTCAAGGAGCCGCAGCCATCAGGTCGATGAAAACCTGTAAACTGAACATCTTAATTTTGACCGTGCCCAGTGGGTATCCCAGCCGGGAGAGGCGAGTTCACCGCCAAATTTCATCTGCCTGCTGGCGCGGTCATTATTATTTTCACCGGCATTTGGTACTTCTGCATTTGATCCGCACCGCCGCCACGACCACATATATGAATCAATCACGTGTTAGTGAGCGCCAAGCGATGCTATGCGGTTGTTTTGCCTGCCAATGGTCGGTGCGAAACCTACACAATGCTTGATCGTACGTGTCTAAACCACAGTGATCTTAATGAGCTTGATGAATACAGCCATTTGCTTGATCTAGAACAACAGGATCGGTTGAGCGCAATCCACTATCGACTCAACAAATACCCGGATCGATTCGACCGGCCACGACAGAATTACCGGAATTACGCCGGGATAATGGCGATGGCGGATTTCAATTCGTCGCACCGGCTCTGCTCGTGCTGTATACGGAACTGGGGGTGCAGGGTGTGGAAATTCTGTCCCTATTGCGCATGGCGTTATAAAATGGAACTGCTAAAAAAATACCTGACCAAGTACCACCAGCACAAATGGTACTCGATGACAATTGCGTTCGACGGTTTTCTTTCCCTGTGTCCCGTCATTGGTGATGACATTTCACTTTACTGGGAAGCTTGCGTATACGCGATCAAACGGATGGTCACGGAAGGTTATTTTAACGGCGCGGTCTGGTCTGAAGAACTGCACGTCCAGTCCTTTCTAACGCATGAAGTTCAACCGCACGTCCACGTGGTCATCATGGCTGATGAAATCACGATTGAGCATATTGAACGCCTCAAATCCTATGTATACGAATATCGAGGCCAGTCCTATTATTTTCAACAAGGAGGCTTGCGTCCCGATGACAATGAGCGGGTCACCCACAAAGTCAGCACGAGGACGCGCCCGATCAAATCAAGGTATCATTTTGCAAATGCCCTGTCTTATCTGGCCAAAGCCAATGACCCGTCAAAACCGTACCAGCGGGATTTTGAGCAAGTAATGCGGCTTGGACGTTGGGCCGTGGCCGACCTGAATCAAAATGTGTCGGAAATTTTGGCTGGCTTCGCCCTCCACGCACACAATCGCCGCCAGATTGATTACAAGGGGAAGCTTGATGCGCGCACCCGCAATAAATTTGTCGGCGTCAAAAAGGTCGCTCGAAGCCACAAATCGCACTACGCCAAAGTCCGGGATATTTTGGTGGTGGAAAATCTTGAAAATGGAGCACTCGACAACCCCGATGAACCAGAAACATTCGGCTTATCCCTTGAAGAAATCCACGACCAGCAGAAACTGGATGCAGCGGATGGTGGCAAAGGGGTTGAATCTTGATGACAACGTCCACATGCTCAGGAAGCACCGTATACGGCCTTTAGCTGCCCTCAGGACAGGCCGGAGACCACATTTCCCGCCTTTCTCCATCACCTCCGGCCCGCAAAACTGCTGGCCCCGGCTGGTCAACTAAATCAACGTGTGCGGCTGCGAGGCGGTTGGAGTTGTATACAGTTTGCGAGGCAGTTTAGATGCCGGTTTGGGCCAAGCGTCAGGCCGATCCGCTGATGCTTCTCGCAGCCTCCATCACCCAGTGGTTAATTTAAAGGTGCGTATACGGTGTCTGCCGTGCCCTACAACACGCCAGAATCGGGGGGATGGCTGCCATATGGTGTGATGGGGCGGTTGCCGCCGCCCGTATGGGCACATGGCGGCATCTGGCAATCGACCAGCAAAACTGCCAGACAAACCTCGCTAAGACGCCGTCAATTTGCGTGCCGCCGCTGCCGAATATTGGAGTGGGAATATTCCGTCCACTGGTCATTTTTTATTGACGTGTTGATGTATTATTCACGACCGCTCACCTTCACGTTTTACGTTCACCGCGCGGCGGCGAACGTACTTAACTACATTTTCAATTTTGGCAAAACTACGGGGCGGTGAAAATCCAGCATTTTGAACCCAAAATAAGGAGGAGGACGTTAATAGCGAAGGCCATGTCATGGCGACAAAGTAGGGCGGATAGCGTCGGCGGTATCGGAAATGAAGCATTTGCTGGCTGCAACCACCTGACCAGCGCCACAATTGGCAACAGTATCACCAGTATCGGGTCGAGTGCGTTCAATTTATGCAGCGGGCTAACGAGCATCACTATCCCCGGCAGCGTCACTAACATCGGGTCAGAGGCGTTCATACTATGCACCAGTCTGACAGGAGTCTATTTTCAAGGTAACGCCCCCGCATATGGTGTGGATGTATTCACCGATGTCACTAACGTGACTGTCTATTACTTGCCGGGAACAATGGGCTGGGACTCAATGTTTGCCGATGTTCCGGCGGTCTTGTGGAACCCGCAGGCGCAAACCACCGATGGCAGCTTTGGTGTGCTAAACAATCAATTTGGTTTCAACATCACCGGCACAACCAACATTCCGGTCGTGGTGGCTGCCTGCACGAATTTAGCCAATCCAGTGTGGCAACCGTTGTCAACCAACACCCTCACCGGCGGCATTTCGTATTTCAGCGATCCACTGTGGACAAATTATCCCAGCCGTTTTTACAGTCTCCAGATGCCGTGACACAGGGAACCGGCAGCTTGTTAAGAACCCCGCACATCCTGCCTACGATAAAGTTTTGAGGGTGTTCACAAATCCCCCCTTGTTTTCGGGCATTTGAAGCCCTTGATTTTCATGGGTTTTATTTGACAGGCGTATGTGTTCATAATACTATTGTTTTATGAACGGACAATGCACCGCCGTATACATTAGGGTGTCCTCTGAAAACCAGCGCACCGATTCGCAGCAACGTGAACTCAAGCGTTACTGCCAGCAGCGCCGGTGGACGAAGACCGCATTTTATGAGGACAGGATTTCCGGGGCCAAGACTTCACGCCCCGAATTGGACAGGTTGATGCAGGATTTGCGCGCCGGAAAAATCGAGCGCCTTGTCGTATACAAATTGGATCGTTTAGGCCGCAGCTTGACCCATCTGGCTTTGATTTTGGATGAAATGAACAGACTGAAGGTGCCATTGATTGCCAGCAGCCAAGGAATTGACACCAGCACGGACAACCCAACTGGCAAACTGCAACTGGGCGTGCTTATGGCCGTGGCCGAATTTGAGCGCGGTATAATCCGCGAACGCGTCAATTCCGGTTTGGCTGCCGCCAAAGCCCGTGGCGTGCGGCTTGGTCGCCCCGCCACGCTGCAAAAACGCGCCGGTGAGGTCATGGCACTCAAAAAGCGCGGCTTGGGCATCAGGGCCATCAGCCGCGAATTGGACATGGCGGTATCATCGGTTCATTCCATCCTGAACAACTGAACGAAGAGCGCCTGTCTACAAACAATGGCTGTAGCCCTGCCATTTGCATCCTATGAACTGCCACAACATCAGGTGGTTGGTTAAAAGCGGACTGACAGCGCCAACCGGCGTTGGCTCCGGCGAATTGTTAGGCCACAGCGACACAAAACAAAATCAATAATCCACTAATGATGATGCCAACGATAGCTGGCACTAGGATGCCTTTCTTGCCGTGCTTGGAAACGCCGAACAAAGCCACAATGCCGGAAACCAAGCCAACGGCGATGAGCAAAAGTGCAACCTGCACAAAAAACGGCCTAATCTTTCGCGCGACAATCTGTCCTTCAAATATCAAAAGCGCGAAGATAATGCCGCTGATGACGGGACTAACCCAACCAAGCGTCGCTGCTCGGTGTGAGAACGATTTCGTTTTTGGTGAGGTTGGTGTGTCCATATTCGGATGTGGCCTAACGAAAAAAGCTGAGCCACGCCGGATCAAAAACTGTGAACCGCGAAGCGGAACTGCCAGCGCCAACCGGCGTTTGCTCCGGCGACTTGTTAGGCCGATGGCTCATGTCTAGCATCCTGCTTCTTTTGTGAGAAATAGTAACTGAACGCAAAACAAATCAAACCGAAACTGCACGGCATGATAGCCTGTGCCCATCCGGGATACAAACCTCCCGACATCATCACGCGCATCTTCAGCCGATAAAAATCCTGCTTGGTCGGTGTGTTGGTAGGCTGCGAAAAGTTCGCGTCAATCTCAGCCGAGTGTGCCGTAACAAACCGCTGAAAAGCTGTGTCCTGCTTCGACAGAATGTCAGGGACAATGGTCGCGACAGCAATCCCATAGCCGATGAAAGCCGCGCCCAAAATCAAACAAAGTCTGGCGAGAATAGTCATGTGATGCGAATCGGCCTAACGATCCAAAGCTGAGCCACGCCGACGGGCGAGTGGCTCCGCAAACTTGATAATCGTTGTATAATTAAAACCATTCATAAACTAAAGGGGCAATCGGCGTTGGCTCCAGCGCCGTGTTAGGCATCGTCATGTTTGTGTCTCAGCTTTCTAAATGCTCGCCAAATCTTCGCTACCAAATGCGCCGCTGTCCAGACGACGGCTGCATAAATGCAAAGTGCCGCTACGATGACGCCAAGCACCTCAAGAAAAACTCGAAATAGCTCCCAGTCACCCGAAAAAAGTGAAATCAGAAAACTACCTGCCAAGCCGACAACAACCGCTCCGACCAGAAACCGGTAATTGGCCTGCTGCCATCTTGGGTCTTCTTCCCACATAAATTCTCGATGCCTAACGAAAAAAGCTGAGCCACCGCCGACTCGCGACGTGAACCGCGACAGCGGAACTGACAGCGCCAACGGCGGTTGGCTCCGGCGACTTGTTAGGCGTCATCATTATGGTAATGATTGTAAACGGAAGTAAAGCTGGTTCCAATCGCTTACATTCCAGTATTGTGTGGAACTCCAACTCGAATTGGTGGCAGTGAAAACAGAGCCTTGATTCGTCCAATTAACCAAATCCGATGACGCTTGGATTTGGTAATTTGAACCAGTCCAAAGATTGCTGGAAGTCAGATAAACTGCCTTTTGTATGTTTACTGTTGGCGGAGGAGAATTCGTGATTGATGGCCCTGTGACTGAAACATCATCTAGGAAAAATGTGCCACCATCGAGGTTTCCAGAGAACGCAAAAACAGTTGTGGTATTAGTAGCAACAGCCGTAAAAGACTCCTCAAAATATTCAAAATAGCTATACTTCGAGATGCTTCCGGCGGTTTGAACAAATCCGACGGTGCTTCCGAATGAAACGGAAACGCTTGAGTCTGGAGTGCTAGCACCGTTATAGGCAATCCAGAAATCAACTAGATATGATTGACCTGGGACAGTATTGACTGATTGGCTTACAACGCCGGAATTGTCAATATTTACAAAGGCTTCATAGCTTCCGGTGTGAGCGGGATCCAGCCCGTCTGCTGCCTGGCGTCCTGAATCACCGTTGAAAACCCATGCGGGTGAATTTAACTCAAAGCTCGGATCAGTAATTAAGTTTTGAGCCTCACCTGCAAATACGACAAGTGCTGACATCGTGAGTGTGATTATTGTGGTTTTGTTCATGGTTGTTTTGATTTTGTGGTATTATGTGCGCTGTGCCGCCTAACGAAAAAAGCTGAGCCACGCCGGACCTGCGACGTGGTGCGTCTGGAATCTTCCCGGCAAACAGTAAGCGCCAACCGGCGTTGGCTCCGGCGACTTGTTAGGCCACATCGTAATCATATCATCTTACTGCTTCTTCTTGCGACTCAATCCGAATACAAAACCAGCGCCACCACAAATCAGAACAATGAATGGAAACGCCAACGCGCCAGCCTTTCGAGCATCTGCTCCGTGAAAGAACAATGGGCCGATGAACGCGAAGGCAACCAAGCCAACGACGGCGAACAGTAATGCAAATAGTAATGCCTTAATCATAAAAGTAAGTGTGCGGTGTCATGTGGCCTAACGAAAAAAGCTGAGCCACCGCCGACTCGCGGCGTGAACCGCGACAGCGGAACGGCAAGCGCCAACGGCGGTTTGCTCCGGCGACTTGTTAGGCCAACGTCTTATCATCAATAATCCGTCTCTTTAAAGCGACGCGAGCGATGAACCACTCAACGCCAAGCAACGCCGCAACTCCGACTAGAATCTTCGGTAACGTAAATACCAAAAACACGATGGCCTGGAAAGACCAAGTGTGCGCATACAAATCACCATCTGGCGGATGAGCCAAATACTCGGTCACTCCAACGTAAAATCGCCAACCTACAACTACCGCAACGACGCAAATCTGCATCAATGCCCAAAACCAGAATTTATGTGTGAGTCTAGCCATGTGCGCTCGGTGGCCTAACGAAAAAAGCTGAGCCACCGCCGACCTGCGACGTGAACCGCGACAGCGGAACGGCAAGCGCCAACGGCGGTTTGCTCCGGCGACTTGTTAGGCGGCATGGTTCTCATCCTCTAATACAACCAACAGACATAATCCGCACGGCTGAAAATGCCAAAGCGCACCAAGCAACCAAACGCTCCTGCCAAGTTCGGTAGCGCAGCAACATGACGAAACTCAAAATCATCGGCACTGATAAAATCGAGTATGGAATAAAGCCAACGTCTCCCGGCAACAAGTCAAAAATCCGAATCGGCGACAAAATAATACTGATGTGAATGGAAGCCATCAGTGCTGCCCAAAAATACGCCCGAAAGCTGCTCTGCCTTTTAGAAATCTGGGCGAATGAGTTCATGGTGTAATGCCGCCTAACGATCCAAAGCTGAGCCACGCCGACCGGCGAGCAGCTCCGCTGGCTCGATAATCGTTGTATAACTCAAACCGTCCATAAACTCAAGGGGCAGTCGGCGTTGGCTCCAGCGTGGTGTTAGGCGGCATCTCCGTGGCTATACCGTTTGCCTCCTTAATTACGCGGAATTTGAAGTCTGCAGCGAGCTTCTTATCGAGAAAAACGGCAATCTCATATTCTCCAACCGGGTCGTCAGAAAACATCCCCCAATCGTCATAAATATATTTCGTCCCCTTTGGTACTTCAAAATCGGTTATGCAAGTTGTCCTATCCATAGAGACTAGCTCTATCTTGGAAGTAGTCCAGCGAGCAGCTTTCGGTAAAACATAGAATTCTTGGCCTTGAAGTTTTGTCTCAGCCGGAGGGATTTGGATACGCCACCCATGTATTGTGTTCGTGTTCAGCATTATCTTGTTAGTCGGAGTATAATTGATAACGGTCTTACTCAGGTCATCGGAAAGTGTCACGGTTTTTATGCCGTGAATGCTTGCGATAACTGGATATGCTCCATTCTGACGATATGAAGAAGGAATCCCTCCTGTCCACACCGAGCAGCCCGTCAGCAAAGAAAGGCAGACAATTGCAGGACATAGCTTTACAAATTTAAGACGCATACGTAATAGCGCGTAGCTGCCTAACGATCCAAAGCTGAGCCACGGCCACCGGCGGCTGGCTCACGACTGCAATAATGACATCCAATCTTCATCGCTCAATCTAAAACTCAAGGGGCAGTGGCCGTTGGCTCCAGCGCGAGGCTGTGTGAAAAGTCGGTCATGGTTTGAACAATTACGCCGAGGGTTGGTCAGTGACAAGCATGAATCATCGCACCGGACTGGATCGCTCCCAAACGCTGCTCTTTCCCGAACGGCTGGAGGATTATGTCGCCGCCGAAAACCCCGTGCGTTTTCTGGACGCCTTCGTCGCTTCGCTCGATCTGCACACGCTGGGCTTTGCCAAGGCCCGCTGCGCCGACACGGGCCGTCCCCCTTACGAACCGGCGGCGTTGCTCAAGCTCTACCTCTACGGTTACCTGCACCGCATCCGTTCCAGCCGGTTGCTGGAGGCCGAATGCCAGCGCAATGTGGAAGTGATCTGGCTGCTGGGTAAGCTGACGCCGGATTTCAAAACGATTGCTGATTTTCGCAAAGACAACCTCAAAGCGCTGCAGGCGGTGGCGCGGCAGTTCACCGTGATGTGCCGGAAACTGGAGTTGTTCGGGGGCCAGTTGGTGGGCATTGATGGCACCAAACTGGCGGCGGTCAACAGCAAGGACGCCAATTTCAATGAAAAGAAACTGCGCGAATTGATTGACCGGGCCGACACGCAGATCGCTGATTATCTCAAGGGACTGGATGCCACCGACGCGGTGGAAGGGGCCAGCCCTGTTTGCAGCCGGGCACAGTTGGCCGCCAAGATCGCGGCGTTGCGGGAAAGGAAAGACTGGCACGAGGAGTTGCTGGGGCAACTGGACGCAGAGGACAAACAAATCTCGGTGACCGATGAGGACGCGCGGCGGATGCGGGCTGGCGGGGGTGGCAGCGTGGTGGGGTACAATGTGCAAACGGCGGTCGATGAGAAGAACAAGCTGATCGCGGCAGCCGACGTGACCAATGAAGAGACGGATTTGCGGCAATTGTCGGGCATGGCGCGGGAGGCCAAGGCCAATCTGCAAATCGATAAGCTGGAAGTGGTGGCTGACACCGGTTACAGCACGACCGCCGAGGTGGTGCAATGCGCCGAACAGGGCATCACCGCCTACGTGCCCAAGGCCGACACCAGCGCCAACACGGCACAGGGATTATATGGCAAGAGCCGCTTCACCTATGATGCCCAAAAGGATGTCTATATCTGTCCAGCCGGGGCTGAACTGACGTATCGGTTCAACACGTATGAATTGGGGAGAGAATTGCGGTACTATCGATCCAGCGGGTGTCAGCGTTGTGCGTTGAAGCCACGGTGCACGCGGAACAAGGGAAACCGGACGATCACCCGCGAAGAAGACGAGGCGGTGATCGAGGCGATGGCAGCGCGGGTGGCGGCGCACCCAGAGAAACTCAAGTTGCGCAAGCAACTGTGTGAACATCCTTTTGGGACGATCAAACGATTTTTCGGTTACACCTACTTCCTGATGAAAGGACTGTTCAAGGTGAGGTGCGAATGGAGCCTGATGACGCTGGCCTACAACCTCAAACGGGTGCTCAACTTGGTGAGCTTTGCCAATTTGATGCAAGCGGTGGGCATGAAAGCAACACAAACGGCCTGATGCAGGCACACGCACACTTTTTTACGTCGCAGACTCTCTGATCTTCCCCAAACGCTCTGGGCACCGACGGGAACTTCCGGGGAAAAACAAACCAGCGATTCAAACTTCAGACCGCCGGGGAAACATTTTCGCACTCACCGCGCCAGACTTTTCACACAGCCTCGCGCGGTGTTAGGCGTCATATCGTGTGAATCAAATCTCTCGCACATGCAACCGAGAAAATCAGAAAAACGATAACGAATACCGCATACGCACAACAAACCGCGACAAACATGGCTGGACGATTCTCAAACGCAAGACCAAGCCGAGCTATCTCTCGTCGCTTGATGGCCTGTGCTGTAATGACGGAAAACAAAATCATAGCTGCAAGCGAAACAACAAAACACAAAATGGATAATGCAGTGGGCATGACGCCTAACGTTCCAAAGCTGAGCCACGCCGACGGGCAACCAGCGCAGCAATGCAAAAATGATAATCGAATTTCATGGCTTGTCCGAAACCGAAGGGGCAGTCGGCGTTGGCTCCAGCGCGGTGTTAGGCCACAGTCGAGTCTTTACGGTAAAAAACAACTCAACGAGACAAGCCCAAAATAATCCTGAAACTACCCACAGCGAATAGAAAAGAACAGGTGGAGGGTCTCTGTGCAGAATAAAGGCACAGATGGTAAGCGGCAATGCTGCCACCATAAAAACAGTGAAACAAATGCTGGCTGATACTGAAGGCGAATCTATGTCTGTGAACAAAAGCGGAAACATAAACAGGCTGAACACCACCAGAGTCGCACAAAAAGCAACGGCGATAAACCTTCTAACTCTAAATGGTAGTGGCTTGGTCATGTGGCCTAACGTCAAAAGCTCAGGCACAGCCGCCGGGCGGCCAAGCCAGCAATGGAATGATGATGTTCAAATGTCATTTCCCGGTCAAAACTGTATGGGCGGTGGCTGTTGCCTGCAGCGATTTGTTAGGCATCGTCGCCTCCACTCAAGCCCCACATAATCCTAAAACACGGTGACACGTTTGCATAAATCACAAATATCACGAGTGCAATCAAGACAAGAACGCCCAACAAAAAAGCCAAGCTCTTAATCTCATCTGTAACCCTATCACGACTACGAAGCAGCAAGGCGCATATAATCCAGATGAAAGGTATGGAAAAACCAATAGTGCCGTAATAGTAAATCAACGATGCTGGAAATGGCATTGCCATGTGACTATCTGTCGCGAATTTATGCCATAGGCCCGAAGCGAGCACGCCAGCGACTATAACTCCAACCTGCATAATCGCTACCAAAGTTGCATTTCGGACGGTGAACATGGCTCGTGATGCCTAACGAAAAAAGCTGAGCCACCGCCGACTCGCGACGTGAACCGCGACAGCGGAACGGCAAGCGCCAACGGCGGTTGGCTCCGGCGACTTGTTAGGCGGCTGCACGCAATATCTCATAAATCGTCCTTCGGCTTGTTCTGGGCTTGCTTAATCCTGCGGGCTGTGCCGAACAAATAATACGATGTCAGCCACAAAAGACCCGTAATCGTCGCGACCCAAATCAACGGCCAATACTGACCAGCTCTCACACACAAATAACCAACCCAAAACGCAGGAACAGGCATCACAGCACAAATAACTCCCAGCACGAAATAGTAAGTCGGGCCTTGGTCTCGGTTGTTAAAATATCTGCCCATAATCTAAAATGCTCGCTGCCGCCTAACATAGGGTTAAGTCTCAATTCTGTGGCTTAACCCATTTCTCATTTTGACATCTTTTTCAGGTTCAGGTTATTTATCCACAACAACTTATACCGCAAAATGACCTCTATTATTGAACCGGCAAAGGCCGCATCCGTTCCGACCCCGCTTTTCCCTGATCCAAAGCTTAAACTTCGTGACCAATTGCGTCAACCGCACTACTCACTGCCTGCTATTTGGCAATACATCGTCTGGAGCGCAATCTTTCCCGGCCCGGTGAACCTGTTCCAGCAAATTTGCCCTGCGCTGGCAAACAATCCCGTCGACAGTTTCTGAAACATCGTCTGCATCTGCACCGTGCGTTCCTTGTAAATCCAGCCGCCCGGTTCGATGTCGATCTCCTCACCCGCTGCGAGCGTGACTTCAAACACGTTTCCGAAACCGTGCAGCCAGAGGATGCCTTCCCGCATCGGACATGAAAACGAATCAATGAAAAACCCCGTCCCGCCCAGCAGCATGTTCGCTGCGCCCTTTACGCGCTGGAATGTGTATTCCACGTTGTCCGTTGCCGCCAGCCATTGATGTTCCCGCACGTCCACGCTCGTGCCGGGTTTCAGGTGCAGGCCAAAGACATGCCCCGCACCGTCGCGGCTGAAGGCGATGCGCCCCGGCCCGGTCGCGCCCGTCAGCATAAACGGCATTCCGGCCAGCATCCGCTTTAACGCCCCTTTCATCGGGTGCAGTGCGATTTGCACCGCCGGATCTTTCCACAGCAGGATGTGATGCTCAAAATAAACGCCGGTGTTGCTTAATTCCAGATGCAACGCTGGCACCAACTCGCCTTCGATGTGATAGGTGACGCCACCGAAGGTTTCGTTCTGCACATTCGTAGTTAATTGGACGGGAACAGCCATGATTTTGATTTGGTTGATGGTTGAAGTTCACAGGGATTTGACTGAAACCATCTTGTTGCGTCAAGGTGTTTGTAGCCATGCATCTCCGATGATACCGGCGGGAAGCTCGATGGTGTGTGCATGAGCTTCATTGTCGGCTGATTGTTTTCCAACACGATGACCGGTGCCTGCTGGAGCAGGGCGATGTTGTAGCACGGGGCAAAGAACGGGGCGCGGCAGATGAAATCAATTAACTTGGCCAGTCCGGTCAAATTTTGGGCGAAAGAGTAACGCCCGCAATTGTCGGGGACAGTATATCCGCAAGAACTTCAGTCGAAAACGGAATCACGTTTCCGTTCTTGTTGTTTAATGGCCCTGAATAAAATGAATGGAGCTTTGACGGCCGTCGCATAGAGTGTGAGTTTGAGCGTGGTTTATGAACGGAGAGAAAACAGCGCATGTCATCGTTATCGGGGCGGGCATTGCCGGATTGGCGGCAGCTTATTATCTGCGCAAAGCGGGATTGCAGGTGACAGTTCTTGAAAAGGAAAACCGCGTCGGCGGACGGATGACCACTGTCCGCCATAATGGCATGGTGATTGACTGTGGTGCGCAATTTTTATCAACAGCCTATTTGGTGCTGCCGGGGCTGGCGAGGGAGTTGGGGCTTTCGGAATGGGTAAAAGCTAGTCCCTATGTGGCAGTCAGCCACAAGCAGCGGCTGCGACAACTAAAGTCGGGGCACCCATTGTCGCCGGTGTCGTCGGGTTTACTGGATCCGCTGTCTTGGTTTCGTCTGGGATATCACCTGTGGCGCATGAAGCGCGGGATAGGCCGATTGTCCCTGACGGATTACGGGGATTGGCATGGCTTCGACGACGAGGATGGACGGTTGTGGAGTCTCCAGCATTTTGGCGGGCAGGCGACCGACGACCTGCTGGAACCGATACACCATGGATTGTATTTTCAAGGTCTTTCTGGAAATTCGAGGGCATTGTTGCTGGCGGTAATGGCGTTTGGATTTCGTAGACCGGTTACGGTTACCGTGCCCGGAGGCATGGGCGTCATTCCAGAGGCGCTGGCGCGCGTCGTGCCGGTCACACTTAATTGTGCCGTGAAAGCGGTGCGGGTGAACGACAACCGAGTTTTGGTTGTAACTGACCAAGCGCAATTTGAAGGGGATTATGTGATATTGGCCACCACCGCGTCAGTGGCGGCCCGGCTGTACTCTGACGCCGACCCACTGGAACGGGCGCTGATGGCCACGCCATACAATGCCACGATCAATATCGCCATTGCAACAGCGCCCGACCACAGGATCCCTGCGGGACTGGCTAACGTGTATGGAATCCTGTTTGCCCAATCAGATCACAGGCGGCTGGCGGCTATTGCGATTGAACGCAACAAGTCGCCGGATCGTGTGGCCGGGGGCGAACTGTTTGATGTAATGCTGGATAATGACGCTGCCAGGGAAGCCATGCCTTTGTCTGACGACACTATCCTTGCACGGGTGATACCGGAACTTGAGGCATATTTTCCGGGTCTTTCAAAGCGGGTGGCATGGGCGCGGGTGATGCGCTGGCCTGAGGCAATCCCGCAGTCGCCGGTCGGTCGCAGCCGGTCTGTGCACCAATATCGCCATGAAAAACGCAGGGAGAGGAAAGTGTATCTGGCGGGTGATTATATGGGATTCCCTTGGACTGATTCGGCGGCGGCGACCGGAATATGGGCGGCTAACCAAATCCTGCACAATAGTGATCCGTATGGGCCGGGGATAGCTAAATGTGACCAACAGACAACCTATAGATAGGCTTGACTTTATATGTACGCTTATATTCACTAGGTTCAACTATATGACCCATCTAACTGCCAGTCAGTTGCATCATGCTGCTGACCTCAAACATAAAATCGAATCACTACAAAAGAAGCTTACCTCGCTGCTGGCCAGCACCAATGGCGCTGTCGCTCCCGCCAAACGCCGGAAGATGAGCGCCGCCGGAAGGCGTAAGATTGCCGCAGCAGCCAGAGCGCGGTGGGCGAAGGTCAAGGGGCCGAAGCCAGCCGCCAAGCCGGTCAAGAAAGCACGGCGCAAAATTAGTGCAGCGGCGCGGGCGAAGATGGCGGCGGCAGCCAAGGCGCGCTGGAAGAAGGCGAAGGCCGCCGGTAAGAAACGGCTGTAGGCGACATCACATTTATGAAAACGCGGCGATTAGTTGCAACGTTTGTTTTACTGACATCACTGATTACTTGCAGCATTTCAACCAATGCTGACGAGAAACTTACCAGCTTACAGACAGCGCTTAGCAATACCACCATTGGTGGTTCTGTGAATTCGACAGTCGATTACCAGACTCAGCCATCACAGCCTAAGCATGGCGGTTGGTGGCAGGTGTTTTTGCACTGGGTTAGATTCCAAGCACAGTAGCCAGCCGCCTGACCAGATCACCGGAGCCAGTGCCGACCGGCACGGTCAGTTCCGTATTCGCATTTGTCTTCCGGGCTTGGATGCTGGGTCAGTCGGGTTTAGAATGGTGTCCTCTATGAAAAAGTCTCTGGGTGCAAAAACCCTTGTTTACCCGACGCCGGTATTTGTGGTGGGAACCTACGACAAAGAGGGCAAGCCCAACGTGATGACCGCTTCGTGGGGTGGCATCTGCTGCTCCCAACCCCCCTGCGTTGCGGTGTCCCTTCGTAAAGCGACCTACACCCACGGAAATATTCTGGCGCGAAAGGCATTCACCATCAGCATCCCGTCCGAAGGTCACGTCCGGCAGGCAGATTACTTCGGGTTGGTTTCCGGCAGAAACGTGGATAAGTTTGTGGCCACAAAGCTGACGCCGGTGAGGAGCGAACTGGTGGATGCTCCGTATGTAATGGAATTCTCTCTGGTCGTGGAATGCAAGCTGGCCCACGTCATCGAGCTTGGGCTGCACACGCAGTTCGTCGGGGAGGTCATGGACGTGAAGGCCGAGGAAGGTGTGATGGCAAAGGGCGGCTTCCTTGAAATCGCCAAGGTCAAACCACTGGTGTTTGCGCCAGACACGCAGACTTATCACGGAGTCGGCCAATTGTTGGGTCAGGCGTTCTCGGTTGGCCATGGCATCTAGTAGCGGCAAGGAAAACCCTAGTTGTGGTCGACCCGGAAGGGACGTATCAAACAAACAAGCGCACGATACGATAGGGTCGTGTGTCAGGTTTCATCCAGAAGAGCAATTCTCTGGTGTTGGTGAAACTGAGGGGGTGCGTCCGTATACACCCATTGCAGGGGCGCACCCCTTTGACCCATACAGTTTCGGCCACGCCCTTCCTGAAAGACAAAGCCCTAGCAATTCTCTGGTGGGAAAAAGAAAAAGACCGGAACACTACTTCCGGCCTTCTCTTACACGGTTGAGAACTGCAAAAACCGAGGTGAAGATAACCCGAACCAAAAATACTGCATGTCACCAGTTCTGGGGATGGGCGGGGCCGGGGATTGTATCTTTCGCAAACGCATAAATATCTCCAATTTTTATGCGGGTGAAAGTGGTGTCAAAATCCTAAAAAGGCCCTTTTTACCGGACTGCCTGCTCTGATTTTGGGTGGATTTGGTGACTTTTTGAAAATAAAAAAATTATTCCTTTCGCTGGGTTTTATGATTCCGCGCCAAACTGTGCCGATTTGCCGGAGACATTCCGGGGAGTGTATCGGTCTGTCGTCACGTCAGCAATTTCCGACCAGTGCAAAAAATCCCCCGTGCTGTTTTTGGAAGACGCGGGAAATGGGCCAAATATATGAACTTGATTCAACTCAAGATTGGCTTGCCAATAAATATGCCGGGTTTAATGCTAACGCGTGGTTGTTAAGAATTGTGAAAATTTATCACGGGACAACTGAGGCTATTGGCAGACGGGCTTTGACCGAGGGGTTGAAGCCACGGAAAATGACGGGCAAGAGCAATTGGCAGCACACCGTCGAAAGCAGCCCGTCACTGATTTATTTGACCACGGCCTACGCCCCCTATTTCGCACTTCATGCCTTTACGAGTTTCCACAAAACAAAATTCGCCATTGTGGAGATTGAAACGAACCTGCTGGACAAAACCAAACTGCGTCCTGACGAAGATTTTATAGAACAAGCAACACGCAGGGACGAAAAGAACAGTGCAGGCATCAGGGGCAAGACGATAAACGAGCGCACAGAATACATTCGCAACCACATTGACGAATTTTCAGAGTCTTGGAGGCTGTCGGTCGAGCATCTTGGCAATTGCGCTTACAAAGGCGTCATTGAGCCAGTGGCGATAACAAGGGTGTCTGTGGTGGACATTTCAAAATGCAAGTCCATGTGCTATGAGGCAATGGAACCTGTCATCACCATTCTGAATTACAACCTTTGTGGGGCGCAATATCGGATGCTGAACCGGTGGTTCATGGGTGAGCCGGTCACGGTGGACGAATGGTTCCAAACCCAGTCGGTTAATCCGCTGAATTTCATGGATGAAAAAGAAAAGCCGTCCGCCATCAAAATGATGACTAAGAAATTGTCCAATCAAAGTTGCATTAAAATCATATCCGCTAGGCATCGCTCACGACATGAACATTCACGACTATGACCTCGGAACATTTTCTATCGCTTCTTGATGCTTGGCGTGGCGTGCTCTGGCCAGATTTTGCGGAGCACGACGGTTGTGATAGTTTTCCATTGGAGATACGACATTCCTTTGGCAGCAGGATTTGTTTTCGGTTTGGTTTGCTGCGCATGGCCGAAGCGCAAGCCGCATCGGGAGTTGCTGCAACCGTGAACAAGTAGTAAATTGCCCTGCACGCACCTTTGGGTGTGTGGGTATGAACACGAAAGCACTACAGAATATGGCAGGTGTGTCATCCATCCTTTGGATAATTGGAGGATATGCTTTCATCCGTAAGGTGATGCTGCCGCACCATCTACAGTTCGAGCCATTTTGGCTTTATGCGCTCATGGTGTTTTTTGGTTGGTTAGGTGTTGGTCTTCTTTTAGCGGTTACCGGGTTGAGCCGTGGCCGTTTGCTGGGTCGGATATTTGCTTTCATTGGCATCGGCGTTTTCATTTTCTTTGCGTGGATTATGATTAGCCCATGAATAACGTCGGATAACCTATATCTAGGTTAGGCGGCAAATTCATTACCAAACATCACAAAGCTATGAAGACATGGATTGCGATTCTTTTCACCATCGGATTACTCGCGGCTGACATCGTCATTTCCGCACTGATTCGTTTTCCTCTCACTTGGTTCATGGTGCTTGGCACGGCGCTGTGGGCGGCGATTGATTCCAAGAAGATTCAGCTCAAGCTTTACAAGTCCGGCATTTCGTATGGGCCAGTTGTCTTGTTTATCGCTATCGCGTTTATTTGGATTATCGGTTTTCCGTGGTATTTAGCGATGCGCTACAAGATTAAGATGGGCACGGCGGTTTTGAAGGATGAGGCTCCGAAAGTTGCCACATAACACCGCACGAGGCTGTGTGTAAAAACACCAGCACTTTGTCTGTAGCCTCTCATGCCAGTCCGCACTGCCACAGCCACCGATGCGCCAAGCATTGCACACATTCACGTTGAGACTTGGCGCGTGGCTTATCGCGGCCAGATGCCCGATGCTGTTTTGGATGCGCTCAACGAGGAACGCCGAACGGTTTTCTGGCAGGAACGGCTCACACAAGAGCGGGGGCGGGTTTTTGTCGCGGAGGATGGTGGCCGCATTGTGGGGTTTTGTGACTTTATTCCGTCACGGGACAAAGACGCTGACCCACAGGCGGTCGCTGAGATTGCGGCGATTTATGTTCTCCCAGAGCATTGGCGAAAAGGAGTGGGTCGAACCCTTTGCAAAAGTGTGCTGGTGGAAGCTGGCAGGCGAAGTTATCAGGCAGTGACGCTCTGGGTCTTGGCCTCAAATGCTGCGGCGAGGCATTTCTACGAAGCGCTGGGATTTAGCCTTGATGGAGCCACGAAGACGGAGAAGGCGGCAGATGGGAGCGATTTGCATGAGGTTCGATTTCGTATGGCCATTTGACTAATATAGTGCACCTGATACTCACCCGGCGACCGTCCTTCATCTGGGCTTGCGTTTTTTGGCGGCGGGGTTCAGGTTTGGGAAGTTTTCAAAATGAACCAGCAGGCGTGTAACTACTGTTAGTTGGAACAATGAATGCCGAATTATCACAACAGGGAATCGTCGATTCGGAGCATCTCCGGCTTCTACGAATCGGATACTTCATCTCCGCAGCTACGAATCTCCTATGGGTGTTCTTTCCTTTGATTTATGTTGTCATGGGTGCAATCATATTCTTCGGAGGCTTTGATGATGCGAAAACCTCCGGGCCTCCACCGAAGAGCATCGGCCTCGTGTTCATGTTAATTGGAATGGCCATTTCCCTAATCATGGCCACAACTATGGTTCTGAAATTTCTAACAGCGCGAGCAATTGGCAAACGCAGGTACAAGGGGCTTATATTTGCAACAGCGGCCATTTCATGCATTGGCGTTCCTTGGGGCACGGCACTTGGTGTTCTCACATTCATTGTCCTTTCGCGCCCAAGCGTTGCATCCCAGTTCACCAATTCCACCTAACACTTCACAACCAAAGCGGCTCAGATTGCTACATAAGGCCGCCTAGCGCTCTATTAATATGAAACCCATCCATGTTGCCATGTTACTTTTGAGATTTTACAGCCTTTATCTCTTTTTCGACGGTGTGGTTGTTCTGACTGAATTGCCACCCAGTCTAAACGGAATTATTCATTCAACGTCTGACGCTATAGCAACACAGCGGGTGCTGATTTTAGGGTTAGAATTGTTCAGACTGCTCATTTATGTTGGCACTGGGGTAGCGTTCTTGATTTTTACACGACCACTAGCGAAGTTTTTCACCAAGGGCTTAGGAGATGATGAACACGATGACACGGCCTAACGTCGCCCCAGCGACCGTTATTCATCTGGGCTTGCGTTTTTTGGCGGCGGGGTTCAGGTTCTGGGTCGAACGCAGCTTTACACGTTTATGGCAGAGGGTCTTAAGAGAACGCTTGCAAATCGGAAACAACACAAACTATGAAGCCTCATCGTGGCACACTCATTCTGGTTATGGGCACCCGCGACGGCCACGAACTGCATCTGATCCTGTTGCATAGCACAAACAAATGGGCGGATGCTAAGGCGCTTTTCGATTTCGGTTTCGAGCAACTCCGGCAAGAAGATAATGATCCAGCGCCGGTTGGCCGCTTTGAGTCCCACCTTCGCGGTTGACATCACGCTTTCCGCAGTGGTTCGATTCCTGCTCATCAGGTAGCTAGTGTTCCCATGCTTAAACATGACATAGAGTTTTTCAGGATGATCTTCCATTTCTTTGCTAATGGCACCAAACTTACTTATGCTGCCATCGGCGTTGGGCTGTTGATCGCTGTCCTGTATTTTAAGTTATTTTTTAAAGATTTGTCTGGATTTGAAGATGACGCCGAAAACGCTAGCAATATTCCGATGGTAGACCCCGATTACGATTATGTTGATTCGAGATGGAGCAACGGAAAGATCACGATATGGATTTTACTTTCAGTCGGCAGCGGGATTATCGCTTATTATCAGCTACCAGATTGGTTCCCACACTTGTTCCAAAAATGATTTCATGCCCTATCCGTAGCCGAACCAGTCACCGGAGCCAGTGGCGGTCTGCGCTTCCGGTTCCGCTTCGTGGTTGACATCATTGGCACGCGTAACTTTTCTGGTTACATCTTTGCTGTGATCCGCTCCAACGAAAGTTCAATTTTCCCATCCAGCGTTCCAGTCCGGGCACTGTTCTGGAAAATTTGAAATTTATATTGAAGTGTTGTTTTTCCTGAAGTGTAATCGCCTATCGTTTCATCAAATGATTCATGACCAGAAATGCCGCACGCCACATTCTTTATCGCCACGTCTGCTTGTGGCGAATCCACTTCGTCTTTGGAAAGAGAGCCTGATATGCTGACTTCATTCCCACTGGCGCTGGCCTTCGTATAATCGAGAGGACAATCCAAAATTATACCCATGGTCATTGGAATACGCCTGACCCCCTGCCAGCGAATCGCCCCACGGTGGTATGGGCCGTGCATAAACCGGAGGGTGTTTAAATTTCCCTCTTTGAGCATGGCAAATCCAGCATCAGATAAAATCTGGCGTCCCATTTCGTTCTGGTCAGCATCAAGTGTTATCTTGCAGAGATTGGTCGCAAATGAAGCAGCCATCACTGCTTGCTGCTCCGGCGGCTCCTCATCATATGATAATTCCGTCTTTTGATTTCCCTCTTGTTGCACAATTTTGTCCCGTGTCATTATCGTATCCTCAACAAACACTCCGTCCTGATACATTTTTAACTCCATGGAATAAAGTGTCACAATGATTCCGTCATTGGTTCTTTGATGGGTGTATTCCAGCACCATATCAGCGTCTATCTCTTGATGGCCACCAGCCTGTTCAACATCCGTGTGGCTGTCGGCTGTTAACTTGAAGTAAGCGTCCGGCAGCAGTGGTTCCGGCAACTCTCGGTGTGATTCTGTAGCCGTGGTGCTACTATTTGCCCCCTGCGTGTTGTCCGAATTGGTTGTTGTATCGACCACCGAAGAATCAGGCTGTTGCGATGGCGGCTTTAACCAGAATTCATAAACCGCAAAAATGCAAGCGGCGGCCAAAATGCAACCGGCCAAGATGTAGAGTTGACCCTTTGTAAACATTTTGCAAACGCCGGTTTATACAGCAAACCATCGTCTTCGGCAAATTACCTTTTCTTGAATGGTTTTCCCAATTTTCATATTGCATCGGTGCAGCTTTGTATGCGGTTTAGGAACCACGCCGTGAAATATGTACCGCCGCTGCTGCGCTCCTTAAATTAAAGTTCTCCAATTTGATCCCACAGCGGCTTCAAGTCTGGATCGTTCAGCGCCATCAACCTGATTTGGTCAAAGCACTTTGTTTTTCTGCCAATCGCGAACGCCTTTTTCAGCCAGTCACGCGCGCCGTCCAGCCGGTTCATTTGCGCCGCGTAACAGCTAAGGTTGTAGGGAATGATGGTCACCTTGGGAAATTTCTCGGCAACGGGCAGCAGGGCGTCCCATGCCGCCTGCAAGCCGCCTCCTTTGGCACGCCGGAGTGAGTATGCCAGATGAACCCAGCCGTCCGGTCGCTCCGGCGCAATCTTGGTCACCGCCCGTGCAATGTCCGCGCACGCTTCCCACTTATTTTCCTTGGCGTAAATATGCCAGCGCATTTCCAGCACGTCAGGGTGCGTCCGTAACTGTGGCGTGATCTTTTCAAGCTCCTCGTTCGCCTCGATGTGGTCGCCCAGTCCAAGCCAGCCTTCAGCCGCCCGCAGGTAAATGCTGTCTGGTGGTTCCAGCGGTTTCATAATTACTTTCAGCCCGGCCTGATGCACTCCGGCGTATCGTTCTTGGCGTTGTTGATCAGAGGTGACACTCGGCAAGGCTGCTAAGGACGCGATTCTTGGGACGAAGTAAAACCGGCTCCCATTTAACAAAGGCACTCTGTTTATTCCAGAGTGCCTTTTTGTTTGTAGCTTGGTTCAAAAAGCGCCATGCCGCCTTCCAGAAAAGATTTCAGCCCGCGCCGCCTGCACTGCCCGCGCTAACAGCCGATGTGGGTATGGCGCACAGGTCATTGAAGGATTTGCCGGGCTTCATCTACCAGCCGAACGCCTGCAACGTGGATTTGAATCTGAACTGAGACCGGTTGACGGCGGCTGTGGATTCCCACTACAAACCTGCGGGCTGATTCTGAATTCTTACAGGTTTGAACTTGCAATCAGCAAAGCATTGGGCATGGTGTCATCAAAGAAAGAAACTTTATGGCTATATTCGCACTCGATCTCACCAAACAGGCCCCTCGCAGTCCACGTGTCCGCCTCGGTGGCTTCGTCATTCTGCCCCGTCTCCTCGACAAAGGCCGCGCAACCCTCATCGGCAAGAATGGTGAATACATCTTCGATTGTCCGTTGGATCAGCGGTTCTTGAACTTCGTCGGCATCAAGGCAGCCGCCCTGAAAAAGCAGCTCGCCACCGGCAAGGGTGACGGGGCGATTCTGGCGTGGATCACTGCCAACGCGAAGTTCAAGCGCAGCGAACTGGAAATCGCCCAGTGGTCAGCCTACGTGGAACAGCGCTTTCCGAAGGACCCGGAAACGCGGGAATACGTCAACGCAGCGCACAAGAAATACGGTCCCAAACGTGAGGACATCGGGACGTTCTTTGACCTGCTGGATTTGGACGACTACGTCAGCTTCGGGGGCAAGGCGTAAGCTTTCGGCGCAATCATTCATTGTGGCCACCATGAACATATCGGCGGGATAAGGAGTTCGTGTTTGGTCTCCGGCGCTCGTCCCATCGATGAACGATCAGTCGTAATAGAAGGTGACTTTCACGACGCGTGAACCGGTGCCAATGGCGGCGCGGGCAGCAGCGGGCCACGCCTTGTAAGGCGAGCCGTTCTGGAGGGCATGGAGGAAGAATTGTCCAAGCGTATCGTTAAGTGTGTTCTCGATGATTTTTTGCGAACTGACCAGTCCGGTTTCACTCAATTCAAACTGGACGACGACATGGCCGGGAGGAATTTGGGCAAAGCTATCATGGCTGGCATTGGCATATTCTTTCACGACAGCTTCGTTGAAGGCTTGCATCAGGGAGTCATCGTATTGGTCGAATGCATCGGTATTTTCTGGTCCCTCAATGCTTGTGCTGAAATTGCCCTTGGCGTAGACCGGCGCCGGGGCCGTGGCAGAGGCAGCGTCGGCGGGGATTTCACGGTTTACCGTAAAATCCCAAGTGTCATAAACCGAGTCGTTGATGACCAGCTTCAATCGGTAATCACCGCTCTTGCGGACGGGCAGGTCCATCACCACCACTTTGCCAGCAAAAGCATTGCCGCTGAGGTTGAGGATGACCGTGTCACTGGCGGCTTCGACGACCTCCAAGTTGAATGCCTGCGGATGGTTGTTGCTGCCATCCCAGTAGCCATAACCAACGACCACTGCCGCCGGTGTCTGGCCGGGGCCAAAAGTTTTGCAACTCGTGTAACCGGAGGCGGGCAAATTGAGATTCTGTCCATACATCGCCAGCGTAGTATAAACGCCGCGCTCCTTCGTCACATTCGGGTTGATAGCAGCACAGCCGACAATACCGAAAAGACCCGCCAAAGCCAGGAGCGCAACAGAAGAAAATTGGCACCCTTTCATTTTGTTAAAATTCGCAAAACCGGTGGCCGATGGACAAGAAGGAAATTATGCGGAGGTCCATGTCTTTAAGCTTCGTGCCGAGTACGGTGCATGGCGTCTGCTGTGATTTGGTTTGGGGTGCGGTGGCCAGGTTCAAGTGTTGTTTGTAATGAGCGACGCGTGCAGTGCATGCGGAGATGGAATGGATTTTGTGCCGAGAGCCACGGAGTGGAGAAATTGGGCGCTTGCAATAGGCGGGATGATGTAAAATGATTCAGACCATGTTGAAATGGGTTGGGACAATCCCATTGACTCTGCGCGTTGGCTCCCTGTGTTTGCTTTCGATGGCCACGCTGAATGGCCAAGGAACGAATGTCCTTTCCCCAACTAATTTGCTTCAAAGCGCGTGGGATACGTTGGCGTCCAACCATTATATCAAGGCCGAGCTTTCATTCCACGCAGCCGTGCTTGCAGAACCCACCAATGCGGAAGCGTACGCGGGTCTTGGGCGAAGTCAGTACAAGTTGGAGGAATACCCGTGGGCGATCAGAAACCTCGAACGGGCATTGACTTTGCAACCCAGCCACACGAATTGGCTGCTATATTTGGGCGAGAGCTATTGTCTGGCGGGCGAGCGCTCCAAGGCGACCAATATCTTGCAGAGGTACGTGTCACTCTGCACCAATGACACGGAAGGATACGTATGGTTGTCCTATGCTCTGTCTCAGATGGCGCAATATGATGGGGCGGTGAGTGCGGCCAAACACGCTCTTGCCCTCAACCCCACCAACAACTGGTGTTACCGGCAATTGGGTTATGGCCTGGAACATCTCAATCGCCATGACGACGCCATCCAGGCGTTCCGTCATGCGCTCACCATCAACCCGCAAGATGGGGATGCCTACTTGGGGTGCGCGTTCAGCTTGTTAGCGGAAGGTCGTTTGGGCGAAGCGACCACAAATATTGAGAAAGCCTGCGAAATCAAGAAGAACAACGGGTCGGCGCAACGGCTGTTGTTTGTATGTTACCTCGGATCGTTGCAGTACGAAAAGGCCTACCGTCTTTTTCCGTTGGCTTTTGCCATCGGCGTCTGCGCCACCATGCTGTTTTACCTGACGGGGCTGGCTATTTTGCTGCCGTTAAGTTTCCGTGTTCGCTCCCAGGCATTTCCCGGCATTGTGTTTTCACTGACCTGGCTGGCCGTTTATTTTGAAGGGCAGCTCGTGCTCTTTCTCATTCTTGGGTTGCTTTTCCGGATAAAGACGACTGAATCTCTTTTGGCAGGCGTTATCCTGGCTGGAATCCCGGTGCTGCTGGCGTGGATGTTTGGATTCCGACAGCAGCCTTGGGGCAAGCCCTTTGCCTGGCCATTGCAGCTTGGAACGAAAAAGACGATTGGGCTTTGCTTGCTTGGACTGGTTTTGGTGTGGCTGTTTAATTGGGCGTTTCTGGAAATGGTGGAGAGGATCACGCACCAACCCGCCCCCGTTCAGGAGACCGTGCTTTTAATCAAATCCGCCTTGAAAACCAGTCCTCTCCTTGCATTGTTGGCCGTCGTCATCCTGGGACCGGTGGTGGAAGAAATCCTGGTTCGGGGTCTGCTGTACGGTGCCTTGGAAAAACGACTGCCCACCGGTGGCACCATACTCGTCACTTCCCTGATTTTTGCCCTGTATCATTTTGACATGGCCTTTTTCATCCCGCTTTTTGGCGTCGGCCTTCTTTTGGGGTGGGCACGCGCCAAGACCGGATCAATCGGCCTGCCCATATTGATTCACATGCTAAACAATGGGTTGTCCTTGTTGCTGGTTAAATTGGTTGAAAACGGTTCTTGAAGAAGATTGATCCAGAAAACATCGACTGGGCTTTTATTGTCGAAGAAGTGACGGACAGTGAGGATGTGATTCGCCACGGTCTATCTGTGGGAGTAGATATGGGCACGGAACAGCATGTTGAACCTGCTCCAGCATTTTAAAAAGTCCGGAATGATGCGGAGCACTTCCTTCCTGACTCTTGTCCTGACTTCGAGTGTTTTTCGGCTTGCCAAACGATGTATACACTGCGAGATTGTGCTCTGCAAAAATTGCAGGAAACCTATGAAAAACAGTGATTTTCGGAGGGTTTCCGCTTCGGGCGCGCGGTTAGCTCAGTTGGCAGAGCACTACCTCGACACGGTAGGGGTCACAAGTTCAAGTCTTGTACCGCGCACCATTCTTCGGACGCAGCTTCTTCCACAGCCAGCCGAGCGGATCGTAGTATTCATCCACAACGCGTTCCTTGAGCGGGATGATGGCGTTGTCGGTGATGGTGATGTTTTCCGGGCAGACATTCGTGCAGCATTTGGTGATGTTGCAAAAGCCGACGCCGTGCGCCTGCTTCAATTCCGGCAACCGGTCTTCCGTGTCGAGCGGGTGCATCTCCAGCGCGGCGGTATAAACCAAAAAACGCGGGCCGATAAACTCCTCGTGCTTGTGATGCTCGCGCAACACGTGGCAGACATCCTGGCAGAGAAAACATTCGATGCACTTGCGGAATTCCTGAACGCGGTCAATGTCCTCCTGCTGCATCCGCCAGGAACCATCCGGCGCGTCGGGCCGGCGCGGGTTGAATTTCTTGATTTTTTTCTTTACGCGAAAATTCCATGAAACGTCCGTCGCCAGATCGCGGATGCCCGGAAACGCCCTCATCGGCTCGATGGTGATGGGCTTGTCGGTTGGCAGGGTGTTCATGCGCGTCATGCACATGAGTTTCGGCATGCCGTTGATTTCCGCCGAGCAGGAGCCGCACTTGCCGGCCTTGCAATTCCAGCGGCAGGCGAGGTCGTTGGCCTGCGTCGCTTGAATTTTATGAACCGCATCAAGCACGACCATGCCCTCGGAAACTTCCGTGGAGTAATTCACAAATTTTCCGCCACCCGCGTCACCGCGCCAGATTTTGAACGTGACCGGTTTCATTTCATCTCCTCGATGACCTGTTTCAGTTCCGCCGGCATTTCGGGAATGGTTTCGCGCCGCACATTCATCGAGCCATCGGCGTTTTTGCTGACAATAATGTTCACCTTGCCGAAACCGGCGTCCTTGTTCTGAAAATCCTCGCGGAAATGGCCGCCGCGGCTTTCCTTGCGCTCAATCGCCGAGCGGGTGATGGCCTCGGAAACCGTCATCAAATTTTTCAAGTCAATCGCCGTGTGCCAGCCGGGATTGTATTCGCGGTGGCCATAAACGGCGACGCGCCCGGCGCGTTCCGAAAGTTTGCCGATGCCGTCGAGTGCTTTGACCATTTCCTCCTCGCGCCGCACGATGCCGACGAGGCTCTGCATCATTTCCTGCAAATCATGCTGCACCTGGTACGGACCTTCGGCGCTGCCGCC
This sequence comes from uncultured Verrucomicrobiae bacterium, assembly GCA_963764175.1. Taxonomy (GTDB): domain Bacteria; phylum Verrucomicrobiota; class Verrucomicrobiia; order Limisphaerales; family UBA11358; genus UBA11358. The sequence goes on along the minus strand of CAVXRE010000011.1, from coordinate 20,562 downwards.
TGATTTCGCGCCGCGATCAAAAGGTTCCAGCGCGCGCCGCGCGGCGTCCTCGATTTGGGCGTCGTTGACCTGGCCGGAACCGCGTTCCTTTGCAAATTTGGCGGCGAACTCGCCGGCGCGCTTGCCAAACACGATCAAATCCGAGAGCGAATTTCCGCCCAGCCGGTTCGCGCCGTGCAATCCCGCCGCCGCCTCGCCCGCCGCGAAAAGCCCGGGCACGCTGGACATCTGCGTGTCGCCGTTCACGCGGATGCCGCCCATGATATAGTGCGTCGTCGGGCCGATTTCCATCGGCTCCTTCGTGATGTCGAGGTCGGCAAGCTGCTTGAACTGGTGGTACATGCTGGGCAGCTTGCGTTTGATGTGTTCCGCCGCGTTCGGGATTTTTTCCTTGATCCAAGAAATGTCCAAAAAAACGCCGCCGTGCGGGCTGCCGCGGCCGGCCTTGACTTCGCGCATGATGCAGCGGGCCACGTGGTCGCGCGTCAGCAGCTCGGGCGGACGGCGCGCGTTCTTGTCGCCCTGGCAATAACGCCAGCCTTCCTCCGGGTCGGTGGAAGTCTGCGATTTGTAATTGTCGGGGATGTCATCAAACATGAAACGCTTGCCGTCCTTGTTCTTCAACACGCCGCCTTCGCCGCGCACGCCTTCGGTCACGAGAATGCCCATCACGCTCGGCGGCCAGATCATGCCCGTCGGATGAAATTGCACGAACTCCATGTCCATCAATTCCGCGCCGGCGTGATATGCGAGCGCCTGTCCGTCGCCGGTGTATTCCCACGAGTTGCTGGTGATTTTGTAGGCGCGTCCGATGCCGCCGGTGGCGAGCACGATGGCCCTGGCCTTGAAAGTTTTAAAGCGTCCGCGCTCGCGGTCGTAACCGAACGCGCCGGTCACGCGGTCGCCGTCCTTGAGCAGCGTGACAATCGTGTGCTCCATGTGGACTTCGATGCCCTGATGGATGCCGTGGTCCTGAAGCGTGCGAATCAGCTCCAGGCCGGTCCTGTCGCCGACGTGGGCGAGGCGCGGATAACGATGACCGCCGAAATTGCGCTGGAGAATTTTGCCGTCCTTTGTGCGATCAAACACCGCGCCCCAGGCTTCGAGTTCGTGAACGCGCGCCGGGGCTTCCTTCGCGTGCAACTCGGCCATGCGCCAGTTGTTGACGTACTGGCCGCCGCGCATGGTGTCGGCGAAATGCACGCGCCAGCTGTCGCGGTCGTCCACGTTGGCCAGCGCCGCCGCCATGCCGCCCTCGGCCATGACCGTGTGCGCCTTGCCCAGGAGTGATTTGCACACCAGCCCGACCTTCACGCCCGCCGCCGAGGCTTCGATGGCCGCGCGCAGACCCGCGCCACCCGCGCCGATGATCAGCACGTCGTATTCGAGAGTTTCGTAGTTGGCCACGGTTGCAAAAATTCAGGTTCCAGGTTTAGAAAAATCTGAAGTCATGCCAGATGCACATGGAGCACAGGCGCACATAAAGGTCGGAGAAACCGACCCAGAACAAACTGATCCACGCCCACATCATGTGCCGGCGGTTGAGGCAGCTCACGCAGGAATATCCTTTGGCACAGGCCGGCGCCTTGGAGGGTTCGTCCAGGAAACCGCCGATCAAATGCCGCAGCGAATGGCAGCCCAAGGTGTAGCTGCCGAGGAAAAACACGTTCAGCGCGAGCACCAGGGTCCCGACGCCTACGCCAAAATGTTTCACGCCGCCGTCCACAAACCACAGGGCTTCCCAAACGTCGTACGAGAGGATGAGCAGAAACAGCAGCCCGATGTAGAGGAAATAACGGTGGATGTTTTGCAGGATGAGCGGAAAGGACCTTTCACCGAGAAAGACCTTGCGCGGCTCGCCAACGGCGCACGCCGGCGGGTCGGCCCAAAATGCCTTGTAATAGGCGCCGCGATAATAATAGCAGGTGAACCGGAAACCCGCCGGCGCCCATAAAATCAACAGCGCCGGGGAATACGCAAGCCAGGATGGCCACCAGGCGGGAACCGTCCCAAAAATTGCGTGCGGCGAGCTGCCAAAAATCTCGGGTGAATAAAACGGCGACAGGTAGTCCGCGCCGTTGCCGTTGAACCAATAATGACTTCCCTGGAACGCCGCCCACGTGGAATAGACGATGAACGTCGAAAGCCCCAGGAACACCAGCAGCGGTTGCACCCACCACGCATCCCGGCGGGCCGTCTGTCCGAAACGGCCTGGTGGCGGCATCGTGTCTGCGTAAGCCATGTTGATTTTCAAAATTATCCTACCGGGGGGAATTATTTACTAATCCAGAGGGTTAGACTCAAGAAAGAACACGCTCCTTTTGCAAAGAATCAATAATGCTAAATTAAATCATTAGCGCGCGGAAGTGCTGGCCGTCCATTCGTTCAAGGCGCGCTCCCCGCCGTGCGCGGGCGAAAGCCCGGCCAGTTCCAGCGCTTCGCCGACGAGATGGAGCGAGCCGGTGACAACGACAAAATCGTCGTCTGCGGCCTTTTCCAGCGCTTCGCGCAAGGAACCGCAGGCGGCAATCAGGGCCGCCGGATTCGCCTCGCGGCAGGCCGCCGCCAATTCGTGCGCATCGGCACTGCGCTCGCTGGATACCGGCACGGTGAAAATCCTGGCGGCCTGCGGCGCGAGCGTTTTGCAGATGTGCCGCCAGTCCTTGTCCTGAAATACGCCGAGAATGAGCGTGTGTTCCGGAGACTGGAAATCCTTTTCCAAGGCGGCGCGCAAAACTTTCGCCCCGGCCGCATTGTGGGCGCCATCCAGCAAAATCTTTCGGCCCGAAGGCCGTGTGACCAGTTGCAATCGCCCGGGCCAATCCACTTTCGACAAACCGGTTTGGATTGCCTCCTTGCTCACCGGAATTTTGCCCTGCAACACCTCGACCGTCGCCAGCGCGAGCACAGCGTTTGTTCTCTGGTGTTCGCCGGTCAAAGGCAATTTTTCAATTTGGGAGGGCCGCCGTGTCGGCGACCCTGGCCAATTTTGATTTGGGACGGCGGCACGCCGTCCCTCCCAGGAATTGACATTGGTGAGCGGCACATTTTTTCGTCGCGCCGTTTCTTCAATCACTGCGAGCGCTTCCGGCCCGGCCGCCGACGTGATGGCCGGCACGCCGGGCTTGATGATGCCCGCCTTTTCGGCGGCGATTTTCCCCAGCGTGTCGCCGAGCCATTGCTCGTGGTCGAAGGCGATGTTGGTGATGACACTGGCCAGCGGCGTGACGATGTTGGTCGCGTCCAAACGCCCGCCCAGGCCGGTTTCCCAGATCACCAGGTCGCATTTCTGTTCAGCGAAAAATCTCAGGGCCATCACCGTGACGACTTCAAAAAAAGTCGGATGATGGCCGGCTGGAAATTGCTTGAGCAGCGGCTGCAATCCTTCGACCAACCGGACAACTTCGTCCTCCGAAATCAACTGACGATTAAGCTGGATCCGTTCGCGGAACGAAACGAGGTGCGGCGAGGTGAACAGCCCGGTGCGCAAACCCGAAGCGCGATAGATGCTTTCGAGCATGGCGCAGGTGGAGCCTTTGCCGTTGGTGCCGGCGACGTGGATGAAGCGGAGCCGGTTTTGTGGATTGCCCGCCAGCGCGGCGAGTTTGAATGTATTTTCCAGACCGAACTTCGCGCCGAATAAACGCAGCTCGTAAAGAAATTGAACCGCTGCGGCGTAGGTCATCGGCGGTCAGGCCGCTTAAAGCGGCTTCTGGTGGATTTTTGCGTGCGCGGCGGCGATGAAGCCCTTGAACAGCGGGTGCGGCTGGTGCGGCTTGCTCAAAAATTCCGGATGAAACTGGCTGGCGATGAAAAACGGATGGTTCTTGAGTTCGATGACCTCCACGAGCTTGCCGTCCGGCGAAAGGCCGCTGAACACGAAGCCCGCCTTCTCAAATTTGTCGCGGTAGGCGTTGTTGAATTCGTAGCGGTGCCGGTGGCGTTCGTTGACGACGAACGAGCCGTAAAGTTCCGCCGCCCTGGTGCCGAGCGCCAATTGGCACGGCTGCGCGCCCAGCCGCATCGTGCCGCCCTTCTTGGTGACTTTGCGCTGTTCGTCGAGCATGGCGATGACGGGATGCGGCGTGGCCGGATCAAATTCCGTCGAATGCGCCCTGGCCAGTTTCAAAACGTTGCGCGCAAATTCGATGGTCGCGATTTGCATCCCGAGGCAAAGGCCAAGATAGGGGATGTTGTTTTCACGCGCATATTGTGCCGACCGGATTTTGCCTTCGATGCCGCGCTCGCCAAAACCGCCGGGCACGAGGATGCCGCCGAGACCTTTCAGGATTTTTGCCGCGCCCTCCTTTTCAATCTCCTCGGAATCCACCTTCACGATTTCCACGCCGCAGTCATTGCCAATGCCGCCGTGAATGATCGCCTCATAGACCGATTTGTAGGCGTCCTGCAGGCCGATGTATTTGCCGACGACGCCGATGCGGACGCGATGCTGCGGCGCGATGAGCTTGCGGATGATTTCCTGCCAGTGCGTCATGTTCGCGGTGGGCGTATGCAGGTCGAGCAGCCGGCAAACCAGATCGTCGAGCCGTTCGCGCTGGAGCATCAACGGCACCTCGTAAATGGAATGGTCCACGTCCTTTTCCTCAATGACCGCCTCGACCGGCACATTGCAGAACAGGGAAATTTTCTGGCGCACCTCCTTGTCGAGCGAAAATTCGCTGCGGCAGATCAAGACATGGGGCGCAATGCCGATTTCGCGCAGCTTGGCCACGGATTGCTGCGTCGGCTTGGTCTTCAATTCCCCGGCGGCCTTGATGAACGGAACGTAGGTAACGTGCATGAAGATCGCGTTGTTGTAACCGACCTCCAGTGCGAATTCGCGGATGGCTTCGAGAAACGGCAGGCCTTCGATGTCGCCGGTCGTGCCGCCGATTTCGGTGATGACGACGTCGGCCTTGGATTTTTCGGCAAGCAGGTGAATGCGGTTTTTGATTTCGTCGGTGACGTGCGGGATCACCTGGACGGTCTTGCCGAGATATTTTCCCTCGCGCTCGTTGTTGAGCACGTTCTGATAAACCTGGCCGCTGGTGAGGTTGTTGAGCCGCGTCAGCTTGACGTTTGTGAACCGTTCGTAATGGCCGAGGTCGAGGTCGGTTTCCGCGCCATCGTCGAGCACATACACCTCGCCGTGCTGGTACGGATTCATCGTGCCGGGGTCCACGTTGAGGTAGGGGTCGAACTTTTGCAGCACCACCTTGAGGCCGCGATTTTCGAGCAGCGTGCCGAGCGCAGCCGCCGTCAGGCCCTTGCCCAATGAACTCACCACGCCACCGGTCACAAATATGAATTTCATTTCAAATTCTTTCTAGCCACAGGTTGAACACAGATAGATTAATTTTCTGACTCTACTAACAATTTCATGTCCAAACCAGTTAGATCATGGTCTCGCAGTTCAACAAACTCTCCATCATTTGCAAAATCAAATTTTGCATCGCTCATTGCCTGACCGCATTTCCAATGTGCCAGCGGCTTCCAGTTGAGCGCATCGTAAATAACAATTGACGCAGGATAAGTATCCACATATGCCGCAAAGCGAGTTTTGTCAGGAGACCAGAACATCGCGTCGGCGTGGAACGAAGCATAAGGTGTTCGGAATGGAATTTCATTCGTCATTCCTTTTTGCCAATTCCAAAGCAAAAGATTTTTTTGCCCAAAAATACTTAAAGCAATCCTTCGTCCATCTGGTGAAATCCCGATGCCGGTAAAATTTTGTGTTTCAATGTGTGAAGAGGGGGCGTCTTCATCTGATTTCCATACAGAAATCGAAGTCGGCGCTGTAATACAGCCGCCCACCAGAGGATTATTATCATTAAAACCGGCCACCAAAATTTTGCCGTCGCGTGATGTTTCTAAAAACTGAATAGTAAGATGATTGGTGTCCAAGGTCGCAAGACGCTTGCCTGTGAGTAAATCCCACCTTTCGACTTTGTGCGCGGTAGCAACAAATAGAAATTGTCCTTTATCCCCCCCGATTGCGATTTTTTTGGTCAGGCAGCCGCCACTTGCAGGATCAACCAATGGGTTGGTTTCCCACAAAATCCTTTCAGCCTTCCAGTTCACGGCGAAGGTCGCATATTCAGAGGCGTATGCAATAATGTTGCCATCGGGTGAAATCGCGGCGGGATTCCAAGGATGTTCAAAATCTACTTTCGGCATTTTCTTCAAAAACAAAAGTGGAGTGGCTGTTTCGTTTTTTAAGTCCCAGATTTGAATTCCGTTCACACCAGATGAAACCGCCGTGGGAGCTGCACTCGCGATGCAAAATGATTCAATCGCGGATTGGCTTCCAGAATAACCACCGTAAGAAGTATGAGCGATAAGATGTCCATCAATTTTTGGAATAAACCATTCCAAATATGCACCAGTGATTTCATAAAGTTTTTCAACCGCTTTGGGAACATTGGCGCGGTCGTAAGTAAATTCAAACGATTGATTGGCACAGAATCCTCGGACTACCAATAGCCGTTCTTTTGGTAAGCTCTGGCTTACTGGCGGTGGCAGAGCTTTCATCGCCATTGTCAACGACTCAAGATTGGTTTGGTCAAGTTGTGTTTGATGTCCGCCTTGAATCGCCCGACTGATTACATTGCGAGCACTCCAAACTTTGCCAGATTGACTGACTTGGCAAAACTCGATACTGCGAGGTCCGCTAAACCAATCCAATGCGAGCAAAGGCGCGTTCGTATCGCCATTTCTAAAAGAAGCACCAAAGCGATCTGATTCCGTAATTTCTTCTGGGAGATTTGCGCCAAAGCATGATACGACAGTTATTAAGGGAATTGTCATTACGAGAATTCGCAGCGCACAGAAAAGGCGATTCGATTTCACAAACGTAATTTTCTTCTCAAATCTGTGTTTCATCTGTGGCTGATAATGGTTTCTACTTTCGCCACATCTTCCGGCGCATCCACGCTCACGCTGTCGTAATCCACCTTCACGACGGCGATTTCAATGCCGTTTTCCAAGGCGCGCAATTGTTCCAGCTTCTCCGCGTTTTCCAGTGGTGACACCGGGAATTGCACCAGCCGCAACAGCGTCCCGCGCCGGTACCCGTAAATGCCGAGGTGCTTCAAAAAAGGAAACGCCGCCAACTGTTCGCTCACCGAACCACTGGCGGCCTCGCGCAGATACGGAATCGTGCGCCTCGAAAAATATAACGCGTGACCCGTGGCGTTGACAACGACTTTTACAACGTTCGGGCTGTCAAATTCGGCCGGATTTTTGACGGGCGTGGCCGCGGTGGACATCTCGCTGCCCGCCAGCGCGCCGGCCACGGCGTCAATCACCGCCGGATCAATCAACGGTTCGTCGCCTTGAACGTTCACCACGGCGTCGCACTCGCAACGCGCCGCGACCTCGGCGATGCGATCCGTGCCGCTGGGATGCTCCGGGCGCGTCATTTCCACCCGGCAAAACCTTTTCGCGGCATCAGCTATGCGGGCATCGTCCGTCGCCACGATGACCTCGCCCAGTGATTTTGCCTTCTGGCACTGCTCGACGACGCGTTGGATGAGTGGTTTGCCGGCGATGAGGGCGAGCGGTTTGCCGGGAAAGCGTGTGGAGGCATAACGCGCGGGAATGATGCCGACGATTCTCACGGGCATTGATTAAGCCACAACCTGCCATGCTGAAGCAAGAAGCGAAGGCGGGGATTGGACGCGGATAAAACGCGGAATTGCGTGAACATAAAAACCGGCCTCGGCGAGGCCAAAAACAAAGTCCAAGGCATCGCCCTGGACTTCAACAACATTGTTGAACTTGATCGCCGTCAATCGCGGCCGGCGTTTAGTGCATTTCCTTGTGGATGGTCAGCGCCGCAAAGGCAAGCGCCACCACAAACGGCACAGCAAAAATTATCTCGTTCATATGCCAACCTTATCACATTTTGGACAATTGCAACAGTCTTGTTACATTTTTGTCACTTTATCATGTCCGATGGCGACCGATATAGCACGCAACATGCCGATAAATGAATAAAGGTGGCAGGGGCTTGTTGAAGGAACCCCCCGGCGTCATCGGATCGGATTTACCTCAACTTCGCCGGCGTCCCCGCCGGCAATTGGGGCCGGAACGGCGATGCATTTGGACAAAATAACAAAATGCCATCAACAACATTGCATTGAGCGCAACGGAAATTAAACTCCGCGCGCGTGTTGAACCTGAATTCGCTCAATTCCCAGCAACGCCTGGCCGTCGAAACCTTGAACGGCCCGGTGCTGATCCTGGCCGGCGCCGGCACCGGCAAGACCCGCGTCATCACGTTCCGCATCGCACACTTGATCGCCAGGGGCGTCGCGCCCGGAAACATCCTCGCCGTCACCTTCACCAACAAGGCCGCCCGCGAAATGCAGGAGCGTGTGGCAAAATTGATTCCGCGCAAAGCCGCCAAGGCGGACGATAAATTGAATCGTCCGACCATCTGCACGTTCCATTCACTCTGCGTCCGGATTTTGCGCCAGCACATCGAGCGGCTCGGCTACAAACGGAATTTTGTCATCTACAACGAATCGGAACAGCTCGGCGCCGTTAAAAAAATCCTCGCCCAGATTTCCGCCAAGGGTGAAAAGGCCGACCCGGCGGCGGTGCTGGCGCTGTTGAGCCGGTTCAAAAATGGTGGTGAACGCGCCGCCGTTTTTGCGGATGAAAGCGTCCGCGCGCTGGCCCAGCACATCCGCTCGCGCTACGAAACCGCCCTGCACGCCTGCAACGCCGTGGATTTTGACGACCTCATCCTGCTCACGCTGCGGCTGTTTCACGAGCATCCGGACGTGCTCGAAACCTGCCGCGCCAAATATCGCTACGTCATGGCGGACGAGTATCAGGACACCAACGCCACCCAGTTCCAGCTCATTCACGCGCTGACGCTGAAGCACCGGAATTTCTGCGTGGTGGGCGACGACGACCAGAGCATTTACGGCTGGCGCGGCGCGGAAATCGGCAACCTGCTCGACCTGGAAAAACATTTTCCAGAGGTGAAAATCGTCAAGCTCGAACAGAATTACCGTTCGACGAACACCATTCTTGACGCCGCCAACGCCATCATCAAAAACAACGCGCGCCGCCGGCCCAAACAGCTCTGGTCGGGCAAGGGCCGCGGTGACAAGATTCTTTTGCGCACCTACACGAATGACGACGACGAGGCGCGCAACCTGGTCGAGCAGATTGAATTCGCGCGCCGCGCGCACCGGGTCCCGTGGGCGCACCACGCCGTTTTGTTCCGCACGAACATGCAATCGCGGCCGCTCGAAACCGCGTTCCGCACCGCGGGCGTCCGTTATCACCTCATCGGCGGCCAGAGCTTTTTCGACCGGGCGGAAATCCGCGATTTTCTCGCCTACCTGAAGGTCTTCATCAATCCGCATGACGACGTCAGCCTGCTGCGCATTGCGAACGTGCCGGCGCGGGGGTTGAGCGATGTGAGCATGGAACGCCTGCTCGCCGCCAGCCATGAGCGGAAGGGTTCCGTGTTCGACGCGATGAAAAACCCGGCGGTTCAGGCAACATTTCAAACCAAGGCGCGCCAAAGCATCGAGGCGTTCGTTGAATTCGTTGAAAAAACCCGCGTGCAACTGCATCACACCGCCTCGTCGCCGCGCCCGTTGCAATCCTGGGCCGGACATTTTCTGGATGAGACCGGTTATTTCGCCGAACTCAAGCGGCTGGAAAAAAATCGCGAGAACGCCGAAGACCGCATCCGCAATTTGCGCGAGCTGACCGCCACGCTCGACAATTTTGGCCGGCCCGGCGACCCGCCTGCCGACCGGCTGCAATCCTTTCTGGAGGACATCACACTCGACAGCGAGCGCGAGGAGGAAAAGGAAGCCGGCGATACCGTGACGCTCATCACCGTGCACAGTTGCAAGGGACTGGAATTCCCGCGCGTGTACATCGTCGGCCTGGAGGAAGGCTTGTTTCCGCACGCGCGGTCGGCGGCGGAGGGCACGCTGGACGAGGAACGCCGGCTGTTTTACGTGGCGGTGACGCGCGCGATGCAATCGCTCACCCTCAGCCATTGCGCGGGCCGGATGCGCTACGGCCAGTTGATGCCGTGCCACCCGTCGCGCTTTCTCAAGGAACTGCCACCCGAACTCGTGGAAGATGCCGCCGCCAAGGACAAAGAGCCGCTGAACCCGGACGCCGGCAAAAAAATGTTCGACGTCCTCCGCAGCGCCATCAATTGAAGCACGGGTGTCCGATCATTTTCGATCAACTGCTTCCGAAACCCCGGACAACCCGGACGATTTCATGCCGCTAAAGACGCCGTTTCGACAGAAGGCGCTTCGCGCTCGGCAATCTGGACGCGCATTTTGTTCAATGCCTCCTCCTGAATCTGCCGGATGCGTTCGCGCGTGACGTTCAGCCTGTCGCCGATTTCCTCCAGTGTTTTGGGCCGGCCATCATCCAGCCCGAATCGCATGGCCAGAATTCTGTTTTCCCGGGGCGTCAGCGTGGCCAGAACTTCCCGCATCAGCTCCGTGTCGTTTTCATGGAGGAGCCGGTCAAAGGGCGCCGCGGCGTTCGCGTCCGCCACCACCTCGGAAATCTGTTTCGGCTCGTCGGTCCCAATCGGGGCGTCGAGTGAAATGGGCGCCTTCGACGCGTCGCGATACTGCTGGATGCGGCGCGGGTTGAGTCCCAGATGGTCCGCCACCTCCTGGTCCGTCGGGTCCCGGTCGAACGCCTCGCGCAGCTTCACCTCCGCCTTGCGGATGTGCGCCACCTTGTCCACCACGTGCACGGGCAGCCGGATGGTTTTGGACTGGTTGGCCAGCGCCCGCATGATGCATTGCTTGATCCACCACGAGGCATAGGTGGAAAGCTTCGCGCCCTTGCGGGGATTGAACCGCGCGACGCCCTTCATCAGGCCGATGTTGCCCTCGTTGATCAGGTCGAGCAGCGGGAGCCCCAGGCCTTCGTAGTCGCGGGCGATCTTCACCACCAGCCGCAGATTGGCCGTGATCATCTGCTCGCGCGCCTTCCGATCGCCTCTTTTGATCCGCTTCGCGAGAATGATTTCCTCCTTCGGCGTGAGCAGTTTCACCTGCCCGATTTCGCGCAGGTACAATTGCAGCGTGTCGCCGTGGAGCGATTCCGACGGCATGGGCTCCGATGGAACGGCGTTCGCGGACGGCGGCGTGCCGGCAGCCGCATTTTCGGTGGCCGCTGATTGCAATCGCCGGGGCGGACGCATTCCAACCAGCGGAACGCGAACGGACCTGCCCGTTGAATTTCGTCCGAACCGGGTTGGTTTCAATGTGGTTCTCATGTTGGCCTTTCCATTAAATTGATTCGCCGGTCGCCCGGCTCAAGCTTTGGCCGTGAGCCCTTCCAGCCGGGACACAATCACCTTCTTGGCGGCGGCGCCGACGACACGGTCGCGGACTTCGCCACCGGCAAAATAAAGCAACGTCGGGATGGACTGGATCTGGTACTGCGCGGCCAGATTGGCATTTTCATCCACGTTGACCTTGGCGACCTTGACGCGGCCGGCCTGTTCCGTGGCAATCTCCTCCAGCACCGGGGCGATCATTTTGCAGGGACCGCACCACACGGCCCAAAAGTCCACCAGCACCGGCTGCGCGGATTTCAGGACCTCGGCTTCAAAATTTGTTTCGTTCAATTCGACGATTGATTTCATGTTTCCCTCTCGTTGTTTGTTGCTTCGCTGGTCAAAGAGCGCGGTCAGCCGGTCACGCCGCCAGGGTGACAACCGGGCTGTTCTCCCGCACGGCTTGCTGACGGGCGTTCCAGACGGCCACCGCCTGGACTTTCTCCACCGCGAGGGTGGGGAAAAACAGGTGCGGATATTTTGTCTGCCAGGCCACCGCCTCGGCTTCATTCAGCGCCAGCCGGACCAGCCGCTCCGGCGCGGGAAGCGCACGGGTGCTTTCCGCGAGGATCGCCTCTTTGACTCCGGCAATCTGCGCGCGTATTTTCCGGCAGGATGGCCTGCCTGTATTCCGGGGCGAACCGCTGTCTCCCCGGTTTTCATTCGTGTTCGTCTGCTTCATGTCATTTCCCTTCACTTTTTATGTAATAATAACAGTTACATATTAACGCAAAAAAAGAGACTGTCAAACAACTTTTTTTGCGGCGGCCGGACACGCGGCCTTGATCATGCCGATCACCCCGGCCAGCGTGGTTTTCTCCAGGTCCCGTTCCATGGCGCTTTCCGCCGATGCAAATACCCGGTCCAACGTTTCCCGGATGCAATGGCCCACCGGACAGTCGGTATTGGCCTTCCGGCTGGGACTGGCAAAAGGCTCGACGGCTTCCACGGCCCGATAAACTTCACCAAGATTGATGCGGCCGGGCGAACGGCTCAGGCGGGAGCCGGCCCCGGCACCCTTGCGGGTTTCAACCAGCCGCGCCCGCTGCAACGACAACAGGAGCCGCCGGATGATGACGGGGTTGGTGTTGACGCTGCCCGCCAGCATGGCCGACGTGACCGGGTCGCCCTCCTTGTAGGCGAGGACGGCCAGCACGTGCACGGCCATGGCAAAGCGACAACTGGTTCGCATATTTCTGGTTAATGAGTAACCGCAGGGATTACATTTGTCAACCGGAAATCGAAGGAGCCGGGGTCGCAAGACTCGGATTCGTTGTTGGAGGGTGATCTTGGAAGCGGGTTTCCCTGCGCCGTCTCCTGCAAATAAAAGGCCGGAACGATTCCTCATTCCGGCCTTTGACTCTCAATTCTCAAACAACCGGCCAGGTGACCTGCCACGCGGCCCGGCTTTAGGTGGCAATGTGGCTCACGGGATTGCTCCTTGGTGGAACCGCCCACGGCGCGGATGTGAATCGTGTAAACCGTGCCGGGCGGGAACATCATGGTGAATTTGTCAAAATGGGACGGTGCAACTGCTTCACACGCGGATTGGGTGTTCGAACAAGGTCAAGCGCGTTAGTGATAAGTAATAATGGACGGTGGTCATAAGGAAAGTCACCTACTAATACGCCCCTGCCAATTGTCAATTCTTGAAGTTCCTTGGTCGTGCCGAGAATTTCAACCGAGACCAACAGTTCATCGAAAGCCTTAAGATTGCCCGAGGCGGCGACGTGTCGTGATCCAAAGTCCACATAATAGAGTGGCAAGGCGACGGCATTGGTGGCACTGCGGGCCAGATAATGTAGTTGGTTGACGGAATGCCCACCTTGTTTTTCGAGCGCGGCCACGTCAACGTCCACGACAGCCAGCCATTGGGTGGCCAGTTGATAGGCGCCATTGGTGTCAATAACGGAAGGCTTGCCAATCAGGTCATCGAGATTGGTGGCATAATACTCCACATGTGGCGCACTCAAACGCATCACGTCCAACAGCCTTCCTCGGTAAAAGTTGAACTCAAAATTGGTCGTCCAGATCACACCATCCACACCAACCTTGAGCGCACGCAACCTCACTTCGCGGGGTATATCGGCATCATAAATGTGCGTTCCCAAAACGGTGTCGGGCAAATATGGAGGATTGGGTTCTTGAAGCACAGCGAACCAAGCTGGGCCAATCCCACTCCCTTCGATATCCGTTACTTGGATAGGACGCTTGATTGGCAGTTTGAGCTGGTCGGCGGCCCAATTCGCCTCGGCCAGCATCCGTTGAATCACCACCGCACGATAGGCCAATCCAGCACCATGGTTGATATTGGTAACCATCGCCAGCATTTCGGCATTTTGCGCTCTAGTGAGCAAAGATGTGGCGCACACATTCTGCGCCAACACGCAGCCAATGACAGAGAGGAGAAAGGCTTTAATCATGGTCTAGTGCGGGTGTTGGACAACAAATCATACGCCCCGTAAATGACGGCTGAGGAATCCATTTTATAGGAACTAAAAACGCCAGCCTTCGCGGCATTCACAATGGTCTGCATATTCGCCCGGCTGTGTACCCAATTGTCGAGAACTCCCGCTATCATGATGGAGCGATTCGGCCAACTGTTGTAGTCGCCGGAGGAATTGGAAGGATCGAAACTTGTCGGTTTTGTAAAACCGAGGAAAACGCGGGATTCGACGCCCGCCGATGCAAAAAAGTTTGTGCTAACTGTCATGGCCGGAATCGCGAAAGATTCGCAGAAGTTGGCTTTGCCGGTATTACAAGCATCAATCCAGACAAACCGATACGGATGATCCGCTGCGTGTGTAATGGACCATCTATCTTAATTTTATTGAGGAATGTCTTTTTAATCAGAGAAGAAGTTTGAAGACTGGTAGAATTGACGTTCAGGCCCTTTATCTGTGCTTTTAACAGGCTGCTCAACGACGAAGTGTCCACCGTGAACACGCCATAAAAATTGGTGCTGTTACCGGAATCAGTACACAAAACATTGCTGGCCATTGAACAATGATCATCGGCACTCCTACGTCGGCAAGAATGAGATTCATTTCAATGTAAAAACCAAAAATAAGAATTTACGTCAAGAGCTTGTCTCCTGAGTCACCCCAAATTCACCGGATCAATGTCCACCGACAGCGTGACGTCGTCCGGCAAAGCAAGCGTCCCGATGATTTTCGCCAGTTGCTGGCTCAATTTGCTCATCGCGCGGGTCCGCAGCATGATCTGGTAGCGATAAAATTGTTCCGCGCGCAGCAGCGGCGCCGGCGCAGGCCCGGCGAGAATCAAATCTTTGAACTCCTTCAGATTTTTTTCCAACTCACGCTTCAAATGTTCCGCTGAAAATTTCACCTTGTCCTCATTCCGGCCTTTTAACGTGAGCAGCGCGACGCGACTGACGGGCGGATATTTCAATTGCTCGCGGAATTCGATTTCCTGCTCGTAAAAACCGGTGAAATCGTGGCGCCGTGCGTATTGAATGGCCGGATGAAACGGCGCGAACGCCTGCACGAACACCTCGCCCTCGACATCGCCGCGCCCGGCACGGCCCGCGACCTGAGTGAGCAGTTGAAAAGTGCGTTCGCCCGCGCGGAAATCCGGCTGATGCAGCGCCAGGTCGGCGTAAATGATGCCGACGAGCGTCACGTTCGGGAAATGCAGCCCCTTCGCAATCATCTGCGTGCCGACGAGGATGTCGGTCTTGCCGGTGCGAAAATCACCGAGTACCTTCCGGTAATCGTCCTTGCGCTTCATCGTGTCGGCGTCCATGCGCTTGATGCGCGCCTGCGGGAAGAGTTTGGCAAGCGTTTCCTCGACCCGTTGCGTGCCCGTGCCGGCAAAACGGATCGTGGGGTTTTTGCATTTCACGTTCGGGCAAATGGATGGCACGGGCGCGACGTGGCCGCAAATGTGGCAGGCGAGCTTTTGTTCCTGCCGGTGAACCGTGAGTGCGAGGCTGCAATTCGGGCACTGAACGACCTCGCCGCACTTTGGGCATTGCAATGACGTCGAGTAGCCGCGCCGGTTCAGAAATAAGATCGTCTGTTCGCCACGTTCGAGCCGTTGGGTGATGGCTTCCTTGAGTTGCGGCGAAAAAATCGGGATGCCCTTTTCCTTGTGCTCGGCCTGGCGCATGTCCACGACGCGGACGTGCGGCATTTTCTGATCATCCACGCGCTCCGGCAATCCGAGCAGCGCGAATTTGCCGCGCTTGCAATTGTAATAGCTCTCCAGCGACGGTGTGGCCGAGCCGAGCACGACGACGGCGTTTTCCATCTGGCCGCGCATGATGGCCACGTCGCGGGCATGGTAACGCGGCGCCTCCTCCTGCTTGTAAGTGTGCTCGTGTTCCTCGTCCACGATGATGAGACCGAGCGGTTCGACGGGCGCAAAAATCGCCGAACGGGCGCCGATGACGATGCGCGCGCGGCCCTGCCGGATTTTGTGCCATTCATCGTGACGTTCGCCTGCCGAAAGATGCGAGTGCAAAACCGCGACAAGCGTCTGGAGCTTGCCGGAACTGAAGCGCGCTTTGAACCGCTCGACGGTCTGCGGTGTGAGCGAAATTTCCGGAACGAGAACGATGGCGCCCTTGCCCTGTTCGAGCGCGTGGGCAAGGGCCTGCAGGTAAACTTCGGTTTTGCCGGAACCGGTGACGCCGTGAAGAAGAAAAGTTGAGGATTGAGGGTTGAGGGTTGAGGATGGTTTGTCCATCGTCTCCGTGATTCTCTCCAGCGCGGCGGCTTGCGCCGGATTCAGCGGCAACGGTTGCGTCGGCAGGATGTGTTCGCGGGCATACGGATCGCGTTCGGAAATTTCCGAAGCGATTTCCACCAAGCCGCGGTCTTCCAGTTTGCGGATGGTGGCGGCGGTGGTTTCGGCGAGCTCAACAAGCTCGGTCAATGAAATTTCACGTCGTTCCTCGATGAGATTCCAAACTTCCATTTGACGCTTGGGCAGTTTCGGAAATTCGCCGCTCACGGGCAGCGCACGGACAAACAGCTGCTCGCGCCAGCCGGATTCCTCCTTGCGCACGGCCTCGGGCAGGACTGATTTCAAGGCGGTTTCAGGCGCGCAGCAGTAATAATCCGCAATCCATCGCGCGAGTTTCAAGATTTTCGGAGTTACGAGGGTCTGTGCCCCGATGGCTTTCAGAATCGGTTTCAGGTTCGCACGGGCTGATTCCCCGGCGAGAGCGGTGACGACGCCCAAAACCTTGCGCGGACCGAACGGCACCTGCACCCGGCTGCCAACTTCGACTTGTCCAATCAGCCCCAGCGGGATGGAATAATCAAACTCCTTGCGGAGCGCGATTTCGAGACTGACGCGGGCGATCATGCGGAATTGAGGGTTGAGGGTTGGGGGTTGAGTGTCAAGGATGTGCTGCCAAACCCGGTTTAGAAAGGGCGAGTTGCAAGACTCCCAAACATCCGCCAACTCAATCGTGCGTGATGGCGCGCAATTCCACTTCGAGCTGTTTGCGCAATTCCTCGCGTTCGCCGTCCGAGGTTTCGCGTGGCACCTGCGTGATGCGACCGGTATAAACATCACAACGTGAAAACGGCAGCGGGATTTGAAAGCCATCCCAGCTGTTCATTTGGATTTTCCAATGCAAATGATACGACGCCGGAATGAGGGGCAGGCCGGTGACCTGTGCCAGCGCCATCGCGCCCTCCTGCACAATGTAACGCGGGCCGCGCGGGCCGTCGGGCGTGATGGCGAGGTCATAACCGCGTTCAGCCCAGGTCGTCAGTTCGAGCAGCGCCTGTCCGCCGCGCCGGCTCGATGAACCGCGCACGGGTTGCACGCCGAAACGTTCAAGGACTGCGGAAAGAAATGCCCCGTCCCGGCTGGCGCTGACGAGTCCCGCGAGACCGGCGGCCTGATGATGTCGAAGTCCGTAGTTGGAATATAATTTCATGGAGAGCGCGAGGCGGTTGTGCCAGATGCAGTAAATCACCTGCCGGACATCCTTGCGCGTCATAAAATCGTGGGTGTCGTGGAAGCGATAGCGCAAAGTGGCGGATATCAAATTGAACACGGCCCAAAGTGTCCACGCCCCGATTCGTTGATGCCATTTGGGTGATTTCGGCACCACCACGCCGGATTTCCGGGGCCGGCGAACGGGGCCGGTTGTCTGGGGTTTCGGATTTTCTGCGGCCATCATGCTCCTTTTTTCAGGCACGCGCGGACCAAATCTTCCACCGTCGCCTTTGTGCCGAGTACGGCTTGCGAGGCGCGGACGGCGTCATGTGCTTCAATTTGCTTGTAGCCCAGTGCCATGAGCGCGAGCACGGCGTCGTTGATTTTCTGGTCGTCCGGTGACAAGGCGCGTTGCGCGCTGGCGGCTTCCCAGGCGCCTGCCGCGCCGATTTTGTCCCGCAATTCCACAACGATGCGCTCGGCGGTCTTCTTGCCAACACCAGAAATTTGCGAGAGCGCCTTCACGTCGCCACCGGCCACCGCGCCGCGAAACGCCGTCACGCTGATGCCGCTCAGGATGTTGAGCGCGATTTTCGGGCCGATGCCGGAAACGGTGTGGACAAGCAGCCTGAACAAATCGCGTTCCGCCGCGGTCATGAAACCGTAAAGCGTGTGGGCATCCTCGCGGATGACGAGTTGTGTGAGCAGTTTCACGTCGTGGCCGAGTTGCGGCAATTTATCGAATGACGAGAGCGGAATCAGCGCTTCGTAGCCGACGCCGTTGACATCCACGACGACCTGCGTGGGCAGCGCCTCGACGAGTTTGCCATGGAGAAAAGTGATCATGAAAATGCGGAATTCATACGAGCTTCAGCGTTGTCAGATTGTAACGGCTGTTTTCATGCGCGTGGGCCAGCGCCAGAGCCAGAGCGTCGGCGGCGTCGGGCGCGGGCAATTTTTCCAAATTCAACAGCCGCTGGACCATTTTGGCGACGGCGGATTTTTGCGCCGCGCCGTAGCCGACGATGGCCTGCTTCACTTTGCGCGTGGCGATCTCGTAAATTTCCAGGCCTGCTTCGGCGATGGTCGCCAGCGCCGCGCCTCGCGCTTCGCCCATGACAATGGCCGTCTGCAAATTTTGCGCGTAGAACAGGCCTTCGATGGCGCAGACGGTTGGTCGATGCTGTTTTAAAACATCGCGCAACGTTTCAACAATTTTCACAAGGCAGCGGGAATGTTCCCAGCCGGGCGGGCAGGAAATCGTGCCATGCACCAGCGCCAGCGGATGCGGTTTGGCGAGGCGAATGACGCCGTAGCCGGTGCCGCGAAGCGAAGGATCGAGGCCGAGAATCACGCGATGGGAATTGGCCGGAACGCGCAGTTTTGTTTCAAAAGCAAGCGCGGCCTTGCGCGGAGAAACGCCACCGAGGCGCTCCCGCATTTGTTCAAATTGCCGGCGCGTGATGCCCACGTACGCATTTTGCCAGCAGCGGAATGGTTAAAAAAGCAAAAACGCCGCGACACCTTTTCATCGCGGCGCCTTTCGAAATCACCGGACAAGATTCAATGTCCCCGGCCGTTTTGGCCCTGATTCTGTCCGCCAGACGCGTTTGATGACTGCGTTGACTGGGATGATTGCGACGAGTGCGATGCTGATGACGAGGTTGGCCCGGACGGCGCTAGATTTCTGGGCTGCGGTTCGGAAACACTTGGGAGCGAATCATTATGCTGCTGCGGCCTTTCCACCGGCTCGGACGGGGGCGGTGCGATGGAATGCGGCGTCTGCTCCTCAAATTGTTGTCCGCGCGGAGAGGCAATGTGTTTGCCGTCATAATTCCTGGTTTGCGCTTGCGAATCATCAGGCCAATCGCGGTTTTGTTGCAAAGCCTGGTTGTTTGCCGGCTGCGGCACCCGGTTCTGTGCCGGCATCTCGCCGCGCGGCGGAAAATTATTGCGGTTGTCATAGACGGAAACCGGATGAGGCGGATTTGCCGGCATTATGGACGGCCCGTGGTATTGCTGGCCGGCTGGCCCGCCACGCCACGGCTGCCCGGTCGAAACTCGCAACTCGCGCACCGGCACCGGGTGAATGGGCGTCCGGGTGACGTCGGTGATGTGTTGCACCCCGATGCCGCTGTTCACGATGGTCCGGCTGTGGCTGTCAAAATTGAAGTTGTTGATGACCGTGGCACGATTGAAAATCCGCGTTTCATCCCCCGCCCCGACGCGGTAACGACGCGGATGCGGGTCGCAAAAATATCGTGTTGGCACAAATGTGAAGCAATTCACGGCCAGGCCAAAATCAAATCCGATGCTTACACCGCTGCCGTGATAAACGAAGCCCACGCCGGGCCGGTAAACCGCAAACGGCGGCAGCGGCGCCCAGCCACAATAATCATCCGAGTAACGCCACGTCACCCAGGACGGCGCCCAGACTGTGTCCGGCCACCAACACCAGCCCAGACGCGGATTATTAAACCAACGCCCGTAGTGAAATGTGACACCCCACGAATAATCCGAGGCCCAGTACCAGCCGCAGTCGCTGTAAACCCAGTGCCCATGGTCGCAATACGGCTGCCAGCCGGAGTTGTAAACGACGGTGGTCGGCCGCCAGCACCGGCCGTAGCCTTCCACGTCCACCCAGTTTCCATACGGCGCGAGTGAACTGTAAAAATAATCCACCGTGACCTCGGTGGGTTCCGGCGGAGGCGCCGGTTCGACCGGGATGGTTTCCGGCACGGGCGGTGGAGGGTTGGCCGCAGCCATTTGCTGTTGCAACACCTGGTCGCGCTGCATCATCGCGGTAACGACTTCATTCGGCACGCCGAGATCACTGAGGTAAATGATTTCGTCCGGATCCAGATTGAACGTGCTGGTGGAATTGGTGACGTAGGTCAAAATAACGCTTTCATCCACCCCGGCCTGCGTCAACCTGATGACCTGAGCCAGCGGGCTGGTGGGCAAAATATTTGGCGGGGGAGCAACGCTGGCGGGCGGCACGGCGGAGGCATCGGCAGCGACCGGCGGCGCGGGCTGCGCCTGGGCATTCGAAAGTTGCGCGGAATGGTCGCTCGCCAGCCAAAGCATGGCCAGCGCAATTTCCAGGGTGGGTTTTCCGAAAAAGTGGATTTTCATAATTGGGCCGTTTTAAATTGAGACAACTAATAGATGATAAATTTAACAACAGATTGACTGTTTTGTTTCGGCAAACGTTCACTGCCGCGACTTTGTTGGCGCGAATTGTTGGGTGGTACTCCCGTCCCGAATTGAACGGGAATCAACGGTTTAGGAAA
>CAVXRE010000010.1:0-9537 GCA_963764175.1 uncultured Verrucomicrobiae bacterium | reverse complement strand
GGCCACTACCATTCCGTGAACTAAAACTAATTTATGAATATACAACTGTTGTCTGATACCGCAAAAAAACTGTTTGCTGACGATAAAGGTCTGCTGGCGATGGACGAAAGTAATCCCACCTGCAACAAACGATTTGCGAAGCTCGGCATTCCGCAAACGGTGGAGGCCCGGCGCGCGTATCGGGAATTGATTGTGACCACGCCCGATCTCGGTGAGTGCATCAGTGGGGTGATTCTCTATGACGAAACGATTCGCCAGCAGAAGCAGGACGGCACTCCGTTTCTCAAAGTCCTCACCGATGCGGGAATCATTCCCGGCATCAAAGTAGATACGGGAGCCAAGGACTTGGCCGCTCATCCCGGCGAGAAAATCACCGAAGGTCTGGACGGCTTGCGCGAACGTCTGGCGAATTACTTTCAAATGGGCGCGCGTTTTGCCAAGTGGCGTGCGGTGATCGCCATCGGCGCGGACATTCCGAGCCGCAGTTGCATCGAGGCTAACGCGCACGCGCTCGCGCGCTACGCCGCATTGTGCCAGGAAGCCGGCATGGTTCCGGTTGTCGAACCCGAAGTGCTCATGGATGGCGACCATACTTTGGAGGTCTGCCGCAAAGTGACAGAGGAAGTCCTGCGGAACGTCTTCATCCAGCTCAATTGCCAGCGCGTGCTGCTAGAAGGCATGATTTTAAAGCCAAACATGGTGTTGCCGGGATTGGCCTGCACCACGCATCAAGAAGTCAAAGAAGTGAGCATCGGCGAACAGCAATATCAGGTGCAATTGGGCGACCGGCAGCCGGACGAAGAACAAGATATTGATGAGGTGGCCGACATCACGATGAAAAGTCTGTGGCGAACCGTCCCGGCGGCGGTTCCAGGGATTGCATTTTTGTCCGGCGGACAATCCGCTGAACTGGCTTCGGCCCGTTTGAATACCATGATCCATCGTTTCAAAACCCAACTGCCGTGGGCGCTGGCATTTTCCTTTGCGCGCGCCATCCAGCAGCCGGCTTTGGAAATCTGGCAAGGCAAGGAGGCGAACGTGAAAGCGGCGCAACAAGCTTTGCTGCATCGTGCCCGATGCAACCGCGCCGCGCGTCGCGGCGAATACACGGCTGCAATGGAGCGAAAGTAAACAGGCCTTGTCGGGCTTTGGACAGGCGAGAACTTTATTTCATGGGGTGTTCACCCCATACATTATTGCACCTCCAAAAGTTATACTCCCCATGTGAATCAATATGAAAATTGAAATACACGGTTGCCAAAAGATTTTGCCATGACACCAGATACCGACCAGCCCAAATCGCCGGACTCCAAGCCGAGTGCAACCGCAGATCCAAAGCCCGCTGCCTCCGTGGCCAAGCCCGAGGCGAAGGATGCCACCAAGGCTGAGGCAAAAAACCTCACTCCGAAACCGGGCGCGAAGCCGGATGCCAAAGCTGATCCAAAAACTGGTGCGAAACCGGAGAGCAAACCGGCTCCGCAGGACGATTTGAAAACGCTGCCGCTGGCGGAGGTGGAGAAAAAATTGGAATCGTCGCCGGACGGTCTCACTGATGCCGAAGCCAAAAAGCGGCTGACGCAATATGGGCCGAATGAACTCGTCGAGAAGAAGACCAATCTCCTGCTGAAATTCCTCTCGTATTTTTGGGGGCCGATTCCGTGGATGATTGAGATCGCGGTGATTTTGTCCGGCGTGGTCCGGCATTGGCCGGATTTTTTCATCATTCTTTTGTTGCTCGTGACCAACGCGGTGGTCGCCTTCTGGGAGGAACGGCAGGCAGGCAATGAAATCGCCGCGTTGAAAGCCAAGCTGGCGATCAAGGCGCGCGTGATCCGCGACGGCAAATGGATCAACCCGCCCGCGCGCGAACTGGTGCCGGGCGATGTCATTCGCTTGCGGCTGGGCGATGTCATTCCGGCAGACGCGCGTTTGCTGGCCGGTGACGAGGTGTCGGTGGATCAATCGGCGTTGACCGGCGAATCGTTGCCGGCGTCGCGGAAATCGGGGGACGCCGTGTTTTCCGGTTCGATCATCCGGCGCGGCGAAATCGGTGCGCTGGTGTATGCGACGGGCGGGAATACTTATTTTGGCAAGACGGCGCAACTGGTGCAGGAGGCGCTGACGGTCAGCCATTTTCAAAAAGCGGTGCTGAAGATTGGCAATTATCTGATCATCCTCGCGGTGGCGCTGGTGGCGGTGATCATCGGTTTCGCAATTTATCGCGGGGATAAAATTCTTGAGACGTTGCAATTCGCGCTGGTGCTAACGGTTGCAGCGATTCCCGTGGCGATGCCGACGGTGTTGTCCGTGACGATGGCCGTCGGCGCGCGGCTGCTCGCGAAAAAACAGGCGATTGTGAGCCGGTTGGTGGCAATCGAGGAACTCGCGGGCGTGGATGTGTTATGCGCCGATAAGACCGGCACGTTGACGCAGAACAAGCTGACGCTGGGCGATCCGTTCAGCGTGAACAACCTTCCCGCCGAGCAAATTATTTTATCCGCCGCGCTGGCTTCGCGCGCCGAAAACAACGACACGATTGATCTGGCGGTTCTGGGCGGTTTGAAAAACAAGGACGTGCTGAAAGAATATCAGGTGGTCCATTTCCTGCCGTTTGATCCGGTGCATAAACGCACGGAAGCGACGGTCAAGGGCAAGGACGGAAAGACCTTCAAGGTGACGAAGGGCGCGCCGCAGGTAGTTCTGGCCATGTCGGCCAATGCTGGAGCAATCAAAACGGCGGCCGACAAAGCGGTGAATGATTTTGCGGCGCGCGGCTTCCGTTCATTGGGCGTGGCGCGTGCTGAGGGTGACGGGCCGTGGCAGTTTCTCGGTGTGTTGCCGATGTTTGATCCCCCGCGCGAAGATGCGAAGGCGACGATTGCAACCGCGCTGACCATGGGCGTCAAGATCAAGATGGTGACGGGAGATGCACTGGCGATTGCCAAGGAGACGGCGAAGACTTTGGGGATGGGCACGAATATTCTTGATGCCAAAACGCTGGGCGACTCGAAAAAGCAAGAATCAGCGGAGGTGATCGAGTCCATCGAGAAGGCGGACGGTTTCGCCGAGGTGTTCCCCGAACATAAATTTCACATTGTAGATGTCCTGCAAAAGCATGACCACATCGTTGGCATGACGGGTGACGGTGTTAATGATGCACCCGCACTTAAGAAAGCCGACTGCGGTATCGCCGTGTCCAGTGCGACCGACGCGGCGCGCGCAGCGGCGGCCATTGTGTTGCTCACGCCCGGCCTGTCGGTGATTATTGACGCGATCAAGGAGAGCCGGCGGATATTCCAGCGGATGAATAGCTATGCGATTTATCGCATCGCCGAGACGCTGCGCGTGCTGCTGTTCATGACGCTGGCGATCCTGGTTTTCAATTTTTATCCGCTGACGGCAGTGATGATCGTGATGCTCGCGTTGCTTAACGATGGTGCGATTTTGTCCATCGCTTATGACAATGTGCATTACAAGAACAAGCCCGAGTCATGGAACATGCGAATGGTGCTGGGCGTTTCCACGGCGTTGGGAATCATCGGAGTCGTGGCTGCGTTTGGGTTGTTCTATCTTGGCGAACGGGTTTTTCATCTCGACCGCGCGCATATCCAGACGTTGATGTATTTGAAACTGTCCGTGGCGGGACATCTGACCATTTTTCTTACGCGCACGCGCGGTCCGTTCTGGTCCATCCGTCCGGCGAAAATCTTGTTGATCGCGGTGTTCGGCACCCAAGCCGTGGCGACCTTGATTGCGGTTTACGGATTATTCATGACACCGCTCGGTTGGGGTTGGGCCGGGTTCGTGTGGGGTTATGCTTTGTTGTGGTTCCTGGTGAACGACCGCATCAAACTGCTCGCTTATCGGATTTTTGATCCGGTCAAAAAAGTTGGTGCAATACCTGAAACGAAAGTTACAAGTCAGCCCGATGCTAAAGATGATACGAAAACTTCGGCCCTACCCGAAGCCAAAGCCGAACCTCAATCCGGTGCTAAAGATGAGGCAAAGGCCGAGGTTAAAACGGATGCCAAAGTAGAGCCTAAAAGTGAAGCAAAGGTTGAGTCGAAGTCTGGCATCAAAGATGACTCTAAGCCGGAAGCGAAGGCCGACCTACAACCTGAATCCAAGCCTGATGTCAAAGTTGAGGCCAAGCCCACCACCGGCGAGCAGAAACCGGACACCAAAGCCAAGGCAACTGCCGATTTGACGCCGCAGATCGCAGCCAGAGCTTATGAACTCTACGAACGCGAAGGCCATCAAGAAGGTCAATCGGCGCAGAATTGGGACAAGGCCGAACAGGAAATTCGCGCAACTCAAGCCAAGGCTGAAGCCAAGCCAGCGGTCACAGCCGGGTCAGCGCCAGAAGTTAATGCTCAATCGAATCCTGGTGGCAATCCAAAACCTGCGGCCAATGTTGAGCCGACGCCGACAGCAAAGGTCGAACCTAAACCAGAGGTCAAATCAGAAGTTAAACCCGAGGCCACCTCCGAACCGAAACCGGAGATCAAGACCGAGGCGGCGACTGATGCCAAAGCGACAGCCAAACCGCAAGCCACGATCGTGCCACCGTCCGCCGAAAAAGCAGAATCGAAGCCGGATAAAACGGTGGAAGCCAAACCCGATACGAACGGAAAACCTGCGGCCGAGGCGTCGCCGCAACTCGTTAAGCGTGTTCATGAATTTTATGAGCAATTGGGGCGCGAGGATGTTCGTGCCGTTGAAGAAGCTGATCAGGCGAAGCAAAAGACTCCCAAAGTGGAAACCAATAAATGAGCCGGCGCAAACCACATGATTGAGCCGACTAAATAGCATGAAAATCAAATCAAAAGATTTCCGGGTGCGCCCCGGAGCCAAGGTTAAACTCATTAGGTGGCCGACAACGGTGAAGCCGTTTTGCAAATCGAAGAAGCGGTATGAAAAACTACTGGAAGAACACGTTGAAGCATTGAGCGCGTTGCAACAACTGCACTACGCCTCCCACCGTTATGCGTTGCTGCTGATTTTTCAGGGGATGGACGCCAGCGGCAAAGACGGTGCCATCAGGCACGTCATGTCCGGAGTCAATCCGCAAGGCTGCGAAGTCTTTAGTTTCAAACAACCGACCGCCGACGAGCTGGACCATGATTTTCTCTGGCGCACAAATCGGCATCTGCCGGAACGCGGGCGGATCGGCATCTTCAATCGTTCCTATTACGAGGAAGTGCTGGTCGTTCGGGTGCATCCAGAAATTCTCCGCAGTCAGGGGCTGCCGGAAGAGTTGCGCGACGAAAAAAGCATCTGGCAGGAGCGGTATCAGTCCATCAGCGATTTAGAAAATCATCTCCACCGCAACGGCACCAAGGTCATCAAGTTTTTTCTGCACCTGTCGAAGAACGAACAGCGAAGACGCTTCCTCGAACGCATTGATGAACCGGACAAAAACTGGAAATTCAGCCTTGCCGACATTCACGAACGGAAATACTGGAAACAATATACGCGTGCTTTTGAAGATTGCCTGACCGCGACCAGCACTCAAGAGGCACCTTGGTTTGTCGTTCCTGCTGATGACAAGGAGAATGCCCGGTTGATTGTTTCTCAAATTGTCCTTGATGCGCTCAACGCTTTAAAGATGGCCTATCCCAAAACCACGTCGAAGCGTCGGCATGAATTAAAATCTATCCGCAAAGAACTTTGAAGACAAAGCCATGGAGTGTCCTCCAGATATTTTTATTGGTGCAAGGCAGAAAAATGGCCAACAATTTCTCGAAACCGAGATCGGTTAACTGTAAAAGTAGCCAAGACTGCGAAGACTGGTATGGTTGGGATTCCCGATGACGATGTGATCGAGGACTTCGATTTTAAGAAGTTGACCGGCTCGGATGAGGTCGCGGGTAATTTTGATGTCCGCTTCCGACGGAGTTGATTCACCACTCGGATGATTGTGCGCGATAATGATTGCGGCAGCACTCGCCATGATGGCTAAACGAAATACCTCCCTGGGATGACAGAGAATTGTATCCATCGTCCCAATGGACACCAGATAGTGGCCTTTGATGCGCCGACGTGTGTTAAGAATAAAAACCACCAGACATTCACATTCAGCATTGAAGTAAGGATTAGTTGCGATATGCGTTTTCCAATAGGCGGCGGCCTGATCCGGCGTTTCACAATGTTGCATAGTTTCGGGTGTGGGACATTCACGCAATGAAACGATTTTCCATTCCTGCGGTTGAGCCGGGAATTTTACCGGCTTGATGACTTGGTTGATGGGCTGCGGAGCGATTGCGGGGCAGCCATTGGCGATGAGGTTTTCGGTTGTGTTCATGTTTCGCGTTTTGTTCTGAAGGAGCGGGACTGCTCTCTTCACCCGCCCGGAGAGAGCAGGACCGCTCCTGACAAAACGCACCCGGCTGTGCCCGCGCCGCCGGGCGGCGGAGCATCAGCAACTGAGTGACGGCGGACACAAAGATGTTGCGGCCGCCGGCGCGATGTTGCGCGGAGCAACCAGAGGCGCGGGTGCAGACGGGATGAACACAACGGGAAATTTCATCGTTGGATGCTTAAGAAATTGCACCCAATTGCCGATGACGGATGGATATTACGCGGTCAGCAACCGAAGTTATTTGCCGATTAAACGAATTGCCTCGTCCATGTGCGGATGCTCAAAGGCGCTGGCATAGGCGTCGAGCGTGGCAGCTTTGAATCGCAGTTGCTTTCCGGTTTTTCGCCAGCCAGAGACAACCGTGAGCACTTCCCGGAGAATTGTCTTCGACTCGGCAGGCTTGAGACCAAAACGGGTGGCAGCCGCCAGCGCACCGGCGATGGTGGGTTCTTCCTGGCTCTCCGTGATGGCAGTCTTGCTCACGCGGGCACGATCCATTTCCGGCACCGGGTTGAGGTCATAGGCCGGAGAAAGCGACCAGCGTCCCGGTTCGTGCATGAGGAAACCATGATTGCGAAGATGATCGTCGTAATTGCTGGCAAGCAGCGAGAAGACGAGACGACGCCATAATTCACGAAGGTCGCCGGCAACATCGTTGCCAAATTGGCGGATGCCATCCGCCAGCATGGTGTAGGCACCAAGCTCGCCTTGGGGCAGTCCCAACAAGCTGGCGGCAGAGATAAAAGGGATGCGAGTTTTCCCCGCACGATCAAAGCGGGTGATGACGGCCACGCTTTGGCTGCCCACTGACACAAGGCGATGTTCCGCGACTTGAATGCCGGCTTGTTCCGCCAGCGTAAGGGCAAGGATTTCGCCCGCCGCGATGTCGCGGGTGTCATCCGGCTTGGGAAACTTCGCAATAGCAAGCCGGTCGTCGGCCAGGGCGACGGCTGATTTGGGCCGGGCACCGCCAAGCGGCGAACCCGCGCCGAGCAGGAAGCGCAAATCTTGGGCGGTTTCCGTCTCACTGTGAATTGCGTCCGTGGCACGCAATAGGGCATTGAGTCGAACCAACGGAGGGAGCTTTCCACTGGTGGCCGCGAGAAACGGACTGGCGGCATCAGGGCGAAAGCGCAGCGCACCGATGCGTGAAGCGTCATCCAGCGCCAGCACATAGTCAATTTCGTGATACGGCTTTTGCGTGAGAACTTTTTTGCGAACAGCCCGCTCAATCAGAACGCGACCCCAACGGTCTGGCCCGCAATCCTGAATGGCACCGAAAAGCGTTGTCCCATGAAGCGCCCCGCGTTGCAAGGGGAGCGAGGTGGGATCAATCGCGAAGGCGGCGTCACGCTGAAGCCATCCGGTGTCATACTCA
Organism: uncultured Verrucomicrobiae bacterium; assembly: GCA_963764175.1. Lineage (GTDB taxonomy): Bacteria > Verrucomicrobiota > Verrucomicrobiia > Limisphaerales > UBA11358 > UBA11358. The sequence continues at coordinate 1,798 of CAVXRE010000010.1, read as the reverse complement.
AACGAAACGGATGAGCCGCGTTCAGCGGCATGAAGCCGTCCCACCAAAAGGGTTTGGCCCTGCCAATCAATATGGACTTCCAAGCTCATGATTTGTGGCGACGAATTCGTTGCGGCAGGCGGCGCTCATCCAGGCTCAAGCCAAGGTCGTCGCTGGCGGGCGCGGCCAGATTTGCGATACGCTCGTGCAGATTAAGAATGAAAGCGGCCGTCACCAAGGTTCCGAGCGCGACGGTCGGGTCGCCACGTTCAAGCCGCCACAGAGTATCACGGCTGACAAAGAGCCGCGCGGCCATGTCGCTCGTGGCGATGCCGCGCTTGCGCCGCGCGAGCGCGAGGTCGCGGCCCAACTTGCGAAGCGCACGTTCGGCGGGCAGCGGCATGGATGTGACTGGTTGCGACATGATTTTAGTGTCTGCCATAACAGTCATAATGTCAATATATGTCTGCTATGCCAGACATTGTTAATTAACCGTCGCCATGGGCTTTTTCATTGAAAACGGGCATCTGCCCCGTCATTCATTTGAAAATGTCAGGCAGTTTATTCGCCGCCTGCCGGAGTGTGTCAGTGGGGATGTGGGTGTATTGCTTCGACACGGTCGGCGAATCGTGGCCGATGAATTCCCGCGCCACGGCGTCCGACACGCCTGCCGATTTGAGCAGGGTGGTGGCCGTGTGACGCAGCGAGTGAAAGCTGATTTCGTTTTGTTCGCGCGAGACGTTGCGGCCTTTGCCGGTGCTGTGATGGCTGCGTTTGTCGGCAAATCCGGCGGCGACGAGAATCTTGTGAAACTGGTTGCTCAAGTTTCCGGCGCGGCCTTGCCGCTGCACCACGGCATGGGCGCGGGGGAAAAGTGGTCCGGCGGGATCATCACTGGCAGGGAGCTTTTTGACGAATTTGAGCAGTGGTTCGGCGAGTGGCAGAATCTGCCGCCGTCCCGTCTTGCCGGTGGTCAATCGGATTTCTTTGCTGCCGAGATCAAGGTTCGCTTTTGTCAGCGTGGCAATGTCGCCCAGGCGTTGCCCGGTGTAGAGGCCGAAAAGAATCATGCCGCGCCATTCATCATCCGCGAGTTCCATAAGCCGTTTCAATTCCGGGAGGGTGAACGGACGGCGCTCAAAATCCGACCGCCGCTTCAAGGTGGTCACACGTTCGGCGGGATTGTCGTCAATCAATCCTTCGCGGCGGGCGGTGGTGAAAATGGAGCGGAGAATCTTCAACATCAAATTGGCCGAACTGACGGCCAGGCGCTTGGCGGCGGCATCACGGAAACCGGCAACATCCGTCGGGGTGATTTTCTTGATGTCGGAGTCGGCTTTGCGTCCGAGGTGGTCGAGGAATTGATTGGCGATACCAGTGTAACGGTCGTGTGTTCCGGAGTCGGCTTCCAACGATTTCCGTTCAAGCCACGCCTTGAAAAAAACTCGGGTGGTGGAGTTCGGCAAAACTTCGGTGTTGGCGAGCGTGTAAATGTCTGCGATAACTTTGCGTGCCCGTGATTCGATGAAGCGACCGGCGGCGGCTTCGCGGGCGGCGTCCTCGTATTTGATGGCGATGGCCATGGCCTTGCGCTTGTCGTCGGTGCCGGTGGAGCGCTGGGTGCGACGCCCGTCGGCGAGGGTGTAGCACGCGAAGTAAAACGGTGATCGCGGATGTTTGCGGAGCGAGGCCATAACAGTAACAACAAAAGTAACAACGTTTGCTGGTGTTTGGCAAGTTTTTAGATGCTAAAATGCCAATAAAAACGCATATTTGAAGTGGGGAGTCGTATCGGGGGTTCGAATCCCCCTCTCTCCGC
>CAVXRE010000009.1:0-51492 GCA_963764175.1 uncultured Verrucomicrobiae bacterium | reverse complement strand
GCGCCGCCAGTAAGTGCTGATGGCATCCGTCGCCTTTTCGAGCCACTTCTGATTGTCCCGCAACTCCGCCAGCGATTCGGTCGAAAAAAACTTGGGCGTGTTGGCGGGAGGATGGCCGAGCGGTTCCAGCATCCCCGCGCCGGTCAGAATGGAAATCTCATGGGGCTGGAAGCCGAGATACCACGCCGCTTCCAAGGCGTTCAGCCGGACGGGAAGCAACGGCAAAGCGAGAAACGTATATTTATCTTCCTTGTTCATGGGAAAAATCTGGCCGGTCAAAATATCCGAGGCCGTCCCCGTCCTCTGGGCGGAAACAGATCCAGAACGGAAACCCGCAGGACTGGTGGCGATGCCAAGCATCCGCGTGTCGGTGACTGGTGTTTCGCATAGTTCCCAGCGCGCCACGATGTCACGACTGACATCGTGGCCCGCGACGCGAAGTTTTCGGGCGAACTGTTGCTGTGTCAATCTCCGCAGCTCGCGCACGAGGCGGATACGTTTTCCAATGATGTTGCCTTGTTTCATACTTTCATTCTCCGGGTGGGTTTGTGTTTGATAGTTTCAGTATTATCGGGCTGCTCAACTTGGGCGATGGCCTCGGTGTTTTCAGCGGCCTCAAGCTGGTTGGGTGCCTGATTCTTGGTGAGATCAAGTTTCTCCTCGATTTCCGACTGGCGGTTGACCAGTTTGTGATAACGCTCCTCCTTCTCGAAGGGCGAGCCGACCTTGGCTTCCAGTTCGGTTGCGCGCTTTTGTGAATCCTTGATGTCGGATTCCAGCCGCGCGGCGCGTTCTTCAAATCCCTGCACCACGGATTCGAGCGAGCGAATGGTGCCCAGCGCCGTGTCGGTGATGCGGGTGCTGTAACTGTTTTTGCCGCGCAAAATGAGTTCGGCGGTGTTGTTGAAACCGGCACGGATGGATAAATCAAAACCGGCAAAGCGTCCAAGGCGGATGTCCTCACCGAAACGAGTTTTGATCTTCTCCGCCCGCCGCAACAGCAATTCCCCGGCGATGCCGCGATTGTCCAGAGTTTGCTTGTCCAGTTCGACGCGAAATTTGTCGCCGGAAGTATCCTGCCGGAGCGTCAAATCCTCGCGCAAGTTTGCGAGTCGTTCCGTCCAGGTCTGCACCTCCTCACGGGAATGGCGCAGGCTGGCGCGGATGCGATACTGCTCCTCGGCATGGGCGGAGCGCAGCCGGGTCAACCGGATCAATTCGGCATCCACCTGGGCTTTTTCAATGACGAGTGGATTGCCGGACGCTATTGCTTTGATCTCGGCATAGGTCAACGCAGCGGAGTCCATGTCTTCGAGACGGCGAATCGTCATGTCCCCGCTCATCACTTGGGAGATGAACTTCGCCTTCGTCTCCAACGTCTGCCACATATAGGCATCGAACGAGCCTTCGGTGACGTAACGGTAAATCTGCACGGTGGAGTTTTTATTGCCCTGCCGGAGAATCCGTCCTTCGCGCTGTTCCACGTCGGCGGGTCGCCACGGGGCGTCGAGGTGATGCAAGGCAATCAATCGTTCCTGCACGTTCGTTCCCGAACCCATTTTCTGCGTGCTGCCGAACAGGACACGGACTTTGCCCGCGCGGACGGAGCGGAACAACGCCAGCTTCGCGTTGTCGGCGTCATAATCCTGAATGAAAGCGATGTCGGTTTCGGGAATGCCAAGCCGTTTCAATTTGTCCGCCATGTCATTGTAAACGGAAAAGCCACGGTCTTGCGGCGTGGACAAATCGCAAAACACAAGCTGCGCCAAACGATCATCCTTGGTCGCCTCCCAAATCTGATGAATCTTTTCCACGGCAAGATTAACTTTGCTCTGCGGATCATCCGGCAGGCCGGGTTTCATCAGCCGCAAATCCAGCGCGGCCTTGCGGCCCTCGGTGGTGATTTTGAGCATGTTGTCTTCGCGGGGATCAATGCGGCCGCGTTTCAACGCCTCAGCGCGCTTCGCGAGACCTTCAACAAACTCTTTAAGTTCCGCCGATGCCGGTGCATTACGGATGGCCGGTTTCTCGCCATCCAATTTCGGACGCGCGAGATTGAGCATCTGCGCGGTCTGCACGTCCGCCGACTGCCGGAAAATCTGCATCAACTCCGGCACATTGATGAACCGGGCGAACCGGGTGTTAAGACGGTAGCCTGCGCCGTCCGGTGAAAGCTCCATCGCCGTCACCGGCTCGCCGAACGTGGCCGCCCACGAATCAAAATGACCCAAATTGTGTTTTTTCAAATCCTCCGGCTGCAAATAGCGCTGCATGGTGAACATTTCGGCCATGCTGTTGGCGATGGGCGTGCCGGTGGCGAAGACGACCCCGCCGCCGTTATTTGCTGATTGGATGTGACGGACTTTCAAATACATGTCGAAGGCGCGCTCACTGGCCGTCTGCGGCAGGCCGGCGATGCGCGTCATCTTGGAAATGTAAAAGAGATTTTTGAAGTAGTGCGCCTCGTCCACAAAAAGCCGGTCAATTCCGAGTTCCTCGAACGTTAACGTGGTGTCCTTCTTGTGTGTGGCGGCGAGGGCTTCGAGTTTGGCTTCCAGTCGCTTTTTGGCTTTTTCCAGCTCCTTCACCAAGCGCCGGTTGTCCGGGTTGGTGTTCTCCCGTTCGATCTTTTCCAATTCCGCCAACTGCTCTTTGAAGAAACGCTCCTGGGTTTCGCGTGACAACGGGATACGCTCGAAGCCGGAGTGCGTGACGATGACGGCATCCCAATTGCCGGTGGCGATGCGGCTGAAGAGCCTTTTGCGGTTCTGCGCCTCGAAATCCTCCTTGCCTGCGACCAGAATGTTCGCGCCCGGATACAGCATGAGCAATTCGGTCGAAAACTGGCCGAGCATGTGGTTGGGCACGGCAAACATGGGCTTGCGCGCCAGTCCCAGCCGCTTCAACTCCATCGCAGCGGCGACCATGGTGTAGGTCTTGCCCGCGCCGACGACATGGCCGAGCAGCGTGTTCGGCGTTTGCAGGATGCGCCAGACACCGGCTTTCTGATGCGTATGTAATTGAACGTCCGCGCTGGCACCGGGCAGCGTCAGGTGTTCGCCGTTGAACGTGCGGACGCGGGAATGATTGAACGAGTCGTTGTAAAGGCGGACGAGCCGTTCCCGTCGCCCGTCATCCGACCAGATCCATTCCTTGAACCGTTCCTTGATGCGCTCCTGCTTTTCCCGCGCGGCCTCGGTGGACTGCGCGTTGACGACGGGCTTCTTGTCCACGTAATCATAAACGGTCGGCGTCTTGAGATTCAGCGTTTCCTCGATGAGTTCGAGGGCGGTGTAACGGTTTGTTCCCCAATCGGTCGTGTTGGCGGTCGCCCCTTTTGCCTCCCAATTGGCGGTGACGTGCCACGAGCCGAGCGCGTGGATGTGGCCGACCTCAACGCCCGAAGGGACGCCGAGCAATCCGTGGACGAAATCCTGCACGTCCGCTGGCGGCAACCAGGATGCGCCCAGCCGCACGTCAATTTCAGTCGCGGGCAAATCCGCCGGCTGCACCGATTTCAACGCCTCGACATTTTCGAGGAAGCGGACCTCGGCAACACTGGCGGAATCGGCGGCGACCAGCTTCTCACGGACATTGCCGGAAAGGTAATGGTCTTCCGTTTCCCATTGTTTGGTTTCCGGGTTGAGAAAAACCATGCCCTTCAGGTCGGGCAAAAAGTCCGCTGCCGGACGGGCCAGCAGCGAAGCCATGTGATTCAAATCCACCCGGCCTTTTTCATTCAACGACACGAGCAACGCTTCTTTGGGTGATCCGACGGATTGAACCGGCTGTTTGTGGTGGATGGTGCGTTCCCGGAAAATGGAGGCTTTGACCGCCCGGCTGGTTTCCTCGTCGTAGTTTTCCAGTGAGAGCAGCAACGGCAAATCCGGGTCGCCGTGAAACGCCCGCTGATTGACCGGGACACTGATGTAGCCAAAACGTGAAACGAAACGGTCGTAGGCAAAATTAAGCTGTTTGCGGGTTTCGATCACCCGATCCTCACCACTGCCGTCGAGCTGCGAGCGCAGGCAATCCCGTAGGGCATCGCGCACGTCAATCAACCGTCGAATCCGCGAACGGGTCTCGACGGACATATCATCCAACGGACACAGGACGCCATCTTCATTGAGACAAAGCCGCCCATCCTCGTGAACGCAGTAGGCATTGGGTTTGATGTAATCCGGCGCGGGAATTGACGGGTTAAAAGTTTTTTCGGCGGCGGATTCATTTTGGACCGCGTAGATGTTTTGTGGCAGCCGCGCAACCGCGTGCGCCAGGGCTTCACCGAGTTCACGGTTGTCGGGTTCCAACACGGGTTCGCCGTCCCGATACATGCCGCGTGCGAGCCGCATCTGGCCGAGCATCATTTCGGGATGGGCGGCGAAGTATTCGTTGATGGAAAATATTTCCTGCTGATCGTTGGTGAAATCCACCGATGCTTTCCAGGCGGGGCCGCACGGCAGTTCACCGGCGCGCAGTTTGCGCAGCATCACGATGTCAGTGGTCACTTCCGTGCCGGCGTTTTTCTTGAACGCGGTATTGGGCAGGCGAATCGCCCCCAGCAGCTCCGCGCGGGCACCCAGCGACTCACGCAAACCTGAATCCATCTTGTCGAGCGTGTGACGGGAAGTGACGAACAGGAGCAGCCCGCCCGGACGCACCTTGTCCAGGGCGGCGGCAAAGAAATAATCGTGGATGGGAAACTTGAAATCATTCCAGCGCGGGTCATGGACGGTGTAATCACCGAACGGCACATTGGAGATGGCGAGGTCGAACGAATCATCGGCGAGCTTGGATTTTTCAAACGGCTGCTGGCGGATGTCGGCATCAGGATACAACGCCTTGGCGATGCGCGCGGTCAACGGATCAATTTCAATGCCGGTGATGGATGAATTTTTCAGCATCACCTCCGGCATGAGGCCGATGAAATGGCCGATGCCGCTGGCCGGTTCCAGAATTTGTCCGCCCTGAAAACCAAACCGCTGGGCGGCCTCATACATGGAGCGGATGACCAACGGGGCGGTGTAATGGGCATTGAGGGTGGTGGCGCGGGCGGAACGGTGTTCCTCGTCGGACAGCATTTCGGAAAGCCGGATTTGTTCCTGGTGCCAGCTTGTGCTGTCCACGTCAAAAACCTGGGGCAGGGCGCCCCAGCCGACATATTTTACCAGCAAAGCTTTTTCGTCCGGTGAAGCCGGACGATTTTCGGCATCGAGCGCCCGCAAGATTTCGATGGCCCTGAGATTTTGTGAAAACTTCTGCTTGGGTCCGCCTTCACCCAACCGGTCGTCGTCGGTGATGCGATAGCTGTTGAGATTACCCGGTTCGCTGGTTTGGTGTCCGTTCTGGTGGCTGACGGCTAGGTCTCGGCGGGCAGCAGGATGTAACTCTCCCGCACCATTTCCCAGGCCCGGTCGTGTGCCTGCTGCGCGGTCAACCCCTGTTGTCTGAACTGTTGCGTCAGTTCGATCATCTCGTCCTTCGTCTTCTCCTCGGCCTCCAGCAACATCGCGTGCAACTGTCCCTTCGCCTCCAGTGCGCTCACCAGGTTCGGGCAATGTTCGCGCCAGTGTTTCTCGGCCATTCGGCCGTATTGCGTCAATGCTTTCATAAGTCGGCCTTTGATTTGAAAAAAGGTCAAGCTGGTCATTCGCCGTTGTTCGTCTGACTGCCATGGAAAATTTGCCAGCGCCGGCCCCGAGGAGCAAGCCGGGTTGGTTTGATGCCTTGGATTAACGTCTGGGGTGGCGCTTGCGTCCGCGTGGTTTTTTCTTGGGACTGTCGTCCTCGCGTCTGGCAAATTTTTCGTCCAGTTCCCGAACCAACTCGGGAAAAAGCTGGACGACGGGCACTCCGAACGCCTTTTGAAGTGCTCTGATATGTTTGTCCGTCACCTGGGTCCGACCGGACTCGATGTTGGCCAGCACTTCACGGGAAATGTCATCGCCTTGGCATTGCAAACGCGCCGCCAGAACCTCCTGTGACCACTGACGCTCAAAGCGCAGTTTAATCACCCCTGGACCAATGATATTCAAGTGGCGTTTGGCGCAGCCCGTTATTAAGCAACCCCGCTGCGCTGATGCCATCGCCAAAATCGAGTTGGAAAATGGATTTCACCCGTCTTTCCTTTCTGATTGTTGAAGATGGTTCATGCATTGAGGAACAAATGAAAAAGCCGGAATTATGCTTGCGAATGCCGCTTTGCCTTCAGAATGAATTGTTCACAAATTTCCCCGACTTCCCATATTTTGAATGGGGACGTGCTAAAAACCACCCCCACGGAAACTTTTTAAGCAAATTCAATGCCGAAGAATTCATGCGTACAATCCATTGCAATGGCTGCAAACATTGATGCCCGAACCGGTCTGACCCTGTTGCCAGAATCAGACCGGCCTGAGCGTATTCAAACACCCACCGCATGTCCTTTGGTTTGTTGATGGGTTTGGGAGCGGGAAACGGCGCGCTGGGTCTGGCGCGCAATCTGGCTCATGACTTCCTCGCGCTGTTCCTCCGGGACGTTCTTTACCAGAGTCTCGTAAGCCTGTTTCATTTCGGGGTTGGCGTTGATCTTATTCATGATGCCTTCGCGCATCCGTTGCTGACGTTCGAGCTGGCGCACCTCATTCAGGACGACGGTGCGCTCCAGCCGGTCGCGGGGCATACTTTGCAGGTAGGCCCAATGTTTTGGGTTCTCTTTGATGTGGGCATCAATCTTGGCCTCCACTTCGGGATTGATCCGGTAGTTGGATTGGTCGGGCGATGCAGATGCGCTGGCTGCGCCATTGGGCGCGGGCTTCGTTTTTGTTGTGCTCATAATGAGTTTGGTTGTTGGCGGTTAATTTTGCCGGCGTGATTGCCGGCAAAGTGGTTCACGGACTCAATGGGTCAACCGGTTCATTGGTCGTGGAAATTGGCGGTGGCGGCAGTTGCCCCGGCGCGGATTCGAGCGTATCGAGCCGCTGCTTCATCTCGTTCACGGACGCGCGCAGCCGCGCGGTTTCCTGCAAATTGGTTTTGGTCTGCGACAACGCGGTTTGGAATTGGGCCAGAGCCGCCGACAGGTTTCGGGCCTGCATCATGATTTGGGTCGTGGCGAGCCGCTGCGAATTGACCTCGGCCAGAATCGCATCGTTGACCGGGGTCGGGGCGAACGCCGCGTCGCGCGCTGGCAATGCGGGAACATTGCCGTCCGCCGGGCCGGGATGAAAATTCCAGCGCGTATTGTCCTCGACGCGATAGACGACGTGCTGCTCGTGCATGAGCGAATCGTCATTCGGATCGGCGTAGCGTCCGATGTGGTAGGCGTGGAGAACTTCGGGATAACGAATGCCGGCGGCGTCCGTTGCTGGAGGTTGTTGTGGCCGCAACACCAGTTTGGGCGTGGTGGAACACGCGGAGAGAAACAACAGTGGGATGAGATAAAACGTTTTCATGGTCTTGATTTGGTGGGGAGTTGTTCATCGTTTTCCTGGGTGAGGGGAATGGCCGTGCCGCCGAACGAGGCATCGGCGGCGTCAATGGTTTGCAGGACGTAGAGATAGAATTGTTTTCCGCTCGGCACGCGGACGTAGAAACCGTCCTTCTGGATCGAATCGAAGATTTGCTGGGCGTAGGTTTGGAGCACCGCCTGCGCGCCCGCAAAGGGCGCGTTATTGAGCGTAGGACTGTTGATGGGACCGAAGATGGTCTGTTGTTTTTCCGTCAAGGCGCTGGCCGCGCCGGAAAGAAACGTCGCGGCAAAAAGTTTGATGTCGGCGAAGTTGTCGGACTTGATGACTTCTCCGCGCAAACCGGCGCTGCCGTCGGTGATGGCCCAGCCGGATTGATTGGTTTGGTCATCAAACTCGCGGTCAAGGGCGATGGCCTTGATCTGCATTTCCATCCCGTTCTGCCAGATAAACGTCCAGGTGTTGCCGCTGGCGATGCGTTCACGTTGATGGTCGGTTTGGGCCGTCCCATGAATTTCCGTGCCCGCCGGGATCACCAGCTTGCCGCCATAATAGACATTCTCGGTGACCAGGCCGACGATGGGTGTCTGGATGGAAGCCGAGTCCACCGTGATGACCGTCTCACAGGCAATCAGCCGTCCGAACGGCGCAAACACCGCGCTCAACTTTTTTGGCTGGCTCACGCCGGCCGTGCTGTCGGCAAACAAACTGATGGGCGAAAGCGTTGGGGCTTGATTCGCGGGAACGTTTGGCAATGGCGATGGTTTGTAAAAGCCAGGTGACGAGGACGACGACGGGAAATTCGCCGGCTCGGACTTGTCCGCTGGCGGATAAAAAGCCTCCATCGGTCGAACCACGGACTGCACCACCTGGGGCTTGTCCGTGGCGTTGGTAGCCAGAGCCGTGACACTGGTCGCATCTTCGGCGGACGTGTGATGTTTGCGAAAGACACTGAAAATGATCAGCGCGGCGGCGAACAGTGTGCCAAAGGCAACGAGCTTGCCGCTCCTGGTCTTGAAAAAATTGAGAAAATCGCGCGGTTTCATAGTTGGCCTCTGGGTGAACGGATGGGATGGACAATGGGCGCATTGGTGACGGTTACCACGGGCGGTGGCGGCGGCGGTGAAAGGCGCGTCAATAAAACCGTGAAGGCGTTGCGCAATGACAATTCATTGCGCCCGCCGTCCGGCGTGCCGGTGACGGCGAAATAAACGATGCTTTGGCCTTTGGGCGGCACGGTGCCGTCGGCGTCGCTGATGGATTGGGGATAGAGCCGGTTACCGGCGCGCAACGCAAAACTGTCCGGCTGATAAATCAGGGGCGCGTCAATCCGGTTGGTGATGACGAGGCGAAAGACCAGCGTGTCATCGGCATTGAACCGGAAGGCTTGTTCAATCTGGATTGCGTAGTCATTGAAATCGGAGACGAGCGGTTTGCCGTCATAAGAGGTGAAATCCACGTCGGCCACGGTTTCGGGCTGCTGCGCTTTGAGCAATGGAAACGCCCTGGCCTTGTCGAGCAGCGCCAGAAGTTTTATCGGACTGACCTCGGGCGCATGGCCGACGCCTTCCTCCTCCGGCGTCGGCATGGCGGCCAGGTTGAGCGACAACACCGGCTGCCCACTTTCGGTCAGTTCAAAAACGTAGGTATGGTCGTTCCAACGGATGTTGAGATTGGCGGATGCCTTGGGGAACAGGGCACGCACGGAAAGAAACGCGGAACCTTTGGTGTGGGCCAGTTGAAACAGTCCCGGCGTTTTTCCGTCCACCGTGACGCCGGCACCGTCAATGGCGGTGATGGCGCTGGGGAAACTGATGGTGGTGACGCGGTTGGTGGCAACCGGCACTACGATCAATACGTTTTCATCCAGGAAATCTTTCAAAATTTCCCTGGCGGGTTGCGCCAATGCAACATTGGCAGTGAGCACCGTGACGGTGAGCAACACCGTGACGGTGGACAATGGGAGTTTAGCGATTGATTTCATATTTGAAGTCGCCCACGGCGGTGGGGAAGCGTCCGTTCAAGGCCATGTTGGGGTTGCGGATGAGGCGGAGCCGGAGCGTGAACGGAAACGCCTCGGTGAACGCCTTGTCTTGAAAGATGCCGCTGCGGATGATCTGGCCGGTGACCGCGGCCAGCACCTCATTGTCGCGCGTGGCCAGAATGTCAATGCGGGCAATCTCGGCTTTCTGGTGCAACTGCTTGGCGCGAAACTCGACCATCTCTTTGACGCGCTCATTCTGCGCCTTCGCCAACGCGGGCTTGAGAAACATCAATTTGAGCAAATCAGCATTGTCGAAGTCCTTGGGATTGCGTTCGAGGAAAGCCATCGTGGCGAGTTCGGCCTGTTGGATGTGCAAATCTTTTGCTTCCGAAAACTGGAGCAACGGACTCAGGTAATAAGTGCCGGCGGGGTCAATGATGACGACGCGCTCGCGCTCCTTGAATTGGGAGACGATGTGGTAACGGTCAATCGCCGAGAGCAACAAGACGGCGACGGTGAAGAAAAACCAGAACCACGGCAGCCGGTCGCGTTGGACCAGCAGGCGGGTCGGATCGAAGCGGCGTGGTGCCGGCCTGGCGGCCTCGGCATGTTTAGATTCGGTGGTTCGTAATTCGGGGGTGTCCATAGGTCAGTAATAATTGGGTTTGGATTTGGCGATGAGATCGCGGACGGATTTGTCGCCGGTGATGTCATCACCGGGCCGACCGCGAGCGGAGCGCGGCGGCAGGCCCGACCCGGCGATGATGATGGCACCCGCACTGCCCATGTTGGCGGCGGACGACATGGTGCTTAACAGCGCGGCCATGCCTGCCGCGCCAGCGGTGACGGCGGGTATGCCGATGGGCGCGGCACTGGCGGCTGCGCCCGCAGTGGTGGCGACGGTCTGGAGCGCACTGCTGACGCCACCCGCGAGTAACGCGCCTCCGGGCTGAATGCCGTGGGCGATGACGTTCTGAATGATGACCGGCGCGGCGACGGTGCTGAATATGATCCAGAAACCGACCACGGCGACGCCGATGGTCTTTTGCAGGTCGGGCAGGGTGGAAGTGGGGTCAAGATATTCAAAGCTGGGGTCGGTCATGAAATCGAGAATGCCCTGGGTGACGAGCGCGGCGAGCGCCCAACCCAGCGGCCAGAGCAAAACGCCGACAAGATTCAAGAGGTAACGGTTGCCGGTGTGTTTCAACGCCGGAATCGCCATGAAGCCGATGAGCAAGGGCGAGAGCGCGTAGCCGAGATTGAGGATGATCGTCTGAAAGATGTAAGCCCAGAACATCATGAGCGAAGCGAACTGGCCGACGAGCCAGAGAACGGCGGAGATGATCAAGTCGGTGGTGAAATTGTGGAGCTGCGACATGACGTTCCACCACGACGATTGCGTGGACGGGTCGCGCTTGATGATGAGCAATTGATTGAACTGCTGATAGACTTGGGCCGGGTCAACGCCCAGGCCGGAGAGGATGGAAGTTTGCAGCAAAGTTTGGAGGGTGTTGCCCCAGGCGGGCAGGAACACGAGCAAGGAGGTGAGCAACAACAGGCGCAGGAGCAAATTCAGAATGGATTTGTGCGAAGAACGCTGATGCACGGTGATGATGACGCCGACGATGAACAGGGCGAAGGCCACGCTCAACAGCAGCGTGTGAAGATCACCACACTTGGCGAGGAATGTGGGAAAGATGCTGTCGAACGTGGCCATAATGAACGCAGGGTTGAGGGTTGGGGTATGGTGTTACGGTGTTGGGAATACCGTCGGTGCGTCGAGCAACTGGAACTTCGCCGAGTAATTGCTGACGGATTCCTCGAACTCGGCGTTCTGCTGTTCGGTCAACGCCGCAATTTGTTTCTGCTGGTCGTTCCGGTTCTGGATGTCCTGCACCGTCGCGGCGGACGCGGCCTGATTCACCTCGTCATCCGTGCTGGCAAGGTCGCTGTTGAGGCTGGCGAGCACGCCGTTGAGCTTCTGCACCTGGGCATCGGTGGTGGCGTCCTGAAGCTGCTGGGTGGTCTGGGCGATTTGGTCCTTGATGGTCGCGCGCCGTTGCGCGGCATTGTCCGCCACGCTGACATAATTGCTGGCGGTGTTGATGATGGCCGCAAACGGTTCGTATTGGTTGGCGGGCCGTTGGATGGTCTGGCCTCCGGGCGTCTGGAAACTGGCGCCGACCGTGGCGTAGATGCCATTGTCATTGAAGGTCAGCGCCGTATTTCCGTTGGCATTGGCGACCAAACTTCCGAGGTTCTGGATCGGTTCAAGGCTCTGCAAATCCGAATCAAGGCTGGGCACCATCGAAAGCACAACTTGGGATGGATTGCCGAACAAGGATTCATAGTTCTTGAACTCACTCAACTGGTCGCCGAGCGTGGTGATTTGCTCCACCTCGTTATCGATCATCTCGGCGTATTCAGCGAGATTCTCGGCTTCGTCCAGAATCTGTTCAATGTTCACGGTCGGGTCAAAGACGACCCACTGCGCGCGGGCGGAGAACGCCAGCGTCAGGGCGATTGCGGTTATTATGAGTATTTTTTTCATGTTTATTTTCCTTTCTGTTGTTTGTGGTTTAACGGGCAGATTTTTATTCCTATTCCTCGATGCGGAGATTTTCGGTGGTGGTTTGAAAATCACGCCGTCAATGACTTGTTCGGGCAGATGCACCTGGTAGAGCCGGACCCGGCCTTCGTCACCCGCTTTGGCCTGCTGCAGGGCAACGAAAAGCCAGTATTGCTGTTTGACGGCATCGCTGCGGCCCTTGTCGTAGCCGGTCAGGTAGGACTGGTCGTTCTGTTTGCTGTTGGCGTAGTGGAGTCCCTCGCCAAGGACGACTCCGCCCGCCGCGCCGCCCGCGATGGCGACGGGATTGCCTTTGGAAAGCACCCCGCCGAGAGCCGCGCCGCCCGCGCCCAAGCCCACATCAGTAGCCGTTCGGGTGACAGCGGCGCAGCCCGTGAACAGGCACACGACACAAACAAGTGGGATGAATTGAATGAACAATTTTTTCATAAGTGTTTTGGTTTTGGATTAATCGGGTGAATTGGCGTGGGCGATGATGCCCTCGACGATGTTTGCGCTTTGGCGAAGTTCGCGGGCGCGCTTGTCGAAATGTTCGCCGCTGGACGAACTGCAATAGAGCATCTCGCGCGACGAAATGTTGTGAACCGTGCCGCAAAGATTCCGGCCGGAGTCGGTGTGAAAATAAGTGAACGGCGAATACTTCTGGCCGGATTGATGATCCGGCAGCGGATAATTCATAATCGCGTGCTTGGTCACTTCGGGCAGTGCGATGTCGTGGGCCATGTCCTCCAGGTCGGCGCGGTCGTTCTGGCGCATGATGAAAAATTGCCGACTATTGCCGAACACGGCGGAACGGATGCGCGACTGTTTGAATCGGGCGTATTGCTGGACGATGGAAATGTTCCAGCAATTGAACTTGCGAAGCTGGGCGTAGGATTCCTGGACGATTTCCTGTCCACCGGGAATGTCGAGGAAGCGGGCGACCTCCTCATACACATTGCGTTTCCGCAAGGCGCGCGGCAGGGTCATGATATGCTTGCGCGCGTGGTTGGTGATGAGAAAACCAGCGGCGGCTTTCAGTTCCTTTGCCGATTCGGGAATGTAACCCAGCTCGAAGTGCGCGATTTTTCCCGTAAGCGAAATGTTTGTTACGCCGTCGAACAGGCAGCCGTAGTTGCCATCGCGACACCACGGCAGGATGAGCGTGGCAATTTCGATGATCTGTTCCCGTTCCGCGCCCACCGGGTCGAGCATCATCAGTTCCTGCAACATCCGGTGTGTCGGAAATTCCTCCGGCGTGAAGTAGGCGAAAGCGAGGTTGCGGACTTCCCTGCTGGTCTTGGGGTCTTTCAGGAATTTCAGAGCCGTGCCTTCGTCGAATTGGGCGAGATACTCCTGTCCCCAATCATTGAAGCGCCGTTCTGTGGTGGACTGTATGGGTCCTGACCCCGCCTGGTCGCGGAAGTCCGCAAAAGTTTCGAGAGAGGTCGCGCCGGGCGGCATTTTTTCGGCGCGGAATTTCTGCAAGGCCAGCGCGTGCCGCGCGATGTCGAGCAACTGGTCGTGGCGCTTCTTCTGCCAGTCCTGAAACGAATCCTCGTAAAGCAGATTCAGGTATTTGGCGATCTGCGCCTGCCGGAGCATCTGTTTGTCCTCCTGACTCGATGTTCCAATCATGCGGGCGACCAGCGCAGTCGCGGCGGAAAGATGGTCGGGCGTGAGCGGCAGTCCTTTGGTGTCCAGGTAATTGATGGTGAGGTCGCCGTCCGGATGGATGATGATGGGCCGCGCCCCTTCCTCGACGGTCTGCGTGTAGATGCCGTAGGACAAACCCTCCTCAATGATGACGGTGTAGGCGAAATAACCCTCCGTTTGTGACAGCAAATCGCAGACGGTCACAGATTTGCCGGCGCCGCTCATGCCGAGCAGCACGGCGTGCTGCGGGGATTGGTTGTCTTTCGAGCCGGAAAAAGTTTCGACGCCGATCAAATTGTTATTGGGGCCGTCGTAGATGGCTTCGGCGGTTTTGAGATGGCCGGTGAACGTGCTGGCGACGGGCAGCATGTCGGCCAGATAACGATGTTCGGAATAGAGTTTGCGATGTTCGTAGCGTCCCCAGGTCCAGCCCGGCCACGTCTGGAAGAAAAGATTTTTGGAAGTGCTGGGCAGGTTGCTCTCGAAATACTGCGCCGAGTTCATCGAGTTGATGGCGTTCTTGATGGCGCTGGCTTTCGCATTCAGCCCGTCCTTCGATTTGTCCCAGATGCGGATGACAAACAGCGCCTTGAACGGAATCGTCTGTCCCTGCATGAGGGCATGGATTTTTTTCTGCTTTTTCTCCATCACCGTCAGCAGCGAGATTTTCTTTTCACTGGCGTAGTCGCCGGCCACGCGGTCGTGTTCTTTTTCCTCCTTGTTGATTTCCTGGGTGATGGGGAGCGGATCAACATTGACCGTGATGGAGTAGTCCAGCAGCCGCAGATTGGTGAGGCGCTGGATGATGCCGGGATAGGTGGTGCGCGGCCAGCGGGTGAGCGCGATGACGGAATGATAATGGCCGTCCAGGTAGAAGCCGAAATCGCTCTGGCCGTTGCCCTCGGAGTGCCAGCAATTTTCCTGAATGGAAAGTTCGGGTTGAAAATCCCCGGCACAATTAAAATCGAAGCGTTCGGCCAGGGACGGATTGAGAAAAGTTTTGTAATGCTTGAAATGGTCGAGGTCGGTCATGGGCAGCACGCGCGTGCCGGCGCTGGCGAAAATTTCCTTCAGCAGATGATGAACGTGGGTGAACTCCATTTCCAACTGGTCGAGCAGCGTGAGATAATACTCACGCAAGGCGGTGTTGCTGGTGAGTGTCTTGGGGACATTTTCCAGCGAGCGCGACACATAAAAGACCACGCGCTGCCGGCGGAGCTTGCGCTCGGTCATCGCCTGCCAGTAACGCGCGAACCGTTCGTTGCGCGACCGTTTCGTCCAGAGATTTTCAAACCGTTCGGTCTCCTGCTGATAGCGGAGCAATTCACTTTTGTAGTCCGAATCGGAGAAGTATTGGACTTGCAGCCGCTGATTTTCGTGCAGGGAAGCCAGCAACAGGCAAAGCTGTTCTTGAAATTCGTTCAGATCGGCAATCGGGCTGTTGGTCAGGTCGGGGGCTTCAAAGACAAAGCCTTTGGAGACGTAGCCGCCGCGCCGCAGATGATTGAACAGAATCAAATCGCGGACAAAAAAACCGTTGGGTGGACGTTCAAACATAAATCAGATGCGTTGGGATTTTCGCCGCTGCGCGTCGTCCATCACCTGCTGGATGCGGTTCAGGTCATCCACGAGCTGCGGGACGGTGCGGACGGATTTGCTTTCGTTGATGGCGATATAAGCTTCCTGGAGGTGGGCCATCGCCCGTTCGAGATGGGCGCGGGCCGTGTCACCGAAGCCAGGTGCGTGCAGTCCGGCGCGCACGGCGGCCTCGGCAGTGCGGAGCTGGCCGAGTAAAGCCTGTCGTCTGGCCTCGATGACTTGAATTTCACCAGTGCTCATGCGGGTTTTGCGGGTGTTGGCTGCGGGCTGGTGGACTGGCGGGATGAATCCAGCGGGACGACATGAATTTCCGAGACCCACGCTTCGTCGAGGATGAGCGTGCCCAGATGTTTTTCGGCATGGACGCGGGCGATGCGCCCGGTGACAAGCGGGCCGAGCATCAACTCCAGCCGCCAGCCCCGGAGAAACACCAGCGCCTCGGGATAGACGAGCAACAATTGATGCGGCGGCGAAGTGCGTTTGTTTTCATGCCGCGGATTTTCCTCCAACACGAACTGTTCAAGCTGCCGCATGGGAAAACCCCAGATGCGGTGTGCGTCAATGAACTCGGTATAATCCGGGCGGGCGGGGATGAGTTCAATACAACCGCCAAATTCCCGCCTGGGTTTGTGTGGCTGTGATTTATCAGAATTCATAAGAGTGGATGATTGAAGTTGTGTTCGGCTTGCGGGCTGAAGCCGCGTCCGGTGGTCAGGTATTCAAAACAGTCGCGGTCGTAACCGGGTGGTTTGCCCTGCCGCAACGTGAAAATGTAGGTGAGGCAGAGCACCACCGGCACGAGCGCGACGAGAAACGAGGTCAGGAATGATTCGCCCAGCACAACCAGCAGAATAAAGAACAGGGTGATGCCCGCGCCGATGCCGCCGATGAGCCACCAAAAGAGACCGCCTTCCAACCCCCACGTCCGGCCTTTGGAGTCGGACGCGGCGTTGGTGTCGGTCAGGCGAAGTTCGCTTTTGGTGCTCAAGGTGGTTTTGGCCGGAGGCAATTGGGTGCAGGCTCCGCCGGCTTAGAAAGTGCCGACGCCGACCGCGCTGTTGGTATTGAGACCGAAAATGGTGTAGAAGGCATAAACCACCGCCGGAGCCGCCGCGATGATCGCGCCGCCGATGATGGACATCTTGCCCTGGTCAACATCACCGCGCCGGATGGCGAAACCGCCGTAGATGACGGAGGAGATGCCCAGGACAAACCCGAACATCATGATTACGGCGAGACTGTTGCTGATGCCGGTTCTCAGGTCGGTGGAACTGAACGTCGTGCTTTGGGCATAAGCGGGGACGGTGTTGAGGGCGAACAGGGCGGCCACGGCGAGAAGCGGGCGCAGCCGCGAACGGAGTTTGGGAGCGGGTATTTTTTTCATATCATTGGTTGTGCGGGCATTCATTTTTATTTTTGCTGGCGGCACACGCCGCCAATCACGCGTGAAGTTTTAGCAACTCTCAAAACCCGTTTTGTGTAATCTTTACACAAAATGAAAAAATGTTTCCGGCAGTCTGGAAGCATGAATAAGACAATCATTGAACCTGAAAAAACCGAACGCCTGCGCCAGCTTGCCGACCTGTTGCAAATGGAAATTCGCGGGCAGCGACACATTATTCCGCGCGTGGTGTCGGTGTTGCAGCGCGGTGAACTGGGCTTGAGCAAGGCGGGCCGGCCACGCGGGAGTTTTTTATTTCTCGGCCCGACGGGGGTCGGCAAAACGGAACTCACGCAGGTTTTCACCGGCCGACTTTTCGGCATGGAAAAGCTCGTCCGCTACGACATGTCGGAATTTCAAACGCAGGAATCGCTTGGCCTGCTGCTGGGATCGCGTCCGGGAGAAAAGGGATTTCTCGGCGCGGCCTACGAACGCACCAAAACGGGAACGCTGCTGTTTGACGAGGTGGAAAAGGCGCATCCGCGCATCATGGATGTCTTCCTGCAAATGCTGGATGCCGCGCGGGTGACGATTGCGACCGGCGAGACGCTCGATTTGAGCGGATTTTATATCGTGATGACTTCAAACATTGGCTCCGCCGAATTGATGACCCTGCAACATTCAGCGGAATCCACGCTTGAACGCCATGTCCTTTCCCGCGCCCAACAATCATTGCGCCCGGAAATTTTCGCCCGGATCACCGAGAAACTTGTGTTTCACCGTTTGAGTTACGAACATCAGCTTGAAATCGCCGCGAAGTTCTTGGAAAAGGAAATCAATTTTTTGACCGGGCGGGGCTGCAACATCCGGGTGGCAGAATCCGTCCTGGCGTTTGTCGTCCGCAAAGGATTTCATCCCAAGCTGGGAGCGCGCCCCATGCGGGATGCGGCGGAAAAACTCGTGGGCGACGCGGTGGCCCTGGCATTGCTGCTGAACGGGCGCGCGGACGGTTGCCTGACGGCTGACCCGGCCAATGACCGCCTCAAGATTGAATAACCCTGTTCCCCCCACTGGTCAGAATCCCCGGCGCGAATTCCTAATCGCCGTCCCCTTTTCAGGCTCGACGGCGCTTGTCAACGGTGGAGGCCGGAGGGCATACCGACGGCACTACCTTGACAAGCGCAGTTGAGCCATAACATCGAACGGCAATTCGCGCCAGTGTCCGTCATTAACCATGCAGCATCAGCCACAGGTGGGATTCGCCCAAGTCGAATTCCGGCAGAACCGCCCCGCCGCGCTTACGGCAAAACGCCTGACAGATTTTCCGTAAGACATTCCGTTTTGATTTCGCTGGCGGCAACTGAATGAGCAGCCAATCGGCAAAGAGTTTTTTTCGCTGACCGGTAGAAATTGCGGCGATGATGACGGCAACGGCGCCCGCCGAATATAATTGCTCCACAAATTTAAGCGCGGCTTTCGTGGTGGCAAATTTGGCCAGAGACCGGGATTGGGGACGCCGTTCTACCTTCAGCCATGCTCGCGCTTCTGCATGGTTAGGGCTCTCTAAAACGGATTGAATGAACAGATCATGTTTTTTCCGTTCCAAGGCCGGACCTGGCCGGGCAACTTTACCTGCTGGCTCTTTTTCATATTGGGGCCAGTTGGGATTTTTCCAGGCGGCTTTCAGATAGGCGGTGCGGGTGACATTCTGATTATTGATTAAATAATTTTCCCGAATCAAAGTGCCGTCCCGCAGCCAATCCCGGCAGCGTCCGTGAAATTTGCCATTGCGGGAACTGATCTCCATTTTTAACTGGCCGTTATTGTGGCGGTATTGCTGGAGGCCGGAGCCGTTGACCATGGTGAACGAGCCGAGCAAGCGACCGTTCTCATCCCAATCGCGGCTCACGCCGTGCATGAGGCCATCGCGATAGCGCAACTCCTCGGCAAGCCGGCCGTTGCGGTGCCAGACACGGTAAGCACCGTGAAGCTTGCCCGCCAGCTCGCGGCTCTCCGTGTGGATTCGACCGTTACGATAATAAAACCGTTTTATGCGAAGCTTTGGCATCATTCGGAGATTCGCTAAATCCAGTGATAATTGTTTGCACCGGCACCGACCCATTTATTTGGCCCGCTGGCTCCAGGTTTTCAAGTGTTAAAAAAGTCTGTCTTATCGGCTGATAAGGCCGAATTTAGCTCATTTCAAAACGATTGCAAATTGCGTTTTGGGCGTGTGGTGATTTGACAAATGATTTAACTTCCAACCGCAAAAGCTTTCCAGTCCAATCCTGCCCAAATGGCTAAACTCTATCGAAGACATTCCCAAAAACAGGCCGGTCACGGCAAGAAAAATGCGCGACTCAATGTGCAGTAAAGCAGACACAAACGAAAGCAACCGCCTGCTACGTTGCGGGCATCGAAGATTATTCTTCATGCTTGAACGTCATCGGTCCTCAAGTGCGTAAACTTCGCACGAACAAAGGGTGGACGCAGAATCAGCTTGCCCTGAAACTGCAACTCTTTGGCTGGGACACCAGCCGGGAATCGGTGACGCGGCTGGAAAGCCAGTCCCGCCGGGTGCCGGATTTGGAACTGTTCGTCGTCGCCAAGATTTTGGGCGTCAAAGCCGACGATCTGTTCCCGCGAAACCTGCGCGGCAAGGTCAAAGAACTGGCTCCGCATTACCGCGTCAAACTCTCGCGCGGCCAGGTTCCGCCGACGGCCTAAAATTCAAAGTTCAAAAAATGATTTTGTTGTTGGCGAAAATAATTGCCGTTCAAATACCGCGTATAAAAAAGTATCCCCAGCGGCAAAGCCGTAAGGATTTTGCGTTCTTAATACGCAAAGAAACCTAATTCTCGAAGAGATGTATGATTGAATCCAATCACCACGTGGTCAACCAAATCAATTTTTAACAATTGCCCAGCTCGGATGAGGTCACGGGTGATCTTTATGTCCGCTTCGGACGGTTGAGATTCCCCCGAAGGATGGTTGTGCATAAGAATGATGGATGATGCACTGGCCATTATTGCCAATCTGAAAATTTCCCTCGGATGGCAAAGCAGGGTGTCCATCGTTCCCACGGATACGAAATAGTGACCTTTAATTTTACGGCGGGTGTTTAGGATTAAAACCACCAGACATTCACATTCAGGATTGAAATATGGATGTTGGGTGATGTGAGTTCTCCAATAGGCGGCTGCCTCGCTCGGTGTCTCGCAAAGTTGCATGGCATCGGGCGTGGGACATTCCCGCAAGGAAACAATTTTCCATTCCTGCGGTTGCGGCGGGAATTTAAGTGGCTTGACGATGTTGTTCTGCGGTTGAGGCGTTGAGTTGATGTTTTCAGTCGTGTTCATGTTTTTGCGTTTCGTTTTTGATTGAGCGGGATTGCTCTCTTCGCCTCACGTCGGGAGAGCAAAACCGATCTGAACGAAACGCATTCAAGCCTGCTGGTCGCGCTGGCGGGCGGCGAAGCAGGAAGCAATGCAGTGACACGAATCATTTCGTGGCGCGAAATTGCGCGGAGCAACCAGAAGCGCGGGAAGCAGGCGGATGAACACGGCGAAAATCAACGCCGCAAGTATGAACAACCGTTTGTTGACCTAACGAATCGCGGCAAGTTTACGAATTGTGAACGACGGTCTGGCTCGCCAAGCGAATCGCAATCCGGTAAAAATCCGGGACCGTAAAAGTTTTATGAGCAAACCGAGCGACAAATCGAAGACCGGCAAAGGGATTCAGCACAAAGCGGCTGATTACGACAGCGTATTGAGCGGCGTGGTCGAACTGCTGGACATGGCGCGCCGCGCTTTGGCGCGGGTCGTCAACACTTTGATGACGGCGACGTATTGGGAAATTGGCCGGCGAATTGTGGAGCATGAGCAGGCGGGTCAGAAACGCGCGGGTTACGGCGAAGAAGTGGTCGTCAGATTTTCAAAAGATTTAACGCAACGCTTTGGCCGTGGATTCGGCCCGGCGCAAGTCGCGGCCATGCGTCAATTTCACCTGACGTTTCCCTTGCCGGACAATTTCCAATCAGTAATTGGAAAATCTGAAATCCTCCAATCGGTGATTGGAAAATCATCAGCCGATCCGGTTGTTATCCATGTCGAACGATTACTTGAGCAACTTTCACGTCGCACCGTAGCAAAGAGCGCGTTGGTCACGGCGATCTGAACAGTAAAAATGACGCATTGACATTTCCCGACCAAAAACCTTAATTGCCCGCCATGAGTTCATCCATTAAAAACCTGTCAGCGCAGCAATTGCGGCGAGCTGCCAACATTAAGGACAAAATCCAATCGCTCGAAAATGAGCTTGGGCGGATTCTGAGTGCTTCGACAAAATCTAGTACCGCTGTTGCTCCGAAGAAAAAACGTAAAATGAGTGCAGCCGGCAGAGCCAAAATCGCCGCTGCCGCACGGGCACGGTGGGCAAAAGTTAAGGGGCGGAAATCAGCCGCGAAGCCGATCAAGAAAGCCAGACGCAAAATGAGTGCAGCAGCGAGAGCGAAAATTGCGGCTGTAGCCAGGGCGCGCTGGCAGAAAGCCAAAGCCGCAGGGAAGAAGACGCTGTAGTCCGGGACGGGGGAATTGAAAATGTGAAGTCTTGGCGAAAGGGATAAGTCAGGAAGAGTTTAACACGATGTGGATTTATCAATACCCGCCCAGCGGCAGAGTTCAGCGTGCGTCATCTTGCCATAGCCGATGGGGCGTTTGGTGGGGGTCAGGCTGCCATTCTTCAAGGACTTGAGCACGGCCGCTTTCGTGGCGGGGATGCCGGTAAATTTAAGAAATTTGTTCGTCCGGTAGGAAAGGCCGTTGTCTGGAAACCGTTCGTAATCGTGGCCGGGATACGGCAGGGACGCGGGATCAACGCCAGCCCAGCGACAGACGTCGCGGTGCGCGAATATACCATAATTGAGGGGCAGGAGACCCGGATAGAGTTTGCCGTTCCGAAGAGCGATGGCGATGGCGGTTTTATCGACGGTAAAGTCGGACCTGGTTAGAAGGCGATTGATCCGGTTGGATGGACCGTTGGGTGGAGATTGGATTTTGCGGTGGGCGGCTTGATAAATCTGCGCGGCCCGACAAGCGGAGCGGTCGAACCGGTCGCCGATTTGCTGGAAGGTCAGTTTTTCCTGGTCCCGCAAGCGGAGCACCAGCGCCTCGCGGCTGGCCCGGAATGATTCGGTCTGGCTCATGGGCGCGAGTTTAACAGTTTGGCAATTTGTTCAACAGCTTGAAAAACACGAGCCGCGCTGCATTGAGCCGGTGCACGCTGACCGGGGGGCGAGCGTCAGTGCGGGAGGGAATAACTAGATTGGCTTCAATATCTCGCTTTTGCCGAAATTTAACCGCATTGTGTTCAGATCATGGCAGCGAAAAACGACAGCACCGCCGTGCTACTGGTCTGGAGCGAAATGATTCCGGCCACGAAGGGGCAAGACCCGTTGGGATTGAATTTACGGGTTTCCGCCCGCTTGGCCGCGCAACTACTTCACTGCATCACCTCCATTACACCGCGCGCCCGGTATTTTGCATTTTTCCCTTGGTGTGTTGCCGATTTTGACCGGCGGGAAAAAACTGAACGGGCGGATGCTGATTTCCGCGAAGCGCTCCAGCTGCGTGAGAAAGCGCTTACGATGGGTTGCGTTTTGCATCACGATGCCGAAGCCTGCCAGGCGGAAGCAGCCAAGTGAGGGCGAGAGATTTAGGCGCTGAGCAGAAAAAAACGGATTTGCAAACCGCCCGCCGCTTCACGAGCAAAGCGAGCAAATCATTTCTTGCCAACCAGCCTCTGGATACCGTATCTATTTACGGTATTAGCGACCAGATGACGATTTCACTCACCAACATCCAGTCGAAGGTTCTTGATTTCGTTGAGCAATCCTCGGCACAGGATCGGCGGCCGCCCACGATGCGTGAGGTCGCCCGGCATTTTGGGTGGTCCAGCACTTCAACTGCCCAACAACATCTTGTGGCACTTGAGAAAAAGGGGCGGCTGACCCACACACCAAACAGTCCGCGATCTCTGCGGGTTACCAAGCCATTGCGAGAGGTGGGCTCGAACCAGACCATTGCTGTGCCTCTTGTCGGGAGGATCGCCGCCGGAGCGCCAATCTTTGCTTTGGAGGAAGCGGAGGAGGTTCTGGCGCTTCCACGAGGTTTGTTCCGCGGAAGCAGCCTGTTCGCACTCCGGGTGAAAGGCGACAGCATGATCAATGCTGGCATTTTTGATGGCGACATCGCCGTCCTGCGATCTGGGCCGGACTTTTCTGATGGCGATATTGCCGCCGTCGTTGTAAATGAAGAGGCCACATTGAAGCGGGTCTTCAAGACAAAGCGCGGGGTGCGTCTCCACGCAGAAAACCCAGCTTTTCCAGACCGTCTTGTCCCTTCGGATCAAATCGAGCAATCCTTCCGCCTTGCCGGCGTCCTGGTTGGAACAATTCGCCGATTCAACTGACTATGTCAGCCCCATTTTCCAAGAATGATCAACGCCTAGCCGATACGGTTAAGGCATTCGGCTGCCCTCAGTCTTCCATCGTTTCCCTTCGAAATGAACAGAAGCAGTCGCCGGATCATGTTTCCTATCTTGACTTGCTATCGGATCAGGTGCAGGAGGAGGCCGTTCGGCTTCCTGATGCCGTGGCGGAGTTCCAGGGCAAACCCGTCCTGTATTTGATTGATGCTGAATCGGGCGAGCCCGCTCAGGCTGATCGCATCAATCTACAGCAACGGCTAGCAAATCGTGGTGACCATGCCGTTCTAGCGGTTGTTCGGCCGGGAGAGTTGACTCTTTACCCTTTAAATTTGGATCGCAAGATATTGAACGAGAAAGGCATAGGAAAAACAATTCGAGTCGCCGATCCTCGCGCCCCATTTTTATTTGATGAGATTGCCACAGGCACGCTGAAAGACCTTGATGGTCAGCCCGAAGCTTCCGACCCAGTCTTCGAGGAAATCAAGAACCTGCTTGATAAGGCGGTAAATGAACTGGTGGTCGCAAAAGGACTAGATGGCCTTGCGGTGCTTTCCATGACGGGGCGGGCATTGTTTTTCCGCTTCCTCATTGATCGCGACATCGTAAAGGATGAATTAATTGGGGATATTTGCCCAGCGGCAAAAGGCGATCCACAGGAATATCGTCTGCTGCGGGTATTTTCCACCCCTGAGAGAGCAGCCCAGACTTCGACTTGGCTGGATATTACATTCAACGGCGATTTGCTGCCTCTAATTGCTTCCCTACCGCTGAATTCCTCCGAAGCAAAGCGCACGAAAGCCTATGCGGAGGTTTACAAGCAAGCCGGCGTGGACTCCAAGAACAACATCTTTCAACATCTCGAAGCTATTCTTCGAGGTTGGGAGCATGTGGAGGGCATTCAGCAGCCACTTCTGGCAGGCATTGACTGGCACCAACTTAATTTCCGCCATATTCCTATCGGTGTGCTTAGTCAGGTTTATGAGAATTTTAGCCATCGAGTCGACGAAAAAAATGCAACGGATCGCTCGGTTCACTATACACCGCGCACGCTGGCCAAGCTGCTAGTGGATGAAGCTCTGGCCGGATTGAAAACTCCGGCTCATCAGGCCAAGGTTCTCGATCCGGCCTGTGGTGCCGGGGTGTTTCTAGTGCTTACACTGCGAGAGCTTGTTCGCCGCCGTTGGGATGCTGACAAAAAGCGACTAGGGGACAATGCTCGCCGTCCTAGCAAGCAAGTCATTGAAAGCATACTCCACAATCAGATTCGCGGCTTTGACGTGAGCGAATCAGCTCTCCGACTTGCTGCCTTGGGTCTTTATGTGACGGTCATAGAATTGAATGAGATCACCACGCCGCCTTCGGCCCATCATGCAACCAAGGCTCTTCACGGGCTAGTCTTGTTCGATCAACGCACGGCGGCGGAACGCATTCAGACTGGCTTCGTGCTGGGTAGTCTTGGTGATGCTGTGGACGACCAAAAGTTCAACGGCGTCTTTGATGTGGTCGTCGGGAATCCCCCTTGGAGCGTTGTAAACGACGCGGAACGCAGCGGTGATTTAGATCGAGTCGGAACTGAAGTAGCTCGCCGTGTCCTGACAGCCCGTGGTTTGGACGAGGTGTCTGCAGCTTACAACAACCCGGGAGGAGTGCCTGATTTACCCTTTCTTTGGCGGGCTGCGGAGTGGGCCAAGGAGGGAGGCATCCTAGCTTTCGCCTTAGATGCGCGTTTCATTCTCAAACAGACCCAGTCAGGCATTACTGCTCGAAATGCTTGGTTTCAAGCTGTGCAGGTGACGGGTATCCTGAATGGCTCTGACTTGGAGGAAACAGCAGTATGGAAAGACATGAAAATGCCTTGGATATTGTTGTGGAGCAGGAACGAGAAACCTGATCTGGAAACGCAGTCGTTTCATCTCGCGACTCCCGTGCGAGAGGATGAACTGACCCAGCGTGGCGAATTTCGTCTGGATTATAAATCGGCATATCAAGTCACTGCGAAATCTGTAATCGAAAGCCCTTGGCTCTGCAAAGCACTGGCTATCGGCAGCACTTTGGATGTTCAAGTGATGGACAAGCTCTGTCGGGCGGCGAAGAAGCAGTCGATTGGAAGCTTTTGGCAATACGAGAATCCGGTGAGTTGCCGGGGGGTGGACATCAGACCGTTCAAGTCGCGTAAATGTCCCGACTGGCTGATTGATTTGGAGGTGTTCGATGGCGAACCATCTGGTCTTCTAAACAAAGGGCGCTATCTGACTTATCGAGAACGTCACGGAGATCGGGAACCAAACAACACAAGATCAGAAAGCAATTTTCGGAATCCAGTTATTTGCTTTCGCCGCGGCCCGGGTGAGACGCGTGAAAGCATCAGGTCGCATCGCCTGCCTCTGCGCAAAATGGCTTTCTCGAAGAACTTTTTCGGTTACACGTCTTATTGGCATAGTGACTCATCTTTGCTGTGCGGCTTGTTGCATATTATCGCCCACAGCCAGCTATTCCAGCACTTCAGTTATATGCGTAGTGCTCAGATGGGCGCTCGAAAGCGTATCTTGGACAAATCAGACATCGACGCGTTCCCATTCCCATATATACAAAAGCTGAAAAAAGATCAACGAAACCAAGTCATTCGACTCGCCGACATGCTTGATGCTTCTGGTAAAAATAATTGGAACATACTTGATGCGTTTGTCGGTGGGTTGTTTGGATTGACCAAGGCGGAGCAACAAGTGGTCTCGGACACAGTCACCTTCAATGGTCCCTATGCCGTAGTGCGCGAGCAAGCCATGAGAAACGTGCCGTCAGAGGAAGCTGATGCCTTTGTCCGCACGTTGGAGCAAGCCATTCAACCCTTCTTCAAAGCCGTGGGGCAGAAAGTGAAAGCCTCTCTCGTGCCTCGGTTGGAGGGTGATTGGCGTCAACCTTGGGCTTTTGTGACACTGCTCTTGGATGGTGACTCGTGGACACCATCACAGAAACTTGTTGCCAGTCTTGTCGGCGAGGCCAGTGCCAGTGCCGCCAGCCGTCTGGTGATGCCTTTGCCCGAGGGCGGCCTGATTATCGGGTTGCTCAACAAACGCCGGTTCTGGACACAGAGCCGAGCACGCCTCTGCGCCTTGCACATCGCCGAGGAACATTTGGAGCAGTGCTTTCCCTTGCCCGCGCGCAAATGACCCCTGGCTTCTTCACCCGCAGTTATCATGTGCCTCATCCACGGCTGGATGTTCGATGGATCGCCGCCATTCATCTGGCGCTGTTGCGTGCATTCGAGCTGCTCCGGGCTGATGGCTTTGACTTGGCGGGTGCTGACGAGGACGGCATTACGTTTCGGTTGGAGGATATGTTCGAGAACCGTTTGATGCGCGATAACAGCGGCGATCTCAACCTCAGCTTCATTCGCAGCGTGACGCGCGAGAGCGCAACAGCCAATCATGACGAGTCTAGCATCGGCAGGAAACCAGACTTGGTCTTCCGCCTACGGCGAGAGCTTTGTCAGACGCACAATCGTGTGCAGGACTGTCTTTTTTCCGAATGCAAGCCCGTGGGCCGCAAACACCCCTTGAATGAACATTACTGCGCCGTGGGAAAAAAGACTTCGGGTATCGAGCGCTTCGTATGCGGGGCCTACGCTTCCGCTATGGAACAAGCGCTCATGATTGCGTATGTCCGAGACGGATTTCAAATCACGCATCAACTCGCCGATACACTTGCGATTACAAAAATCCGAAACGGACTCGGCCAACCTACGGCCTTGTCATGTGTAATCGAGGCAAACAGCAAAGATTGTCAGGGCCTCTATCTCACCACTCACCAGCGCTTATTTTCATGGCCCGACGGCAAATCTGCCTCTCCCGTCGATCTTTATCACTCATGGCATAATTGCTGAGAAGCGATTTGGCTGCAATATGATGTGCCAATAGTAACGAATAGCGACGGGGTGGATGAAGCGAGGCTTTAAGGCTTATTGTCCATCTATGTAGGGCAACTCAGCGCCTATTCCAAATTCAGCTTTCAGATCGCTTTCGTCACTTCCTCTGTCAGCGGACGGTCAAAACCAGCCAGGGAGGGTCGAATGAAAACCAGCCACTTTGAGGGACGCATTGCGTTGAGTGCCGTGGGAACGGCACAAAGACGCGATGAACATACTCAACGTGAGCCTGCAACATTCGATTTTGACCTTGGCAGCGCATGGCTGGTCCCGCCGGCGGATTGCGCGCGAACTGGACCTCGACCGGGAGACCGTGGGCAGGTATCTGCGACTGGCCCGGTCAAAACCGGCCATTTCGACCCCCGGCCCGGAGACTGACCCGGCGGCAAAACCAGCCATTCTGACCCCCGGCTCGGAGGGTGATTGCGACCCAAAACCAGCCATTTCGACCCCCGGGTGTGGCCGCCAAAGTTCCTGCCAGCCGTGGCAACCGCAGATTGAGGCGGCGGTGTCGGTCGGGTTGAGCGCCCAGCGGATTTATCAGGATCTGGTCGGGGACCACGGATTCGCTGGCAGTTATCAGGCGGTCAAACGGTTCGTGCGGCAGTTGCGGCAGACCCAGCCGATCCCGTTCGTACGCATGGAGGTGGAGCCGGGTGCTGAAGCACAGGTGGATTTTGGCCAGGGGGCCTGGGTAATGGTGGAGGGCAAGCGCAAGCGGCCGCATTTGTTTCGGATCGTCCTTTCTCATTCGCGCAAGGGCTACAGCGAGGTGGTGTGGCGGCAGACGACCGAGGGCTTTATCCGGTGTCTGGAAAATGCGTTTCGGTATTTCGGGGGTGTGCCCCGGACGCTGGTGATTGACAACCTGCGCGCCGCCGTCACCCGGGCGGACTGGTTTGATCCCGAACTCAACCCGAAGGTGGCGGAGTTTTGCCGGCATTACGGCACGGTGATGTTGCCGACACGTCCGGCGATGCCGCAGCACAAGGGCAAGATCGAGGCGGGCGTTAAGTTTGCCCAGAACAACGCGCTCAAGGGCCGCAGCTTCGAGAGTTTGTCCGCGCAAAATTTGTTTCTCTCGGACTGGGAAAGTGGCGTGGCCGACACCCGCATTCACGGCACGACCCGGCAGCAAGTGGGCAAGGTGTTCAACGCTGTGGAACGCCCGCGACTCTTGCCCTTGCCGGAGAGTTTATTCCCGGCGTTTGAAGAAGCCCCGCGCATGGTGCATCGGGATGGCTACATCGAGTTGCAGCGGTCGTATTACTCGGTGCCCCCGGAGTATGTCAGCCGCCAGGTCTGGGCACGCTGGGAGTCCCGGCTGGTGCGGGTGTTCAACCAACGCCGGGAAGTCATCGCCGTCCATGCGCTGGTCGAACCGGGAAAGTTCGCCACCGATCCGAACCATCTGCATTCCCCGCACCGGCACGTTATCCAGCACAGTCTAGATTATCTGCTGGATCGCGCCCGGTTGATCGGCGCGCACACCGGCAGTTGGGCCGAGGCGATGGTACAACAGCGCGGTCCCATCGGCATACGGGTCTTGCATGGCCTGTTGTCGCTGGCCGGCAAACATCCCGTGTCCGCCCTGGAACGCGCCGCCCAAATCGCGTTGCATCATGGCACCTGGCGCTTGCGTGACCTGCGCGCCTTGCTGGAACAAGCCGGGCCAGCACCGCAACTGGACTTTCTGGAAACGCATCCCCTGATCCGCAGCCTCGACGCTTACCAGCAATGCGTCCCCGATTGCTTTGCTCCCACAACCCTCAACCCAGAACCAGCCATATCCCCATGAATACTGCCAGCCTCGAAACCACCCTGAAACAACTCCGCCTCTCCGGCCTGGGCCAGACCTTGAGCGTCCGACTCCAGGAAGCCGCCGCCAACCGTTTGAGCCACGCCGAGTTTTTGGAACTCATCCTGCAGGACGAACTGAATGTCCGGCAACAACGCCAGTTGGAACGCCGCACCCAGGCCGCCGACTTCCACAGCCTCAAACCGCTGGACGACTTCGACTGGAGCTTCAACCCCTCCGTTCACAAAAAGGAGATTTTCGATCTGGCCAGCGGCAAGTTCATCCGCGAAGCAAAGGATGTGTTGTTCCTCGGCCCGCCCGGCGTCGGCAAAACCCATCTGGCCCAGGCCATCGGTTACGAGGCCATCAAAATGAACTTCCTGGTGCTCTACCGTTCCATCTTCGATCTGGTCCGGGACTTCATGAAGGACGAAGCCTTCAACCAGCAGGATAAAACCCTCCGCAAATACTTGAAGCCCGATCTGGTCATTATTGACGACATGGGCCTCAAACAGTTACCCAAACACTCCGGCGAATACCTGCTGGAAGTCATCATGCGCCGTTACGAAAACCGGTCCACCATCATGACCAGCAACCGGCCGTTGGAAGAATGGGGCAAGCTGCTCTGTGATGTGCCCACTGCCGGCGCCATCCTGGACCGGTTCCTGCACCACGCTCAGGTCATCGCCATCACCGGCAAAAGCTATCGCGTCAAGGAAGCGCCGGGCGTCAGCCCGGAAAACAGGAAAAGCCGGAAGGCCAACGAACTCGCGACCGCCGGGGCCGCGAGCTAAGGCTCGCAGCTCGGCCCCGGCTCGCTTATCCGGCAGCCGGAGCCGACACGACGTTCAAACACAAGAAACCTTGCATCCAAACATGAACCTGTTATGAAATCCACGCCTCAGAGTGGCTGGTTTTGATTCGACCCCGACTGGCTGGTTTTGAAGTGACCGGTGACACTTCCTCCGAATATCCCAGCGACGATGGGGTCTGAACTGATCGCCAGAGGACCTCGGATCATATTAGCTGAACGTCTTCAGGCAATTCAAAGGCCGTTGCATATTTGGCAATCGAATCCAGCGCCATCTCGACCTTTTGCCTCAACTGCCCGCGACACGGCCAATCAAGCCATGAACCTTGCATGTCGAATGCAAACAGGCGGTGTAAATCCCGGAATAGCCAATCAGGGATTTTCTTGTTTTGTTTGTGATTTTGAAAAACGATTTGCCTTTGAGCCGTGTCGGCAATCACAAAATCGAGTTTTGTCTTCCGCCAGAAGCGACCTTCAAATTCCATCGAATATGGATTCCGGCTTAGATACCCGGCAACTGGCAATGCATCAAAAATCGGTGTGGCTTTCTTCGCATAGTAAGCATTCCAGAAAGCTCCCGATGTGATTTGCTCCTGAAACATCGAGAGCGGAGCAAACTGGCTTCTGTCGAATCCAAACATCCAGAGCATCGGGTCTTTCAAATCACACCACAATATGTTGATGTCGGATTCAGAAAATTGATGTTCGTCTTGCTTCATTCCAGCAAGCTTTGAGACAGCCTCCCCTTGCACGTTGTCTTTCTCCGGTCTCTCAGGCTGCCCGAAAGGGAAAAATTCTATCACTTGGCTGGATATTCGTTTTCCCTCACTGCGAGGGTGTTCGATACGGTCCCGCTTCGTCCGATGTTGCTGGGTGAAGACCTCAACCCGGATATTTTGTCCCTCCTGGGCGAATTCAAAATCATGCCCGTGTTTTCCCGCCTTCACCTTGTCTTGCCATACCCAAATAAGTTCCCCAAACGCTCGAATCTCGCCCAGCGTGGCGGAAATATTCTGAGGGTGTTCGTCTGTAAGAACAATAGCAGCTTTGGCTTTAAGCCAATTTGGACTGTGCCTCGAAATTGCAAGGCAGCAATGATCGGTGCGTCCGGCGACATGCTTCGCTCTATCATCGGTGTTTTGAACTAATGCCACAAGCGGATGAGGCGGCTTGCCCTTCGCCCATTTGATGGTGTCCGCGTTCGGCCAAAAGACCGCTTTCAGATTTGGATATTGAGTAAAGTAGGGCTCTAAGCTCATCCAGCGATGATAGCCCGTGGTAGCAAATATTCCACGGTAAATTGGCCATCCCTTACGTTCCTACAAGCCGCGCCGATTCTGGGTCGTAGCGGAAACTTTCTATCGTTCCGTCCTTCAACTTTTCAATCGCTTCCTCAATCACAGGCAATGGAATAAGAAACCACTCCTTGGGCTCCACTTGCGAACCGAAACGATCCTGTAATTCCAAGTCCAACCGAGCTCGGCCAAAAAATTTATGGAGCAACGCTTCCAGCCGCTTCCGATTGATGTTCGCGAGCTTAAAAGTGGCAACGATTTCCACGTCCGCCAACAAGTAGGTCGGGTCTTTTTTTGCATTGGCAACCCGGCTTTTAACTTCGCCGCCGGTCACGCCGATTTTGTGGATTACGGATCGGTTCTGCACTACAAAAGGATGGTCCGATTTACTTCGGAGCACATAGATGTAACCGGTGGGCAAGTCGGCCTCTTCCACCGCTTCCGAAAAAAGCGGCCCCAAATCCGGTGCGGTGATCCGGCGGCTGACCTTGTCTTTATTTAATGCCCGCTGTAGCGAGCGAAGGAGCAGGTCGCTTTCGGTGCCATTGCTGTAAACCACCCTCAGCCGGCGGTCGGGGCGACCATAATCGTTGACAAACGTATCACACATTTCGGCGACGACCAATTTTTGACCGTCCAATATGAACAAGTCGCCTTTGTTTACTTCTGCATTGTCCTTGTAGGGCGTGGTCTTACGCTCACCCGAAGCCAGCTCACATTGAACTTTTTCAAATATAGGTTGGAACTTGGCAAAATCCCGGCATGGATTGCGCTGGGCGACTTCTTCTGCCGCATTGATTTCCTCGCGTGGACGGACGTGGACCAACTTGGTCAGATCGTCGGCAGCCTCGGCTTCAACACCTAACGCAGCGAGCAACGTCTCATCATTTTCGGCAACATTTGCGCCTTTGCCTAATTCTGGCTCATCACCCAACAGACCTTTTGAATCCAAATCCTTCAACACCAAACGGCATTCAGCGGAGGCGCGGATGCCATCCAAACGCACGGCATACAACCGTTCAAAGATGTCGCGATTCTCCCCGTGTTCGGGCAACCGGCCATGCTCTTGAACGAAGCGCTCGATTTCTTCAAAGCCGGCAATGATGCGTTGCTCACGCGCCGTGCGACCGCCCGACGATTCGGCCTCGGCTTCGACGCCGAGTTCGTCCAACAGGTCAATATCGTCGTTGGTAATTTCTTTAGCCATTCTTTGACTCTTTGGCTTTACGTTGCAGTAAGGCGATGCCTTCCGCCATTCGTTTTTCCCACGGATCGGCTGCCGTCAGCGCGGGAAGTCGGCCTTTCTCCTGCTTGAATGTTAGCGCGCGCTTGGCCAGTTCCCGTGCCTCTTCGATGGTCAGACTTATCCGTTTGGCCGCGATCACTTCCGCAACCTGTTTCAGGCGTTCCTCGCCCATGGATTTGGCGAGAATCGCGTAGGCTTCGCCAAATGGATTGATGCGGTCAATCAAATCAATATCCAGTTCGGTGACACTGAGGGCGAACTTTTTCACACCCTGAATCAACGCGGTGTTTTTAGATGACTCTCCGCCGCCGCCAGTCAGTTGTCTTTTTGCCTCTTGGACGATGTTCAAAGCGGCGACGGCGTGTTGGCGCACGGTCTCTTGATCTTCATCCGCCAAGTGCGGGTAAGTTTCTTTCACAATTTTACCCATGCGAACCTGGGTCAATTCCTCCGGCACCATCTCTTTATCAAACATCCCGCGCTCGATGGTTTGCTTGTCCTGCACAAAGGCGGTGATCAATTCCGTTAAATCCTCACGGCAGATGCGCTCCGCTTCCTGGCTTTTGGGCTCGGCGAGGCCATTGATTTCCAGTTGAACGCGGCCCGTTTCCGAATTTACTCCAATGTTGCATTTGTTGGGATCGTAACCGTCTTCGCCATAGTCGAAGCCGGGAGTCGGCACGTTGTTCGGATTTTTTGGCCGAAACTCAAAGCGCGGTGCCAGCACTTGCTCCATGAGCAAGCTGGCGGCGATGGCTTTGAGTGTATCATTGACGGCCTCCGTCACCGCACCCTCGGTGGCGTCCGGCTCGGCGATAAGATTGGTGAAGCGCGACCGCGATTTGCCCGGCGCGTCCCGCGTGGCGCGACCGATGATCTGCACGATTTCCGTCAAGCTGGAGCGGTAGCCAACCGTCAAAGCGTGCTCGCACCAAATCCAATCAAAACCCTCTTTCGCCATGCCGAGCGCGATGATGATGTCCACATAATCGCGATTGTTCTTCTGCGCCGAATCCCGTAGCGCAGCGGCAACGCCTTCGCGCTTCGCCGGATCATCATCCACGAGGTCGGCAATCCTCAACACCCGACCGCTCTTTATCTTCACGAGCTGAAAGCCGGTCTTTGGGTCGCTTCCCTGCCACTCACCCAGTTCATTGAGGATGTGTTCCACCTCCTTGATTTTATCCCCCAGACTTTCGCGTGAATTTACGTTCGGAATGTGGATGATGGTTTTCTCCTCCGGATTCAGCACGTTGAGGATTTCCTCGGTGTATTGGCTGGCATAGAAATAATAGCCAATGTCCAACTGCTTCAAGTATTGGTAGCCATTAAGCTGTTCGTAATAGGTATAGGTGACGGTTTCAAACTTGGACTCGTCTTCGGGATGCAACACGGCCTCGGCATCGCCACGGAAATAAGAGCCGGTCATCGCAACGATATGCGTTTTGTTCCGCGCCATAAGTTGGCATACATAATCGCCAAGTTTGTTGTCGGGATTGGCGGAGACGTGGTGAAATTCGTCCACGGCGATGAGGCGGTCATCGAAGGCTGCCACGCCGAATTTCTCCACGGCAAATCGGAAGGTGGCGTGCGTGCAGACCAACACCTTTTCTCCGCTTTCCAGAAATTTCTTCACGGACTCCACCTTGCCGCCGTTGTCTGTGCCGGGGGCGTCGCACAGATTCCATTTTGGTTCTACTTTCCAGTCCGCCCAAAAGCCAAACTGGCTCAGCGGCTCGTCGTGGAAACTGGCACCGATGGCTTTTTCCGGCACGACGATGATGGCCTGCTTGAGCTTTTGGTTCGCCAGCTTGTCCAGCGCGATAAACATCAACGCCCGGCTCTTGCCGGATGCCGGCGGCGATTTGATTAGCAGATATTGCTCGCCGCGTTTTTGATAGGCACGCTCCTGCATAGGACGCATACCAAGTGCGTTGGCGCGCGTGGAGCTACCATCCTGAGCGTAGGTGACGGTGACGGAGGGAATCGAATTATTCATTTCAGGTGGTCTTCCTCTGGTCAAAGCGCCTTAAAAAAAGGCGGGCGGTAACAAGCGATATTTGAAGCCGAAAAGTTGCGTCTTCCTCTTCAGAAAGTCCAGGGTGTCCACCGTGCGGGTGCATCCTGCTCATCAATCCTTGAACATATTGAGGCTTCTGGTTGTTCGCGTTCCACTCGTTGTAATCTGTCAGAAGGAATGGCGAGGTAAGGCTACCGAGGAAATCTCGCTTTTCTTTGCCGTCCCCGCCTCCTGTGTAACCAAGACTAACAGCTATTTCATTCAGGTAACTTTCATAGAAATTGCGGAGCGCGCCGTTGGCTGCTGCCCATTCGCCCCGCTGGAAGGCTGACAGGGCTTGGCTCAAATGGCCTTTGGCGACAGTGAAACCGCTGCGCGTGAGCAAAGTAACAATCTCGTTTTCGGCTTCGCGAAAATCCAATCCAGGAATGTCATTCGGCAGCATCCGTATGAGTTGCACGACAACCTTTGGTGGGCCTTGCCTCCATGAATTTTCTGGCGAGGCTTCGACTTCCGTCACGTCAACCTCAAATCCGTCAAACCGCAACCCGGCTACAAACTTCTTCCACGGATCGAATTGATGACAATGTTCCGGGGCTTTGATGGCTGTTTCAACCAACGCCCGACCAAGCGTGACGTTTCCATTTTCGGTCATTACCTTGGGTGCTTCTTCGATTGCGATCCTTGCCCAACTCGCCACGCGGGCGGATTTACTTGCTGTGTTACAACGTCCATTAAGTGCCCATTGAATTTCAAAAACTTCCATGTCGGGGTGCGAATTAAAGCACGAAATTACCTCCGTGGCCGCAACGATTGTCATGCGATTAAATTCACTCATGTTTCTTTGGCTTTGGGTTTGCGGCCAGCCGCTTTCTTGACGGCGGGCTGTTTGGCGGTCATCTGGGTATAGAGTTCAAAGAGTTTT
The DNA here is from genome assembly GCA_963764175.1 of uncultured Verrucomicrobiae bacterium. Taxonomy (GTDB): domain Bacteria; phylum Verrucomicrobiota; class Verrucomicrobiia; order Limisphaerales; family UBA11358; genus UBA11358. The sequence continues at coordinate 16,349 of CAVXRE010000009.1, read as the reverse complement.
TCCAACCGCTCGGTGTCGTTCTTGAAACGGCGGCCGATGTAGATGCGCTCCAGCGCTTCGTCGTTGCGTTCGTGAGCCTCGCGCAAGTTGGCGGGCATCGTCTCGGGATCGTAAAGGTCGGCAATCGTGGCCGGGAAATGCGCCTCGCGCGCCAGTAGGAGATCCTCCGCGCAACGGGTCAGGTCGGCTTTGTTTTGCTCAGTGAGTTTCGGAATGGGGAATGTATTCCAGCCGAGCGTGTTTGAGTAGGAAAAGTCCGAACGTAACCTGCCACAAATCGTTGCGATCCAAGCAAGATGCACTTTAGATGTAAGAATCGATACACACCAGAGCGGCCCATTATCAATAAAGAATGCCTTGTTGGTTGGTATAACTGTTTCGTTTGCTAAACCAACCGGGAAAAACTCTCGGTTTTCAGATGATACAATTGGAACGAAAATCTTGCGTGTTCCATCTCCTTTCCGCTCTCTGAATTGATGCGGCCTCGCAGCGAGCTTGTTCACTGCGGCATCCTCTGTTTCCAGCCGCTCTTTCCGGACAGACTCAATTCTATCCTTAATCTCAGGAAACGCATCTGACAAACATAGCGCTTCGTCGTTAAGCCATAAACAATAGCGCTCCTTTCCGTTGATAAACTCCGTCGAGCCGAGAAACCTCTTTATCATTTCACCAGGGAATCCCGAATTAATGAGTTTCTGCTTTTCTTCAAGGCTTAGGATGAGGCCGGCGGATTTGGAATAGTAAACCCCGTAGTCCATAACGACATCGGTGAACTTTGGGTTCCTACTCGCTGTAACCATGTCGATGTGGTGCTCCGTTAAGTAGGGGTTAATGTGCTCAACTGTCCGTTTACTTTCCGCAGAGATTAAATATCTCAAGCCCCCAGCATCAAAGTCCAATCCCACGACGATAACTGTCACTCCCGCTTTGTTCTTAGCTAAGTTTGACCAAATGAATGATGTGTATGCAAATCTGATTCCACAGCCCATTTCACGGAGCAAGGCCCATGTAATTGGGACTTGCTGCCCCTGGCATAGGCTATTGGTAGCAACGAATGAAAACGCAGCCCGGCAGTGCCTGTTGTATAATGCCGCTTTAAGCAGCCACGCACCGACATAGTCAACATTTTTCCAGCTCTTTGTTACAGGCGCGAAAACAAACTCTAGGTCGCTCTTTTGGCTGTCTGTCTGCTTCCTCGTGCCGGTGAATGGTGGATTCCCACAAATATAAGTCTCTCCGCCCTCGTTCTCGAAATCAATTTCCGACTGGTCCAACGGCGTCTCAAACAAATCCTCGGCGCGGTTTTTTACTGCTTTTCCGGTGGGCGGGCAGACGCTGAGCCAGTCGAGCCGCAAGGCGTTGCCGCAGGTGATCCAGTTGGCCTTTTCCAGCGGCAGAAATTCCGCAAGGGCGAGCTGCTGGCCGCGATAGAGCACATCGCACTGATATTCGGCGATGATGAGCGCGAGCCGGGCAATTTCGCAGGAAAAATTACGCAACTCGATGCCGCGAAAGTTGGTCTTGGGGATTTCCGATTTTCGCTCGGCTTCGCCCCGGCGTTTATTAATTTCCGCCTCAATGGCGCGCATTTCCTTGTAGGCGATGACAAGGAAATTGCCGGAGCCGCACGCGGGATCGAAGACGCGAATGCGGGCGAGGCGCTGGCGCAGGTTTAGGAGCTTGCGGGGATTGTCCCCGGCTTCTGCCAACTTGGCGCGGAGGGCGTCGAGGAAGAGCGGGTTGAGCACCTTGAGGATGTTCGGCACGCTGGTGTAGTGCATGCCGAGCGCGCCGCGTTCCTCGTCGTCCGCCACGGCCTGAATCATTGAACCGAAGATGTCGGGATTGATCTTCGTCCAATCCAGACCGCCGACGTGAATTAGATACGAGCGGGCAATGCGGGTGAAACGGGGCACGTCCACGCTGCCGGAGAAGAGGCCGCCGTTCACATACGGGAATACGTTGGCCCAACTGCGGATGCCCGCCGACTCGCGCTCGGCGAGCTTGGTATTCATGGCGCGGAACAACTCGGAAAGCACCTCGTGTGTATTCGAGGAATCCCGCTCGCTCATCTGCTCGATGGTCGCGGTGAAGCGGACTTCTTTGCCGAAGATGGCGGTATCTTCGGCAAAAAAACAAAAGATCAGCCGAGCCATGAAGTGGTTCAAGTCCGCGCGCCGCGCTGCCGTTCCCCAATCCGGGTTCTCTCTCAACAGCTCAATGTAGAGCCGGTTCAAACGCCCCGTGGCCTTGATGTCGAAGGCATTTTCCCGGATTTGCTTGACCGTCGTGATGCCGGCCAGCGGGAGGAAAAAACCAAATTGATTGTGAAAATCCGGGTAGTCACAGGCGACGGTCTCGCCATCGGCAATATTCTCCGACTCGAAGCTTTTGCCATCGGTGGCGAGGATGAATTTGCACTTTTGGCGGGCCGTGGCCGGACTTTGCCGCAGTGCTGCCAGCGTGGCGGTGACTTCGCCCTCGGCGCAAACTTTTAGATGGATGTTGTTCCGCTGAAGGACACCGCCGAGATCGGATTGATTGGAATCGCCACTGCGCAAGCGTTTGATTGTGGTTTCTTTATTCCCAAACGCTTCGAGGAAAACGAAGGGGAAGTTCGCTGAATCAAACGGAGCTTCAGCGAGCCGTGAAACTGCTTCTTCGATTTCGACGGCGTTCATGTGTGGATTCGACTCGCTAGGCTGCCTCCATTGTAAGCCTGGTCAATCAGGGGAATCGCCTTTTCAAGATCTTCGCGGTTTTTAATGGTGACCTCTAAATTCCCTGTGCCCCAATGGCCGACCTTACGGACATCGCGGGTGAATCCTTCGACCAATTGCACGCCGTCGGGATCAAGGTGCAGGTAAAGTAGTAGATTGTTCTTCTGAAAGCAGACGGTGAGAAAGTTACGCAACCGCTTAAACGCAACGTAAAGTTTAAGATCTTTCCGGTGGATATCGTCGCCTACCGTTTGAATGTAGCTCTCCAGCGAATCAAATACTGCGCGTAGTGCTGGCGACATATCGGCAAACCACTCCGTGGTGGTTTTGTCCGTTCCGATGCGTTTCGCGTTCTTGGCCTTTTTTGCCGGCGTGGTTTCGGTAGCCACAGCGTTGACCAGTTCAAGCAACAACAGCTCTTTGCCGAACTGGCGATAGCGAATCAGTTCGATGTTCCGATCCATCTGCTGAACGGCGTGGCTGTCATACTTCGTGAAGTCTGCCGCAATGCAAATGAGTCGCGGGCCGCTCCAATCAATGTCGTCCGCCGTGGTTTTTCCAAATTTTTCCAGAACGAGTAGTTTGAACTCGGCTTGATGGTCCATGAGCCAATCGAGATAGAACAGACCTTGATTGATGATGTTCTCGTGGCTCGACCGCTTGTATTCGATGATCACCGGCGAGTCATTTTCATCGAGTCCAAGGGTATCAATTCGACCTGCGTGAGTTTTCCCGGTCGAATATTCGGAGGCGAGAAAGCGGATGCCGAGTAATGGAGTGAGGTTTTCCTCAATCAGATTTTGGAGAGGTTTCTCCAAATGGGAAGCCGTGCCCTGGATTTCCTTCGCGGCGTTTCCCGCGATGCGAAAGAGTTTAATGTCGCTCATGCCTTGGTCTCCTTGAGCATTTTTACGGAATTGTTTTCGAGACGCTTGACGTCGTTTTCGAGGCCTTCCAGCGCGCGCTGCGGCTCGTAGCGGGAATGATGGCAATTGTGAGTGTTTCTCAGAGGCATAACTCGGTCGTGATTGTTGAGTGATTGGAGGAAAGTCGCAAGGGGAAAGCGGCAAGTGCGTGGTGCATCGGGCGGGGTCCTTGCGTTGAAAATGCAAAGACACGATTTCATGCGCGAAGAGCTACTACCATTCATAGCCGAGCGAAAAATCAGCGCCGGGGCGGCGTGAGACGAACTGTGGTTCCCGGCTTTGTGACATTGATGCCCTTGACCTTCAGCATGGCTTTGGCGAGCGTGCGATGCTCGTCGGTGGCTACATTCGGCGGCAGGATTCCAGCAAAACGGCCTTCCATCGAATCCAATTGAGGCATGTCGGATTCATTAAAACCAAAAAATTTGCCGTTGCCGCTGCGGATGATGGGGAGAAATTTTTGCTTCTGCCCGGTGCGGTCTTCGCCCATGAGGACAACCACTTCTTGCCGGTCAAACGCTTCAGATGGCCGCTCGGTCGTGTCGAGTTTCTCCCCCGGTTTGGCCGTTTTCATCCAGGCTTCCATCGCCATGACACAGACGGTGGGAGCATGGGCGATGCACACTAGCCGGGCGGTGTTGGAGAAAGCGTCTTTCTCGTTGGCGTCCACCAGCGAAGCTGGCACGAACATGAGCGGCCCATCCGCGCCAATCAGGAAAAGCGTCGGCGACAACTTTCCGCTGTTGCGCATACAAAACCCGGCGTAGTGCTCGGCCTGTGGGAGCAGGTCGTCAAGGGTTTCGAGTTTATTCGGTTGCACTGGCAACACGGTGATGCGAAAACAGCGAAAGAACAAGAATCGGTTCGGGCGGAAGACATAAAACTACCGCAATAAATTTGCGTGCTGTTTCAGCCATCGCTCGGCCTGCAAATAATCAGGAAACAGGCGTTCCACTTCCTGCCAGAATTTTTCCGAGTGGTTCATTTGCCGCCGATGCGCAAGTTCGTGTAAGATGATGTAGTCACGCACAAAACCGGGTGCTTGTATCAAGCGCCAGTTTAGCGAAACTGTTCCATGGCGTGAACACGAACCCCAGCGAGATTTCTGATTCCTGACAGAAACACGGGACACGTTAATTCCATGGTGGGATGCCAGTTCCATGACGAGGGGCGGCAATTCCAGCACAGCCAGCTTGTGCAGATGATTTTCGATGACTGGCCGAAAATCCGTCTTTGTATAGGAAACGTTGATCCGCTCTGTCCCGAAACAAATTGAGCCGTCAGAGCCAGTGGCGATGCAAACCGATTCACCGCGAAAAAGAATCTCGGTCCCCAGATTCCAAGTGTCAGGAATCTTTGGCCGGGCGGCCAGACGTTGAAATTGTTGTTCCAGCCAGCCGACGTTCCGTGAGGCGAAATCCTTGGCCGCAGAAATGTTTCCAAGTCGCGGGATGGTCACTCTGACGGTGCCATCAGGATGCAGGCGTAGCAGATAACGCCGCGCACGCGGATGACGCACCATCAAAAGCGGCACTGCCCGTGAACCGATTTGCAAAACATTGGTCGTCGGTTCAATTGGCTTTTTAAGTTTGAAAATACGATCAAATATCACAAGGATTTCTTTTTATTGGCAACCCGGAGAAGAGATTTGTGAAGAGCTTTTGGATCAATGCCCGCCCAGCGACAGATTTCGGCGTGAGTGGTTTTGCCGTAACCGCACGGGCGTTTGCGTGGAAAAAGGTCGCCGCTGTTGAGTGCTTTGGTCACAGCTTTTTTTGTGGCTGAAATTCCGGCATCCCTCAAGCAGTTGTTGGCCCGGAATGAAAGGCCGTTCTCAATATGAGGCGGCCATTGATTGGCCCAAATGAAAGGCACAGTCGTTGGGTCAATGCCTGCCCAGCGACAAACTTCGTGGTGAGTGCCTTGTCCGTAGGTGGGGGGCCAGAACGAGGGAAAAAGTTTCCCGGCCTTGAGTGCGGGAATGATGGATTCTTTTTCGATGCGGATGCCTGCGGCAGCAAGGCAACGATTTGTTCTTTTAGAGAGGCCGTTGGCGAGAAGATGGGAATTCATTGTCAATTCAAAGTTCTCCAATGAACCAGTCCTCGACTTTTTTCCGCGCCCATGGAGTTTTGCGTAAAAATGTGAGACTGGATTTTACCGTCGGATTGAACTGAAAACAGCGTATGGGGATGCGACGCCCCATTTCGCTCCAGCCGTGGCGTTGAACCAGTTGATTGAGAATGGTCTCCAAGGTGATGCAGTGCAAAGGATCGCGGGGATGTGAGACGGGTGTCGGCATTAAATTTTTATTTCTCAAATTTTCCGCATTGGAAGCGGGTGTTTCAATCACAAATGAAAGGGCATTAAGATTCAACCAGATTGCATAATTCATCCACGATCCAGACCATGCCTTCCGTGTCCTGCCCGCAATAGATTTCCAACTGATTTCGCACTTTTTTGCGTTCAGTTTCCGTCACGTCTGAAAATGTCACCCTCAAAAATTCTCGGCTTGCCTTGCCGCCCTCTTGAATTTCCAAATCTTTGTAGCTTCGTCCCGTGATGGCCGGCAGCACCGATTTAATTGAGGCGCTCCCATGCTGTTGCGGATGATAATAGCGGAATGCCCGGAACGGTATCAACAGGTCCACCACACGCCGCTTGATTTGTTGCACCCACGGCTTGAATTGCGGGTGAACTTCCGCGCTGGCGTCCAGCACCCCTTTTTCAAACGGCGCATTGTAGGCGATGACCGTTCCAACCTCGCCCATCACACTTCGCAATTCTTCAAGAAATTCCAGGCGCGTGTCATTCCGGCCTTGGGCGAGAAACGAGAAATGCTTTGTTTTGCCGCCGGGTGATGGCTGGACATGCAGTGAAAACTGAAACGGAATCTGTTGAAACGCGCTGGTGTTGTCGAAAAGTGGGATTGCTGATCCGATGGTTTCAAAATCGAGGAAATAAAGCGGGAATTCAAGCTGCGAGAGAAATTCCTTGATTGCCCGTTTGCTGATGTGTGGTTGGCCGGTGCGGGCAACGTCACGCTGGATTATCTGTTTATCATTTAGCGGCACATTTTCAGGAATCTTACCAAGTTGAGTGATGCCAGCGGCCAGCAGTTTGAATCCCTTTTCTTTGCCGCGATACAATGTCAGCGGGTTGTCGGCTGGAAGGAACTTCCAACAATGGTCATGTAGCGGACATTCGTAAGGTGAGTCACAATGTTTGCCAATGGGGACATCCGGCGAAGCTTTGAGACGGATGATTTTCGACATCTCCCCCAATTGCATTTCGATCTGCCGAGACAATTCAGAAACTTTGGAAGTGACATCCACTTGTTTGAAAAGCTGGCGCGGGTCAATGTCACCGTGCCGGACGTAGTCACTGTTGATGTGCAACACGAAACAGCGGCGGATTTTCAAACCGGCACCGGAATAAACGAAACACTGGAATGCCAAATCGGGCAGATACACATCCTTTACTGACGCGCTCGATTTGACCTCGATGATGTCCCATTCGTATTCGTCCACCGGATTGAGAATGTCAACGCGCGCGTAGCCGCCATCAAAGGCGAAGGCGGCTTCAAAAAGCGGCAGTCGCCGTTTGATTGCCGTTTGTGACAATGTCAGAACCGACTCAATGTCAACAATGCCTTGACCGATTTCGATGCCGCCGGGGAAAAGCAGCTTCGCCAGCGCGCCAACTTCGTGGCCTTGATCGAAAATGGCCTGCTGCGAGTCATCAGGTTCGGGAATCAAATGCTTGGCATTGTAAGCGTGCCAGAGCAATTTTTGACATTGCAGTCCCCACAGAAATTTTGATTTGGAGATGAAGGCCATGATTATCTAGGTTGAATCAAGTTTTCTGGATTAAGCTCACCTGAGCCAGCTTAACAAAGCTGCCGTGGTTTGTCCGCCCGCAATACGCGCAACGAAAAGCCGCGTCCGTTCTCGAACGGCTCGACCGTCGCCGTGACTTCGAGCACCGGATACCGGACGGTTGCAAGTCCGTAATGTTTGTATGTTTGCGCAAACAATTCCGTTTCCACCATGCCCGTCCAATCCGCCAAGGTCAGAAACTTCATCGCCTCGCCGGTGATCTGGTGATGCGTGCGTTGCTCAACGACAAGTCCGCACGTCACCACGGTTTCGCCGATGTGTTCGGCAAGGCGTGACACCGGGCAATAAGTATCCCAAGCGATGCCGGCAAACAGCTCAAGGGGATGTCCGCTCACGGCAAAACCGAACAATTCCGTCTCGGCCTCCAACTGCTCGCGCCGGGTCGGTTCGCGGAGCAAGCCGGAGTGTTCTCTGAAAAAATCGGAAACGGCATCAACCTCGCGGTCGAAATCGAATTCCAGATTTTCACTATGGCTGGTGTTTTTTTGAAGCTGCTGCGCCTCCCAAAACTGGCGGGTGCGGGGCTGGCCAAATCCGTCGAAGCCACTCGCACGAATGAGAATTTCCATTTCTTCCGGTGATGGCGCGACACGGCGATAAAAGTCGGCGATGGAATCAAACGGGGCCAGTTCACGCTCGGCCAGCAACCGTTGGCTGGTGCGGTCGGTGAGTCCCTTGGCGCGGGTTGCGGGAACGCGAATTGTTTTGCCCTGCACCGCGAAGGCAGGGCCGGGTTCGTTGACGCAGGGCGGCATGAATTTCAAGCCGAGCCGGTAACTTTCCAGGACATAAACGAGCGGAGCGTAAAAACCTTTGCCGTTGGTCAGCACCGCCGCCATGAATTCCGCCGGGTAATTGCACTTTAACCATGCCGCCTGATATGCCTCGACGCCATAGGCGGTGGAATGGGCCTTGCAGAAAGCGTAACCGGCAAAGCCGGTGACGAGTCCCCACACTTCCCGAATCTTTTCCGGCAAATGTCCGCGCGCGATGGAGGAGGCGAAAAATTCCTGCTGGATTTCCTCAATGACGGGCCGTTTCTGTTTGTTAAGCGCACGGCGCAACACGTCGGCGCGTCCGGGCGGCAGGCCGGCGAATGCTTCGCAGATTTGCAAAATGTGTTCTTCATAAACCACGAGTCCGAAGGCGTCGCGCAAAACCGGTTCAAGGGATGGGTGCGGATAGGTAATCGGTTCAAGTCCCTGGTAGCGGCGGGTAAAGGCAAGTTTCTTGCCCTCGTTGGCCGCGCCGGGGCGGATGACACTGACGATGGCGATAAGCGTGTCCACATCGCGCACGTTGCATTGGCGGCACAAGCTGGTCATCGCGGGGCTTTCGATGTGATGCACCGCGCGTCCGCCACCACTGGAAATCATTTCCCAAACCTGCGGGTCCTGCCACGGCTCAAGCGCGTTCAAATCCACATTGACGCCGCGTTTTGCCAGTGAAGTTTTCACGTCGCGCATGACAGCCAATCCGACTTGTGCGAGCACGTCCACTTTCACCAAGCCAATCAATTCAACCGCGTCCATGTCGAAATGGGTCGTGGCATAACCTTTGTTGGAAATAAATGTGGGCGTCAATTCATGGATTGACTGGCGCGAAAGCACCACGCCACATGGGTGCATTTTGGGATTGCGCGGAACACCGTCCAGAAATTCCGCCATGTCGAGCGCGGTCTTGAACGGTTCCTCGTTCAACGGCAAATCACGGTTCTCCGGGCTGGCCGCGAGCAATTCGCGCAATTTTGCGCCACCACTTGGAGTGTGTTCGTCGGGCACCCAGCCGCCGCCAAAGCTCCACGGAAAATGGTCGGTGAACTTTCTGACTTCGCGTTCGGCCACGCCGAGAACTTTGGCAACATCTGCGAAAGCGCTGCGGGCTTGAAAGGTGGAAAAGCCGCCCACCACGGCGCAATGTTCCGCGCCATATTTCGCAAAAATAATGTCCACCACGTCATCTTTGCGGTCGTGCGAAAAATCAATGTCAATGTCCGGCAACTTGTTCAAGGCCATGCGTTCCTGATTCAGGAAGCGGCGAAAATAGAGGCCGAAACGGACCGGGCAGACATCAGAAATTCCGAGACAATAACAAACGAGTGAATCCGCCGCGCTGCCGCGCGTGATCCATTCGATGCCCTGTGCGCGGCAATCTTGCAGGATGTTCCAGACGACCAAAAAATATTCCTCATAGCCGACCGCGCCGATGATGTTCAATTCCTGCTCGATCTGCGGCCGCATGTTGGCGGCACGGTCGCGATAACGGCGGTGCAATCCCTCGGTGACGAGCCGGTGCAGAAACTCGCGCGGTGTCGAACCGTTCGGCGTGATGAACGCGGGAAACTGTGGCTTGCCGAACGGCATTTCAAAATGACAGCGTTCGGCGATTTCCAGCGAATGTGCCAGCCATTCGGGATGGTCTTTGCAGGCGGCAGACATTTCCGCCGGGGTGCGGAAATGGAGCCGCCCGTCCGCGCGTTTGTCCGGGTGTTCCTGACGGAGCAACGTCAAAGTGCGGATGGATTGCACGATGTCATATGTCATCCGCTCGTTTGCTGATGCGTAATGAATTTCAGGGCAGGCAACGACCGGCAAGCTGCCGGTAGCGATTTGTTTCGTGGCCATCTGATAAAATCGGTCGGAAAATAATTTCGCGAGCCGTACGTCCGCGCTGATGGCAATCAATCCGTCGGCGAAATCCGCCAACCGTTCGACGGGGACAGGTCGGCGCTGCTGCGCTGCGACTGCGCCGTCTTCGCAACTTGATTTGGCGCGGAGCGACAAGAGCCGGTTCAAATTGTGAAACCCGCGCGCGGATTCCACCAGAAGCAGCACCGGTTGGTCGTTCGCATTCAATTCCGTTCCGAAAACCGGCTTGATTCCCTCGTGTTTCGCCGCCTGCGCGAACTCGACCGCGCCATGCAAATTTCCGAGATCGGTCAACGCGACGGCATTCATGCCATGTTGTTTCGCAAGGTTCACAATTGCGGCGGGCGAAAGCGTTGAATCCAGAAATGTGAAATGACTGCGGATGCGGAGCGGAACATACGTTGTGACTTTCGACGCGGGTTGAATTTTGCGGATTTTAAAACGGATGTTGATTTGCGGGGTGGCGTTTTCCTTGGTGATGTCGCGCGGGGCGTCACGCAGCCGCAAGTCATGGCCGCGCATGATGGCTGACCAGCCTTTATCGCGGCGCAAATCATCCAGCACTGCCGCCAGCCGCGCGCGGGCTTCGTGATTTCTGGCACTTGTTTCAAGCGATAATTCGCTGCGAAACACGCCGTCATAAACATTGGATAATTTGAGCGACACCATCCGCAAACTGACGCGCCGCTGCCAGGCCTCGCGCAGCAAACCGCGCAAGCGTCCATAAATATCCGTCTCCAAATCGGTCGGTTCTCGCAAACTTGTGGCGCTCTGGTTTTCGTCGCGGTCGTTGTAACGCACCTTCACGGTGAGCGTCCGCACGCTGCGATTTTCCTCCCGCACTTTTGAAAACAGATGATCGGCCATGCGCCGTAAAACCGCCTCGACATATTCCTCGTCGGTCACGTCCTCGTTGAACGATTCCTGCTGGCTGTAAGATTTCTGCGGTTCGGCCGCCGGGATCAAAGGCCGTTCGTCAACGCCGTTGGCGAACTGCCGCAATGTCGGGGCCTGGTTGCCGACCACCAATGCCAGAAGATCCACCGGCATGACGGCGATTTGCCCGATGTCGGCAAGCCCGGCGGCATTCAATCGGAGCGCACCTTTCGGCCCGATGCCGGGCAGCCAGCGGTTCGGCAACGGATGAAGAAAAAGTTTTTCCTGCCCCTCTGGCACGGATTGAAACGCGCACGGCTTGTTTAATTTGGACGCAATCTGACTGACGAGCTTGTTGGACGCGATGCCCTGGCTCACGGTGATTTTGAGCAACTGGCGGATGGCTTTGCCGATAGTCTGGGCAATTTCGACGGGTGGTTTGCTGCGGTTGGCGGTGATGTCGAAGTAGCCCTCGTCAATGGAGGTTTGCTCCACGTTCGGCGTGAAGTCATACGCATAGCTGAACATCCAGTGGGAAAACTGTTCGTAGCGTTCGTAGTCGCCCGGCAGCACGATGAGTTTGGGGCAAAGTTTGCGTGCCCGCGCCGTGGGCATCGGCGTGTAGATGCCAAACTTGCGCGCTTCGTAGGAAGCCGAGGCGATGATGCCGCGCGTTTCGCCGCCCACGGCCATTGGTTTGCCGCGCAACCGCACGTCGGCGGCCTGCTCGACGGACGCGAAGAACGCATCGGCGTCCAGATGAACGATGGTTCGCATGACATCACTCCTATCAAACCGGTTGGGACACAGGCTGTCCAAGCGCGCTATTCCGTGGAGTGGCGGATGAGCGCCTTGAACACGCCTTGAATCATCAATTCCTGCGCGGGAATGAGATTGGGATATTTGGGATTCTCAGCTTTGAGATATGGCTTGCCGCCTTTCAAAACAAAAGTTTTGAGGGTGCTGTCGCCGTCAATGAGCGCGGCAACGATCTGGCCGTTGCGCGGGTCGGCCCCGTGTTCCAACACGACAAAATCACCGTCCAGAATGTGCCGGCCAATCATGGAATCGCCGGTGACACGCAAGGCGAAGGCGTTGCGGGTGGGTTTGTAACCGATGCTTTCAATGTCCACCGAGACGCAACCGTCCGCTTCCTGCTCGCGGCTTTGGGGCGTGCCTGCCGGTATCGAGCCAAAGATGGGAATGTCCACGATGAGGTGGCGCAATTTTGCCAGCGGGGACGTGATACGCAGGGAGCGTGCCTTGCCCGGTTCGCTGGCGATGACGCCTTTTTTTCGCATCAGGCGCAAATGCCCCGTCACCGCATTGGGGCTGCGGAAGCCGAATTGCGCGGCGATTTCCTGCGAAGATGGCACAGTGCCGCGTGCCTGCTGCCATTTCTGGATGAAATCAAGAATCTGCTGCTGCCTTCGGGTCAGGGTTTTCATAGTGTCTATTTAGACACTATGACGGCATTCCCGGATGTCAAACCGGAATTGTTCACAAGAAATGCGGTTAGGCTGGCAATTTGGAAACGGCTGGATTAAAAACAGAACCGGCATGGCGCAGATGCTTCTCCTTCCCGATCCGCGACCGCTTGACTGGCGGCTGGGCCGGAAGTTTTTCCGGCGGGCACCCCGCCGGCCCGGTGTGTATTTGATGCGCGACGCACAGAACCAGATTCTTTACGTCGGCAAAGCGAAGGATTTGAGGCAGCGTCTCAACCATTATCGCGTGGCCAATCCCGACCGGATGCCCCGCCGTCACTTGAAAATGGTGAACGCGGTCACGCGCATTGAATTTCAATTCTGTGCCAGCGAAACGGCGGCGTTGAAACGTGAGAAAAAACTGATCCGTTCACTCAAGCCAAAATTTAACCGCGCCGGGATCTGGCCGGGGAAGCCGAGATTCATCGTATGGCGCGTGGAGAGTGAACACCTTGAAATGACGGTCATGGAAACACCGGCGGCAGGCTGGCAGCGCTCCGGGCCGTTGGGGGGAGAGGCGTTCCATTTGCAGAGAACCATCGCGCGACTGCTCTGGCTGGCGCTGAATCCAGCACGCCCGTTGACGCAACTTCCGGCCGGCTGGATATGGGGTGACTTCATGGGTGCCGTCTCCCTTAATTGTTGTGGTGCGGCGGCAGATACGGTCGCCGCTATGGAAACCTTCTTTTGGAGAGATGCGGATGAATTTATTTTGTGGCTGGGTGCAAAGTTCACCCATCGAATCGTTCCATTCGAGCGCCGCGTCCTTGAAACGGAATTGGAAAGCCTCAAAGAATTTGGGGCAAAGAAAAAACCGGACGAAATAGGACGGAAGCAACTGGCACTACTCTGAACCAAATTTTCATTCCGCTCCGCCAATCATGGCCGCGATGGTTTCGAGGGCATTTCCTTCAAGCCGGTTGTTGACGTAGATGAAAGTCTTTTTCTTCCCCGCCGCCGCTTTGCCTTCGGTGATCATTTTTGCTCCGGCAGCTCGCGCGTCGTCGTTCTTTTCCTTCACCCGTTCGTAAGGCTGGAATGTTTTGACCGCTTCCTCGTATTTCCGGCCAGGTTTCAAAAGGAAACGCGCGGCGGTCAGCGCAGGATTTGTTTGGCTGCCGGGCATGGCCACTTGTTCGCTGACGGGTGGCATGGCCTCCCATGAATTGAAAACGTGGGCGACGCCATGTCGCGCGAGACATTGAAAATAATCCGGTTGCAACCAATGCTTGTTGCGCATCTCCACGGCATAGGGCCAGCCTTTAGGGAGTGCGCCGAGAAACCTGTCCAGATCGGCCACAAAATCACGGCCATGTTCGTAATCGCTGGGATAGAACCTGGAGAACTCGAACATGAGGAGGCCGATGTTTTTACGGAACGGCTCGCACGGTTTAAGGAACGCATTGGCAAACAGCCCGGCATCCAGAAAATGTTCGTTCGGTTTGCCGGCACGGGCACCGAAACGCGGCAGATTGGAGAATCGCCGGAGGGTGATGGCGTCCGTGACCTTGAAGGCGAACAGGAAACCCGCCGGCACCTGCGCGACCAGGCCGGTGAGATATTTTTCATCGGGAAATTTGTAATAAGCCGCATCAAGACAGACGGTCTTGAAGACCTCGGCATATTCGGTCAGGCAGTTTTTCTCGAAGCGCGAAACTGCGAATTTGCCACGATAGACGTAACGGGATTCATCGTAAAGCATCCCGCGCCAACCGGGGTATTTCCAACTCGACGTGCCGATGAACACGCCGTCAGAGGCAAGTTTTGCCACTTTCTCACTCATTTGGTCGCGGTCAAACGGCATGGCTGAAATTGTGCCGACTTTGAAGTAAAGTCAATAATTGGCACTTACCGTGGAATTTGTTCGGGAAAAAGTTGCCCTAAATCAACTGCCGCCAGATCGGAAACCATTCGGTGATTTCGCCGGTGGCTTCCAAGGGCGGCAACGTGAGGCGCTGAAACCCTTTTTCACAATGAACCAGCACGCACTCATGGTCGCGGAGATTGCGGAGCTTGTGCGGTTTGATTTTGTGTTCCTCGATTTCGGAATAATTCACAGTGCGCTTTCCCGCACTTGAACCCCAGGAACGCTTCACGACCTGCTTCTTGCCCAAAAAATCGGCGGCTTGAACGGCGTCCGCCTCATCAGCAGAACGGAAAATCATCCGGTTGCGCAAATTCAGCGTCAGCACCTTTGACTTGTCGTTGCCAAGCGGTGGGATAAGCGAAGTAGTGGATTGGGCAGCAGCGACGATGGTTGCGCCCGCTTCACGGATCACGTCCACGCAATTGTAATCACTGGTGCCGTCCTCGCTGGCGGTCATAAACCTTTGGGCTTCGTCCGCCCACAGAATAAGCAAATTATCGTCGGCGCGTTCGGCCTTTGACTTGTCGAACCGGCGCAGCGCGTGATTGTAAAACAGCAGCTTAAGGAACGTGTTCACGTAACGCCGCTCGGTCTGGAACTTCTGCGGCATGGTCACGAGGATGATTTTGCCATCATCAATCGCCGAGTAATCAAACGTGTTTTCCTTGGTGCAAAACACCTCGGCCACTTCCGGTGTCAGGTAGTATTGCAGATAGTTCCCAATGGTTTCGCGCACACCGCCAATTTGTTCTTCGGGCTGGTTGATATAACGGTTGGTGAAATGGTCGTGCAACTCCTTGCGTCTGGGAACGTCAAACAGGTCGTTCAGATTTTGTAATTCTTCCTTCAGTTTGATTTTATCGGACAACAGCACGAACGCGCCGGTTAAAGTGACTGGCTGGTTTAATTCAAAAAGCAATTCCAGCGCGTGGGCAATATGCGTCTGCGCCTGGCTCTTGAAGAATCCTTTATCGCCGCCCTGACCCAGGCTGGTGGCCGTGTCCACGACAAATTTGGCATAGGTGGAAAACGGAATGCTGCGGTCGCCGGTGAGATTGAAGCGGTGCGGCGGCTGCCATTTAAGGTCGGTTTCATCCGTTTGGATTTGCAGGTGAATCAAATCCTGCGTCCGACTGTAATGGTGCGCCATCGCCGAAAGCGTTTCCCAATAGACACCTTTTTCATCAACGCACAGCCCGCCCCAATGCTTTTCGTTTTGGAAGACCTGATGGGCGAGTTGATTGATGCCGGAACTGGTCTTGCCGGAGCCAGTGTCGCCGGTGATGAGCCAGCCCCGGCAAAATTGATTGCGTCGCCACGTCAGATTGCCGAGCTTCGCGACATATTTTTTAGGTTTACGCGAAGCAAATAAATGCAGGACGGCGATGAATATCAAGAAAATGCCGTAGGCTGCCACGATTGTCCACACAAGCTTGGGTATCGCCGGCAGTTTATGCCAATGGAGCGGAATGAAGTTGATTTTCATAACAGGAATTTTCCAAGAATCAAACCGATGAACAGACCGCCGAGCAACGCGGTGGCGGCCGCATAGATCGCCTCCTGCAAGGGAAGAGTTTTAATCGGCACAGCCGCCGGATGCGCCGCCAGGGCATCAATCATTTCCTCGAACTTTTCCCTGAACGATTTGGAGGATTCTGTGACGGCGGTGATGTCATTGCGGAACTGGTCAAGCGAAGGCATCTGGCGCTGGCGCAATGCGTCCCAATGTTTTTGATGAATCCGAAACAGTTCGACGAGGAGATAAACCGCATCATCGTCCCGGATTTTATTCTTTTCCTTCCACTGACTGAGCGTTTGCAGGAATTCCTCGTCAAAGTCCGGCTTCGTTTCTTTTGGGGTCGCACTCATGATTTTGCGGGCAGCAACAGTTCCGCCGCCGATTCAATTTCTGTGTAAATTTTTCGC
>CAVXRE010000008.1:0-24765 GCA_963764175.1 uncultured Verrucomicrobiae bacterium | reverse complement strand
TGGGGGCGGAATTGAACCGCCGATTCAATTCCGGCCATTTGAAAGTGATAAAACCATTGTAAATAGGCTTCTTTGTATCTTGACAAACTTCCCTGTATGTCTTACTTTGTGTCTTACTTATGGCATACGTTTGGAAACATCCCAAGTCTCCGTTCTGGATGGCCGTTTATCGTAACGAGCAAAACCAGTGGCGGAAAAAAACCACCAAGAAAACCGCCAAGACCACCGCGCTCGCGCTGGCAATTGAATGGGAACGCGCCGCGCAGCTTGGCCGCGATAACATTCTCACGGAAGCAATCAGCCGCGAAGTCATCGGCGGCATCCTGGAGCGCACGACCGGCGAGAAATTGCGCCAGTCCACTGTGCGCGAGTTTTGCGCCGAATGGATGCGCGGCAAGACCAACTCGCGACAGGCAGGCACGGCCACGCGCTACGAATCATCTGTCGCCCGGTTCAACGATCTTTTGGGCGTCAAAGCTGACCGGCCAATTTCCGCCGTGACGCCGCATGATTGCCAGAAGTTTTATGACCAGCTTGCCGAAACGAAACTTGCGCCCGCCACAATGCGCGTGGAAATGAAAACCATTTCCAGCGTGTTCAACTATGCGCGGCGTCTTGGACTCATTGCGACAAATCCGGCGGCGGCGGTGCAATTGCCGGAACGCATCAAACAGGTGAAGCGTAAAGTGTTCACGCCCGCACAAGTGCAAATGCTGATTAACGAGGCCACGCCCGAATGGAAAACCGCCATGCTGCTTGGCTATTATGCCGGACTCCGTTTGTCTGATTGCGTCATGCTCACATGGGAGGCGGTGGATTTTGCGGGCGGCAAAATTGCGGTGGAAACACGCAAGACCGGGGACAAGCTGGAAATCCCGTTGCATCCGACGCTGGAAAAGCACTTGTCCAAACTGGCGGGTGACACCAACGGCGCAATCTGTCCTGTCCTCGCCGCCGTGCCGGTTGGCGGGCGTAGCGGCCTGTCCAAGCAATTTCTCGCCATCATGCGGCGGGCGGGCATCGGCAACGACGCCGTGGACACCGGCGGACAGCGGCAACTTTCCCGCCTGTCATTCCACGCGCTCCGCGCCTCGTTTAATTCCGGCTTGCACAACAAGGGCGTAGATCAGGAATTGCGCCGCAAACTCACCGGCCACAAATCCGACGCCATGAATGACCGCTACACGCGGACGGAAATGCAAACCTTGCGCGACGCCGTGAACAAACTGCCCGCACTCGTAATCCGGTAACATTGGAGGCATTGTGAAACGTGAAGAAAACGAGAGCGATTTAGAACGTCTGCGTTACGTTGACAGCATCTTACATCGAGCCACCATCGGCGAGCCAGCAAAGGACGGAAAACTTTTTGGCTATTCAACAATTGTTTTGCTGCTCGAATTGCAAACCTATCTTGGCGAATTAAGCGCAAGGTCTATCCATGATCCTGAAGCTGCCAAAAGTTTATGGACATTTGCAAGCTATGTCTGCCGCGATTTATGGGAAGTTTGCGAGCGAAAGCCGGACATGATTCGCTTTTTTGCCGCCAAGAGAATGTCCTTTCCGATAAACTGGCCGCTCTTGAAGGGAGACCAGAAGGAGATTTTTGAGAAGATAGAAAGTCTCGGCATCGGAACAGGTGCAATCTACCGACTGCCAAGAAACAAGAAACAGTTTGATCCGAATGCGCCGGTGAACAAGCTGGTGCTTTCCTATGTTCAACTCATTCTTGAGATTCAATGCGAAATCCAATCAGAATTAGCCCGGCAACACGCACTGGCTTCATTAAACGGAAATCTGACTTTGCCGCCGGTGGAAATTTATGTTCGAGACAAGTCAGCCTGCATCAGAGACCCGTGGACGAAACAAGTAATGTCACTGGCGCGACTGTCTCGCGCAAACGCGGATGATTGGGCGGAAACAATCTGGCAGAAAATCTTGCAGACACACGGCGAAAAGCCCGAAACAAATCCAGAGCTTTACGAAATTGGCAAATACCGAGAGCGGCACAGCGAACATCAGGATCAACAGAAAAAGGTAACGCCTCGGACTGCTGCATCAAACATCCGCGCTGGAATAAAGGAACGCATCTTCAAAGCTGTCCGCACAATGGCTGGCTAAAGTTTCCGAAAGATTCCACATAATGATAGGGGAAGAACGCCTTCATAATTTTCTGCGACGCTCGGTGCATGAAGACGAACTTCAATGCGCCAGACACCGGCGATAAAAATGTTGTCCCGCCAAGCAACGCGGCGGCGAGCGCGTTGCAAATATCACCCGCCTTCACCACCCGCTTCCCCCGCCCCGGCCAGCGTGAGCCGTTTTCCGGCTTGTGCAGGTCGCAGCTTTTTTCGCTAATTAAATCCGGCAAAGTTAAAAGCTATTCTCTCAAAATGCCCGGCTGCTCGCGTGGTGTGAGGCTCATTGATTGTGCCAGTCTCCGCGCCGCCATCGAAAGTTTTGGCGACAGCCAGCAAGAGGGAGTCGCGATATGAAACCGGCAGACCCCAAAACCGCTTCCCTCGGTGAAAAAATCGCCGCCAAACGCGCCGGACGGCTGGCGACTACTCCCGAATCGGCCAAAGGTCATTTCGTGGCTGCTTGGGCGGGAAAATGCTCGCCTCGGCGTGCCATCAAAGCGCAGTGTTTGGAGTGCGTCGCGTTTGACCGGCAAGCGATAGCCGACTGCACCGGCTGGGCGTGTCCGTTGTGGGCGTTCCGGCCATTTCAGAAGCCAACGGGAATTTTGGCAAACGATGCTGGCACTGTGGTTTCGGGCAAGGAGGGCGCATGAACGCTGACGAAGCAATTTTTGACCGGCTCGCCAAGTTGTCGCCCGCCGATTACGACCGCTGCCGCGATGATGAAGCGAAGCAGTTGAACATTCGCACGACCACGCTCGACACTGAAGTTCAAAAACGTCGCGCCAAGTCTGGCGAGATTTTGCAGGGCGGCGCGTTGAGCCTGGCTGACGTGGAATTGTGGCCGGACGCCTTGAACGGCGCTGACGTGCTTTCGGACATCGCGGAGACGTTCACCAGCCACGTTGCATTGCCAGACGGCGCGGCTGACGCGCTCGCGTTGTGGACGGCACACGCGCATTGCTTTGAATTTTTCCAATGCTCGCCGCGCTTGAACATTTCATCGCCGGAAAAAGGTTGCGGCAAGTCAACATTGCGTGACGTGGTATCCGTTTTAGTTCCGCGCCCGCTGCCGACAGAAAATTTGAGTGTGGCGGTTTTGTTCCGCGTGATTGAATCGCGCAGGCCGACAGTGCTGGCCGACGAATATGATGCTTGGCTGCGTGACAACGAGGAGCTTCGCGGAATTTTTAACGCCGGACACCGGCGCGGCGGGCAGGCGTTGCGTTGCATTGGTGAATCGCACGAAGTCCGGGCGTTCAATGTATTCGCTCCCGCCGTGCTTTGCGGGATTGGTTCACTTCCCGGCACGCTGTATGACCGGAGCATTGTCATTCGACTTGAACGCGCGAAGCCGGGGGAAGTGCGCGAGCGATTTGATTTACGCCACACGGAACGAGAACACGAACTTTGCCGGAAACTAGCGCGATTTGTGGCTGACAACAGGGCACGGATTGAATCGTGCGATCCAAAATTGCCGGACTCCGCGTTCAATCGCCTCGCCGACAACTGGCGTCCACTATTTGCGATTGCGGAAATCGCTGGCGGTGACTGGCCGCAACGTGCCGCCGCCGCGTTCGCCATTCTGACGAGCCGTGAAGATTCAGACGCGCAGGGCATCGGCGCAATGTTGCTGGCTGACATTGCGGAGATTTTCGACGCAGGGGGCGCGGACAAGTTGCGGTCAATCGAAATCATAGACGCGCTCGCCAAGATTGAAAGCCGGGAGTGGGCGGAATGGGGCAGAGCGCGAAAGCCGATTACACCGAACCAACTGGCAAAGCTGTTGCGCCGCTTCGATGTCTCGCCGCGCACAATCAAATTGGCGGACGGGGAAACGGCTAAAGGCTACCACCGGGAGATGTTTGATGATGCTTTTGCACGGTATCTGCCGCAATCCCCGCTTCCGAAACGTCAACCCGTAACCATGCCCGAAAACATTGACGATTCTGTGCTTTCCGAACCGTCACCGGCAAATGGCGGGTTACGGATTGAAAATCACGAAATTGCCAATAATGAAGCGGAAGGTGACGGGGTTACGGTTCAAAAGGCCGGGACGGTGGAAAGTGAGGCGCTGCTTTTATGACGGCGGTTGAAATTTACCACGAAGCCGCACGGCGCGGGCTGCGTTTGGAGCCACGCGGGGACAAGCTCGCTGTCATTCCTGGCAACCGTGTGCCGCTGGACTTCGCCGACGTGTTGCGCCGGCACAAGGGCGAGCTTTTGGATTGGTTGGAAGCCTGCGCCGCCGGGCTTGCGCCTGATTGCGCTCCGTGGCTTCACGTCGCCAAGCAAATTCTGGCCGGTGAGTTTGTCGGTGCGGACAGCTCCACCGTCGCCAGTCTCACTATCGGGCTGCAAAACATTCGTCATCCGTTGTGCGTCCGTGCGTTGGCGCGGTTGAAGCCGATATGAGCCTGAATAACCCAACGTGGCACCCAATTGATGTCTTGCGCCGCGATGTAAGCTACACCCTGACTGCGTTCCAGAAGCGCATTGAAGCCGTCGAAACACAACTGGCCGCGCTCGCACCTTTGCAGGATTCCGACCGGATGGAAATAGCCCACATCTGCCAAGCCACCGGCATTCCCATCAAAGACCTGAACCGGCGAGATGCCAGCGACCACCGCGCCCGGAAAGTGAACCGCATTTTTCACGCGCTCCGGCAAAAAGGATGGTCGTTTGATCGCATTGCAAAGGCCACCGGCTACTCAACGCGGGGCGTGGCGTCCAACTTGGAACGGTTCACGCAATCGGCATTTCAGGAAACGGGGCGTGCCGATGACCAAAAAACTCCAAACCGGTCAGACCGGCCAGACACCCCAAAACCCGCCCTCTCCCTCTCCGATTTGACATGAAAAGCAGTAAAAAAGCTGTGAAACGCCGAAATAACAGTGAACGACCGCAGAACCGGCATTTGCGCCCGTGGAAAAAGGGCGACCCGAACATCCCTAAAAGTCCGGGCAGGCCGCGCTCGGCGTGGCATGAGTTCGAGCAATATGCGATGGAGCATCCTGACAAAGTGAAGGATTATTTCCTTGATCCAGTGGTGGGGAATAGGCGTTTTCAACGGCTAATGGATGCAGGTATGCAGCGACGCCCAATAGGGACTTTGCGTTTGCTTTGGCTCATTGGGAAATTTGATGAAAGTGAACCCGAACAGCAAGACCAGCGCGGAGTGAACCAATCAATCGAATGCCGGTCGCCAGAGGAAAACCTGGCCCTTGAACTGGCTCGCGCTCGCGCACAACCCGGCGAGCGCGTTGAATCTTCCGATGGTGGTTTGGTGATGGAACTTGCCCGCACGTTCGCGCAGGACAGTGCTGGGTTCAGGAAAATTGAAAATCTGCGGGTGTCCGCCCCGACAATGGCATGGCTTTTGAAACTGCGCCAAGAGCATCAAGAGCGAGATCAAGAGCAAGAGCGGCAAGAAAAAGAAAATCGGGAGCGATTGGCCGCTCAAAAATCAACGTGGCGAGCAGCCTAGCGGCGCGTCAATTTGTCCACCCTATACTGGAGAGCAGTTTGAATTATTCTTAAAGTTTTTCTGTCAATAACCGATAAAGGCTTGAATGCTACGGTGTTCAAACAACGTATCAACATATCAAGATGCGATTATTCCGATGTTGACAAAACCGGCGAACATTTGATATTTTATGGACATGAGCGACATCCCGCTTCGCAATGCGCCAATAAGCGGAACGCTTTTGGGCGCAGACCCGGAAACCATTGAGAGGGAATTACGCGACGAAGGAAAAGAGCTTCGCATCAGTGGGAACTTTTGGCTCGCGGACAGCCTGAATGATGCCTTTCTCAAGCGCGAACGCTGTATTTTTGGAATCCCCGTGCAGGAATAGTTCTCTGATTTCTCCCTCTGTAAGCGAACAGCGACCCGAAACGATATTTGCAATTTTGTTTTCAGAATCAATAAGGATGCTGCGAACCTCCTCGACTTGGTTTCGATAAACCGTCTGGTTTTGATTAAAAGTCCAAGTGATTCCATGAAATAAGAACGATGCGTGAGGTGCTGCGTATCTTTCGTCTGCCGCGTGAAAAATCACCGTAGAAATGGAATCCACTGAACCGACATTGTGCATAATCACCTTGCATGGCAACGCGCGGAGAAAATTATAGAGCACAATTCCAGAATTTACTTGGCCTCCCCCGGAAGAGAATAAAAAATAAAGCGTGTCGGGTTCGTCGGGCTTTCCTAATAGTTCGGAGCACGCCGCCATAAGTTTGTTCACGACTGCTTCGTTTATACCGCTGTGAAAATTTACATAGACCGTGCTCATATTTTTATTGAATAAGGCCAACAATTTCTTCCAGAGTCCAAACATGATCACTTTTACCAACTTCACCGGCCAGCGTCACTAAAAAGCCTGAAGCAGCGGAGCCAGAAACGCAAGCCGCTAATTCTTGCGTTGCCGGACGCCGTTTGTTTCAATCGGAAAACAGGCAAAGCCATGCCCATACACCCTTCATTGTTCATCATCGGCTTAATCGCCGCCGCGCTTCATTGCCTGATTCGAGTGCTACGCTGGCATGGTGTCTCTGACGTGTTTGCGATGGGTGTTTATTCTGTGGTTTTCCAAGATTTGCCAGACCCTCACGATCCGGCCTGTGTGCGCGTGACACGGGACACTGCACGGACTTTTGAGCGCGAATTACGTTGGCATACAGGCACGGTTGCAAGAGGTTTGGCCATTAGCCCCAAGCCGTTGGTCAAACGGATAAGCATCCTCTTGATCTGTTGAACCTCTGACTCCAATCCCTTGTATCTGGCTTCAGGCAAGAACTTCAAGTCCCGCGCCAGCAACAACTGGCATTCCACCTCGCTCGCTGAACCAATTGCCATTTGAACAAACCGCCGAAAATCGGGATCACTTCCCCGGCTGCTGCCCTCGGCCAGGTTTAGCTCCACCGACACCGCCGCCCGCCTTAATTGGCTCGTCAGTCCAAATTTCTCATCGGCGGGAAACGAGCGCGTCAACTCATACACCTTCAGCGTCAGTTCATGGCTCCGTTGCCACACTTCCAATTTGCGAAAATCTTGCATGTTAAAAGCCATTAGCCATTGGCTATTAGCCGTTAGCTTACAGCTAAAAGCCCACAGCTTACAGCCAAAAAGCCGCATTTCATCCATCCAGCGGACTCCGCACCCCAATCCCCGGCTTTTGCATGACGTGGGTATAGATTTGCGTCGTCATCACATTCTTGTGCCCCAGCAACTCCTGCAACGTGCGGATATCCGTCCCGCTTTCCAACAAATGGGTGGCGAACGAGTGCCGCAACGTGTGCGGTGTGACATTCTTGGCCAGCTTTGCCCGCATCGCCGCCAGCTTCACCGCCCGTTGCAACGCGTCCTCCTTCAAATGATGCCGCCGCATGGTAGGGCGCGTCACTCCGTGCGCGCCGCCCCCCTCTCCGCTCCCTCGGAGGGAGGGGAGAGGGCTGGGGTGAGGTATGGGTGGACGGCTCTGCGGATCCATCGCCAGCCCCTTGGCCGGAAACACCCACTGCCAGATCCATTCCCGCGCCGCGCCCGGATATTTCCGGGCCAGCCCTTCCGGCAACCAGACCGCGCCCAAACCCGCTTGCAAATCCGCCTCATGCAGCAGCTTCGCCCGGTGCAGTTGCTGCTCGATGGCCGTGCGCAAAGACTCCGGCAGCATCGTCATCCGGTCCTTATCCCCCTTGCCGCCATGCACCACGATTTGCCCGCGCTCCATATCCACGTCTTTGATTCGCAACCGGAGAAGTTCCATCAATCGCAGCCCCGTGCCATATAACAACCGCACCGCCAGATCATATTCCGGCTCCACTGCCGCCAGCAGCCGCTTGGTCTCCTCCCGCGACAGCACCACCGGCAACCGTGCCGGACGCCGCACCCGGTCAAACCCCGCCACCACCCGCTCCAGATGCAACACCTCCCGATACAGAAACATCAAGGCATTCAGGGCTTGGTTCTGCGTGCTGGCCGCCACCTTGTCCACCACTGCCAGGTGCGAGAGAAAAGCCCTCACCTGCCCGTCGTTCATGTCCCTTGGATTGATCTTGGAATTAAAGAAACGCACCAGCCGCACCACCCAGCCCCAATACGACTCCTCCGTGCGCACCGCCACATGCCGGAACCGGCATACCTCATGAAACTGCTCCTTCAGCCGCAGCTTGGGATTGGGCAAAAACCGCCCCAACGGTCGGTCGGCCATGGATATCGGGTTGCCCATAAATCACGCTGATTTTGCTTGACCCCCGCTATAACATGGCGCTAGACTGTCGGCAAGTGAAAAAACGGTGGCCCAATTCGAGTGGAGCACGCCTCACCGCTCCACATGCGGAGCTTTCCCGGCGGAAGCCCTCTTCCGAGGCGCCGCCGCTCCTGCGGTTTTTGCTTGTGGCCCAAAGCAGCCAAATTCCGTCACAACTCCCTGCCTTACAAGAGCATCGGATGAAATATGACGAAAACCAACCAACATGTTATACCGCTCTAAAGCGGTCGACTCATTGTTAGATGTGCTCGTCCAGCCATTCTCCGAATAGCTCCTCATATAGTTCTTCCCAGTTTGGGTATCCGCACCCGACCTGCCAGACATTAAACCCGGCATCGGGCGCAGAGTATCGAACATTTTCCGAATACCACTTGATTCTAAATCCGGGACACGTCTGCATCATTTCGACGGCATCTCTTTCGCCGTCAGTCTTGATTCGCTTCGACTTCGACCGCACATCTAACAAACTCGCTGGAGACAACCCCGATTGTGCATCGCAGTTGTCCGCTTCGGGTTTCAGTAGTTCGGGCGTCATAAGTTCGGGGTGTCTCAGCTCCGAATGTTAGGCGGCTTGTCGCGTGAGTATTTGTGAGCAGCTTTGTCAAAGCAAGTATATGAAAAATCAGACAGTCATAAATTGGGCAGCTTCATCATTTGCTGCATTTTTAATCAGCGGGTGTTCTCATTCCAGTTCTGTCCCGCGCACGACGCCCGACACGGGACGTATTCAGGGTCAGTATATTGCCGGCAGCACACAACTGGTTGATGCCGGCAATACCACGCCGGAAGCTGCCTTGGAGTCTGTCTTTTGGGCGATGGCGAACGGCAACTATGACGCTGTTATCG
The DNA here is from genome assembly GCA_963764175.1 of uncultured Verrucomicrobiae bacterium. Classification (GTDB taxonomy): domain Bacteria; phylum Verrucomicrobiota; class Verrucomicrobiia; order Limisphaerales; family UBA11358; genus UBA11358. The sequence goes on along the minus strand of CAVXRE010000008.1, from coordinate 15,509 downwards.
GAGCGTATATTCCGCAAATGCGGAAGGAAGCGGAGGGTTGGTATGGTGATAAGACTAAGTTCATGGCTCACAATGCAAAGTTTGTTGAGTCGTTCAAAGGATTGCAAATTGTATCCCGTAAAGTCGTGGCTGATGACAAAGTTGAGTTGAGATATTACAATGAGCATCAGAACCAGCCAGCCAGCAAGCGCACTGATCAGATTCAGTCGCTAGTCAAAATGGGCGGCGCATGGAAATTAGCTGACAAGACTCCTTACACAACTAACTGGGATGCGGGCAGCCAGCCGGAACCGCAGCCATGACCATGACGCCGCCTAACAAGTCGCCGGAGCCAACCGCCGTTGGCGCTGTCAGTTCCGCTATCGCGGTTCACGTCGCGAGTCGGCGGTGGCTCAGCTTTTTTCGTTAGGCGACACTACGCACCACCAGATGACCACCAAAAGACGCAGATGGTTGTTGATTGGATTCCTGCTCGTAGTAGTCATCGGATGGGCGATGGGACAGTATGATTATGCGAGATTGGTTGATGGCAAGCGTCCGATGTTTGCCCGATTTCAGTTACACCTTGCTGATGGCGGCTCGGTTCAGTATTTGGGCTTGGGCTACACAGTCACAGATATGCACGAGATGCGGTGGGGCATAGAGATGTCGACGGAAGAGAGAATGAGTGCCGGATGGAAGGCTACGCCATACGCACCTTTCCTCGTTGGACCGACGCTTGATTACTGGACTCCATTTTTCAGCCGCGAGCAGACGAGATTTATTGTCGAGACGAACAGATGATTATGACCGTGTCGCCTAACCAGTCACTGCAGCCAACGCCGGATGGCGCACTCAGTTTCGCTTTCGCGGTTGAAATCGCAGCCCCGGCGTGGCTGAGCTTTTGCCGTTAGGCTGCTTACGCGCATTTACATTTTATGACCATCAAGAACGCCATACCGAAGTTTATCGCGCTGCTTTTAGTCAGCATCGTCGTGGCTTTCATTGCGATTAGCGCGGACGGCACGATTCTCACCAAGCTAGATTCGATGACAGCAACGGAGTATGTCGAGTCCCAGCGCAAGCTTTACCACCATTCGTTTCTTCATCATTTTATTCTTTGGGTGATCGTTGGCGGTTTGTATGTCGCCAGCGTTGAGTTTATTGCTTATGTCATTGGATTGTGTTTCAAGAAGAAGCCAGCAGCCTAACAAGTCGCCGGAGCCAACCGCCGTTGGCGCTGTCAGTTCCGCTATCGCGGTTCACGCCGCGAGTCGGCGGTGGCTCAGCTTTTTTCGTTAGGCCACAAGACACTATGGGCATAATCACTGACATACTTAAAGAGATTCCACTCTCCGCTGTTTTGCGTGAGCGTTTGACGGACGCAGAAGCGAAGATGGCGGCTCTGGAAAAGGATAACACGACCCTCAAGACGGAGAATCAAAATCTTCGTGTGGACTTGAAGAAGGCGCAAGATGAGGTAGAGAGGCTCAAAAGACCCCCAAGCGGAGGCATTCAGAGGTTTAACATCGGCGGCGGTGGGCGGCGGTAGTGGCCTAACACCGCGCCAGGCCGTGTGAAAACTTTCTGACCGCGACTGAATAAAACGTTCGGAGGATGGAAGTTTTGCTTTTGGGTGGAGTTGACCGGAGCGAAGGACCCGGTGACAAGGTAAGTTACCCGGGTTATAACTTGGAACCAGCCGCTTTTTTCGCGGGCAGGCGTCGCCGCCTGAGTTTTAAGACACCGCCGCCATCAATTTCTCAAAGCTCACCAGGTTCAACACCCGTTTGAGATTGTAGGCCAGCGTCGTCAGGCTCCATTCACACCGCACCTTGACCAGGCCCTTGAGCAGAAAGTGCGTGTAGCCAAACCACCGCTTGATCGTCCCAAAGGGATGTTCGGCCAGTGTCTTCCTGAGCTTGAACTTCTCCGGCTGTCGTTTCATCCGTTCGGCCATCGCCTCCATCAGGTGTTCGTTCTCCTCCCGCGTGATCGTCCGATTGGCCTTGTTCCGTGTGCATCGGCCCTTCAACGCGCACTGGTTACACCCGCTGGCCCGGTAGTAACGCAGTTCCCGCCCCAGTTCATAAGTGGCAAACCGATACGTCAACTCCGCACCCGCCGGACACACATACACATCCTGGGCGGCGTCATATCGAAACTGGCTTTTGCCGAACAACCCCCGCGCCGTGTTGGCGCTGGTGTCACTCTTGGGAATGTAGGGCGTGAGCCCTCGCTCCACGCACCGGCTTACTTCCGCCGCGTTGTAGTAGCCCGCGTCGGCCACCACATCCGCCGCTTTCAATTCCAGATTCGCCTTGGCCTCCAAGGCCACGTCGGCCAGTTGCCGCAAGTCCGTCACCTCGTTGGTCACGTCGGCCGCCGCGATGAGCTTGTGTTTGGCGTCCACCGCCAACTGCGCGTTGTAGCCCACCACCGTCCCGTGCGCCGCAGGCATTTTGCGTGTGTCCGGATCGGTCACGCTGATTTGTTTCTGCTCCTCATCCAACTGTCCCAGCAGTTCCTCATGCCAGTCCCGCCGTTCCCGCAAGGCGGCAATCTTTTCCTCCAGTTCCTTTTGACTCAAGGCCGCACCCGCCGGTTCGGTGGTATCGGCACGGTCCAACTGCGCCAGGTATTCCGCCAGCCGCGCGTCGGCCCGAGCGATGAGGTCCTTGAGCTTGGCGGCATTGAAGTTCTGGTCCCGCGCGTTGACCGCCGCAAATTTGCTCCCGTCGATGGCCAGCAACTCCCCGCCAAAGAGTTCCAGCTTGCGGCACAAGAGCGTGAACTGCCGGCACACCGCCTGGAGCGCTTTGAGGTTGTCCTTGCGGAAGTCGGCGATGGTCTTGAAGTCGGGCGTTTGTTTGCCCGTCAGCCAGATCACCTCCACGTTGCGCTGGCATTCGGCTTCCAACGAACGGGAGGAACGCGCCCGGTGCAGATAGCCGTAGAGGTAGAGCTTGAGCAGTACCGCCGGGTCATACGGCGGACGGCCCGTGTCGGCGCAGTGCGCCTTGGCGAAACCCAGCGCGTGCAGGTCCAGCGACCCAACGAACGCGTCCAGAAACCGGACGGGGTTTTGGGCGGCGATGTAATCTTCCAGCCGTTCGGGGAAGAGCAGCGTTTGGGACCGGTCCAAACCGGCGCGGTGATTCATGCTTGTCATAGACCCGCCGCCGGCGTAAAGGTTTCAAATTATGTCGGACTTTTCACACAGCCTCTCGCTGCAGCCAACAGCCGCTGCCCCTTCAGTTTTCGGGCGGCTTGGAAGATTCGCTGCTTTCAGGCTTCGTCGGAGCTTGGCTTCCGGCGGCTGTGGCTGAGCTTTTGTCGTTAGGCCGCCGAATCGTATGAGCAACACACCAGATGCCGAGAAACCGGCCGCACGCGCCTCTGGGAAGGCCGAAACGTGGTGGACTGTGGTGATGATTGTCATAGCCGCTACCGTTGTTCGCGCTTGTAACGAGACCCACAAAGTCGAAAGTCCGAAGCCCATCGTGACGGTTTTGATACCTACGGCGATGGGGCAGCGCGTCGTAAACGTTCCATACCAGCCGGTTCAGGTTCTCAAATCCAGTCCAGGTTACATCAAGTTCCAGACATCGGATGGCTCCGTCATGGAGTATAGCGGCACGTATCAGATTATTACCAGCACACCATCTTCACCAAGCAAATGACAAGAAGGATGACATTTGGCCTTCCGCGGGAAGTCACGAATCCGGGTGATGACTCGCGGTCGTTGCTGTTTCCATTTTCTGTTGTGCCAGCCGAGTTGGTCGGAGCGCCAGAGGAGAGGCAGTCCACCACAGACCATCGGCTGATTGTGACCGTGACAAACAATCGGTTGCCTGCATGGCATCTCACAGATTTAGATTTAGTCAGAGTGCTGTTTGAGATTGGCCGTCGGCAGGTTTCGGAGCAACTTCGTGCTGGTGCATTGCAGCGAGAGTATAGAGTTCTTGTCAGCACGCACTCGCATTCATCTACTTGTCCGTTCGACCCTGCACATATTCCGAACCCACACGGAGCAGTTTATGAGGTTGAGGAAGAGAGGAGGATTGGATTCAAATGAGGCGGCCTAACACCGCGCCAGGCCGTGTGAAAACTTTCTGACCGCGACTGAATAAAACGTTCGGAGGATGGAAGTTTTGCTTTTGGGTGGAGTTGACCGGAGCGAAGGACCCGGTGACAAGGTAAGTTACCCGGGTTATAACTTGGAACCGGCCACTTTGTTCGCGGGCAGGCGTCGCCGCCCGGCTTTTAACCCACCGCCGCCATCAATTCCGTGAGCTTCACCAGGTTCAGCACCCGTTTGAGGTTGTAGGCCAGCGTCGTCAGGCTCCATTCGCACTGCACCTTCGCCAGTCCTTTCATCAGGAAGTGCGTGTAGCCAAACCACCGCTTGATCGTCCCAAAGGGATGCTCGGCCAGCGTCTTCCTCAACTTGAACTTCTGCGGCTGCGCCCGCATCCGCTCGGCCATCCCCGGCTTCTGCATCACATGAGTGGCAGACAGCTATTTCCTTCCCTGCACTTTCACTTGCAGTGGCTCACAATTGTCGTGGCCTTCCTTTGTATTTGGTTTTCCGGTGCGAACCGTTGGTGGCTGTTGATGCCAGTTGGTTCTGGGGTTGCGAGTTGGGCGTATTTTCATGTTTGGGGCTGGCGCTGGTTGCGGGCCGGGGTTGCTGGCTGTCGTCTTTGGTTTTCGATCCGCCCCCGCATTATTTAGCATCGCCATTTGCACGGCAGTTCTTGAGATGGGATACATATGCGGAGCGATTCCAAAACTTATCGCACTGTGGCGCGACCGACGTTGGATAAGCAATTCCTTCGTCATGTTATCGCAGGTGCTCATGTGGGTCTTTTTCTCCAGCTTGGGTTACTTAGTCGGGAAAGGCATCGCACTGATTATCCATTCACTGTTCTAAAATGTTATGAGTCTGTTTAGCAAATTGTTTGGGAAACGAAAAAGTCAGCCGTATGTTGATGCTGGCACGGCTTTGATATTCAAATTGTGCCACTCTCTGAATTTGCCTGATTGGAATGAAGGGTTGCCCAATTACACGCAAGAAGAAGTTGCCGCAATTGACCGCGAACTGTCTGGGTTTCAAAATCTGGTAGAACAGGCGGCGGGCGGTGAAGTCGTTTTTCATCCCGATGTCGTTCCACAAACCCAAAGAATGTTAGCTGGTAGCGCGCTCACCGAACTTGCACGGCTAACAGGGTGCTGAAAAAGCCATGTTTTAATAAATTGACCCTCGATTTTATTGGGGTTTTCGCATGATTTTTCGGTTCAAAATGAGTTTTTCAGCAGCCTGCTAGGCTTCGTGCGGTGTAAGCCTGCGCTTTTCTCAAATAAAATCCCCGCAAACTGGAAACCCATTGCAAGCACTTTTCTGAAAGCATGGTGTGCAAACCTGTCCCCGACTGTTCTCACGGAACTAGCTGACTTCCTCGCAAAGGTTGGCTGCAAAAATGAAGCGAAAGATGTTTTGCAGGTTGTGCTACTGTTTCCTTCTTATGCCAAAACTCATTGGGGAAAAAGTGATGATGATTGGGAAAAGGCCGATGACGAACTGCTTGATAGCATAGTCAGCGAAGCCAAAGAAAATCTCCAAAATCTGAATTGAATATGAAGCCAGCACGAAATTTATTAAATTCAGTCTTGCGAGATGCAGTTGCTAATGCGGTCTATTTTATCGTTGGAACCGTTGCCATCTTGCTGATCGGTTCATGGTCGAGGCCGGTTGGAATTGTGTTGGCAGCAATCGAGGCAGTTTTTGCGGCCATCCAATCGCTCAAGGCGATATTTTTGGTAGTGGGCAGCGTGGGATTGTCTTTGTTGGTGCTTTTCGGGAAGTGCAAACCTCAAGATGACGAGGCAGAGATGCGGTGGGCTACCCTCATACGTTTGGTTGAGCTTGGGATTTGGCTGGGCTGCTTGTTCGTCCTTTACAGATTTTTCTTTGGACACACGACGCCCTAAACGCGCGTAAGCCATGTTGCACTTGCCAGCCGATTGAAACCAATTAAACTCGCAGCAACATGAAGACAAATCCGTTGGCGTGTGGACTTCTTTTTCTGGTTTTGATTCTGGCATTGCAAGGATGCGGTCAAGGAAAGGACGCAATTTCTGCTGAAAAAACTTCCGGCGTATTGAATTTGTGAAACCGTGGTTAAGATGGATTCTCGTTTTACCGGCAGCCATTGGCACTTTTGCCGGAGTGCAAATGCTCATCATTATTGGGAGCTTGATTGGCATTGTTGACAGTTCGGGTGGAAATATATGGATTCAATTTATCAGTGCAGCGCTATGCCCCGCCGCATTTGTTTGGTGTGGATCAAAAACCGCGCCGTCTTATCGCTTTTTTACTTCAATCTGCCTGACGGTTCTGTTCTCAACGCTTGCCACTATTTCGGCAACGCTTGTCTTCACACACATAGTTGAAATAAAAACAAGCAATGGCTGGTTGGCGATATGTGCATTGGCAGGGATTATCAGCAGCATTATTACTTGCTATGCGATTCACGAAAAGGAGCAGAAGGACAGAGAAGTCGAACTGAACGAATGGAGTGTTAAGGGTGCTTTAGCGGGTGAAAATGCCCACAAAAAACTTGAAGAAAGCGAGAAATCGGAGAGCAACAAATTTTCAAATAACTGACGGCCAGTTGGTCGGCGTTGGCGTGCCGATGACTGTGATTTCCGCTCATAATGCGCCAAGCGCAAAGTTGCCATCGTTCCCGCAAAGCAATTCTCCGGGCGCGAAATCATAGAGGCAAAATTCCCGGAGCCGGGCGGCGGGTCAATTTGGAGCGCAGCCGGATGAGGCGAGCAATAGATTGACGCGAGGACCGGCGACCTACAATTAAAACTCCGATTCGCGCACACGACACCCCGCGACTGCGGACTGGCTGCGGACAATTCGCGGACTGTTCCAATCTTGGCGCGATGGCATCCCCGGACTGCCCACGGACAGGTTACGGGCGCGGATGCGGTCACGGACTGGACACGGACACCGCCCGGTTGCGGACTGGACACGTCCCCGGATCGGACACGGACTGCCCGTGGCTGCGGACATCGGCGCGGCCATTTGCCCGGCCAGATTGCGGATTCACTGCGGCCATTGCGCGGACGCAAAAACCTCGTTTTGACGAGGAGTAAGGCGTGTCTCGTCCAAAATCGGTAGGTTGCACCCGTGCGGATGCCAGTCCATCGCGGATCAAGTGTGAACCGATTTGCCTGCTTCGCGGATGCGATTGGACAGATTATGAGGACACTTTCCATTCCGGCAACGTGTCAGGTGCTTTTGAAATCCTGCGTGCGTGACACACCCGCCCGGTCGCTGTTTAGCACAAAGTCTGCGGTGTATGAATGGTGAACGAAAAGATTTTTTGAGCGTCATGCCGGTTGCCAGTGCGGGCGTGCGAGACAGTAGCAATCGCATTGAACAAAACCAAACACCAGCGAGCGTATCGCAATTGCAACCACGCTTCGTGCGGCTTCCGAAGCCCGGCACACTTTGCCCATTCACCGGCCTATCGCGCACGCAAATTTATTTGCTCTGTAAATCCGGCAAGGTCAAATCGCACAGTCTGAAACGTCGCGGCACTTGTCGCGGTGTCCGACTGATTGATTTTCAAAGCCTCGTTGCGGCCATTGAAGAATTTGCCAGCGCGTAGGAACAGGAAACCCAGGAGCAATGAATCGTATCAAAGTGCTCGCCTGCGCTCGCCACAATGCCCCGCCATGCGCCGCATTTGCCCCTAGCGCGACGATCTGAAAGGTGTCGGCAAGACGGAAACACCCGTTTCATCCAATAAAACCAATGCGAAAGGGCGGATTCATCCAGCGAAGTTCACCGATGCAGGCGGGCAGGCCATGTCTTACTCCATGTCTTACTTTGACCCCTTTCAACACCCTTGTTTTCACTAAAGTATTGATTCTATTGCATTAAATCGAAGTGGTGGCTGGGGGCGGAATTGAACCGCCGACACAAGGATTTTCAGTCCTCTGCTCTACCAACTGAGCTACCCAGCCAAAACTATTGAAAACATTGACGAATTATCGCTTTTGAAAATCTTCTATTTTCGTGTTGCATCCCACTATTGCATCCCGTATATTGTTTTCAGCTATGAGAACACTATCCGAAACCACAACGGCAGGCGCACAAAGCCCGCTTACTAACCCCCTGCCCCGTTCGACCAAGAGATCAACCTGGTGGAAGCGGGGCGAGCACTTAGTCCAGCATACGCCAACGGGGACATTCTATTGCCGTTTGAAGCTCAAAGGCAAGACGATTCGTGCCAGTCTCAATACGGATGTTTTTACCACGGCGCGGCTTCGGTTGCCGGACAAGATCAAAATTCTTCGCAAGCCAAAGGCGGAAACCGGCACGTTCGGGGATGGACGGCTCAAATACGAGGCGGAATCGCGCAACGGTTACACGTCAAAGAAAAACCGCTTCGTGAAACTCGCGCCTTTGAGCATCGCCTACCGCTTGCGCTGTCTCGAATGTCTCCGGCGTTCGTTGGTCGAAACGTTGTTTCATCCAAGCAAGACGTGGAAATCTTTGAGCGAACAAGCCCGGCACGATGCGTTTGCCAAACTGGACGCCATGAACGCCCGCGCCTTCACCCAAGAACATTGTGAGGCGTGGCAGTCCCGTTTCTCGGATTATGCGCCGTCAGTCTTTAACAACACGGTGAACACGTTTCGCCGCGTTCTCGAATTGGCCGGACTGCCGCATGATGAAAACCCGGCTTTCAAAATCGGGCGCAGAGACATTCTCGAAAAACCGATTCGGCTTCCGCGTCCTAAACAGTTTGACAACATCATTCAGCTTGTCGAAACATCCGGGGCGGCACAGGCACGGGATTGCGCCGACTTAATTCGGTTTCTTGCATTCACCGGCACACGAATCAGCGAGGCAAAACAGGCAATCTGGTCTGATGTGGACTGGCAGGAAAACACGCTTCAAATCCACTGTGTCAAAGTCAGAGGCGCGCATGACGGCGAAGTGACGCGAGTTATTCCTTTGAATCCGGCGTTGAAGCAATTGCTTGAACGGCTGCGATACGAACAAGACCCGAAACCCGCAGTCCGCATTTGCAAGGTTTCTGAATGTCAGCGGAGTCTTGACCGGGCGTGTAAATTGACAGGGTGCAAACGAATCACGCATCACGATCTGCGGCATTATTTCGTAACGAAATGCCTGCAAGCGGGCGTTGACGTGTTCACGCTGGCGAAATGGGTTGGACACCGGGATAACGGCAAGCTGCTGCTAAAGGTGTATTCCCATCTACAGGCCGAACACTCACAGGAACAGGCCGCCAAAGTGAAATTCGGCGCGGCTCCGCTACCTGAAAACGTCATGCGGTTGTCAGCGGCCACGACCGCGAATTAGCCCCGTGTCAGCGTAGCGGACAGCCGTGGTAATGCTTGGCTGACGTTTTCCGAATTTTTTTCAGACATGACTTCGTTTGCCATGCCTATCCATTTATACCCCTTGTAAGCTAACTTCCACGGGCGAATAACTGAAACAGTTACTTTTGCGAAAAAATTGCTGTTTCAGTTATTCTCGCGGCCAGAATCCTTTGCCAAAGGGTTCTTCGTCTGCATTGGAAAACGTCATGGGTGAATCGAAATCGGGTTCATCATAGAAGGGTTGACCAAAATCACAACTGGCCGCACGTCCAGACGTGTAGTATTCATCAACGAGCATGGCAAATTTCTTTGCCTTAATCTTTGCAATCTTACGGGCTGCGCTTAACTTGCCTCGTTCATTGTCATCGAGTTTGCGAATGTTCAAATCTGCCAAGTCCATTAGTTCGAGCCAGAGCCAAGACAAGGGTTTTCTTCGTTCGCCAGCGTTAGGTCGAGGTTCGGGGATGTTTTGCAAATCACGCTGCTGCTGGATAAAAAGGCCAAATGCGCGATTCAAAGCGTTTTTTGAAGCGTTCAGATTCCATTGAAGGCAAGGTTTAGGAGCAGTCCAGCCGCTTTCCTTCTGCCTGTTCGTATCATACGTTTCACGGAAAACTGGCTGCTGCAATGGGTCATCCGACAGCGGCCAGATCACAGAAAAATGCTGAACTTTCAGCGCATGAAATGGGACAAACCGTTCGTTCCGATATTCCCGTCTGACAAGTTCATAATTAAACGCTAACGAGTTTTTGAAATTAAAATCAAGTGGCCGGTGTGTTGCACCAAGACGCCACCACCAAACTTCTTTCGCCAAAAAGTTTTCATCGGTTTCATTCATTCGCAGAGTTTAATGATAGTCAAACGGGATTTGGGGAACAGAAAAATTGCCGTGCCATGAAAAAACCGTTGCATCCCCTTTTTGCATCCCTCACGCAAGTTTTTGGGCGGTTTTCGGCAAAAGTGAGACAAAAATTTAGACACCGAGCCGGACGTGTGACAGCAACGAAATGCCCGTCAGATAAGGAGAAAATGCGTGAGGCAAGATGAGATAAGATTTTCTCAAAAAATCCATTTCCGATTTTCAGTCCTCTGCTCTACCAACTGAGCTACCCAGCCAGACGGAACTGCGTATTCAATCGCGCACATGGCAAAAAGGCAAGAAACAAGTGACCAGGCGCGAACTCAAACAATTTGCGGCTGAACCTTTTCCGGGTCCACGCCCAAATCTTTGATGGCCTTTGCGACGAGTTGCCGGGCAATCTGTCCGCTTTCCGCCAGGGTGTAAAGTGTGGCGATGACGGTGGATTCCGCGTCTATCTCAAAAAATCGCCGGAGCCGGGCCCGGGTATCGCTGCGGCCAAACCCATCCGTGCCCAGCGTCATCAAACCGCCCGGAACCCAGGGAGCAATCTGGTCGGGCACCGCGCGGATGTTGTCGGACACGGCAACGAAGACCCCCTGCTCCTTCGCCAGCAACATTTCGACATGGGATTTTTTCTGTGGTTCCGCCGGGTGCAGCATGTTCCAGCGCTTGCAACGCAATGCATCCATGCGGAGCTGTTTGTAGCTGGTCGCACTCCAGACGTCGGCGGACACTCCATAGCGTTCGGCAAGAATTTCCTGGGCCTTGAGCGCCGAGTTGATGATTGAGCCGCTGCCGAAGATGTGCGCCTTGAGCTTTTTGCCATCCGGACCGGGTTTGAATTTATACAGCCCTTTCAGGATGCCGTCTTCAACGCCTGATGGCATCGGCGGCATGGGATAATTTTCGTTGTAGAGCGAGAGATAGTAAAAAATATCCTCGCCCTCGGCGAACATCCGGCGCAAACCGTCGGCGACAATCACTGCCAGCTCATAGCCGAATGCGGGGTCGTAAGCCATCAGAGTCGGGACGGTGCTCGCGTGCAGGAGGCTGTGGCCGTCTTGATGTTGCAATCCTTCGCCGTTGAGCGTGGTGCGGCCCGCCGTCGCACCGAGCAAAAAACCTTTCGCGCGAATGTCACCCGCGAGCCAGAAGAAATCTCCGACACGCTGCGGGCCGAACATCGAATAATAAATGTAAAAGGGAATCATCGGCACGCCATGCGTGGCGTAACTCGTGCCGGCGGCGATAAACGATGCAATCGAACCAGCTTCGGTAATGCCTTCTTCGAGAATTTGCCCATCCTTCGCCTCGTGATAATAGAGCAGCGATTTGCTGTCCACTGGCTCGTAAAGCTGGCCCTTGGCGGAATAGATGCCGATGTCCTTGAACAGTGCGTCCAAGCCAAACGTGCGCGCCTCGTCGGGAATGATCGGCACAATTTGCCGACCCACAGCCTTGTGCCGCAACAGCAGACCCGCCAAACGAACAAAAGCCATCGTCGTTGAGGCTTCCGAGCTCGAACCTTTGAAAAACTCGGCGAAGTAATCAAGCCCCGGCACATCGAGCGGCGGCGCAGTCACTTTGCGTTCCGGCAGGAAGCCGCCAAGCGCCTTTCGGCGTTCAAGCAAATACTTTGTCTCCGGACTGTCCGGTGCCGGACGGAAAAACGGCGTTCCGGCGATGACATCATCGCTGATGGGGATTTTGAAGCGCTCGCGAAATTCGCGAAGCTCCTTCTCATTCATTTTTTTCTGCTGGTGCGAAATGTTCTTGCCTTCGCCGGCTTCACCCAGGCCGTAGCCCTTCACCGTCTTGGCCAGGATGACCGTCGGCCGGCCTTTGTGCTTCACCGCCATTTTGTAGGCCGCATACATTTTGCGCGCGTCGTGTCCGCCGCGCAGCAATTTGCGGATTTGGTCGTCGGTGAGGTGATTCACCAGTTCAAGCAATTCTGGATATTTGCCGAAGAAATGTTTGCGAGTGTAGCTGCCGGGTTCGACGGAATACTTTTGGTAATCGCCGTCCACCGCCTCTTCCATGCGTTTGAGCAACAGGCCGGACTTGTCGCGTGCGAGCAAATCATCCCAGTCAGTGCCCCAAATGACCTTGATGACGTTCCAGCCTGCGCCTCGGAACAGACCTTCAAGCTCCTGGATGATTTTGCCGTTGCCGCGCACAGGGCCGTCCAGCCGCTGCAAATTGCAGTTGATGACCCAGATCAAATTGTCGAGGTTCTCGCGCGCGCCGAGTGTGATCGCCCCCAGCGTCTCCGGTTCATCAGATTCGCCATCGCCGAGAAACGCCCAGAGTTTCGGCTCATCCTTCCATTTCACCAAGCCGCGCGCATGCAGGTAACGGTTGAAACGCGCCTGATAGAGCGACAAAATCGGGCCCAAGCCCATCGAGACCGTCGGGAATTGCCAGAACTCCGGCATCAAATAGGGATGCGGATACGACGACAGCCCGCCGCCATCGGCGAGCTCCTGCCGGAAATTTTGCAATTGCTGCTCATTTAACCGGCCCTCAAGAAATGAGCGCGCATAAATGCCCGGAGCGGCATGGCCCTGAAAGTAAACAATGTCACCGGGAAAATCTTCCGTGCGGCCGCGCAGAAAATGATTGAAAGCCACCTCGTAAAGCGTTGCTGCCGAGGCATAAGTCGAAATGTGGCCGCCCACGTTGGTGGTGGAGTTCGCCTTGACCACCATTGCCATCGCGTTCCAGCGGATGTAGCTCTTGATGCGGCGCTCGATGTCCCGGTCGCCCGGAAACGGCGCCTGTTGTTCGGGTGGAATCGTGTTGATGTAAGGCGTGTTGAAACCGCGGCTGGCGTCTGGTGCCGCCGAACGCAGCTTTTCGGCCAGTTTCTGCAAAACCCGCGCGGTTCGCTCCGGCCCCTGGCTCTCCAGGACCAGTTCAAAAAGCGATTGCAACGATTCCGACCACTTGTCGCCGTTGGCGGTACCAGATGACGAAGCAGAGCCCGAACCGTAAATTTCTTTTGTCTGAGTGCTCACTGTGTTACCCACTTAATCCTGTTGCGCAAAAACGCGCGAAGACAATAAAGCCCAATCTGGCCGTCAACGCCAGCGAAATCAGCGCAACTGCAAGATGAAATTACTCGACCTGACGCTGTCCACGCCGGCCGAAAACCTCGCATGCGACGAGGCGCTGCTCGACTGGTGCGAAGACGGCGCCGGTGAAGAAGTTCTCCGCTTTTGGGAATCGGCCCGGCATTTCATCGTGCTTGGCTACGCAAACAAAATGGCATCCGAGGTCAACATTGCGGTTTGCGAAGAAAAAGGAATTCCCGTTTACCGCCGGTGTTCCGGCGGCGGCACCGTGGTACAAGGCCCCGGCTGTCTCAATTACTCCCTCGTTTTGAAAATCACTGAAGGCGGTCGTCTCCAAAACATCACCTCGGCAAACCACTTCATCATGGAACGCAACCGCGCGGCGATTGAATCGCTTTACTCCAAAACAGAAACACCCGATCCGAAACCTGAAATCGCCGTTCGAGGCCACACTGATCTTTGCATCGGTGAATTAAAATTTTCCGGCAATTCGCAGCGGCGCCGAAAACACTTCCTGCTCTTCCATGGAACGTTTCTGTTGAACTTCAACCTTGCCCTCGTGAGCGAAGTCTTGCCGATGCCCTCTAAACAACCGGACTATCGCAAACGTCGGGCGCATTCCAGATTTCTGACAACTTTGGATATGCCAGCCGAAAAAGTGAAAACCGCGCTACAAAAAGCATGGGATGCCAACTCCCCGCCTGCCAGTCCACCGATGGACAAGATCGCTATTCTGGCGCGTGATAAATATGCCGGTCCCGGGTGGAATCACAGGTTCTGATGACGCCGGGCTGAGAAACTGGTATAGACTGTTTTAGGACAGTAATTGGTGGATATGGCACCGGTGCAAGTTGCCTTTCATTAGATTTCATCACCACACAAACGGCATCTTTCTATCAGGACTTTTCTGACTAAAGTTGGCCTATCTTAAAGATTTAGAGCCACTTAGGAATAAAATCAGCACTATCTTCTGTGTATTATATTTTGGCATGAAAGCAGCTTTTGGGACACCAGCAAAACCGAAATAAAAGGTTTACAAGTGAAAAACATTTCTGATGTGAAAAAAAGTGGACACGGCTGTCTAGCAAATAGACAAAGGCCAGAAACTCCTCTCTGGCCGGGCCTTCTGTCACAAATCATCACCAAAGCATTGTTGATCATTATCGCGGCATGCGGTTTGTCCATTTCCGCACGGGCCCAGAGCAATGTCGTCTATGCGGCTGAGTACAATCAGTCAACCAACCGTTTCGGCACCATCAATTTGTTGAACGGCAGCTTCACAAAAATTTCCTCCATCGGCAGTAGCGTCATTAACGACGTTGCCTATTGCCCCACAAACGGGATTTTGTATGGGATTTCAAATTCCGCAGCCTTGGTAACATTCAACAAGACGAATGGCGTAATGTCCAGAGTTGCAGCCCTGAGCGTGAGTGGCATTGAATCATTGGCCTTCCGGCCAAGCGATGGAGCGTTGTTCGGAGCCACGGCGAGCGCGTTGTACACGATTAACGTTAACAGTGGGACCGCAACTTTGGTCGGTTCGTATGGTACCGTCCACAACCTTAACACCGGGCAGAACATTCGTTTTGCACAGGACGGCAATCTTTATGTGAGCAATACCAGCACAAATACCGACATCTACCGCATCAGCACTTCGAACGGTGCTGCGACTTGGATGGGGGAAGCCACTGGCTATCCATATCTGATCCTTGAGAACGGCGCGCAAAATATGTACGGGGTTTATATAAGTTTGGGATCTTCCGGCAGCCCGTATCCCGAGTTGATGAATTTTAATCTCAGCAGCTTCGTGGTTGGTGGGACCAATGCCAATGGCAGCACTCATCAGATTACAATGAATCTCGTGGGTGCCGGTACCAACTTTCCGGCCAATTTCAACTTCTCAGGCAATGCTTCCCAGGCCGTCACCAACCTAACCGTTCCGGTTGGCGCTGTTGGGCCGGTGAGCCAGACCGTTTGCCCGGGTGATAGCGCGACTTTTAGTACGGTGGCTTCGGGAACTGGACCTTACAGCTATGTATGGTTGGAAAATAATGTGGTAATCAGCGGCCAGAGCGGCAGCAGCCTGACGTTGAACAATGTAAGCGCCGGGAATGCCGGAACCTACAGTGTTATTGTTAGTGGTGCCATCGGCAGTGTGA
>CAVXRE010000007.1:0-205002 GCA_963764175.1 uncultured Verrucomicrobiae bacterium | reverse complement strand
CGGCTGGCGTCCATGTTTCTGGAGCAACCGCGCCAGCTTGCCGCTCGAAGTCGTTTTGCCGGAACCATGAAGGCCGACCATCAGAATGCAGGTTGGGTTGGCGTCGAGCTTGAGCGCCGCGTTGGTCGAGCCGAGCAGGTCCACGAGTTCGTCGTGGATGATTTTGATGATCTGCTGGCCGGGCTGGATGCTCTGGACGACTTCCGCGCCGATGGATTTGGTTTTGACGCGCTCGATGAAATCGCGGGCGACCTTGAAATTCACGTCGGCCTCGAGGAGCGCCATGCGGACTTCGCGCAGGGGCTCGGCGACGTTGGCCTCGGAAATTTTGCCGAGGCCGCGCAGGTTGCGGAAGGCGTTCTGGAGCTTGCTGCTTAACGAATCGAACATCTGCCCATTTTAACGCAGAGACGCAAAGACGCAGAGAAAATTTTTGGAGAATGGTGGTAGGTGATGGATTCGAACCATCGAATCGAATGGAGGTCAATAATACATCAATTTGCCAATAAACATGACTATCTTAAACAGCCTTGACAGGGGTGGACGTTATGACTATGTTATGACTCGCTATGGCAAGTTTGCACAAAGACCCTCGCGGAAAGTCGCCCTACTGGTATTGCGCCTATCAGACGCCGGACGGCGCGCGGCATTTCCGAAGCACCAAGGCCAGTGACAAGCGGCAGGCGCGGCAGGTTTGCGATACCTGGGCGAAGGCGTCGGCACTCGGCGCGAAACTCTCGCCAGACAAGGCGCGGCAGGTGATAGCGCAGGGCGTGGCGGACATTCTCATGGCATCCGGCCAGACGTTGCCGTCCGCGACGATCCGTGACTGGTGCAAGCGTTGGCTGGAAACGAAGGAGCTGGAGGCCGAACCGCGCACGCACGAACGCTACGAAACGAGCCTGCGCCGTTTTTTGGAATTTCTCGGCAGCAAGGCGGGCGAAGATTTGGACGCCCTGAAAGTGAACGACGTTTTGCGCTTCCGTGATTACGTCGCCAAACGGCTGTCCGCGACCAGCACGAACATGGATTTGAAAGTGCTGCGTGCCTGTCTCTATTCCGCGCAGAAACAGGACTTGGTGGAGAAGAACGTGGCGACGAAGGTGGACACGCTCAAAAAAAGCGGCGAAAACAAGCGGCGCGGCTTCACGCTGGCAGAAGTTGGCCGGGTTTTGAAGCGTTGCGACGAAGCGGGCGGTGAATGGCGCGGCTTGATTCTCACCGGCCTTTACACCGGGCAACGGCTTGGCGACGTGGCCGGGCTGACATGGCAGCAAGTGGACTTGGACAAGCGGCAGGTGTCCTTCGTGACGAGCAAAACCGGCAAACGATTGTCCTTCCACTTGGCGAAACCGCTGGCGGATTATTTGGAAAACATGCCGTCCAGCGACCGCCCGGACGCCTGCGTGTTTCCCAAGGCGGCGGCAATGGCGGAAAAACACACCGGCACGATCTCCACCAAGTTTTACGATGAAATCCTTGCGCCCGCCGGACTGGTGAAAGTGCGGCCAAAACTCGAAGCCAAGCCCGGCGGCAAGGGACGCGATGCCAGACGGCAGACCAGCGAACTTTCGTTCCACTCCCTGCGGCACACGTTCACGACTTGGCTGAAATCAGCCGGGGCGAGCAATGCGCTGGCACAGATGATTGTCGGGCATGATTCGGAAGTCGTTTCGCGCGGCTACACGCATTTGAGCGCGGAAGATACCGCCGACGCCATTGGCAAACTGCCGGACGTGACCGCCCGTTGAACATTCTTGAACGCAGTTGACAAGTTTGGCTAGGTGATACATATTTGTCTCACGATGAAAACAGCCACCATCAGAGATTTGCGAAACCGCTTCCCGCGCGTTGCCGCGTGGATTACGGAAGGCGAGCCGGTGGAGATCACCAAGGCGGGGAAATTGTTTGCCCGCCTCGTGCCGCCCGCGCCCGTCAAAACACCCAAGCTTGTCAAGCCCGACATCATGGCGCGGTTGAAAGAAACTTGGGGCGACCGCATTTTCTCCACCAAGGAAGTCGTCGCCATGCGCGCGGCGGAACTTGAAGGCGAAGAAGGATGATTGCCTTCCCGGACACGTCGTTTCTCTGCGCGTTTTATCGGCGGCAGGACAATTCACCGCAGGCGGCGGCGTATTTCAAAGCCATGCCGGAAGCGTTGCACGTCTCCGGCCTGCTGCTTTACGAATTTCGCCAGAGCGTCCGTTTTCAAGTCTGGCTTCATGCGCGGGACAAGGCCAAAGGCTATCCGCAGGCCGATTGTGACCGTGCGCTGGCCGATCTGCAAACCGATTTGGACACCGGCGCGGTGGTGGTGGTGACTGCCGACTGGCCGGACGTTCACCGGCTGGCCGAAACCATTTCCAAACGTCACACGATTGCGGGCGGGCATCGTAGCTTGGACATTCTCCATGTGGCGACGGCGTTGCACCTGGGCGTGCGGGAATTTCTCACGTTCGACGCCAATCAGCGCAAACTCGCCGCTGCCGAAAAATTGAAGGTGAAACCGTAAAATCCATCACTGCCAATGCCGGACGTGCAAATTCTTCACATGAAAAGAAAGAAGATGCCCGGCCTGCCTGAAAAGTTGCTATTCCAGAATTTAGAGAACCTGCCTGCTGCCAACGATGTAACAATCGAGTTTTTGGAAAAGAATGTTTGGTGGTGGCGAATTCCTGATGTCGGGATGCGGATGTTTGTTAAGGACGCATCTGAAGGCTGGCCGAATTGCGAACTGTTCAACAATCTGTTTTCAAAGTGCCTACCAGACCGGATGCCTCGGTCGCGCAAGGAAGCACAGGACATAGTAATCACATTTGCCAGCCCCAAGTTCAAAGACATCATGGCTAGTTGGTGGGAGGACGAATTTAACGCGGCTAAAGAATATGAATTGGAGGCGCGGGATAAAGGCTCTTATCCGTGTGGAGTCCCTTACAATCAGTTGACGCGAGCGCAGCGTTACGAATGGAAGGGCAAGAATTTTCGTTTGAACCTTAACGCGATCCCAGCGATTTGGAAGGAAGGCGACCCGCCATACAATTTCGACACTGACAAACTCACTTCTGTTTTCCGTGTCAGTCTCGGCCATTTTGCGAGTGGGGTCAGTGTGGGCGTCCGTTTCAATCTTCGACACGGAAACGGATGGCTTACCAGTGCGTTCAAAAAGTTGCTCGTCGCAGAACGGAAACGACATAGCATTTCCGACACGGAAGAATTTCGGCGCAAAGACCCGACTCGCATCAGAGAGTTCAGGCAGTTTGTCACAAACGAACGGCAGCGCCTCGGTATTCCGAACCCAAAACATGAGGGCACGGATCGCCGTCCTCTGGGTGCAGATCGTCGCTCGTGGGCAGACATTGAGAACATAGACATCAAAACGCATCCCCGATGGACAAATTGTAAAACAACTTCGCGCACTCGTCAGCGCGAGAGCGTGACCCGCCGGAAGCGGTTATCCCCGCACGAACGACAGCTTCAAATTGCCAAATGGAAACTGACCGCCCTGAAAATTCACCCCCAGGGGGTAGGGTGACGGGCGTGTGTTAGTAAAAGGTTTTTAGCAGTGTCATTGTTGACTCGTTTAGCAGGCGTTGTGCCTGCGTGAACGAGTTGACTATGGCAAACGAATTAAAAACCACCGAGCCGGTGCAACCCGGCAACTTCACCGGCGCGACACCGGAATTTGGCCGCACCGCCGATCTCCAAAAAACTTTTGGGCTGCGGCGCGGGACTGCCTACAACCTCCTGCTAGACGGCAAAATCAAAGGCGTCTTACTCCGTGTGCGTGGTAAAAAATCCGGTTGCCGTTTGTGGGATATGGCCAGCGTGCGCGACTATATCCGCTCCCAAATGGACGCGGGAAAGGACACGCAATGAACGCGCCGCTGTCCGAAACCGCTTCCCTCGGCGAAAAAATCACTGCCAAACGCGCCGGACGGCTGGCGACTACTCCCGAATCGGCCAAAGGTCATTTCGTTGCTGCATGGGCGGGAAAATGCTCGCCTCGGCGTGCCATCAAAGCGCAGTGTCTGGAGTGTGTCGGATTTGACCGGCAGGCCATCACGGACTGCACCGGCTGGGCGTGTCCGTTGTGGGCGTTCCGGCCATTTCAACCAGCGGGACAATCGGCAGGTGAAGTTGGCGTGGTAGTTTCCAGCAATGAAGGCGCATGAGTGCTGCTAACAGCGAAAAAACAGCGGTGGGCAGGCCGTTTCAGCCCGGACAATCCGGCAATCCCAGCGGCAGACCCAAAGCCGCCCGCAACTTCGCCCAAGAAGTCCGCGACTACTTGGGCAGACCTTACGACGACGGAGACAAAACGAACCTCGAATCCATCCTCGACGATCTGATGTATAACAGGCCGGAGATTCTGCTCTACTACGCTTTCGGGAAGCCAATTCAAGCCCAAGTCCAAGTGACGAATGGGGACGACGAGCAGCGCGAGTGGGCGAAAGCCGTGGCGCGGGAGATTGTCAAAGAGCAAAACAGGGCACAGTCGGCCACTGATAAAACAACAAATTAACAATGCCGTTTGAAAAAGGACAATCTGGAAACCCGTCAGGCCGTCCAAGAGGCAACGGCAGGGCTAGTGCTATCAGCGAGATTTTGCAGAATTATCTCGCGGGCGAAGAAGATGGACGCGAGCGGTTGAGCATCGCCATTGAGCGGCTTTACAAAGAGGACTTGAAAACGTTTTTTGCTTACGCCTATGGCAAGCCGATTTCGATGCAGGTGATTGTGACACCTGAACATAGCGTTGAAGAAATTGCGGATGCGTTGGCTAGGCTCAAGTGGCGTGAACGATTTCAAAAGCCGCCGGAGGACAAACCGGGACCGAAAGACGACTGGCATTGAACATTAAAAAACCGCCGCCGCGAAACTTGAACGGTTGACGCGACAGCGGTTGAACTACTGTGAAAAAATCATCCGCTGTCCATCTCGCGCCGTCAAGTCAGAACGGCAACCCGGTCGAAAAAATCCGTCAGTTGCTTGGCGACGTTGTGCTGATTCCGATTTATTGGCTCACAAAAAATCCGACTGGCAAAAACTGGCAACGGCGAACGCGGGATTCCATGAAAGACCCGGTTTATCTTCGTTCGTTCGCGGGCAGAAACATCGGCGTCTTGCTGGGCAGTGCGTCCGGCGGGCTTTGCACGATTGATTTTGACCAAGATGCCGACATTGAACCGTTTCTTGAAAACAATCCGCGCCTGCGGGACACCACGCGGACAAAGCGCGTCCGGGGATGCAATTTTTGGATTTTCGTTGACGGTGTATTTCCGGCCAGCGCGAAACTCCCGTTTGGCGAATGGCGGGCGGACGGCAATCAGACTGTGATTTACGGGCGAGCCATTGACAAACGCAAAGGCGAAACCGAGCCGACAGATTACGAGTTCCTGAATGAAGTCCCGCCAATTCGCATTCGGTTCGGCGAAATTATCTTCCCTGAAGGCTGTTTTGAGAAACAGACACCACCAACACCAACCATTCGTCTGAATACTGCATCCTGCATTACTGCGTCTCTGCATCCCTGCATACCTGCATCCCTGCATAACAAAGCTGGTTCTGTGCTGGCAAACATCAAGGCCAAACGGGAAGCATTGGACACGCTGGCAGCCAAACACCCGAATCACCCGAATTTTACCAAGTTCTACACTGGTTTGATTGAACCGCGTTTCCAAGCGCAGGCTCACGCCCGGAATGGTTTCCTCGTGCAGACCGTGCCATTTCTTTACCGCTGCGTTGCCCCGCAATTTGTCTTGGAACTTGTCGGCTGTTTTTACGATTGCAACCGCGCCCTTTTCAACGATCCACGCGAACAGCACATGAAGGAGGCCAAAGCCATGCTCGAATCCGTTGCCAAAACTTACATCGAATCACTCAACGCTGGTGAACGCGGCATTTATGACGCGCTGCCGGAAAACGAGCGCGAAGCGTTCCGCATCTGCCGCGACCTGGCATTGCTGCCGGAGCCGGAGCGACCGCCGCTAACTTTTTTTCTTTCATTCAACCATCTTGCCGACCGGCTTGGAATTTATCCGACGCAGGCACAACGCATCATGCGGCAGTTGGAAAGCTACGGGCTGATTAAGCTGCTGAAAAAAGGCACGCGCCGAGCCGCAGGAGTTCAAGCCGAGGCCGGAAGTTACCAATGGTTTATTTGAAGTTGCCAAACAGTTCGTCCCATTTGCAATTCAAGGCGCGACGCACTCGAAAAATTGTGAACAAAGGCACGTTAATTTGTCCGGCCTCGAATTTTTGAAGCGTTCGCAATTCAACATCCACCTTTTCGGCAAGTTTGGCCTGCGTCAGTCCGGCAGCAAAGCGCAGACGCCGGACATTCGCGCCAAACGATTTCAGCACTTGCTGTTTGGAAATTTCCACCCGCCGAGGCTGCCCCAGAAAAGCATTGACTGAAACGAACTGGTGATTCGTAATATGAACTATCGGTTCGTAGGCGTTTCAAATGTGTATTTATGAAAACAAAAATCCTCATCGTCGCGCTGGCTGCGTTGTTTGTGCTGGCAATCGCCGTCCAATTGCCCGCGCAGCAAACCATCTACATCGCACCAGCAAGTGCCCAGCAAATGCAGTTGGATCAGTTAAATCAGTCCTTTCAGAATCTTGGCAACACATTACAACGCAATCGGCAAATGAAAGCGCAACAAGAACAATACGACCGTGAAATGCAGTTGCGCGAACAGCAAGCTGAAACAGACCGGCTAGAACAACAGCGCATAGCGGAAGCGGCGAGAGAGGAATCAGAGCGACAACAAGCTGAAATAAATCGCAAGCGAGCCAAGAAGGAGGCTTACGATAAAGCCCGTATTTATTTTGAATCCGAATCATTGGATGCACAGCCGAAGTTGGCATTGCTGGAACAAAAACTTGCGGCTCTCGAAGCGAATAGAACAATCAGAAAGGAAATCCCATGAACAAGAAGCATCAAATAATCATTGCTGCATTTGTGGTGTTATCGCTCGCGGCGTCCGGGCTGTTTATTAGCGAGAGAGTCAAATTTTCCGAGTTCAAAGACCAGAGCCAACAGACAATCAGCCAATTAACCGCTGCGAAACAATCCGCTGACAGTGCGACTGCGAAACTCAAAAGCGACTTTGACATTCTGGCGCAGAAATCTCAAGCACTGGAGGCAGAGTTGAAAACACAGGGGACTGAATTGACGAATCGCCAAGAACTTTGCGAGCAGCAGGCTAAAGATTTCGACAAATTATCGAAGGAGTATGATCAGGCTTTGGATGCCGCCAAGCAATCTGAACAGTTGGCTAGTCATTATGAAAAAGTATCACGAGACATTTTGGATGCTTGGAAGAAGCAAGTGGATGAATAGCCTAAATGTATTTCCAGAAAACCAAAATTCTCATTCTCGCGCTGGTTTTGCTCTGCGGCTGTTCACGTTCTGGCATCCCCGCGAGTGATGCCAGGAACCACATTGGCGAACACGCAACGGTTTATGGCAAGGTCTATCAATCCAAGTTGACCAGAACCGGAACGGCGATGCTGGACATTGGCGGCGCATACCCCAATGAACAATTTTCAGTCGTGGAGTTTCGCGCAGACCGGGATTATCACGAACTGGCCAAACTTGAAGGCGAAACAATCTCCGTCACCGGAACGATCAAAGACTATCGCGGCAAGCCGGAAATTGTCATTGCGTCACCCGAAGAAATTTCAAAATGAATTTATGAAATCCAAACTCCTCATCATCGGGCTGGCCGCGTTGCTCGCGGCTGGCTGTGCTTCGGTTCCCATGACCGATACCGCGCAGGATTTCAAGGCAAAGAAATTTGTCCCTGAACCCGACAAGGCCAGCATCTATGTTAATCGTGGCGGCGGCGTTGGAACGGCGCTCACGCTTCCGATGGTTTTGGACGGACGCATTGTGGGGGCACTTGCGCCACACACTTATCAGCTTCTATCCGTTCCGGCTGGTGAGCACGTTTTGGCGACCGCCGGAACCACAGAGAACGTCGCGCAATTTAAGTTCATCACCGATCAGGGGAAGAATTATTTTTTCAATGTCGGATTTTCTATGGGTTGGGCTGCTCCGCGAGTCCATCTTGACGTAATGCAGGAGCAAGAGGGACAGGCGGCGGTGAAGAGTTCAAAACGCGCGGAAGCAACAACATTCTGAAATGAAAATCAAAATACTTATCATCGGGCTTGCCTCGCTCTTGGCGGCAGGCTGTCTCACGTCAGCATCAAAAATAAACGGCGTGTCTATCGGCATGAATAAAGCCGACGTTCTGAAAATCATGGGAACGCCGGTCAGCGTCATCGCAGACACAAATTCCGAATGTCTGAATTACAATCTGGCCGAAGTGCCGACGGCTTTTGATATGCCCGGCACGCCCTACGAAATCAAATTGGTTGATGGCAAGGTCGTTTCCTACGGGCGCGCTGGCAGCAGTCCAACTTCCCGCCCGGTGCCGATGCCCGTCATCGTGCCGATGGTGCATTAAGTGGTGTCTGCTCGCGCCAGGCGCAATTCGCAATCTGCCATGAACAATTCTCCGGGCGCAGAATCATAGAGGCAAAACTCCCGGAGCCGGGCGGCGGGTGCAATGTGGAGCGCAGCCGGATGAGGCGAGCAATACATTGACGCGACGACCGGCGACATACCATCACGCCCCTGATTCACGCGCACGACCCCACGCGACTGCGGACTGGCTGCGGACAATTCGCGGACTGTTCCAACCTTGGCGCGATGGCATCCCCGGACTACCCACGGACAGGTTACGGGCGCGGATGCGGTCACGGACTGGACACGGACACCGCCCGGTTGCGGACTGGACACGTCCCCGGATCGGACACGGACTGCCCGTGGCTGCGGACATCGGCGCGGCCATTTGCCCGGCCAGACTGCGGATTCACCGCGTCCATTGCGCGGACGCAAAAACCTCGTTTTGACGAGGAGTAAGGCGTGTCTCGTCCAAAACCGGTAGGTTGCACCCGTGCGAATGCCAGTCCACTGCGGATCAAGTGAGAACCGATTTGCCCGCTTCGCGGATGCGATTGGACAGATTGAGAGGACACTTTCCATTTCGGCAATGCTGTCACCCGCACTTGGAATCCCGTGTGTCTGACACGCCCGCCCGGTCGCTGTTTAGCACAAAGTCTGCGGTGTATGAATGGTGAACGGAAAGATTTTTTGAGCGTCAGCCCATCGTGTGTGACTGCCGCGCCGGTGACGCCGGGCGATTTCAGCGACACGGCAAAAGAGTTTGGACGCACCAAGGATGTCGAACGCATCTTCTCGGTGAAGCGTGGCACGCTCTACAACGCGGAGAAACTTGGCCTTGTCCGGGGCGTCCTGCTCCGGCTGCGCGGCCAAAAAAGCGGCGTGAAATTGTGGGATATGCGCTCCATCGAAAACTGGATTCGCGGCGAAATGCAGAAACCGTGACCGACCCGTGACTGATTTGAACGGCGTTGAATCAGCTTGGAAAACTTTGGCGACGTTATGACTTTACGTTATGACTCTGGATTTCAGAAAATCAAAAATCGCATAAAACCATTGCAATCATTGATTGCAATAGGGAGTGGTGGTAGGTGATGGATTCGAACCATCGAAGGCATAGCCAGCAGATTTACAGTCTGCCCCCGTTGGCCACTTGGGTAACCTACCAACCGCCCAAACACAGATTACATATTAAACCAGATTGTTGCCACGATTCTCAAGTTGAAACTTCAGGAATCAGGATCGCCTGAAATGCGGCTTCCCATTCGCAAAAAAGACCCCCGCAACCGTTCATTGCGGGAGTCTTGATTTTTCCGAACTGGTTTATTCGTTTAATTGACGCTCACGTCAATTCTCTTCGGCTTGGCCTCCTCGGTTTTCGGAAGCGTGACAGTCAAAACGCCATCCTTGTAAGGAAAGGCAACGGCATTAGCAGAGCTGGGCGTTGAATTTAACCTGACGGGCTTTGACTATCTACATACTTCCGTTTAATATCAACATATTGCATATTAAAGCCAGAAATTGACCTCCCCAATAAGTGCCATAATGGCGCACAGATGGGTCGTTTTTTAGTGGAGTGTGTCAAAACGACAATTATAATTCAGACCGAAAATTGAGAATGCCCCAAGGAATTTGCCTCGGAGACTTTTGAGAGTTTTTTGATTCTGATTTAATCAAACGCGTGGCCGGCACAGCAGAGTACATTTTTGATTTTGTGCCGGACGAGGTCTTTTACCTGTACCCGGGCCGGGCCGAGATATTTGCGCGGATCGAATTCTTTCTGATTTTCGAACAAGGCCTTCCGAATCGCCGCAGTCATGGCCAGACGGAGGTCGGTGTCAATGTTCACCTTGGTGCAGCCGGTGCGGCGCGCAACCTCGATGTCCGCCTCCGGCACGCCTGCGGTGTCGGTTCCCAGCTTGCCGCCGTATTTGTTGATCTCCTCGACAAGCTCCTTCGGCACGCTTGATGCGCCGTGCAGCACAAGCGGATAATCGCCAAGTCCGGCGTCCATGAGCGCCTTTTTAATGGCCTTGAGCCGTTCGAGATCGAGATGCTGTTCGCCCTTGAATTTATAGGCGCCGTGGGAATTGCCGATGGCGACGGCGAGCGAATCACAGCCGGATTCCTTGACAAATTTCACCGCCTCCTCCGGGTGAGTGTAATGGCCGCCGTGCGAAAAATTCCCGCCTTCCTCGCCTTCATCGAACTGCGCGCCGACGAGCTGGCCCAATTCGGATTCCACCACGCAATTGTGTTTGTGGGCGTATTCCACGACTTTTTTGGTGATTTCGACGTTTTTCTCAAACGGCTCGTGGCTGGCGTCTATCATCACGCTGGTAAACCCCTCGTCAATGCAGTCCTTGCACAGCTCAAACGTGTCGCCGTGATCGAGATGCACCGCAATCGGGATCGTGGAAAGGCTGACGGCCGCTTCGATGAGCTTCTTGAGATAGACGGGGTTGGCGTATTGGCGCGCGCCCTTGGAAATCTGGAGCATCACCGGCGCCTTTTCCTCCTCGCACGCCTCGACGATGGCCTGAAGCAGCTCCATGTTGTTGACGTTGAACGCGCCCAGGGCGTATTTGCCCTTCAACGCCTTCGCGAAAAGTTCCCGGGTGTGTGTCAGTGGCATAACTCGATTTATATTGGTTCAATCAAATTTGATTTTTTTGACGGGAGAAGATGTTAAACCAATCCGCCCAAAAAGAAACAAAAAATACGGCATGAAATCCACCGCCGCCCAAATTAATTCCTTTGCGCCCGCGCCGCTTTGCGCGAAAAATCCCGTGTGCAGGCAAGCTTCCTTCTCGGCCCCGCCGGCAGCGGCAAGACGTTCCGCTGTCTGGCGGAAATCCGTGATGCGCTGCGCAAAAATCCCGAAGGTCCGCCGCTGATCTTGCTGGCGCCCAAACAGGCCACGTTCCAGCTCGAACGGCAGTTGCTCGCCGATCCCTCGGCAGCGGGAATCAACGGCTACACGCGCCTTCATATTTTTTCATTCGAGCGGCTTGCGAAGTTCGTGTTTGACAATCTGCATGTAGCGCTGCCGCAACTGCTTGCCGAGGAGGGCCGCGTCATGGTTTTGCGAGCGCTGTTGATGCAGCACGAGCGTGAACTCAAATTGTTCCACCGGAGCGCCCGCCGTACGGGTTTTTCCCGGCAACTCAGCCAGTTGCTCGGCGAACTGCAACACCACCACCTGTCGCCTGAAAAACTCCGCGCGCTTGCCTCCCGCCTGACGGGACGCCGCGAGCTTCAGGACAAACTTCACGACCTCGCGCTGCTCAACGACGCTTATGCAAACTGGCTCGCCGGACATGAATTGCAGGACGCGAACCGCCTGCTCGATGCCGCGACGGAAAGTCTCGGGCCCAAAACCCAAAGTCCAAAGTCGGCCGGCAATCCGTGCGCTTCGCCGTCTTCGCTGCAAATTTCCGGCTTGTGGCTTGACGGTTTTGCAGAAATGACGCCACAGGAACTCGATTTGCTCGCCGCCATTTTGCCGCGTTGCGAACATGCCACGCTCGCGTTCTGCCTCGAAAACGAGCCTGAAACTGAAACTTCGTGGCTTTCAATCTGGTCGCCGGTCGGAAAAACCTTCCAGCAATGCGGCCAAAGAGTTAAGAATCTGCCGGGTTGTGAAATCGGCGTCGAAGTGCTCAAACGCAATCCGGCCAAAAACCGTTTTGCAGAAAATTCCACGCTGGCCTGGCTGGAAAAAAACTGGGCACAACCGCCTCGCGCCGATTCCAAAAAATCGGCAAACCACGGTCCGCAATCCTCAATTTCGCTGGTTGCCTGTCAAAATCCGGAAGCGGAGGCCGTTTTCGCTGCGCGCGGGATCTTGAAATTTGTCCGCGCGGGCGCGAGGTTCCGCGACTGCGCAGTGCTGGTGCGGAACCTTGACGGTTATCACAAGCCGCTGGCGCGTGAATTTCGCCGTTACGGCGTCCCGTTTTTCCTGGACTGCCGTGAATCCGTCGCGCACCACCCGCTGGCCGAACTCACCCGCAGCGCGTTCCGCACCATCGCCTTTGACTGGCGGCACGACGACTGGTTTGCCGCGCTGAAGGCCGGATTCTCCAGCGTTGAAGAAAATGAAATCGACCGGCTGGAGAATGCCGCGCTTGAATTCGGCTGGCGCGGCAAAAAATGGCGCGAGCCGCTGCCGTCCGATGACCATTCGTTGGAACGGCTCCGTAAAATGATTCTCCCGCCGTTTGAGAATTTTGCGGCGCAGCTCGAACGACACAAAAACCAGCCGTCGGGCGGACAACTGGCTGAAGCCTTGCGTGGGTTTTGGGATGCGCTCGATGTGGAAAAAACCTTGGAGCGATGGAGCTTGTCGGGCGTCAATCAATCGCCAGTCGCCAATCGCAAGCCGCAAATCCACTCGACCGTTTGGGAGCAGATGAACGCCTGGCTGGACAATGTGGCGCTTGCGTTCCCGCGCGAAGCGCTGCCATTGCGCGACTGGCTGCCGGTTTTGGAGGCCGGGCTTGCTGGCCTGACCGTCGGCGTGATTCCGCCCGTGCTCGATGAAGTGCTTGTCGGCGCCATTGACCGCGCGCGCAATCCAAACTTGAAATTTGCGCTAGTGCTTGGGGTGAACGAGACGATTTTCCCCGCCGCCCCCGCCGTGCCGCCGATTTTAACGGACGCCGACCGTGATGAATTGGAACAGGGCGGTGCAACGCTTGGCCCGGATTTGCGTGAGCGGCTGGCGCGCGAACGTTATTACGGCTACATCGCCTGCACGCGCGCAAGCGAAAAGCTCGCCGTCACCTTCGCCCGCCACGATGCCGACGGCAAGACGTTGAATCCATCGCCGTTCGTTTCACATTTGCAACGGCTGTTTCCCAAACTTGAAATCGGGGAATTCGGCGGGGAAACCGGCATGGCTGAAGCGGTGCATCCCGTCGAGATCGCCGCGTTGCTGGTCGAAATTCAGAATTCAAAATCCACAGCTCAAAATTGGTCCGAATTGCTTGAACTCCCGGCGCTGAAATCGCTCGCCGAAGGCTTGCGCCGGTTGCATGAGCCGGATCCGGCGGAAAATTTGCCAGCGGCGCTGGCAGAAAAACTTTTTGGCCCGGTGTTGCAGACATCGGTGAGCCGGCTTGAGGAATTTGCCCAGTGCCCGTTCCGGTTCTTTGTCCGCAGCGGTTTGCGGGCTGGAGAGCGGAAGATTTTCGAGCTCGACGCGCGCGAACGGGGCAGTTTTCAGCACGAGGTGCTGAAAATTTTCCACGAGCGACTTGCTGCCGAAGGCAGGGGCTGGCGGAATCTGACGCCGCCCGAGGCGCGCGAACGGATTCGCTTCATTGCGGCTGAATTGACGGAAAATTTCCGCGGCGGGTTGATGCGGGACACGGCGCAGACACGGTTCGAGGCGCGCGCGATGACCGAATCATTGCAGGATTTCATCGAGGTCGTCGTCTCGTGGCTGCGAAACCAGAATGAATTTGACCCGGCGGCGGCGGAACTGGATTTCGGCGGTGACGGCGCGCCCGTGCCCGCGCTGGAACTGGATTTGGGCGGAGGCCACCGGCTCGCGTTGCGGGGGCGGATTGACCGTGTGGATTTGTGGAACGAGCCAGGCAGTGACACCGCGCTGGCCCTGGTGATGGATTACAAATCCGGCGGCAAAAAGCTTGACGCGATATTGGTGGAGCATGGCGTGCAATTGCAGTTGCTGGCGTATCTGAACGTGCTCCGGAATTGGACGGACCCGCGCGGTGCGCTCGGCGCGGCGCGTTTGATTCCGGCGGGTGTTTTTTACGTGAACCTGCGCGGCCAGTATGAAAGCGGCGGCACGCGGATTGAAGTGCTGGACGATGCCGACGGGGCCCGCAAACGCGCCTATCGTCACACGGGCCGGTTCGACGCCAGCGTGCTGCCAAAGCTGGATCGCGTAGGAGCGGCGGACCAATTCAGCTATCAGCGGAACAAGGACGGCTCGTTGCGCAAAGGTTCGGTTGAGGCGCTGCCGCGCGCGGAATTCGAAAAATTACTCGACCGGGTTGAGAAGCAATTGCGCGGAATGGGCCGTGCGATTTTTTCCGGCGTGGCGAAGGTGGACCCGTATCGCAAGGGCGGTGAAACGCCGTGCGAATTTTGCGATTACCGCGCGGCGTGCCGGATTGATCAATGGACGCACCGTTATCGCGTGCTGCGCGCAACGCCAAAGGAGATTTCATCATGAACTGTCCGAACCTGCCGCGAGGTCTTGGACTGCGCCAGTCCTCTGGCGCTTTGGATGAAGCGCCATCCGTTGGCAAAGCGGTGGAGGGCCACCGCAGTCCAAAACGCTGGCGCGCTGGCGGCTGCTCATTGCATTTCAAGGCCTGGGTGCGCACTTGAATCTCAATCTCAAAGTTTCCCATGACGCTTCACGGCAAATCCGATCCCAACTGGTCCGCGCTCGTGGAAAGATGGAAGGTCGAACAATCGCGCCTGCGCGAACGGTTGATTGCCGCATCACTGGAGCTGCCGCGATTCGTCGCCGGGGCCGATTGCGCTTTCTCCGGTGACAAACAAACCATTTTTGCCGCCGCCGTCGTTTATGACCGCGAAACGCGGCGCATCATTGAAGTTGCGCACGCAACACGACCGGCGGAATTCCCCTACATGCCCGGTTTCCTCAGCTTTCGGGAAGGCCCGGCGGTTGCGCAGGCGCTCCGCGCGTTGCAACACAAATTCGGCGCAATACTTTTCGATGGCCAGGGTTTTGCGCATCCGCGGCGATGCGGCATTGCGTCGCATCTGGCGATTGAATTGGACAAGCCCGGCGTCGGCGTCGCCAAAAGCCGCCTGATTGGAACATTCGGAAAACTGGCGTCAAATGCCGGCGCAACCATCCCGCTCATGGATGGCGAGGAGCAAATCGGTTTCGTGCTGCGGACGCAGAAGGGAATTCGGCCGGTTTTTGTGAGCATCGGTCATCGGGTGGATTTGGCATCGGCGGTCAAACTGGTTCTGGCCTGTTGCACACGCTATCGCATTCCCGAACCGACGCGGCAGGCGGACCTCGAAGTGGCGAAATTGAAATGCGCTAGTGATACTCCTGCAAAGTCTGCACGCCGTAGCCGCGCTGTTTGAGCGCGGCGATGCCCCGCGCAGCGGCCTTCGCGCCGCTCATTGTCGTCATGATCGGCGTGCCGGTGTAAACGGCGGTGGTGCGGATTTTGATTTCGTCGGCGCGCGGCGTGGCGCCGCTCGGCGTGTTGATGACGAATTGGATTTCCTTGTTCTTGAGCAGGTCGATTGCGTTGGGCCGGCCCTCGGCGAGCTTGAAAATGCGCTGGACCTTCAGCCCGGCCTTTTCCAAGACGGCCGCCGTGCCGCTGGTAGCGACCAGTTCAAAGCCGAGCTCGGCAAACTGTTTTGCCACCGCTATGGCCTGTTTTTTGTGCGCATCACTCACGCTGATGAAAATTTTTCCGCCCAGCGGCAATGATGAGCCGGCCGCGATTTGCGATTTCGCGTAGGCGATGCCGAGGTCGGCGTCCAGGCCCATGACCTCGCCGGTCGAGCGCATCTCCGGCGACAGCAAAATGTCCTGCCCGTGAAAACGGTTGAATGGAAACACGGATTCCTTCACCGCCCAATACTTCCGCCGGATTTCCTTCGTGAAGCCCAGTTCCCTGAGCGTCCTGCCCGCCATGACTTTTGCCGCCAGTTTCGCCAGCGGCACGCCAATCGCCTTGCTGACGAACGGCACGGTGCGCGACGCGCGCGGATTCACTTCGAGCACGAAAACTTTTTCGTCCTTCACGGCATACTGCACGTTCATCAGGCCGATGACCTTCAACTCGCGCGCCATGGCGTGGGTGTAATCGCGGACCGTCTCGACGACCTTTTTGGAAAGCGTGTGCGGCGGCAGGACCATCGCCGCGTCGCCGGAATGGACGCCGGCAAATTCGATGTGCTCCAGCATTCCGCCGATGACAATGGTGCCTTCGTCCGCCTTCTTGAACTGGCCGACATCAGCGATGCAATCCACGTCCACCTCCGTGGCGTCCTCCAAAAATTTATCCACGAGCACCGGTCGTTTCGGCGATGCCTCGACGGCAAAGCGCATGTAATGCTGGAGTTCGGCGTCGGAATAAACGATTTGCATCGCGCGTCCGCCCAGCACAAAGGAAGGACGGACCAAAATGGGGTAACCGAGTTTTTTGGCGGCCTTGAGCGCCTCGGCCTCGTTGGTGGCAATGCCGTTGGGCGGCTGCGGGATTTCGAGCTTGTCGAGCATCGCGGCGAAGAGCTTGCGGTCCTCGGCGACTTCGATGCTCTGCGGCGAGGTGCCGATGATGTTGACGCCGTTTTTCTGCAAACCGAGCGCGAGGTTGAGCGGTGTCTGGCCGCCGAATTGCGCGATGGCACCCCAGCATTGCTCGCGTTCGTAAATGTGCAGCACGTCCTCCAGCGTGAGCGGCTCAAAGAAGAGCTGATCGCTCGTGTCGTAGTCGGTTGAGACGGTTTCAGGGTTGGAATTGACCATGATGGTCTCGAAGCCGTCTTCCTTGAGTGCGAATGCGGCGTGAACGCAACAATAGTCGAATTCAATCCCCTGCCCGATGCGGTTCGGCCCGCCGCCGAGAATCATCACCTTTTTCTTCGGCGTTTTTTTGACCTCGTCGTCGCCGCGGTCGTAGGTCGAATAATAATATGGCGTGTAAGCCTCGAACTCGGCGGCGCAGGTGTCCACGAGCCGGTAGCTGGGAACAAGGCCGAGTTTTTTCCGCCTTGCGCGGACCTCATCCTCGGTGGCGCCGGTCAAATGGGCAATCTGCCGGTCGGAAAACCCCAGACCTTTTGCTTTGGCCAACAATTCAGGATTCAGTGGCGGCATTTCGCCCGAACAGTAAGCCGCAAATCATCCGCCGTGTCCAGTGCGATTGCCCAAATCCGCTTGCCGCCTGGTGCCGTTTACGTTACGAAAAGCGGCGATGAAAAGATTCGGACGCGCGCTATTGTGGCTGACGTGGTTTGTCCCCTTCCTTGCCTCCGCGCAAATTGATCCCGTCAAGCGGGATCTGATTCAAATTGGCTACAACGCCGCGTTTGAAGGCCATGCCCCGCTGGCCGGCTACGCTTTTTATTATCACAACCAGCCGGATTTTCTGGAAACGAACCTGACGCTGCGGTTGGCGCTCGCGCCGGTTTACCTGGATTCCGAGCTTGGCTTCGTCAACGGCCTTGGGCCGAACACGGATTTCGCCATTGGCGTGGCCGGCGGCGGCTTTGCGGACGGCTACAACGAGATTCGCGGCGGCACTTATTTGGAAAAAGAATCGTTTGACGGCGATGGCGGGGAAATTTCCGCAAGCATTTATCATCTGTTCAATCCCGGCGATGAAATTCCGCTGAACTTTGTTTTGCGCGGCACGGCGCATTATTCCTTTTTCAACCCCGACGACAACACCGCTTCCAATTTTCAACTGCCCAACGACCATGGTGATTTCAGCGTGCGCACCGGCCTGCGCTGGGGCGGCGTCGAGCCCACCTTGTTTCCGCCGCTCGCGATGGAATTATCCGTCTGGTATGAAGGCCATTTGCGCAGTGGTTCCGGCACTTATGGTTTTGGCGGCGACCGTGAACTCGAAGAGCAATCGCATCTGTTTTGGGCTGAGGCGGCGCTGGCCTACACGCTGCCCAAAAGCCAGCAAAGTTTTTATGTGCGCCTGACCGCGGGCACGAGCGTGGATGCCGACCGTTTCAGCGCGTATCGGCTCGGTGGATTTCTGCCGCTCATCGCGGAATTTCCGCTGTCGCTGCCCGGCTATTTTTATCAGGAAATCAGCGCGCGCCAGTTTGTGCTTCTCAACGTCAATTACCTTTTACCGCTCGATTCCCAAAAACGCTGGAACATCGACGTAAACGCCGGCAGCGCGTTCGTGGATTATCTGCCCGGCGAATCGCAACCAGGCAACTGGCTCAACGGCGTGGGCGGCGGCATCTTGTACCACTCGCCGTCCGACCGCTGGAAGATCATGCTCAATTACGCCTACGGCATCGACGCCATCCGCTCGAACGGACGCGGCGCGAACAGCATCGGTCTTCTGGTGCAGTTTGATCTCGGCCGCAAGCACAGCCAGAATTTCAATTCCACCCAGCCATTGCTCTGGCGCGGCTGGCAGCGAATCTTCGACTGAAAAACCGCTGCTGCATTTTCAAAAATCAAAATCTGCTTGCGCGTCATCACGTGGACTGCTTCATTATGCAACCAAGGCGCATATGGTGGAATTGGCAGACACGCTACTTTGAGGTGGTAGTGGGGAAACCCGTGCAGGTTCAAGTCCTGCTATGCGCACCAATTTTCCTCAAGAAATTGAGGTATTCTGGTGTTCCTGACACAGCCGCGACACAAGAAACGGCTGAATCCGAAAGCGCAAACGTGAAATTTCCGAAGCGCATCAAACACCGTGGCCGCGTCCTCGCCACGATTTACGCCAAGTGCAAAGGGCGCGATTCTTACCGCGTCGCATGGCAGGTGGCCGGACAGCGGCGCATGGCGTCTTTCGCGTCCTACTCACTCGCCAAACGTCACGCCGACGCGCTGGTGAAGGATTTGGCCAGCGGTTCGCAAGTCACCGCCCTGCACCCTGCGCAAGCCCGCGATGCTCTGGCCGCGCTTGAACGGCTCGCGGACTTCTATCGCGCCACAGGCCGCCGCGTTTCGTTGCTGGCTGCCGTGTCGGAATTTGTCGAGTCGTCCAGCAAACTTGAGCGGGCGCACATTGGGCGAAGCCGTCGACGGGCTATCTTGCGCACCGTCGCCAACGTAAAGCGCAAAGACATCAAGGAAGCCGTCACGGAATTTTTACAAGCCGACGCGCCCCGCACCAAAGCCGCCGAAGGCCAGCGGGCGCAACTATCCGCGCAAATACGCTTACAACCGCAAATTCAGCTTGACCCGTTTTGCCGCCATGTTCCCGAACACCGCCGTTTGCGATTTGAGCAAGGAACACCTGGACACCTTCATCGGCTCGCTCGACACGGTGAAAACCACCTCCCGCAATGGCCGTGCCGCCGGTTCCGCGAAATCCCGCAACCACTACCGCGCCACCGTCCGGCAATTCCTGCTATGGGCAGTCCGCAAAGATTATCTCACCCCGACGCACCGCCTGATTGAAGCCGACGCCATGCGCCCCGAACGTGCCAACAACGCCGCCGTGGAATTTTACACGCCGCGACGAATTTGCCGCGTTGCTGGCGGCTGCCAATGACGATTTGCGCCCTCTGCGCCCGATCATCGCCATTGGCGGGCTGGCCGGACTCCGCACCGCCGAACTGCTGCGTTTGGATTGGGCGGATGTGTGGCGCGTTGCCGGACACATTGAAGTCACGGCGGGCAAGGCCAAGACCCGCCAACGTCGCCTTGTGGAA
Source organism: uncultured Verrucomicrobiae bacterium (assembly GCA_963764175.1). Lineage (GTDB taxonomy): Bacteria > Verrucomicrobiota > Verrucomicrobiia > Limisphaerales > UBA11358 > UBA11358. The sequence continues at coordinate 185,129 of CAVXRE010000007.1, read as the reverse complement.
ATCTGCCCCGCGCTGGCCGCGTGGCTTGAACCATTCCGCACACTGACGACTGGCAAACTCTGGACAGGCCATGAAATCACGTTCCAACAGCATTTCGTGGAACTGTGCGAAGATGCCGTCGTGAAGATCAAAGGCGAAAAAGTTGCCGTGACGCGCAAAACCAACGGACTGCGCCACGCCTTTTGCACCTATCACTTTGCCGCGCACGCCAACGAAAACCAGACCGCGCAACAGGCGGGCAACTCGCCCGCCATGATTCACGCGCATTACAAGGGACTCGCCACGAAAGCCGAGGCGGAAAAATGGTTCAACTTGCTGCCGCCGAAGTCTGTGAAAAAGTAATCCAGTTACAAGCGATGAAACAAAAATCCGTGCCAATTATTGAAGGCCAGTTCATCCCAAAAAATAGCACGAAGCATTTTCTGTTTCAGATTCCGGCGAACATTCTTTCCGACATTCAAAATCTTGGTGGTGCCGGACGGAGTGACATTTACAAATCCGTAACAGAAGCTTGGGAACGGGCGCATGAGGAATGGGAAGATGCAAAGGATGTGCCGATTCGCCAGTTCCTTGAAGCGCAACGTAAATTCAATCCCTCAATCCCCGACCAATGCCATGACTTTATTGCTGAACTTTTGAAAGCCGGTGAACATTGGAGCAACAGAGAAATCAAAGCCGCCGTTCTGCAACTCATCAAATCCAGCTACTACCGCACATTGAACAGTCCCGACGTTATGCCGTTAATAAAAAGCGCCGTGCAAATGGCGGTTGATGACAACGATCAGAATTTTTTCAAGCGTCTAGGGCGAGAATTGGAGAAAGCCGCTCTGCCTTACAAGCCGCCAAAGGCACAAACTCCGCTGGAATGTCTGCTGATGGCGCATTGGATTACCGATGGTGACATTGGCTTGCACTTCTGTTGCTTTTCCGATCAGGCACTAGCCGATTTTCTTCACCACATCGCACCGGAGGCATCTCCCACCTTTGATGCGGTTCGCAAAACTCGCCAGCTTCTTCGCTTAAAACAGACCCGAAGAAAACTTATCAAGATGGTTAAGCAATCGGGCAATAGCCTCATTCTCGGTTAAAAGGTGGAAAAATCATTGGCGTAGCCCGCAGTCCACGACCGCAGGTGCATTTGGAGGCATTATCGCGTTATGTTAGATAACGCAAGTCCAACAGCATCGGCGAGCGGGGAATCGTTCCTCGACGAAAAACAAATCTTAACCCGGCTCCCTGTGAGCCGCCGGACACTTTTCAATTGGCGGGCGTCTGGTAAAATTCCGTTTGTCCGGCTGGGCAGGCGAAATTTATTTCACTGGCCGTCAGTCGAGGCCGCGCTCCTACGCCTGCAACGCGGAGGTTCGCTGTGAAAACCGAAACCATCGGCGACCGCTGGCTTTGCGCGTGGCAAACCGCGCCCGGTGTCGTTTGGGTTCAAACGCGCGATCCGAAACACGCCCGGCGATTGTCGCAACGAAAGGACAGCCGACTTGTTGCCAGCGGTGTCGCGGGCGGCTATCTCCGCACTTTTGAATTTCCGCACGGGCTGGCATGGGCTGCACGTTTGATTGGACGCTACACCCGAAACGAGACGCCGACTAATGCGCGGATAAACTCGCCAGCGTGCCCGTTAGCGCGTCGTTTGGCGGCTGGCGTGACTCTGGAAGGGGTGAACCAATGAAATCCGCCCTTCGATTCTCAAAAGCCAGCGGCACGGAAAAAGCCAAAATCCGGCGGCTGATTGCACGCGGCTGGAAACCCGGTTTTCGCGTCGGTGATTTTTTAGGCGGCAAACGCCGGAAAGGAGTTGGACGAAGTGAATGTTAAGGAACTGCGCGATCTGCTAGGCCATGACGTGCTTTTGCTTCATTGCAAACGGCGCACCAAAAAGCCGTCCGGTGCATGGGGTGACATTGACCATTGCCGACATGGAGAAGCCGGATTATCTCGCCAAACTTGAACGCGGAAACATCGGCGTCGCGTTGGGATCGAAGTCCGGCAACTTGATTGCGCTGGACGTGGACGACGACAGCCTGGTTGAACCGTATCTGGCGTTAAATCCGTGGCTGAATGACACGTTGCAAACACGCGGGCGGCGCGGGTGCGTGTTCTGGTTGAAGATGGCAGGCGACTACCACGCCAAGACGAAGCCGCTCGAAACTCTTTCTGGCGGTGACGCTGGCGAATGGCGGGCAGGGAAAAACTCACAGTCCATCATTCACGGCATCCACCCCGACACCGGCAAACCGTATCAGATGTTGAACAAGGTCAAGCCGCTGGTGGTGGACTTCGCCAGCATCGTCTGGCCGAAGGAAATCAGCAACCCGCCAACACTGGATAATCAGCTACCAAAAGCGAATTGGACAGAGGTAGCAGAGGTGACAGAAGAAGCAGATGTTACCGATGAAGCGGATGAAGCAGTGGAAGCAAATGTCATGTGTGTGTCGGTTGCTCCTGTTTTTACGCTTATCAATTCGGTGGAAACTGCCGTCAGTAAATGCCTGCCCACCAGAATCCATGAAAACAATTTGCGGCTTTGGGATTTAGCCCGCGCTTTGTTGTCGCTAGACCAGCAAGCGGTTCAATACGACCACGACGAAGTTTTTGAATTGTGGTATGCGAAAGCAAAACCGTTCCTTCGACCAGAACTGTCAAAGCAGGATTATTACTTGGAATTTATGAAAGCCTGCCATCGTGCAAAAGTGCCGCTAGGCAGTTCCAAAGTGGCCGCCGCATGGGAGCGGGCAAAGCAGAATCTCCTGCCACTGCCGCCAAAGGTCATGGCGATTCAAAAACCAGACTTCCAGTTGCTCTGCGCTTTTTTCCGCGAAATGCAAGCCGGCGCGGGTGACGGCAACGAATGGTTCGTGGCCGGCGGATACCGGGCTTGCGCCAAACTGCTTGGACATAAAAACCATTCCACCGTCGAAACGTGGATCGGAGCGTTGCACACCATGAAAATTCTTCAAACGGTGAAACTAGGTGACGCTCATCATTCCACCCGCTACCGCTATAAACCTCCCATTGCCACCGCACCATGAAAACACCCAAAAAAACACCCACACCACCCATCACCAGACGCGGCCAGCGCAAGCCCTACGTCAAAGCCACTCGCCAGCAAATTGACGAACGAATCGGTCATGTTCTACGATTGCTCCGCGCCGGTGCAACCAAGACGGAAATTCATCGCGCCGTCAGGGAAAAATTCGGCGTCGAATGGCGGCAGTGTGACCGTGACCTTTCATGGCTCACACGCCCGCGCACGTTGGCAATCCTGAAAACAGAGACGAAACTGGCGGATGCACATGACGTGCCTGTGTGTGCATCGGCATCGCCCGTTGAAAACCTTGATAAAAGCATGATCACCAGCGAGACTGTGCCCCCTTCGACAGAACTCGATGATGGCTGGAACTGACAAACAACCTGACTCGCCGCAGCCTTTGTTCTGCCTTTTCTTTCTTCGGAACTAGCCCACAGCTACATGACTTCCGCCCGTCACTGTTATTTCACTGCATATCAGTGAAAGCAACCGCAAGCCACATGACACACGCCTTTCGCGTTTTCTCCACGTTTCTGTGTGATTCAAGCCCTCAATTTCATGGCTCGCACGCGCCCGCGCATTTGGGGTGTAATAACCCCCCTTCGTCCCGGCGCAATGAAGCATGAAATAACCATGACAGACAACAGAACCGACATTTGTGACCGTGGGAAAAAGTGACTAGAATTAAATCCCGTCAGGCGCACAATCACATGACTCACGCGCACACGCGCATTTGGACTCTGAAAACCCTGTGAAAACACCGTGATTCAAGCCAAGTTTTGCAGTCGGTTTTGAGACTGCCGCCAGCCGCTAATCCTTGCCTTGCCGGACGCAGTTTGATTCAATCGGAGCGTCAGTTAAATACGACCAGAAAACCAATACACCAAATTTGCGGCTTCGGCTGCTGTCTGAATCGAAACAGGAAATTTCACCACAGGACAGCGTTTGAAGGCACGCCCCCATCGGGCGTGTCTGAAAGCGTTTCTGTGGGGGCATTCCTGTGCCTGATTCAGAGCGTGAGTAGGTCACGCCCATTTTGTTTGGTAGCAGGCGGGGACGCATGGCGAACAACTACGACCATGAAAATAAAATCACTTCTTGTTGCACTCACACTTGCGCTCGCTGCTGGTTGCATGACGCAAGGCCAACGCGCTGCGATGGATTCGTGGCTGGGACAGTCACAACAAAAACTCGAACTTCGTTGGGGTGCGCCAACTCGGATGATGCCAGACGGTCAAGGTGGTCAAATTTTGATATACGACTCAAATCCCGGTGCTATTACAACGACTTCGCCAGGTTTTTTTAATGGACGTGATTATTATCCGGGTGTGACAACCACCACTGTTCACTCTCACAACACACAGTTTTTCGTGAACTCCAATGGCATCGTTTATTCGTGGAGGAGACAATAAAAACCGAGATGACAAAATGGTTCAATGTGAGGCTGGCGTGTGCGCTACTGGTGCTGCTGGCATTCGCCGTTCACCTGCCCGCGCAACAACCCGCCACGAATGCGGCGAGGATCAACCCCTCGGATTGGGAGCCAGTTTCTTCAAGTGACACAAACGCGACCAACGCACCAAGATGGGAAGACACGCAGCCGGTTTCTTCAAGCGGCACAAACATCTTTGACCAGTTTGACCGCAAATCGGCGAAAACGAATGATTTGGGATTCGTGCCGGACTGGGCGATGCCCGAAGCCGCTGCGAAACGCGGTGATGCTACTGCGCAGTTCAACCTCGGCTGCTGGTATCTCAAAGGAGACGGTGTGCCACAAGATTACTCCGAAGCCTTAAAGTGGTATCGCAAAGCAGCAGAGCAAGGATATGCACCAGCACAATACAACCTCGGCTGGATGTATGACACTGGCACAGGTGTGCCGCAGAATTATACCGAGGCTTACAGGTGGTATAATCTAGCTGCGGCGCAAGGAGAGACAAATGCCATTCGCAACAGAGACAGAATTGTCCCCTATATGACGCTAGAACAAATTGCCGAAGGTCAGAGGCTTTCCGTTGCTTTCGTTTCACGGAAAGAATTAGGTGCGCCACCTGAAACGATGTCATTTGAGGAGGCACAAGCGGTGGCTCCCGCGCCGGTTAAGAGTGTATTGCCAAAAATAATGATGGCCGTTGTGATAACAGTTCTTCTGCTTGTTTTAGTCGTGATTTTTTTAAGGCGGCTTGTAAAGCGAGTTGGCAGGCGGAAATTTATTTTGCTCTGTGGAGTGTTGATTCTCGTCCTGTGCGGTTTGTTTCCACCGTGGCAATACACTGCCGACCATAATGGTAATGGCGGTTTTCACGCTCGGAAATCCGCTGGCTACTCGCTAATTTTTTGTCCGCCTGCGCCAGAACATTCGGGCGTTGCCTTTGGCGTCCAACTTGATTTTGGCCGCTTGTTTCTCGAATGGGCTGCGCTCGCCGCCGTGACGGGAATGGGTTGGCTGTTTGTCGTCAAGCGTCCCACAACTCCACCGGCAACTGGCAATCCTAAAAACTGAATGATCTTATGAAAACTAATACGTCATCCATGAATCCCTTTCCTCTGCTCGCGGCAATTATTGTTGCATTCCTTGTCACAGGATGCGCCCACCCGATAAGGATTGTGCCAAACATGGCAACGCTCGACCGGTCGGCCATAACTACTCCACGAATTGCCGCAAGTGCTGGGTTCTACATTCCGCCAACCGCAATCTCCACTGAAGTTACGACTCCGGGGGGCGGTGGGGACAGCGTAAGATATTTTCCGTATCGAGACATCGAGACTGGATTTCAGAAGATTCTTTCCAATGTTTTTACCAACGCAATAAAACTTTCGTCGGCTCCTGTGCCTTTGGGTGGAATGCCTAGTGCTGTTGATTATGTTATTGTTCCCGAAATAGTCACAACCTCCGGTGGTTCGGGGTTGTTTACTTGGCCGCCAACGAGTTTTACCCTAGACCTATCGTCCAGCATACGCGACAAAGAAGGGCAACTTTTGTCAACGGTGCGAGTAGTTGGCGTAGGAAGCGCAGAAACCGGCGAGAGGCTGTTTGAACACGGTATCGCAGGACGGCGAGCGATGGAAGACGCCTTGCTGAAAATGCAGGGATCGTTACTTGAGTGCAAAGTTTTCAATACGAAGTCCGATCAAAATCCCGCCCATCCTGCTACCGACTCGCAAGACGTTCACGCCCCAACCATCGGCCAGCAGTTAATTGACTTGCAGAAAGCCAAAGACGCTGGAGCAATCACGGACGCAGAATTTCAGGCGCAAAAAGCAAAGTTGCTTGGCAGTAAGTAATTTTATGAAAACCAAACTCGCAATCATCGGGCTGGCCGCGTTGCTCGCGGCTGGCTGTCTCACCCCTGCATCAAAAATTAACGCCGTTTCGCTCGGCATGAGCAAAGACGATGTTTTGAAAATAATGGGAATACCGGGCAGCATCACGGCAGACACGAACTCTGTTTATTTGAACTATTCGCTCGCGGAAGGATTTACAAGTGCTTCCTCGCCCACAACTCCGTATGTAATCAAGTTGGTAAATGACAAGGTGGTTTTTTATGGACGTGAAGGCTATCCCAATTCTCCAAGCGCAGTGCCGATGCCCGTCATCGTGCCAATGGTGCGTTGACCACGCGCACTCCAAAATTTAACGCGAATGAAACCTGCTGATTTTGGCAGCATCGTCGCCAAGCTGATTGCGGCGGTCATGTTGTTCGCGGCTCTTGGCCGTCACCCATACGACTATTACACGCTCCTGCGCTGGATCGCCTGCGGCGTGTGTGCCTTCACCGCGTTTCAATCCATGCAGAGCAAGAAAACCGGCTGGCTGATTATCTTCGTCATCGCTGCGGTCATGCTGAACCCGGTTGCCCCGATTCATTTGAAGCGCGAGACTTGGGCGTTCGTTGACGCCGCCGCCGCCGTGCTGCTGTTGGTATCAATCGCCGTCTTGGACATTCGCCAGCCGCGCCCGTGAGTTTTTCGAGACGCCTGCCGGTGCGCTGTTAAGCCGAGGTTTGGCTGGATTTGCCGCGTCTGTGGCACTTGGACGGGTCAAAGTGGCGGACGGGCGACCCGACGCTTTGGGCGAACAATTTTGCACAGCTTTTGCACAGCATCCGGGGCGACTTTATTTTGCACAACATTTGCACACGATGCAGGCTTGCACGGATTTTGCACACATTATTTTGCCGCAAGTTGCACACAGAATCGCAATATCACTTGACAACATTGGATTTTGTCTGCTACTCTATGGGCAATGAATAGCAACGAAACACCCCTAGTCGGCAACTCTGTAAATGGTGATTCGCAGGTTCAAGTCCTGCTATGCGCACCAATCATCCTCAACTTTTAGCCGAAAGCGCAACCGATGCCGGCTCCAGTTCGGGCTTTGCTGTTCGTCCCTTCAGGTCTTGATATCAATAATCAAAACACTCAAATCAGCGCAACTGGAAGCAATGCGGGGAGCAACAGCAACGTTGTCAAACGTCCACCCGCTTAATTGAGAAGCGTTGAATCGACAATTCTTAAATTTGTGGGTGGAGAGGGGATTTGATTGGTATTGCCAAAAAATTGATAGACGCCAAGATTTAGGACGTTTAAACCATTGGTGCCGATTGAGTTTAAAATGGCGTTCCAGTTGTTTGTTCCACTGATGAACATGCCTTCCGCGTCAGATCCATAAGTTGCCGCAAACAAAAGAACGGGGGAATTTTTCCATATTAAAAATGCAGGGCTTCCAGAATCTCCCGAAGTCGCAGAGTTCCCGTTGCCAAACGGGCCATAACCGTTGTGAAAAATAGACACCCATTCGCCAAGATCCTCAAACGAGACTGTAATGGTAGCGTATTCTATCTGTGATGTATTTTTGTGCAACCAAAAGGCCGGCAGCCCTTGAATGCCATGACTTGGCAAATAGTTTGTGTAATTTGGTGGTAATACGTAAGGGATTACTATTGACGCGGGGGCGCTGTTGCTTAATTGAGAAATATCCATATCACTGGTCACGTTAACCACATTACTTACCCAGGCTGTCCATTGGACTCCGTTGGTATCGCAAAAAACAATCGAATTTCCTCCTAATCCCCCGATATGGTTACAAGTTAAAATTTCATTTCTTGTCAATAAAACGGCCTGGAAACCGCTGCTTGCCATCCCTACGCAACTTAAATTGACCGGCCATGTCCAGACCGCCGCATTGGTTCCGAGATTCGGAAGATAGGGATTATATGACCATGTTGCATTTGTGCTTAATGCCAACGCGTTGATATTTGTGGAAAGATCATTTGTTAATGATTGGGCGGTAACAGTTTGTAATGTTAATGGGAATATCAAAAAAAGAAATTTGATGTATTTTATCATATCAACTTCGACTGCCGTCATGGCTAAAATAACCGGTCAGGCGGTTGGCAGAGGCTGTGGCGCAAAAGTTGTGCCAGCTGTCCATGGCCAACATCCGGTTTAGGACTTCCTGAATCGGAAAACATACCATGTCAATGGCTGTTTGTTTAGGCATATATGACGCCAAAGTGTCACCATTGATTGCCCGATATTTTGTCATGTTTGGAAATGTCTTTTGATCTGACGAAATGCAAGTGGCCGTGCCTGGCGGGCCAGGTTATTTCCCCGCTAAAAACTTCTCCACGTATTTGCCAAGCAGGTCGCCTTCGAGATTCACCGCGTCTCCAACTTTGCGCTCACGCAACGCCGTGATTTCGTAGGTGTGCGGGATGATCCAGATGCGAAAACTTTTTTTGTCCACGCCCGCGACCGTCAGGCTGATGCCGTCCACCGCCACCGAGCCTTTGAAAATGATGTAACGCATCACCTCTGGCGGAGCGGCAATGTCCAGCACGTGGTCCAAACCGGCGCGTTCCCACCGGATGATTTTGCCGGCGCCGTCAATGTGGCCGGTCACAAAATGTCCGCCGAACTCGCCGTCCGCGCGCAGCGGACGTTCCAAATTCACAAGTGAACCGGCCTTCGCAAATTGCAGGTTGGTGCGCCGCCACGTTTCCTGGAGCAAATCGAATTGAGCCAGTTTGAATTTGCCGCGCGTGGAAATTTTTACTGCGGTCAGGCAGCAGCCGTTCACCGCGAGGCTGCCTCCGGGCTTCAAGCCGCGACCGGTCACGTTGGCGCGAACGGTCAGCTCGATGGATTTCGCCGCCGGTTTGATGCGTTCGACTATGCCGGCTTCTTCGACAATGCCTGTGAACATGGGATGAATTTAATGGCAGGGCGGGACTCCGTCGAGCCGCGTTTAATCAACCCGCGCCGTCAGCAGCAAATCTTCGCCGAGCTTGCGCCATTCAACTTCCCGCAACTGAACCGCCCCGCCCAGGCTTTTCGCACCTTCGCCCGTGACGGCCTTGCGCGAATCCCGTCCACCCAGGATTTTCGGCGCATAAAAAAAGGCTACGCGTTGCGCCAGACCACCGAGTAGAAACGACGCATTCACCTCACCGCCGCCTTCGACCAACAAACCAGTCACGTTTTCGGCGCCGAGTTTTCGCATGAGCCACCGAACATCAACCTGGCAGGGCGTGCAGTCCTCTGCGCGCCGCGAGCGTGGACCATTTCTCCAAGACGGCGCGCACGGAGTGACACGCCCCACCTTCTGAACCGGTGCAACCATGACGCTCACGCGTTTGGCCAGTGCCGTCACACGTTTTTTCGGCGCGCGTTTGCTCACGACAATTGTTGTCAGCGCCGCAAATTCATCGCTCACCACTTTCGCGTTCAACGGCGTCCGCGCCATCGAATCCAGGACAATTCTGCGAATCGGTTTCCCTATCTTCCATCTTCCGTCTTCCATCTTTGTCCGCGCCGTCAGGCTGGGGTTGTCCGAAAGAATCGTATTGATGCCGACGAGTATCGCATCGCTGCCTTGCCGGAGTTGCATTCCGCAAGCGCGCGCGTTATCGCCGGTGATCCATTTCGATTCTCCGCTGGCCGTGGCAATCTTTCCGTCCAGCGTCATCGCCGCCTTGACCATGACAAACGGCGTGCGATGAACAATCCAATGGTTGAATGCTTCGTTCAACTTCGCGCATTCATCGGTCCAAGTTTGGAGTTCCGCCTTCAGGCGGTTCGGGCCGCGTGAACGCGGAACTCCGAACGAATTCACCACAATTCCCGCGCGTTTCAAAATCTTCAAACCGTTGCCCGAATGTTTCGGATTCGGGTCAATCGCGCCGATGACAACGCGTTTGACGCCGCTGGCGATGATGGCATCGGTGCAGGGCGGTGTGCGGCCGTGCGTGGAACACGGTTCGAGCGTTACATAAAGCGTCGCGCCGCGCGGATTGTGGCCGCGCTTTCGAGCATCGCGGAGCGCCTCAATTTCCGCGTGCGGTTCGCCTGCGCGACGATGCCAGCCGCGCCCGATGATTTTACCACCTTTTACCAGCACCGCGCCAACCATCGGATTTGGTGAAGTCGCGCCAAAACCGCGCCGGGCGAGCCGGAGGGCGAGAAGCATGAAATTGGCGTCAGACATCAAAGGAATTAAAGGTTCAATCGGCGAAGAAAAACTTGTTCGATTCGGAAACTACGCGTCCTGTCCAAACTGAATATTTTTCGGAAAACCTGTCTTCCTTAACCTCAAAGATTGCTCGCATTGAGACTGTCTGGTTGTGTGGAAATCCGTTCCATTTTTGCCAGTCGGACTCTTGGTCGTCGGTGAAGCAAACATCAATTACCAGAGCTTCGTTTGGCCTGAGTGTCCAAAACATAGGTCCGTTCTGGTAGAAGACGGTTAAGATTTTTTTGGCGACCCACGACTTGCCGCTTTCATCCGTCAATTCAAAAGACAGTGCATAATAACCCCAAGAATTGTCTCCCTGCCAAATGTTCTGCGGTTTATCGGAGATGTTTCTCAAGACAACATGAAAATTCTTTTCCCAACTGCGACACAAAACGCGAGTGTCATTCGTATCAGAGCGCCTGCCAAAGGCAGCAAGCCTATTTGGTGCGTAGGGAACAGCGATTGAAACAGAAAGTTCGGAATTTGTGATTGCGCTGAACACAGGCAGCGCCAACCCGACGAGCAAAAGCGTAAGAAATGTTTTCATGTTTGTCGGTTTGAATTTATTCCTCAAACAACGCCTGCGCGAATTGTTTCGCGTCGAAGGGCTGCAAATCGTCCGGCTGCTCGCCGAGGCCGATGAATTTGATGGGCAGGCCGAGTTCCTGCTGGATGGCCACGACCATGCCGCCTTTGCTCGTGCCGTCCAGCTTCGTCACGACGAGGCCGGTAAGCGGCACGGCCTTGTTGAATTCGCGCGCCTGGTTGAGTGCGTTCATGCCGGTCGTCGCGTCGAGCACCAGCAGCACTTCGTGCGGCGCGCCGGGCAGTTGTTTGCCGATGACGCGATGCAGCTTCTGCAATTCCTGCATCAAATTGTGTTTCGTGTGCAACCGTCCTGCCGTGTCAATGAACAGGTAATCCGCCTTGCGCGCCTGCGCGGCGGTGACGGCGTCATGCGCGACGGACGCCGCGTCCGCGCCGTAAGCGCCGGCGACGACTTCAACTTTCAATCGTTGTCCCCACAATTTGATCTGTTCGATGGCGGCGGCACGGAACGTGTCGCACGCGGCGAGCAGCGCGATTTTTCCCTGTGATTGGACCGAGTGCGCGAGCTTGGCGGCGGTGGTGGTCTTGCCCGTGCCGTTGACGCCGACAATGGAAACGATTGTCGGACCGTTGACGGCCTTGATCAAGTCAGGCTTGTTCGGCGAAAGATTTTTTTCGACTTCACCGCGCGCGATGGCGAATACGTCCAGTCCCGCACCGCCCTGCGATTCGTAGGCTTGCTTGACGGCGGCGATGATTTGCGCTGTCACGGCCAGGCCGATGTCGGCGGCGATGAGCGCGGCTTCAAATTCTTCGAGCGACGCCGCGTCCAGCTTCGGCGAACGCGTGACGATGCGTTTGATTTCGTGGGCCAGCTTGCTTTGCGTTTTTTGCAGGCCGGCGCGAAATTTCTGAAACAAGCTCATTCGTTGAATCGTTGAATCGTTCGATTGTTGAACCGGTTAAACAATTCAGCGATTCAACGGTTCAACGGCTTTTCGGCTGACCGCCGCCTTTAATTTTTCCACGTGTTCGTAGGGCAGTTTGACGGTGCCGATGAGCGGCTTGCCCTTGCTGAAGCCGTGGCAGTCGGAACCACCCGTCACGAGCAGATGAAATTTATCCGCGATTTCCAGGTAACGCGCGGACATCGCGGGCGAGTGTTTCGTGTGAAAACATTCAATGCCGTCCAGGCCGGCCTCCACGAGCACGGGGATGACATCGTCGGTGCGATTCAAGCCGGGGTGCGCCATCACCGCGAGGCCACCGGCCCGATGAATCAATTCGACGCCTTCGAGCGCGGACATCTTGGCCTTTGGCACCCATGCCGGGCGGTTTTTTTTGAGAAAACGCTCAAACGCCTCGTCGAGCGATTTGCAAAGACCGGCCTTTACGAGGGCGCGCGCGACGTGCGGGCGCCCGGGTGATTTGCAATTGGCCAGCGCAAAAACGGTTTCCACTTGCAGCGGCACGTTTAATTCATTGAGGCGCGCCACCATTTCGCGGATGCGGTTCTGTCGGACGGCCTGGAACCTGCCTATGTCCGCAAGCAATTTTTCATTATGCGTGTCCAGGAAATAGCCGAGCAGGTGAAGCTCGGTGTCGTTGTGTTCGGCGGTGAGTTCGGCGCCGGAAATAAATTCAATGCCGGCCGCGCCGCAAACCTCGGCCATGCGCGCGCAGCCCTCGACCGAATCATGGTCCGTCAGCGCCATCGCCGCGAAGCCGAGCCGCTGGCCGTGCCCGGCCAGTTCCTCCGGCGAAAACGTGCCGTCGGAAAAATGGGTGTGCAGATGGAGATCGGCGAATTTCATTTAACGATCCTTGCCGGGCGCATCAATTCGCCGCGCACCTTGTCCAGGATGCCGTTGACGAACTTGCCGCTGTCCTGGGTGGAGAATTTTTTGGCGATGTCCACCGCCTCGTTGATGCTGACCACGGGCGGGATGTCCTCGCGGAACAGCATTTCGTAAATTGCCAGCCGCATGATGTTGCGGTCCACCGTGGCGATGCGATGGAAGTCCCAGTTTTTCGCGTGCTGCCGGATGCGCGTGTCAATTTCCTCGCGGTGCCCGATGACGCCGCGGATGAGCGGGTCGGCAAACAGGCGCATCGCGGCTTCATCGGTGGTCGGCGGCGGCAGTTCATGGGGCTGGCCCCACGTTGCCGGGCCTTTGTCCTCGGCGATGGCTGCCGCGCGCTGCGTGTCCCAGAATTCATCCAGCGCCCGGTCCAAATCCTCCGGCGGATTCAAATCGTGCTGAAACAGAAACTGCACGGCGCGTTCGCGCGCTTCGCGGCGTTTGCCCATAAACCGGATTCTAAGGTCTAAAACCCAAAGTCTAAAGTCCAAAGTCAAACAATGCGACACCACTTTGGACATTGTGGACTTTGGGCGTTGGACTTGTTTAAACTCCACGCATGAGCAAAGTCAACAAACTGTTGCACACGCGCTACCGCGTGAACGACCTGGAGCGCACCGTCAAATTTTACCGCGACGTGCTGGGCCTTGAAGAAATCAAGCGGCACAAATCCCCGCGCGGCTCCGAACTCGTGTTTCTCAAGGCGCCCGGGAGCGATGAGGAAATTGAAATCTGCTGTTTCCCGGCCGCAGGCCCGGTGCAGGTGCAGGCCGACCTCACGCATCTCGCGTTCGAGGTGGACAGCCTCGAAGAATTCGGCAGGCACCTTGCCAGGCTCGGCCTGAAATATTCCGACGGTCCGACGACCTCTTCCACCGGCACGACATTCGCGTTCATTGACGCGCCGGAAGGTTACGAAATCGAATTGATTCAAAAAGGCAAAGGCGGTTGCTGATTATCCCGTTTGCCGAACTCCAAACTCCCATCTTCCATCTACTAGAATAAATGAGCGTTCTCATCGTCGGTTCCACCGCGCTGGATTCCATCAAGACTCCGAATGCGGAAAACCCGCGCCTGCTCGGCGGTTCGGCCAGCCACGCCGCCGTGGCGGCAAGTTTTTTCAGCCCGGCAAAATTGATTGGCATCGTCGGTGACGATTTTCCGGGGAAATATCTCCAGCTTTACCGCCGGCACAAAATTGACCTCGAAGGCCTGCAAATCCGGCCGGGCAAAACATTTCACTGGTCGGGGGAATATGAGGAGAACATGAATCGCCGCCGCACGCTCGAAACCGAACTCGGCGTGTTCGAGACCTTCATGCCCACGCTTTCCGAATCCCACCGGCAAGTGCCGTTCGTCCTGCTGGCGAACATCGCGCCGGCCCTCCAGCATCACGTGCTCGACCAGATGGCGCGCCCGCGCTTCGTCGCCGCCGACACGATGGATTTGTGGCTGAACATCGCGTTGCCCGATCTGCTGAAGCTGTTGCCGCGCCTGGATGCCTTTGTGCTCAACGACAGCGAAGCGCATCAGCTTACGAAGGAAGACAACGTCTTCACTGCGCTGGAAAAAATCCACAAGCTCGGTCCGCGCTACGTCATCATCAAAAAAGGTTCCCACGGCTCGATTTTGTCCGGGCCAAAGGGATTTTTCATCTGCCCGGCCTATCCGCTGCACAAGGTCGTTGACCCGACCGGCGCGGGCGATTCATTTGTCGGGGGCATGATGGGTTATCTCGCCACCGCGAAAGGCTCGATAGATTTGAATATCCGCCGCGCAATGATTTACGGCAGTGTTGTGGCATCGTTTTGCTGCGAAGGTTTCGGCCTGACGCGCACGACAAAAATCAAACGCGCCGACATTGAGAAACGCGTGAAGGAACTGGAAAAGCTGACGAAGTTTTAAGCCGCATGCGAATGCAAAACTCTCAAGGAAAAACTCAAACCAATGCCGATTTGATACAAGCAGCCATTGGAATCAAAAAACTTGTTCGGCAAATGGGTTTAACCATGGAGCCGCTTGAACTTGATGTGAATTTTGCAGGGGTTCAGTTGTTAAATGACGAGAATACTGGAAAGGAACACCAGCAGTTTTGGCGAAGAACATTAATACGCTGTCTTTTAGCTGCCACGGAAGCCTTGCTTTGGAATATGAAGCATATTGCGCCAAAAGTTGCTTTCGTATCCCGCGTTCAACTTACTCCTGAAGAGATTAAAATCGCGGAGACAAAATTTCTTCGGTTTCCAGATAATGTAAAAGCTGCGTTTTTGTTGTTTGGCAAAGTCCATGGAGTAACTGTTGAAGCAAATTTCGAACAAGATTTTGATGCTCTTTGTAAGACTTACAGCCTTCGTAATCGCCTCATGCATCCAAAGACGCCGTTCGACCCAAATGTTTCTGATTCAGATATTGCAACCGCACAACAAGGGGTGAAATGGTTTTTACGCGAATACCATGAACTTATGCAGCGTTGTAGTCGGGCAGTAGATAAAATGGCTTAAGAAAATGCTCGCTGGTGTTTCAGTTTTGATTTTTTCTTTTTCATCCGTGTCCATCTGTGTTCATCTGTGGTGAAAATGAAAGCTGTCATCCTGGCCGCCGGCAAAGGCACGCGCATGAGGGAGCTCACCAACGAGTTGCCCAAGCCGATGTTGCGCGTCCAAGACAGACCCATCCTCGAACACATTGTCGCAGGAATTCTGGCGGCGGGCGTCCGCGACATTTTCATCGTCACCGGCTGGCGTGCGGAGGTCATCGAAAATCATTTTGGCGACGGCAAGAAATTTGGCGCGCGCATCGCGTTTGGCCGACAGGTTGTCCAGGACGGCACGGGCAAGGCGCCGGAAGCGGCGAAGGAATTCGTCGGCGACTCGCCGTTTCTGCTGACTTACGGCGACATTCTCGTTCCGCCTGCAACCTATCCGCAAATGATCCGTCGTTTTGGCGAAGGCGATTTCGCGGGCGTCATCACCGTCACTCGCGGCGAGGACGTGACAAAAGGCGGCTTGAACTTTTTCGACGAACAATTTTGCCTGAAACGGCTCGTGGAAAAGCCGTCATCGGAGCAGTTGGAAGAATTGCGCCGTGAAGGCTGGCTCAAGCCAGAAGCACCGGTCTGGTACAACGCAGGCATTTATATTTTCCGTCCAGCGCTGTTCGGTTTCACCGCGCGGCTGCAAAAATCGCCGCGCGGCGAATATGAATTGACCGACGCCATCAGCGCGATGGTGGCGGGCAGGCAAAAGCTGGCCGGGTTGGAGATCCAGGGCCGCTGGGTGGACGTGCGCGACCCGGAGGTGCTGGCGAGGCTGGAAAAGGAATCGTAGGAGCCGACGTGAGGAGGCTCTGATTTTAATTCCGCACTCCGCATTTGATTTGAGACTCGTCACCTCGTCTCCTACAAAACATATTTCGGTTCAAACACCGGTCCCAGCCCGTGTTTGTGAAGGAGTTCGGCGAACTTCGCGATGCCGCGCTTTTCGTCCGAGGCCAGATGGTAATGAACGTGCCAGCCGAGGTAATCCCGCCGGAAATCCTCGTCGTATTCCCCGCGGGTTTCGATGATGTAATCCAGGGTTTCGACACCGAACTGTTTCGCTTCCAGCAGTTCGCCGCGCAGTTCCTTGTTCTCGATGCCGCGCCTCAACGCCCACACGGCAAAGACGAATGGCAGATTGGTCAGTTCGAGCCATGCCGAGCCAAGATCGAAAATTTCGTGCTTGTGCGGCGAACGTTGGAAGTCAATCGCCGGGTCGCCGATGAGCAGCACCGCGTCGTGTTCGGCCGCCTTTTGCGGATCGGGCAGGGGTTTGAACTCCGGCTTCAGCCCGCGTTCCGCCAGCAGGATTTTCAAGAGGTTCAAGCCCGACAATGACGCGGTGTGGCAGTAAATCTCCTTCAGCTCCGCAAGCGGCCGGCGATGAGCGAGCAGCACACTGTAAACCTCGCCGAGCGACGCGATGGCAATGCCGTCGAGAATGTCATAACGGTCGGCAAGCAGAACCTCCGCCGTGCTGACGAGCGCAGCGTCAAGTTCATCGCGCCGGAGCATTTGCGCGAGTTGAGCCGGCGTGGCGAAAATGACCTTGTCCTCGATGCCGCGCGTGAGCGGCACGGCGTTGAGATATTGCACCGAGCCGATGCGGAATTTTTTAACCTCGTCCGAAGCCATTTAAATCAAAATACACACTTTATCGCGCCAATTCGACATAAACCGCAGTCCCGATTTTTTCCAGAGCCGCAATCAATCCGGGGCGGCAAAGGCATCCATGGTTGCCCGTTCCGGTTCAGACCAGCTTTTCAAACCCGCCGATGAAGCGCCGCATGTCGCGGAGCAGCACGGCGTCGGGCTTGCAGCGCAGCACCATGCCGTCGAGGTACATCAGGCTGCGGATGATGGCGAATATGCCCTTTTCAAACGTCATCCCTGAATGCACGCCCAGCTTGATGGTCTGCATCATCTTCCGGGTCAGGCTGACCTGCGCAACAGTCGCATTGGCAAAACCGGCGTAGAGTTCCAGAAATTTTCCATTGAAGGTGTCGAAGGCCGGGCCGGTGATTTCGCGTTCGGACATTCGGTTGAGTGCGGCGGCGCAACGCGGGTAGTCGTATTCGGATAGTGCCGCGAAGAATTCAAACAACCCGCGCCGGATTTTCGGTCCGACGTGGCCGATGTAGCTGGTGTCGATGAAGCAGAGCCTGTCTCCCGCGAGCAGAACGTTGCCCGGATGCATGTCGCCGTGAAAGGTGCCGACGCAAAACATGTAGAAGCCGTGGATGTGAAACAGTTCGAGGAGCCGGTCGTAGCCCAGTTCGCCGGTTTCCAGCAATTCGTCGAAGCTGCGGCCGGGAATGAACTCGGACACCATCACGTTCTCGTTGCAAAGCGGCTCATGCACGCGCGCAAACGCGAGACGGGACAAATCGAACGTGCCGCGGTGTTGCTCGTAGATGGCGCGCAGGGTTTTCTGGCCGGCGACCTCGTGGCGCAAATCGAGTTCGCTCAACGTGTATTCCTCGATGTCGCCAAGAATGCCCACGGGATCGCCGACCTGGCGGAGTTTGGGATAAAGAAAGGTGGCCAGACGAAACAGGCGCTTGAGGCTGGCAACGTCGGTGGTGAACTGCGCGCGCACGTTCTTCTTGATGGCCTTGATGACCACATCTGCGCCGTCCTTGAGCCGCGCGCGATGCACCTGGCCGACGGAGGCGGAAGCGAGCGCGACTGGCTCGATGCTTTCAAAGTTATCAAAAAATTCTGGAACCGCCGACGCGCGTAACAGGCTCAAAAAGTCCTCCGGCGCGAGCGTGGCGTTGCGGCGGTAGAGCCGGGCCAGATGCTCGCATTTTTCGCGGTCCAGAAAATCAATCCGCAACGCGTGAACCTGGCCGAGCTTCACCGCAAGCAGGCCGAGGCTCTGAATCCAATCGAGGTCCGGCAATTTGCCGCCGCGCCCGTAAATCGAGTGGATGAGCCGGCCGAATTGAATCCAATTCATGACTGGCCAGGTCAGACCTGGGTGTTTTTGGAGACGAATTTCACGCCATAACGGCGCGCGATGAGGTTCGCCGCGATGCGGCCCGATTCGTAAATCGTCGGCAGACCGCTGCCGGGATGCGTGCCGCCACCGACGAGATAGCAGTTGTCCAGCTCCTCGAATTTGTTGCGTGGGCGGAAATACAGCATCTGGTTGAGCGAATGCGCGAGATTGAACGTCGCGCCGAACTGGATGTTCATGTTCTGCCACGTCTGCGGCGTGTACACGATTTCTTCGCGGATGTGGCTTTGGATGTCCGCCATGCCGCATCGCTTTTTCATCGCCGCGACGACCCGGTCGCGGAATGCGGATTTCTCCCTGGCCCAATCAATTTTCGCCGTGCGGTTCGGCACCGGCACGAGGACATAGACCGCGGAATGTCCGGGCGGTGCGAGCGCGGGGTCGGTCACACTGGCGTTGCGGACGTAGAAAGAAATGTCCTCGGACAAAATCTTGTTTTGGAAAATATCGCGGATGTTGCCCTGATAATCACCGACAAAGAAAACCGTGTGGTGCGGCAGGTCATAAACCTTGTCGAGGCCGAGGTACAGCATGAAGGTCGAGCAGGAATACTCGCGCGCGTCCACGTTTTCCGGGCTGTATTTCTTCAGCGCGCCCGCCGGAACAAGGTTTTTCATGGCGTAACCGAAGTCGGCATTCAGCACCGTCTCGTCCGCCAGCACTTTTTCGCCGTCCGGCAACTCCACTCCGCGCACGCTGGAACCTTCGAGCACGAGCTGTTTGACCGGCGTGCCCAGCCGGAGATTTGCGCCGAGCTCGCGGCACACCCTGGCCATCGCCTCGGAGATTTCGCTGAGGCCGCCCATGACATGATACACGCCGAACGCGTGCTCGACGTAAGGCAGAATCGCGAACGCACCCGGACAATCCCACGCCGACATGCCGAGATATTTCGACTGGAACGTGAACGACAGCTTGAGTTTGTCCTCCTTGAAATAATCACCCAGCACACCCAGCAGCGATCGGCCGAGCGAAAGGTTCGGCAGCGCCTTGAGCAAATCACGGGTGAAATACTGCCGGATGGTGGCGTAATCCTTTTGAAGGCAGGGATACATTAACTGAAACCGCCGTTTCTCCACCGCCATGAACCTGTCGTAACCCGCGCGGTTGCCGGGAAAATGCGCGTCGAGTTGTTGCAACATCGCTTCCCGCGCGGTCGTCGGCTCAAGGCGCACGTCCTCAAATTGCAGCCGGTACATCGGCTCAAGCTTCACGCATTTCAGATAGTCCTCGATTTTGCGCCCGGCCTCCTCGAACACCTCGTCGAGGATGAACTTCATCATCAGGAATGTCGGTCCGGTGTCGAACTTGTAGCCGTTGCTCACAATCGCCGCGTTGCGGCCGCCCACGTGCGGCTCCTTTTCAAAAATGGTGACTTTGAATCCCCGGTTGGCGAGCAACATCGCCGTCGTGAGACCGCCCGGCCCCGCACCGACAACGACGATGTGTTTTGCGGGATGGTTCTGTCCGGTCATACGGTGATGAAGTTAGCGGTTTGCAGCCGGAGTGCAAACTGCTTCTTGGATTGCAAACGCAGGTCACCGTCCCGCGGTTTTCTCCGCCGGTTTTAACGAGCGCAGATAAGCCACCACCGCCACCGCGTCGTCGTGTTCAAAACGGAATTCCGGCATGGGCGGCGACGAATGCTTTCCGTCGCTGTTGATTCCCGTTTCAAAATACTTCACCGCCTGCTCGTCGGTGGCGAAGGTTGGCAGTCCGGCAATCGCCGGGGCAACCGCCGCCCACGGCATGAGCCGGGCCGGCTTGAAGTCCAGTTTTGCCCCCTGCAACCAGTGCTCCCTGTCCTGCCTGCCTTTCCAATCGCGGGTCGAATGACAATCCGCGCACACCGCCACCCGTTCCACGAGATATTTGCCGCGCTGGATTTGCGTGTCGGCAGGAGGTTCCGCCCGGACCGGGCTGGCGATGTTTGTGCTAAACAAAGCCAAAACTAAAGGAAGAAAGGTTTTGGATTTCATGCCCGGCTTTCTAGCGCTTCGCTCAAACCGGAACAAGAGAAAACCGACCCGGATGCGGGTGCTGTTTTCTGAAGTTCACTCCGCTGTCCGCCGCGTTGCCGACGCCGTTGAAACGGGACAAGACCATCGGTTCATTTCGCAGCCATGGCCTTGCCGGCAAGCCAACCCGTTGTCCAGGCGGCTTGGAAATTAAACCCGCCGGTCAAACCGTCAATGTCCAGCAATTCCCCGGCGAAGAACAAGCCCGGGCACACGCGGCTCTCCATCGTCTTGAAATTCACCCCGGCCAACCGAACCCCGCCGCATGTCACAAACTCGTCCTTGTTCAAACTCCTGCCGGTCACCGGGAATTCCGAACACGTCAGTTGTTGCGCAAGCGCGTGGACCTGGGCCCGGGTGAGCGACGCCCAGCGCGTGTCGCGCACGATGCCCGCGGCCAGAACGAGCTGTTCCCACAAGCGCGACGGCAACGGCGCGAGCGGCAGGTTCACGATCAACCGGGCCGGTTGCGAACGGCGGCGCGCAATCAGTTCATGCGAGATTTGTTCCACATTCAAGGCCGGCAGCCAGTTCACCCGCAACGGGAACTGGTAATTCAAATCGTGCAATACCCGGGCGCCCCAAGCCGACAGCCGCAACACTGCCGGTCCGCTCAAACCCGCGTGGGTCACGAGCAGCGGTCCGCGTTCGCGCAACCCGGTCCCGGGCACGGAAACTCCGGCGAGTTCAACCGATACACCGGCAAGCGCGCGCAGCCAGGGTGATTCGATCTGAAATGTGAAAAGGGATGGCACCGGTGGCTCGAGCGAATGACCGAGGGAAACCGCCAGTTGCCCCGCGGCGGCAGCGCGACAACCGCCCGTCGCCAGCAGCAGGCGGTCGCAGATCATCGGTCCGCTCCCCGTGTTTTCCGGGTTCGGAGTTCCGCCTTCAGGCGGTGCGAGCCGGCTGAAGCCGGAACTCCAAACCGAAAACCGGCCATCGTGTCCGTTGCGCTGCACGCATTCAACCCCCGCGTTGAGCTGCAACTTCACTCCTGCCGCCTTTGCGGCATTCATCAGACAATCAATGATGGTCTTTGATGAATCGCTGACGGGAAACACGCGGCCGTCGTCCTCGGTTTTCAGCTTCACGCCGCGCGATTCGAACCACGCCACCGTGTCGCGCGCGGAAAATTTAAGAAATGGTGCCAGCAGCGCCTTGCCACCACGCGGATAGCGGGTGGCGAATTCGCGGGGATCGAAGCACGCATGGGTGACATTGCAGCGGCCGCCGCCGGAAATGCGCACCTTGTCCAGAAACCGCGAACCGCGTTCGAGCACCGTGACCTCCGCCGCCGGGGACGATTCCGCGCAGGCAATCGCGGCGAAGAATCCCGCCGCGCCGCCGCCGATCACGATCACCTTTCGCGAACCCATTCGCGCAAATTTAACCGGGCACGCTGTCAAAGTCTCTCACCAAGAGACAATCCGCGCGCCGGTGAAACGGGGCAGCTGGGACTGGCTGAAAAGAGAAAGGCGGGGTCCGGTTTTCACCGAACCCCGCCCTGAAATCCAAAATGGATCAGTAGCGTTCGCGACGGCCGGCGCCGCCACCGCCGTATTCGCGACGACCGCCGCCGCCGGGGGCGCGTTCTTCACGCGGCTTGGCCACGTTGACCGTGAGGGCGCGGCCGCCCAGTTGCGAGCCGTTCAGCGCCGCAATGGCTTTTTGGGCCTCCTCGGCGGAGTTCATGGTGATGAAGCCAAAACCGCGAGGACGGCCGGTTTCCCGGTCCATCATCAGGTTGGTTTCCACGACCGTGCCGTGCGCGGCAAACGCGTCCTGCAGGTCGTTTTCGGTGGTGTCAAAGGAAAGATTCCCGACAAATAATTTATTGCTCATGTGATGTTTTACTGTCCGACAAACCGCACTTTCCACAGACTGTTCCCGAACATCGGGTTTAAAATCATCACTGAACCAGGTTCACTTGAAGATTTACCATGCCTTGAAAGAGACAAGCTATCTAACAGACCGGGCCAGTATGACGGGTTTCGTCGGGATGGCAACACCTATCGGCAACTATCTTTTGGCCGCCGCCGCGATTGCGACCCGGTTGCCGCCCCCTTAAAATCGCCGCATGGAAAAGAACCGGCTTGAAGCCTTCAGCGACGGCGTGCTGGCCATCATCATCACCATCATGGTGTTGGAATTGAGACCGCCGGCGGCGATTGAACTTGCCGACCTGAAACCAATGTTGCCCGTGTTCCTGAGCTACGTGCTGAGCTTCATTTACGTCGGCATTTACTGGAACAATCATCATCACATGTTCCATTCGACCAGGCATGTCACCGGCGGCATC
The DNA here is from genome assembly GCA_963764175.1 of uncultured Verrucomicrobiae bacterium. Classification (GTDB taxonomy): domain Bacteria; phylum Verrucomicrobiota; class Verrucomicrobiia; order Limisphaerales; family UBA11358; genus UBA11358. The sequence continues at coordinate 162,281 of CAVXRE010000007.1, read as the reverse complement.
CTGTGGGCAAACCTGCACCTGCTCTTCTGGCTGTCGCTCTTTCCGTTCACGACGGCGTGGGTGGGGGAAAATCATGTCGCGCCGACGCCCACCGCCGTTTATGGCTTTGTGCTGTTGATGGCGGCCATCGCGTATTACATCCTGCAGCGCACCATCATCGCGCAGCAGGGGCGAGACTCACTGCTCGCGGCGGCGATTGGGAAGGACTGGAAAGGCAAGCTCTCGCCGGTGCTCTATTTCTTTGCCATCCCGCTCGCGTTCGTGAGTCCGTGGATTTCAACCGGCTTGTTTGTGTTCGTCGCCCTCCTCTGGCTCGTTCCCGACCGCCGGATCGAGCGCATGCTGGTGAAGCGTGAGAAGGATTGATTCATCCCGAATCATTCCCGTCTTCCGCAAGCCGCTGCCGCCGGTACCGGCACCAATTTCATCCGCGCATTGGGTTGACCCGCGCCTGGTAGATTTGGCAGGCGACGTAACGGCGGGTTTCTTCGAGCGGTTCGCCGGTCTCGATGAGACTCTTGAGACTCGCCAGGATCAGCTGAAAAAACCGGCGTTTAACATTGCCATGTGACCGTCGCGCGCTGAAGCTCAGGCATGAGCAACAGCCTGCAACGCCATGGCATCAAGGAAATCTACAAACAACTCCGCTTGCGGATGAAGAACAGCGGCCTGGAAACCATCGAGGTCCATGTCACCCGCAGGGCTGGAAAATACAAATACAATTTTACCGGTTCGGCGGAACAAGTCGTGCAGGCGGAGAAGATTCTTGCGGCTTGGGCCTGACCTTGAGGCTCATTCCATTGGCGGCCAGTCCGTGCCGGCGAGTTCCTTCGGCAGTTGTTTCGGGTCAACCGGGTAAATGAGCGAAATGTCGGGCTTGTTCTTTGCGCCGGGCAAAAGTTCCAGTTCCTCCGGCGCGCCCACGATGAGCCAGAGCACCTCGACGTCGGTGTCGTTGAACACCTGCCGCAACTCGCCCGGCCCGACCAGCACACCGCCGTACTTCGGCACCGTCAACGTCTGGTCGCCCACGCGCAGGCGGCCCGTGCCTTCCAGCACGAAATAAAACTCCTCCGCGCGGATGTGCTTGTGCAGCGTGTTGGCGCTCCTGGGCGGCAACCGCCAGAGCCGAGCGCCCATGTTCTCGCTCCCAGTCCGCTCCAGATAATCCGCATTCGGAATGCGCATGAGGTTCGAAGGCCGCCAGAAGAGGTCTTCAGGCTTGATGAGGCGGTAACCTTGAATCGCTTTCATAAACTTGCCGGCAAACCATACGTCGCCGCCAAAAAAAAGCAAATCGTTCACCGTTTTACAAGCCGGGGCAGAAAATGGGCAGAGCGGCAGTTCTGCCCTGCCAATTCTAACAACGGTAGGGCGGCTGGTCACGCCTGGTATTGTTCGTCGCTGACCTTTTCCATCCAGTCAACCGCCTTGCCATCGAGTTGTTCCTGAATGGCGATGTGCGTCATGGCCGTGGTGGGCGCAGCACCGTGCCAGTGTTTCTCGCCCGGCGGAAACCAGACCATGTCACCCGGACGGATTTCCTCGATTGGCCCGCCCTCGCGCTGCGCGCGCCCGCAGCCCGCCGTCACGATGAGTGTTTGTCCCAGAGGATGCGTGTGCCAGGCTGTCCTCGCGCCTGGCTCGAAAGTGACAATCGCGCCGGCAATCCGCGCGGGATCGCTGCCCTTGAACGGCGAGTCAATCCGGACCGTGCCGGTAAACCAGTCGGCCGGTCCTTTGTTGGACGGCTGTGAGCCACTGCGTTTGATTTCCATATTTCTATTGTTTGTCTTTTTCAACGACCCGTCAATTGCTCAAGCGCTTCCGGATACCGTGCGCCTTCCACGGTGATTTTCGCCGCCGCGCTTTCGATGTCGCGCAAATCTTCCGGCAACAGTTCCACCGCCACCGCGCCGAGGTTTTCCTCCAGGCGATGCAGCTTGGTCGTGCCGGGAATCGGCACAATCCACGGCTTCTGCGCCAGCAACCATGCCAGCGCGATCTGCGCCGGCGTCGCGTTTTTCTTTTTGGCGATCCGGCCGAGCAGGTCAATCAGCGCCTGATTCGCCTTGAGCGCCTCCGGCGTGAAACGCGGCAGCCGGCTGCGGAAATCCGAGCTGTCGAAGGTCGTGGCTGCATCCATCGCGCCGGTGAGAAAACCTTTGCCCAGCGGACTGTAGGGCACGAGGCCGATGCCGAGTTCTTCGAGTGTCGGAATCACCTCCGCCTCCGGCTTCCGCCACCACAGCGAGTATTCGCTCTGGAGCGCCGTGACCGGCTGGACTTTGTGCGCGCGGCGGATCGTCTGCACGCCGGCTTCGGACAGGCCGAAATGCTTCACCTTGCCGGCCCGGATCAATTCCTTCACCGCGCCCGCCACGTCTTCGATCGGCACATTCAGGTCAACACGGTGTTGGTAGAACAAATCAATGACATCAACCCTGAGCCGCTTGAGCGAGGCGTCGGCGACGCGCTTGATGTTTTCCGGACGGCTGTTCAAGCCCGCCGCACCGGGCCGCTTGTCGCTGCCGCTCAGGTCGAAACCGAACTTGGTGGCGATGACCACCCTGCCGCGAAACGGCGCGAGCGCCTCGCCCACAAGTTCTTCATTGGTGAACGGGCCATAGACCTCGGCGGTGTCGAAGAACGTGACGCCGCGCTCCACGGCGGCCCGAAGCAGAGATGTCATCTCCTGCTTATCTTTGGGCGGGCCGTAGGAAAAACTCATGCCCATGCAGCCCAGCCCGATGGCCGAGACTTCCAGATTGCTTTTTCCGAGTTTGCGCTTTTGCATTTTGAATCCGTTCTTTCAGTTGAATGTTGAAGCGAATCTACTTCAAATGGGCGCGACTGTCGCGCGCGGTCTTGCTACCCCGTTGGAACCAAGTGGCGGGTGAAGATCTTGGGCGTGACAATCGCTTGACGGTCAGATGGGTTTCTGCCACTGCTCTGCCCGCAATCGTTGAATGAACATGAAAATCCGGGCCATCAAAAAACGGGAGCCCCTGGCGGTCCAGTCCCGCGTGTCCAGGCTGGCCCGCGTGGAATTTGAGCGGCATCCGTACTCCGCCTTGCTGAAGGAGCCGGCGCAGTTCTGGGACGAGGTTTTCATCGCCAACGAGGCCTATGTGCTGGGAGAAGTGACGCACCCGCGCATCCGGCGCAAACTGGCCTATGACGCCGCCACGCACCGGCTGTTTCTGGAATACATCGAGGCAGAGACGTTGGATGACCTGGTGCGCCAAGGCATCACGCTCGCGGACCAGGCACGGACGCATCGCCTCCTGCAATGCCTCGCAGAAACGGTGGCGGACATGCACGCGGGCATCTTCTGCGGGCGACCCCTCGTCCACAACGATTTGAAGAGCCGGAACGTGCTGGTGCCCGTGGCCGCGCCCGGGGAAACGCAGTTGATTGATTTTTCGCACTCGTTTTTCGATGGAAATCTGCCGCCCTTCATCACGGACAAGAAACAAAATCCGGCGGGCACGGCCCAATACGCGGCCCCGGAGAAGTGGGATGGGGATTTCACGAAAGGTTTTAAGGGCGATGTTTTCGCCTTTGGCGTCACAGCCTATTATGCCTGCACGGGAAAATATCCTTTCGACGGGGCGATAGCGCAAATCGGGCGGGCGATCCAGGAGTCGCCGACGCCTTCTCCCCTGAAACCAGGGCATAATCTGCTCCGCAACACCGCAGCCATCATCATGGACTGTCTGGAAAAGAATCCCGATCGCCGGCCATCCATGGAACAGGTTGCCAAGGTCTATGCTGATTCCGCTTCCCTGCTCAAATGAGAAGCGGTCGCTGCAAAATCTAAACCCTTAGCGAGCCGCGGAATCCCCTGCCGCCATAATAAGACTGCGCGCCGTTGTGACCCACGAAGACGCGGCCGTAGCGGCGATCACAGTAAAGCGCGCCGCCGAGTTTTCTGATGTCAGCCGGTGTTGCAATCCAGCTCGACGACTTCGTGTCGAACTCGCCCAGCTTCTGCAGCGCGAAATATTCCTCCTCCGTCAATACCACCACGCCCATGTCCGCCGCCGCATCCAGGACGCAGTTTTTGGGTTTGTGTTCCTTGCGCGCATCCAACGCCGCGCGGTCGTAGCAAAAACTGACGCGGCCCTTGGGACTTTGCGCGGCACAATCCATGAAGACGAACTCGCCGGACTTTACGCCGACCACATCCGGTTCGCCGCCGGTGCGTTCCATTTCCGCGAGCGACCACAGCTTGTCCGGCCTGGCCTCCAACCGCGCCTGCACCTTGGCCCACACCAAACCCGGGTGGCGGCCCAGGTTCTTTTCAAACCGGGCTTTTAACGCTTTGAGCAGTTCTTCCCGTTGTTTTGGGGACAATTCCTTTTTATTGCTGGTGTTCTTGCTCATAGATTACGCCTGCCTTAGCAGAACATTTTTAACGTTCATTGTCCCGAAAGCTTACGGAGTCCTTCATATGTAAGGATGGTGGGATTCGGCGCAGTGCAATCCGTATCTGCAAAAGCCTTGAACCGCGGTAGAAGAATTTCGCGAAGCGATTTCCCTTCATCGTTCGCATCGAAGTAGCGCTTTGCCGGATCACTGATTTCCTGCCTATCAAATGCTTGATGCTTACTTTGATCCACATCGTGATTACCTGGAATGGCAAATGTTCGAGATACTATACCTGCCCCGAGCACTTTTTGAAGTGGGTCGAGAAACTCGTAGTTGAACATTTCGTATTCACCCTCTTTACCTTTATCCGCCAAATCACCTGTGATGAAAAGAAAGTCGGGGATGAAGCCCGCATCCACATTAGATTTTACCAACTTGATGATGCGCTCGAACATCCGCAACTGGGGATATTCGTCTTTTCCGACGTGAAAATCGGACAAGTGTAGCCAACGTATTTTTTTTTGAAGCCATGGCTTCGGTAAAATATGGAATTTAGGCCTGACTGTAAACCTCCGCACCCTTCTCCACGAACTCCTTGCTCTTTTCTTCCATGCCTTTCTTCAGTGCCTCTTCCTCGGCGATGCCTTGTTCGGCGGCGTATTTGCGGACGTCTTCGGTGATCTTCATTTGGCGGCAGGCTGTGGTTTGGTGTTGCGGCGGGGAAAAGTTTTCGCCAGCCGGATGAGTTGTCCGACTTTCCGGATTTTTTCCGCGAACGGTTCGCGCGCGAGTTTTTGCCGCATCTCCAGTTTCATAATGTTGGCAGCTTCAGCTTATGCCGCTGCAGGATTTTTTCCAACTTTGTTTTGTCAACTTCGGCCTGATGGAGCATTTGTTCGATGCGCGCCTTGTCCTTGGCCCGGCCCACGCTGGCGGCGATGGCCACGATGTGTTCGGCGCGGAAAACTTTCGCCGGCACGCCTTCATAATCAATTCTTTCGGCCTCGCGCACGGCTTCCTCGGTCAATCCGTGGGCGGCGAGAAATTGCACGGGGAATCCGCGCACCAGCAGATGTTCGCGCTCGACCTGCCAGCCTTGCGATTGCAGATGCGCGTAGATGGCGGGGATGCCAGCGGTCAAACCCTTGTCGGCGGGAATGAAAAAAATGTCCGCGTCGTAAGTGGTGAACGGCTCGACGTAGTAAATCGCCGCCAGCGCACCGCCGAGCGCCCAGTCCTCAATCAATTTCGCGGCGACCAATCCGTTCGCCGCGCGCAGCACGTCGGCCAGCGGCAGATTGGCGGATGGCTCGTTGATTGCCATGCCGATTGATTACCCGATTCAAGCCTTCGCGTAAAGCTCGCTGCCCTTCTCGGCAAACTCCTTGGACTTCTCTTCCATGCCCTTCTTCAGCGCCTCTTCCTCGGCGATGCCTTGTTCGGCGGCGTATTTGCGGACGTCTTCGGTGATTTTCATCGAGCAGAAATGCGGGCCGCACATGGAGCAGAAGTGAGCGGTCTTGGCGCCGTCTTGCGGCAGGGTTTCGTCGTGGAATTCGCGCGCAGTCACGGGGTCGAGGCTGAGGTTGAACTGGTCTTCCCACCTGAACTCAAACCGGGCTTTGCTCAACGCGTTGTCGCGGTATTGCGCGCCGGGATGGCCCTTGGCCAGGTCGGCGGCGTGCGCGGCAATCTTGTAGGTGATGACGCCATCTTTCACGTCTTTCTTGTCCGGCAGGCCGAGGTGTTCCTTGGGCGTGACGTAGCACAGCATCGCGCAGCCGTACCAGCCAATCATCGCCGCGCCGATGCCGCTGGTGATGTGGTCGTAGCCGGGCGCAATATCGGTGGTGAGCGGCCCGAGCGTGTAGAACGGCGCCTCATGACACCATTCGAGCTGCTTGGCCATGTTTTCCTCGATCATGTGCATGGGCACGTGGCCCGGACCTTCGTTCATGACCTGCACGCCCTTGGCCCAGGCGCGGGTGGTCAGTTCGCCCTGCACCTTGAGTTCGCCGAATTGCGCCTCGTCGTTCGCGTCGGCAATCGAGCCGGGGCGCAAACCATCGCCGATTGAAAATGAAACGTCGTAGGCGGCCATGATGTCGCAGATTTCATCCCAGTGCGTGTAGGTGAAATTTTCCTGGTGATGCGCGAGGCACCATTTGGCGAGGATGGATCCGCCGCGCGACACGATGCCCGTCATGCGGTTGGCGGTGAGCGGAATGAAGCGCAGAAGCACGCCGGCGTGGATGGTGAAATAATCCACGCCTTGCTCGGCCTGTTCGATAAGCGTGTCGCGATAAATTTCCCAGGTAAGGTCCTCGGCCTTGCCGCCGACCTTTTCGAGTGCCTGATAAATCGGCACGGTGCCGATGGGCACGGGCGAGTTGCGCAGGATCCATTCGCGCGTGGCGTGAATGTTCTTGCCGGTGGACAGGTCCATGACCGTGTCTGCGCCCCATTTGGTGGCCCAGCGCATCTTCTCGACCTCCTCCTCGATGCTCGACGCGACGGCGCTGTTGCCGATGTTGGCGTTGATCTTCACGAGGAAGTTGCGGCCGATAATCATCGGCTCAAGCTCCGGGTGATTGATGTTGGCCGGAATGATGGCGCGGCCGGCGGCAACTTCGGAGCGGACGAATTCCGGCGTGATCTCCTTCGGGATGCGCTGAGGGAAACGGCGGAAAACGGAAGGAACGAAGGCTACGTTCTGTAGCGGCGCTCTGTGAGCGCCGTCGTCCGTTCGGCGGTCACAGACCGCCGATACAAGCTGATTCGAACCAGCGTGCTGCTTGTCCAAATCGTTCCGGACATTGTCCCCGGACAAATCCCCTATCTTCGATCTGCCATCTGCCATCTGCTTCATTTGTTCGCGAATGGCGATGAATTCCATTTCCGGCGTGATGATGCCTTGACGTGCGTACCAAAGCTGCGTGACGGGATGACCTTTGCTCGCGCGCAACGGCTTGCGGCGCTGGCTGGACAGGCCGGGAAATTCCACGAGGCGATTCTTCTCCGCCTTGCTTGCGAACTCGGCGTGCTTGCCGGAGAGGTAGCCGTTGTCCATCGGCTTCACCTCGCGGCCGTCATGTTCCTCGACATCATCGCGCTTCAAAATCCAATCGCGTCGCAAAGCTGGCAAACCTTCATCCGAGCTGCCATTAAAATCCGGATCACCCCACGGCCCCGAACAATCATAGGCGCGCACCGGTTCGTTTTGCTCGATGGCACCGGTGTGGGATTTGGTGGGCGCAAGTTCGATTTCGCGCATCGGCACGCGCACGTCAGGATGGATCTTTCCGGCGACGTAAACACGGTTGCTGCCGGGCAGTTGTTCACTGCTGTGAGGTTCGAACGAATCTTTCGTCGCGATCATAAAATTTGACAGGTGTCGGTTGCCGTGTGCCGGGATCGGACAAAGCGGGAAGGAATTCGCATCATCCCTTCGCCGGCATTATCCGGATCAGGTTCAACGGGTCGGCGGCGCTCCCGCGTCGCCCTCTCAGCCTTTGTCCCGCAATGCGGGCCCGGTTGGCTCCCCGAATAGCTTGAAAATAGGCCGCTCCGCCGAGTGCGTCAAGCCGGCTAATTGGCCCATAATTTGCTTTGAACCCACTCATGAAGGAAAAAGGAAATTATGAACTTGTGGAACCGTTTGACATGGATGACGCCACGTTGGCGGATATTTCGCCTCAATTGGCCTTTATTCTTGGCGTTGAATATCAAACATTCCGTGAAAAGCTGAAATCAGGACGCCCTTTTACGACGCTCTGTCTGCCGCAAAATGCAGCCCGCCTGGTGAAAATGGCCGAACATCACGAGCGATTCGTTGAAGACCGGCCGAGAGTGTTCGCGGGTTGGACGGAAATTTTTGTCGGCGACACCATTCTTTGAGTCGTTCCTGACAGGGTCCCTAAACTCCATCCGCTGTTCCTTCGTTCGATATTTCCGCAGCAGCCTTCGCCTTTGGTTTCGGCAAGTTGCGCGGCAAAGCCCGCCAAACCAGGCCGGCATGAAATTGTCCCGTGAAATTATTGTTTCAGAACTCCCAGTGCAGCCGAGCGCCGAGGACAGAAACCGGCCCCCGGTCGCGATTGAAGGCTGGGTCGGTCACAAACTGATAATCCAGCGCGGCATGGACCGTTTTCCAGATTTTGAAATCGTAATAGGTTTCCAGAATTTTTTCCCAACCGTAGGACAATCGCCCGTCGCCGGCGAGAATGCCCGTTCCGCCAGCCTCAAAAAATTCCAGATGAACTTGTGAAAGGCCGTTGGCCGCGACAGCCAGGCCGAAGGTGTCGTCGGGCCGTCCCCACGATTCGCCTTTGACGCTGATGCCCGCGGTCGCCGTGTAATCCACATCACTGAACACCCACGCCTCGTTTTCTCCGTCGCTCCAGCCCAAGCGCGAAAACACCCCGATGTTTTTGGCAATTTCCTGTTCCCAGTTCAGGCCGAAGCCGTATTTGTATCGGTAGGCGCGCGTTTGGGTGATGTCCGTGCCCGGAACGGAAAGCGCCGCCTGATAACTGCCCATGTGCGCGTGGTTGAGATAGGCAAGCAACCGGAGGGTTCCCGGATGGCTGCTGATGGCGTAACGGCCTTCCAATTCGGTCACCATTCCCCAAGCTTCCAAAAAGTGCCCGTCCAGCGCCGTGCCGTTGGAAACGCGCGGCATCTGGAAAAATCCGTAACGGAAAGCCCACACCGGCTGGTTCAACTCGGCGGCAAAACCGGTGATGTAGCCGAGGGCGTCCGCCGGATAATCCCATGCTTCATTGGCCATAAACGCCCAATTCATGAACTGGGTACGGGGATCATCGGCATAGGCATTGTTGTCGAAAATATCCTTGGCGCTGAATTTCCCCAGCGTGAGCGTGAGCCGCGACACATCCTGTTTACCAGCCAGGTCCGACTCATCATCCGCGACATCCTCCTGTTCGCCGCCGAAGCCGATGGTCTGCCGGATGAACAGGCGCGGAATGTTCAGGTTGGGAACGGCCGTGCCCAATCGAAACGCCTCGCCATTGGGAAAGCCGTCCACTCCGAGCGTGTTATTCACGCCAAAGCCCTGCCACATCAAGCCGTCAACATGCGCTTCGGCACCGCGCCACAAACGGACGCCGGCCATCAAATCCAACGAAACGGTTTCGCGGGCCTCACCGCCGGACGGCAGGCTGTTAGGACCGGAATATTTCGCTGAAAATCCGGGATAACCCTGCACGATGTCGGTGTTCTGGACGTGCCAGTTCCAGATTTGATCATTCGAAACGGAGGCGGGGTTGTTCGTCTGCCCCAAACCGGAAGACAGGCTTAAAAAAAGAATGCCCGCGCCTCCCCCGGCGGCGGAGAATCGAAGCTGCCTGGCCTTGCTGATTATAAAAAAACAATTTGCTGTTTTGGATACGAATCAGAACCCCGGATGTCAACCAAAATGTAGCTGTGAATACAAAATAGAGCATAAGCTAAATTCGACCGCGTGAAGCCGCGGCCGGGTTGCGGGCGGCACGGTTCCGCCAGGCCCCGGCCGGGCAATGCCCGGACGGACTTTCAGGTGAAAAGAAAAGCGTTGTTGACAAAAATCACACTGCCATATACCCCTACCCCCCATATTGCGTCAAGCGTCCCCCTTTTGGCGTGGCGCGCCTAGTGAAAAATGTTAGATTTTTTGCATGAAAGCCAGATACGTTCGTCCCGGTCTTGAGAAGAGGGCCATGGCGGTCCGCCTGCGCAAGATCAAAGGCCAGATCGAAGGCATTGAAAAAATGTTGGAAGCCGACGCCGATTGCTCGGATGTGCTGATGCAGGTCGTCTCGGCCCGGCAGGCGCTGAAATCGTTCAGCGAAAGGGTGATCGAGTCCCACATGCGCGAGTGCATCGAAAGCACTGCCAGCCGCTCGGAGAGCCGCCATAATCTGCGTTCCCTGCTCACGGTTTTGGAAAGATACGCCATCTAAAATTATGCCTGTCGCGAAAAATTCCAATGGCCAGCGCGACGCCGATTTGGTGCGTGACGCGGCAACCAACGAAGCCGCCGAAATCATGCAACGACTCAACACGTCGCCGGCGGGTTTGAGCGAGGAGGAGGCGGCTGAGCGGCTGGAAGTCTTCGGGCCCAACGAGGTCGCGCAGGAAAAACAGCACGGCTGGCTGCGGCGGCTCTGGATTGCCTCGCGCAATCCGCTGGTCATTTTGCTGACGATCCTTGCCATCATCACCTTTGCGACGGCGGAGGATTCGAGCGACTATATCGGCGGCTCCGTGATGATGGCGATGGTGCTGCTGGCGCTGTCATTGCGGCTCATTCAGGAGACAAAGGCGGACAACGCAGCGGCCAAACTCAAGGCGATGATCAAGGTCACCGCGACGGCGTTGCGGGATGGCGGGCCCAGGGAAATTCCGCTCAAGGAACTCGTTCCCGGCGACGTGGTGAAATTATCGGCCGGCGACATGATTCCGGGCGACGTGCGGCTGATTGCCGCCAAGGATTTGTTCATCATCCAGGCCACATTGACGGGCGAGTCGTTGCCGGTTGAAAAGAATGACGCGCGCGACCCGCGCACAAACGTCTCGTCCATCGAGCACACGAACTTGTGTTTTCTCGGCACGAGCGTGGAAAGCGGCTCGGCCACGGGGGTTGTTGTCGCCACCGGCGCGCAAACATATTTCGGGAAAATGGCGAACAGCCTCACCGGCCAGCAGGTCGAGACGGCGTTTGACAAGGGCGTGAAAAAATTCACATGGCTGATGATTTGTTTCATGGTGGTGATGTCACCGATGGTGTTTTTCATCAATGGCCTTACCAAACATAGTTGGGGCAAGGACACTTTTCTCTTCGCGCTCGCCGTCGCCGTCGGGTTGACGCCGGAAATGCTGCCGATGATTGTCTCGGTTTGCTTGTCCAAAGGCGCGCTGGCGATGGCGAAAAAGAAGGTCATCGTCAAACGGCTCAACTCCATCCAGAACTTCGGCGCGATGAACGTGCTCTGCACCGACAAAACCGGAACGCTCACGATTGACCACGTCATCCTGGAAATCCACTGCGACGTTTTCAAAAACGAAAGCGAAGAGGTTTTGCGCGACGCTTATTTGATCAGTCATTTTCAGACCGGCTTGAAAAATGTCCTCGACCGCGCGGTCTTGAAATACTCCGAACTGCACCGCGAACTTTCCGTCGAGAAATACAGCAAGGCGGACGAAATCCCGTTTGATTTTTCGCGCCGCATGATGTCGGTCGTCGTCGAGGGGCCGGACGGCCAGCGCCAGTTGCTGACCAAGGGCGCGCCGGAATCGGTGTTCAAGAAATGCACGCACTTCGAGAGCGCCGGTGAAATTTTTCCGATGGAACCGATTCTCGTGGGCAATCTGATCGAACAGGTCAATTCGTTGAGCGAGGACGGTTTTCGGGTGCTGGCGATTGCGAACAAAAAAGTCGGCCCCCAGGCCGCTTATTCGAAGGCCGACGAAGAAAACCTTGTGTTGACGGGCTATCTGGCGTTTCTCGATCCGCCAAAGGACACGGCCAAAACCGCCATTGCCGCGCTGCGTCAGCACGGCGTGACGGTCAAGGTTTTGACCGGCGACAACGATCTGGTTACGCGCAAAGTCTGCACCGAGGTCGGCATCAACGCCGAAAAAATCCTGCTCGGCAATGACGTGGAAAAAATGTCGGATGAGCAACTGGCCGGGGCGATTGAAGGCACCGACGTTTATGCGCGGCTTTCGCCCGCGCACAAAAAGCGCGTCGTGCAGGCGCTCCAGAAAAAGGGCCATGTCGTCGGCTTCATGGGCGACGGCATCAACGACGCCCCGGCTCTGCGCGCCGCCGACGTCGGCATTTCGGTGGACACCGCCGTGGACATTGCCAAGGAATCCGCCGACATGATTCTGCTGGAGAAGAGCCTGATGGTGCTCGAGGAAGGCGTGCTCGAAGGCCGGAAAGTATTTGCGAACATTTTGAAATACATCCGCATGGGCGCGAGTTCAAACTTCGGCAACATGTTCAGCGTGCTCGGCGCGAGCGCATGGTTTCCGTTTCTGCCGATGCAGCCTCTTCAAATCCTGACCAACAATCTGCTTTACGATTTCTCGCAGGTGCCGATTCCCACCGACAACGTCGGCGCGCAATATATCGCCAAACCGCGTCCTTGGAACATCGGGGAAATCGCCAAGTTTATCATTTTCATCGGCCCCATCAGTTCGATTTTCGATTACACTACTTTTTCCGTGATGTGGTTTTTCTTCAAGTGCAATCAGGTCGGGCTGACGCCGGATTTGATAACGCGTTTTGGCGCCGACGACGCGGCCAACCATACCCACGCCGCCGCGCTTTTCAACACCGGCTGGTTCGTCGAATCCATCATGACGCAAACGCTTATCATTCACGTCATCCGCACCAGCCTGATACCGTTCATCCAATCGCGGGCGAGCTGGCAACTGACGATGACGACGATTTTAATCATGGGTATCGGCGCGTATCTGCCTTATTCGCCGCTGGCCGGGCCGCTGGGTTTTGTGCCGCTGCCGTGGCAATTCTGGCCGATTCTCGCCGCGACGCTCATTTGTTACGTCGGCCTGACGCAACTCATCAAAATGTGGATGGTGCGGAAAAACTGGATCTAGCGGCAAGCACAGCGGTTCATGACGCGGCGATGCTGGAATTGTTGTTTGAGCATCCGCGTGTCTTGTTGCCTGGCTGTCAAGTGTTCAGCTTCCGCTCCAGAATCTCGCCGGAAAAATCTCCGGAAATATTTGAAAGAAACGCGTCGCTTTTCACGGGTAATCATCGTATGAGTAATATCATGACGTTGCTGGTGGAAGATCCGATTCCCACGCGTTACAGTCTCCTGAGCCGGCTGGAAGACCGGGGCGACAATGACAGTTGGAAGGATTTCTTCGATATCTACTGGAGGTTGATCTATTCGGTTGCCATCAAGTCCGGGCTGACGGAAGCCGAGGCGGAGGAAGTCGTTCAGGAAACCATCATCTCCGTCGCGCATGACATACACAAATTCAAGCGCGACCGCACGCTGGGTTCGTTCAAGGGCTGGTTGCGAAACATCATCCGCTGGCGGATTGCCGACCAGTTGCGAAAACGCACCCGTGCCAGTTGGGGGGACGCTTCCAAAACCGGCGCGGACCAGCCGCGGCGGGACGTGGCGGAAATTCCCGACCCGGCCATCGACGGTGCGGAATCAGTCTGGGAAGCGGAGTGGCAGGCAAATCTGCTGCAGGCAGCGATGGAAGCAATCAAGCCCCGCATCAAGGAGGAACACTATCAAATCTTCAATTTATACGTGATCAAACAGTGGCCCGTAATGAACGTGGCCCGGGCGTTGGGCGTCAACGTCGGACTGGTTTACTTGGTCAAATATCGCGTTTCGGCGTTGCTCAAAAAGGAAATTCGCCGACTGGAGGAAAAATGGAGCCGGTTCTGAAGGAACGGAAGCGCATCCCGGCTCCGCCCCTGCGGAAATTCCGAACCGGCGAACCGGTGGAAAGTGGAATGAACAATCGCGTGAAACCAGAACCAACGTCATGACCGAACCCGCCAATCCGGCCCGTGAAGCATCGGCCGCGGCCACCACGCCGTCAGTCCCGCCTGTCGTTCCGGATCATCAACTCATCCGGCTCATTGGCGGCGGCGGCAGCGGCGAGGTGTGGCTGGCCAGGAACGTTCTGGGAACTTACCGCGCCGTCAAAATCGTGTATGAAAAAAGCTCCGGGCATAAACATCCCTTTGGCGGGGAACTTGAGGGCGTCATGAAATTCGAGCCGATCTCGCGCCAGCACGACGGATTGGTGGACATCCTCCACGTTGGCGGTGGCGAGGCGGCTGGATATTTTTATTGTGTGATGGAGCTGGCCGATGACGTTGCCACCGGCCAAAACATCAATCCCGAAAATTACCGGCCCCGGACTCTCGCGCATGATTTGATCGGGCGCAGGCACCTGCCCATTGGCGAATGCATCCGGCTGGGGGCGACCATCGCGTCGGCCCTGGGTTTCCTGCACCGGCATGGTTTGATTCACCGCGACATCAAGCCTTCCAACATCATTTTCGTGAACGGTTTCCCCAAGCTGGCGGACACCGGGCTGGTCGCCGGATTGTTCGAACCCAGTTCGTATGTCGGGACGGAAGGCTTTATCGCGCCGGAAGGCCCCGGCACGATTCAGGCGGACATTTATTCACTGGGAAAAGTCCTTTACGAAATCAGCACCGGCAGGGACCGTAACGATTATCCGGAACTGCCGGCACGCCTGGAGGACAACCGGGAAGGCCGGGATTTGATCCAATTCAACAAAATCGTCGTCAAAGCCTGCCGGGCAAGCCCGTGGCAACGATATAAGTCCGCCGACGAATTGATGGCCGCCCTGCTCACGTTCCAATTCTGCGGGCACGACCCGCGCAGGAAAGCCCCCCGCAGCCTGCTGACATTATTGATTGAGATCGGCGGGATTTGCGTTGCGATTGGCGTCTTCAGCTTTCTTCTCTTCCGGATTATCTGGCTTTTGCTGCACGGCCGATGACCGCCTGCTGCCGGCACGACCCGGGCAAGGAAAGGCCGTGAGGTAATTGAGCCTTTTCGCGTTTCCTTCTGATTGTTAATTCTTCAGCTTCCGCTCAAGAATCTCGCCGGCGAGCGCCGGGTTCGCCTTGCCTTTGCTCAATTTCATCACCTGGCCTTTGAGAAAATTCAGCGCGGCGGCCTTGCCGGCCTTGAAATCCGCAACCGGACCGGGATTCGCGGCAATCACCTCGTCGCAGAATTTTTCAATCGCAGCCATGTCGCTCACCTGCGCGAGACCTTTTTCCTGAACGATTGCCGTCGGTGGTTTCCCAGTCTTTCGCATTTCGGGAATTATCACCTGCTGCGCAATTGAACTGTTGATCGTATTGTTCTGGATTAAGACGGCTAGACTTACAATGTGTTTGTCATCTATCGGATAAGGCGTTGCTTTGTCGGGCAATCCGCTGACAGAAAATTTCCAGTCAGCATTTTTTCCATTTTGATCATTACCTTTCGATTG
The DNA here is from genome assembly GCA_963764175.1 of uncultured Verrucomicrobiae bacterium. GTDB lineage: Bacteria > Verrucomicrobiota > Verrucomicrobiia > Limisphaerales > UBA11358 > UBA11358. Next base: position 146,873 of record CAVXRE010000007.1, on the reverse strand, counting down.
TGAATTATTGATAATCAAATTTGCGGTTAATTTAATTAACTTTGTCCTTTGATCGACTTGAATGTCCTTTGGAATGTTTTTGACTGATTTCTCAAAAAAATCTCCTAGCAAAACATTATTCTTGAATGTTTCCGCGTCCGGCGCAGGTAACTGATAATCCCGCATGAAGCGCAACTTCCGCGCCAGTGGCAGTTCGACGACGCGTGATTTCACTTCCGCGAGCCATTTTTGCGTCGGCTCAAACGGCATCAGGTCCGGTTCGGGGAAATAACGGTAGTCGTGTGCGTGTTCCTTTGTCCGCATCTCCTCAGTGATGCCCGCCGTGTCATCCCAACGCCGCGTGGATTGGATGAGCTTGCCGCCTTTTTTCAAAACTTCAATCTGGCGCGGGATTTCGTATTCCAGCGCGCGGCGCACGCCGGAAAAGCTGTTCATGTTCTTGATTTCAATCTTCGCGCCGAGTTCCTTCGTTCCCGTGGGCCGGACGGACACGTTCACGTCGCACCGCACCATGCCCTTTTCCATGTCGCAATCGCTCACGCCGCCGTAAATCAAAATGTCCTTGAGCGCGTTGAGATATTCGTAGGCTTGGTCGGTGCTGGTGAGGTCCGGTTCGGAAACGATTTCCATGAGCGGCACGCCGGCGCGGTTGAAATCCACGCCGCTGTTGCGGCCGAAGTGCGTGAGCTTGCCGACATCTTCCTCCAGGTGCGCGCGGGTGATACGCACGCGCGAAATGCCGCCGTCGAATTCAAACTCGACGAAACCATTCGCTGTGGAGGGCTGGTCGTATTGCGTGACCTGATAATTCTTCGGCATGTCCGGGTAAAAATAATTCTTCCGGTCGAATTTCGCGCGCGGGGGAATCTGGCAATTCAGCAGCAGGCCGGTAAGCACAGTGAGGCGCAACGCCTCCTCGTTGGCGACGGGCAGCACGCCGGGCAGGCCAAGACAGACGGGGCAGACGTTGGTGTTCGGTGGCGCGCCGAAGGCATTGGCGCAGCCGCACCACATCTTCGATTTCGTCTTGAGCTGGACGTGCGTTTCAAGCCCGATGACCGCTTCGTAATCCATTGCTTGGAAAATTTAACCACGAAAGAACGCGGTTGAACACGAATTTTTAAGCCACCGTCGGGCTGGGTCCCGTTTGAACCGTTGTGCGATTGGCGCGTTTGCGGGTGAACCACTGATGGAACGATTCGAGGTAGAGATAAATCACCGGCGTGATGTAGAGCGTCAGGCATTGTGACACGACCAGTCCGCCGACGACGGTGAGGCCGAGCGAGCGCCGGGCCTCGCCGCCCGCGCCCAAGCCAAGCGCGATGGGCAATGTGGCGAACAGCGCGGCCATCGTGGTCATCATGATGGGCCGGAACCGCAGTAGACAGCCTTCGTGGATCGCCTCGGCGGGGCTTTTACCGTGCTCGCGCTGCGCGTTGATGGCGAAGTCAATCATCATGATGGCATTTTTCTTCACGATGCCGACGAGCATGATGAGGCCGACAAAACCGTAAATGTTCAGGTCGAGCCGGAAGAGCATCAGCGTCAACAGCGCGCCGAATCCCGCCGAGGGCAGGCCGGATAAAATGGTGAGCGGGTGGATGAAGCTTTCGTAAAGAATGCCGAGGATGATGTAAATGACGATGATGGAAACGATGAGCAAGGCGAGGAGTCCCGCCTGCGACGATTGAAAGACCGCCGCCGCGCCCTGAAAGCTGCCGGTGATGGTCATGGGCAGGTGCATTTCAGTTTCAATTTTTTGAACCTGTTCGACCGCCGTGCCGAGCGACATGCCGGGCGCGAGGTTGAAGGATATGGTCACCGACGGCAACTGGCCGACGTGCGAGATGCTCGTCGGCCCGACGGTGCGCGTCAGTTTTGCGACGGCACTCAACGGAATCAGCTTGGGCATGCCGTTGGTGCCGGTCACCGAACTGGCGATGTAAAGTTGGGCGAGCGCGGCGGGGTCGCGCTGGAATTGCGGCAGCACCTCGAAGACGACCCAGTATTCGGCCACGTCGGCGTAAATCGTGGAGGATTGCCGCTCACCGTAGGCATCGTAGAGTCCATTTTCAATCTGCTCCGCCGTGACGCCCAGCGCGGCGGCCTTGTCGCGATCAATTTCCACGTTGACCTGCGGCGCGGCGATTTGAAGGTCGGTCGTCACATCTTGAAATCCGGGTTGGTGGGCAATCTTGTCCGTCAGGATTGGCGCCCAGTGAAAAAGTTCATTCACGTCGGTGTCCTGCAGGCTGTATTGATAAAGCGCCTTGGTTGCCATGCCGCCGACGCGGATGAGCGGCGGATTTTGCAGATAAACATTCAAGCCAATCAACTTCGCGAATTTCGGGCGCATTTCCTGGATGACCTGGGTCACATTCAACTTCCTTTGCGACTGGTCTTTCAGGCGCATGAAGATGCGGCCATTGTTTAAAATCCCGCCGCCAATGAACGAGATGAACCCGTCCACATTCGGATCGGCGGCGACAATTTTCATCGCCGCAAGCTGGTGTTCGCGCATCGCGTCAAATGAAATGTCCTGCGACGCCTCGGTCGTGGCGGCGAGACGGTCGGTGTCTTCGTCGGGGAAAAAGCCCTTCGGAATCACGACGAACAAAACCACCGTGGCGACGAAAATCGCCAGCGACACGAACAGCGTGGCCCGGCGGTGGCGCATTGCAATCTGCAGCGTGCGGTCATAACCGCCGCGCAGCCGGTCGAAGAAGCGCTCGAAGGCATTGTAAATCCTTCCGTGTTTTTTCTCACGTTCGGAATGAACAAAGCGGCTGCACATCATCGGCGTCAGCGTCAGCGAAACAAAACCGGACACCAACACCGCGACGACAATCGTCACGGCGAATTCATGCAACAGCCGTCCGAGCAAGCCGCTCATGAATAACACCGGAATAAATACCGCCGAGAGCGACAGCGTCATCGAAACAATCGTGAAGCCGATTTCCCTGGAGCCGTTCAGCGCGGCTTCCATCGGCGGCTCACCCATTTCCATGTGGCGCACGATATTTTCGAGCATGACGATGGCGTCGTCCACCACGAATCCGACGCACAACGTGAGCGCCATCAGCGAAAGATTGTCGAGGCTGTAGTTCAGCAGCGCCATGGCCGCGAACGTCCCGATGATGGACATCGGCAGCGCCAGGCTGGGAATGATGGTCGCCGAGAGATTCCGCAGAAAAATAAAAATGACCATGATGACGAGGCACACGGCGGCGAACAAGGTGCGTTCCACGTCCGACACCGACTTGCGGATGGTCAGCGAACGGTCAATGAGCACTTCCAGATTCACCGAAGCCGGGATTGCGGCGCGGAACTGGGGCAGCAATTTTCTGATGCTGTCCACCACTTCAACCGTGTTCGCGCCCGGCTGGCGCTGGACGGCCAGCACGACGGCGCGCGTGTTGTCATACCACGCCATCATTTTGTCGTTTTGCACGCTGTCGAGCACGTTGCCCAGTTCCTGCAGCCGGACGGGATTGCCGTTGCGATACGCGACAATCATCGGGCGGAAAGCCGCCGCGTTCATAAGCTGGCCGTTGGCCTCGACGGTGAAGGCCTGATGCTTTCCATAAAGCGTGCCGAGCGGCTGATTCACGTTGCCGGCTTCGACCGCCTGTTCGACCTGATCGATGCCAAGGCCGAAGGCCGCCAGCTTGTTCGGGTCAACCTGGATGCGGACGGCGTAAGGCTGCGCGCCGAACACGCCGACCTGTGCGACACCGTTGATCTGCGAGATTTGCTCTGCCAGCAGATTCTCGGCGTAATTGTCCACGTCCGACATCGGCAGCGCAGGCGACGACATGGCGAGAAAAATGACCGGCGTGTCCGCCGGATTGACTTTCTGGTAAGTCGGCGGCGAAGGCATGTTCGGCGGCAACTGCCGCGATGCCTTCGTGATGGCCGCCTGCACGTCCTGCGCCGCCGCATCAATGTTGCGGTCGAGCGAGAATTGAATCGTGATTTGCGCGCTGCCCAGCGAACTGACCGACGACATGTTGTCCACGCCCGCTATGGTGGAGAATTGTTTTTCCAGCGGCGTGGCCACGGCGGAAGCCATGGTTTCCGGACTGGCGCCGGGCAAATTCGCCGACACCTGGATTGTGGGATAATCCACGCTCGGCAAATCGCTCACCGGCAACTGGCGGAAACCGACGAGGCCAAAAAGCAAAATGCCTGCCATGACCAGCGTGGTCATCACGGGCCGGCGGATGAAAAGCTCGGGAACGCTCATGGCGCGCTTGCGCCCGGCGCGGTGTCGGGACTTCTGACTGCGACTTTCATGCCGGGCGCGAGCCGCAATTGCCCGTCTGTCACGACCGTTTCACCGGCCGCCAGCCCATTTTCAACAACCGTATCGCCGTCGAATGTGATCCCGGTTTTCACCGTCCGCGTTTCAACCGTTTGATCCGCCTTCACGACGTAAATGAACGGGTTGTTTTGTCCCACCTGAACGGCCTGCGATGGCACGACAACGGCGTTCGTCAATTCCGACAACGTCAACTCCACGTTCACAAATTGCCCCGGCCACAACACGCGGTCTTCATTCGGGAACGTCGCCCGCAATTGAATGGTGCCGGTCGTTTCATCAACGCTGTTGTCCACGAAAGTCAATTCACCCTGCGGCGGCGGCGCGCCCAGGTTTTCAAACGTCACCGTCACCTGCAAAGTTTTGTCGCGCATTTCCCGCCTGATTTCCGGCAGGTATTGCTCCGGCACGGCGAACTCGACGTAGATCGGGTGGACCTGGTTGATGGTCAGCAGCACGTCGTCCGGCGCCTTGACGACATCGCCTTCGTGAACCTGCAAACTGCCCGTGACGCCGTCAAACGGCGCGCGGATCTCGCAGAAGCTCAAATTCAATTCATCCGACTGGACCGTCGCCGCGAGCGTGTCCCTGGCAGATCTGCTGGTGTCGAAATCATCCTGCGAAACCAGCTTCTGGTCGAATAATTTCTGTTCGCGGTCGAACTGGATTTCCGCGTTTGTCAATTGCGCCTGGTCGCGTGCCAGCACGGCCTCCGTCGGGCGCGGGTCAATCGTGAAGAGCAGCGCGTTTGATTTCACCTCCGAGCCTTCCTGAAAATGAATCTTGCTGATCATTCCCTGAATTTGCGAATGGACGGTCGCCGTTGAGACCGGCATCACGTGGCCGACCGGCGGTGGATCAATTTGCACCGGAATGTTCGTTTCGACCGCCTGCGCCACGAGCACCGGCACGCCCACGCCGCCCGCGTTGGTTTTGCCGCGCGAACAGCCATTGGCCAGCACTGCTGCGGCGAGCGCAAACGTGGAAAGAACGAGGAATTTTTTCATGGCCGTTTATTTCACAAAATGGATTTTGACGAGCTGTTTCCGCATTGGCTGAAAGGCCGCCGCGAATTTCCGCAAAAAGGCGGCGCGTTCCTTCTGGAATCGGGGATCAGAAACCGGCCGGCCCATGATGAGCCGGGTCAACTGCGGAAAAGCCGCCGGAAACATGGTCAGCGATCGCATGGCCAGCATCACGTGGCGTGGGTCGAGCCGGGTGGAGATTTGGCCGCGCTTTTGCCGCTGCCGGATGCGTTCCAGGCCGCGTGCCGTCGCCGCGCGCCGCTTGTTTTCATCAATCAACCTTTTTTCCACATCCTGCAGCGCCTCCCACTCCAGCATGCGGACCCAGTCTGTGTCCTTGCACGCGGCTTCAAACCAGAAGGTCAGGCTCTCCGCGGGATCGCCCGACAGCGTTTCGGCCCACGTCTGCCGCTCGGCCATTTTCAGGCGCAATACTTCGCGGAACAAATGTTCCTTGTCGCCGAAATAATGGTAGAGCATCCGCTTGTTGATGGCCGCGCGCCGCGCAATCATGTCCACGCGCGCGCCGGCAAAACCGTTGGCGGCGAACTCCTTGAGCGCGGCGGACAGGATGCGTTCGCGCGTGCGTTCGGGGTTTCGCCCCGCCCTGCCTTCGTTCAGCCGTGTGGATTTTGCCATTTGTCAGACAAGTAACCATCGAGTTACTTAAAAAGCAAGTCCGATTTGTGCGGATCAGAGCGGCGGTTTCTCCCGGTGCCAGGGCGTGCTTTGCTCGTAGGCGTCGGCGAGGCGCAGGATGATTTCCTCGCCGAACGGCTTGCCGAGCAACTGCAGGCCGATGGGCAGCTTCGGGGTTTTGGTGAACCCGCACGGAACGCTGATGCCGCAGATGCCGGCCAGGTTGCAAGAAATCGTAAAAATGTCGCTCAGATACATTTGCAACGGGTCGTCCGATTTCTCGCCAATCTTGAACGCCGCCGTCGGCGAAGTCGGCGTGACGATGGCGTCCACTTTCTCAAAGGCCCTCAAAAAATCGTTGCGAATGAGTGTGCGGACTTTTTGCGCGCGCAAATAATAGGCGTCGTAGTAACCGCTGCTCAAAACATAGGTGCCGAGGATGATGCGCCGTTTCACCTCCGCGCCGAAACCCGCGCCGCGCGTCCGGCCGTAAAGCTCGGCCGGGTCGGCGCCATCCACCCGCGCGCCGTAACGGATGCCGTCGAACCGCGCCAGATTCGCCGATGCTTCCGCGGTGGCGATGATATAATAAGTGGCCACGGCATAATCCGTGTGCGGCAGGGAAATTTCCACGATCTCCGCGCCCAGCTTTTCAAATTGTTTCACCGCCGCGTCCAGCGCCGCTTTTACCTCCGCATCGAGACCGCCGACCATGTATTCCTCCGGCAGGCCGAGCTTGAGTCCCTTGATGTCGCCGGTCAGCGCGGCGGCGTAATTCGGAACGGGCTGCGGCACGCTTGTCGAATCGCGCGAGTCATGCCCGCCAATCACGCCCAGCATCGTCGCCGCGTCGCGGATGTTTTTGGTGAAGGTGCCGACTTGGTCGAGCGACGACGCGAACGCGACGAGGCCGTAACGCGAGACGCGGCCGTAGGTCGGTTTCAAGCCGACGCAACCGCACAGCGCCGCCGGCTGGCGGATCGAACCGCCGGTGTCCGAGCCGAGTGCGGCAATTGTCTCGTCCGCCGCGACCGCCGCCGCCGAGCCGCCGGATGAACCGCCCGGAATCCGCGTCGTGTCCCACGGATTGCGCGTGATGCCGAACGCGGAATTTTCCGTTGAGCTGCCCATCGCAAACTCGTCCATGTTCAACCGGCCAAAAACGATTGCGCCCGCGGCCTTCAATTTTTCAATGACCGTTGCGTCGTACGGCGAAATGAATTTGCCGAGGATTTTGGAGCCGCAATTGAGCGGCTGGTTCTTCACGGCGATGACGTCCTTGATGGCGACCGGCACGCCGAGCAGCGGGCGGCTTGCGTCGCTACCGCCTTGGGCAAGCAATTTGTCGGCAGCTTCGGCCTGTGCGAGCGCATCATCGGGATTGTGGCTGATGAAGGCGTGGATTTTTCCGTCCACACGGGCGATCTGGTCGAGGCACGACTGCATGGACTCGCGCGCGGAGACTTCGCGTTTGGCAAGCCGGGCGGCAAGTTTGGAAATGGTGAGTTGGTTTAACATTTGTCGGATGTTTTGGGACTTTGCCTTGCCGAGGCCGCCAGAATCCGTTCTCCCGGCCAGCGCGCCAGCAGGAAATCGTTCAACCAAAAGGCTGTGGGAGCATAGAGAAACGATGCCATGACGTCTGCCAGATAATGATAGCGCAGGTAAATCGTGGCGCAGCACATGACCGCCACATAAGCCAGCGCGGGGATGAACGCCTTTTTGCAATAATCGCGCAGGTAAAAACAAAGGAGCAGAGGGATGCCGACGTGGAGCGAGGGGAAACAGTCATAGCCGACCCGGCCGGCCCAAATGATGTAATCCACTCCACGGCTGAGGGCGTGTCCCTGCAGGTCGGTGGCAAATCGGTCGGCAAAATACGATTCCGGGCCGACGGCGGGAACGAGGATGTAACTGACAATCCCCATCAACATGAGGGTGAGGTAACCCATCATCACGCGCCGGAATGCCGATTGATCCCTGCGAAGATAAAAATACAAGGCGACGGTCGGCAGGGAAAAAACATATGAAAAATAAATGAGGTTGAAAAAATCAGTGACCCAGGGATTGATCCACGGTTCGAGGAGAAAGGAAGCCTGGTTGCCCAGCAGCGCGGCGTCGATTTTGGACAGAGCCGCGTCCGCCGTGTGCGGGTTGACCCGCAGTGTCAGGTTTGTGTAAAGCGCGTAATAGCACGCGCTGAGAAGTAAAAATGGAAACCAGTCGCGGAAGATTTTGGCCAGCGGCTTGAAAAAAGAGGCGAGAAACTTCCGGGTGTCCAGATTTTCCCCGGCCTTGGAGTCCGAGGCCGACAGCATTTCCAGCAGGCTTTTCACCCCAAGAATGCCGGCGGGAAGCAGGATGAAGATGAAGTCGTGTCCGTTCAGCTTGAAGGAGACAAAAATCCGCGTCGTCAGGAAAAAAATCAGCAGCGCGGCCGAGAACGCCGCGGCCGCAACATCTTCCAGGCGGCAGTGCAGGACAAACGAGGTGATTTTTCGGAGCATAAAATTCAACCACCCAGTTGCGCCCGCAGTTTTTCAAATCGGGCCTTCCCGACAATGGATTGATCCTCCTCTTCGGACGGGAATTTGCCGAGAATCGCCCGGGCCTCGGATTTGTTGCCATCGGCCAGTTTCAGCGAGGCCAGGATATAGGCCTGATCGGTTTCGGTGATGTCAGCCTGCATGAAAGGTTTCATCCATTCCGCCGCGTCGGCCGCCCTGTTCTCGTCCAAAAGCATGATCGAGAAAAGCTTGGTCACGCTCCAGCGATACGTTTCATCCATCCACGCCGCCTGCAGCAATGGAACCGCGTTGGTCCGCTCCCCCTGTTTGAAAAAATACAGTCCTTCATAGAAATTCTCGAACGGAGTGCTGCTGCCGTCGCGCATCGACTTCGCATTTTCGATCCGTTGAATTCCCGCATCCGGTTTTCCCAGCAGCAACAGGCAAACACCTTCCGCGCCGGTCGCATCGGCGCTTTTCCAGTATTTCGATGACGTTTCAAAGAGCGAAAGCGCCGGCAGCAGCCGGTCTTCGCCGAAGGCCTTCATGCCATAGTGCAAATTCAATTTGCCGAGGCTCTGGCACATTGAAAAATATCCGATGGCAATCGCCGCCAAGGAAACCGTGCCGGCCAGGGGCAGATTCTTCAACTTGTCCGCCGCGGGAATGTTCACCCACCGGCGCCACAGGCGGATCGCCAGAATCGAGAACACCAGCAAGGCGAAATACTTGCCCGCCTCGCCCAGAATCAACTCCGTTCTCTCCGTGTAATTGCCAATGTCCGGCATGTTTTACTCCACAATTTTTGGCACGATGAACAGGCCGTTGGCGCTGGCGGGCGCGTTGCGCAAGGCATCGTCGTGCGGGAGCGACGGGCGGATTTCGTCGGGGCGCGTGACGTTGACCATTGGCACGGCATGGGCGGTGGGATCGACGCCGGTGACATCGAGCTCCTTCAATTTTTCAATGTAGCCGAGAATGCTGCCGAGTTGCGCGGCAAGTTTCTCGCCTTCATCGGGCGTCAGATGCAGCCGCGCGAGATGGGCGATGTACTGGATGTCGAATTCGGTGTCAGCCACGAAAGACAGTTTCAGGTTTCAAGTTTCAGGTTTCAAGTTTCAAGTTCAACATTAGGATTGAAGTCGTGGTGCGCGGAAATGCCAAATGGGCAGCTGAAAATCCATCGCTCATGCAACCCCTGCTGGCAACAAGTTTCAAATCTGCCGGTTTTGAAGGGAGGCTTTCCCTTTTTTGATTTCGGCTGAAAGGCCCGAAATTCGTTCGCCCGGCCAATGAGCTAGCAGGAAATCATTCAGAAAATACGCCGCCGGCGCGTAAATGAAAGCGCCGACAACATCTATGAGATAATGGTAGCGCAGATAAATGGTCGCGCAGCACATGAGCGCGACGTAAATCAGGCTTGGAACGAACAATTTTCTCCGATAAACGCGCAGATAAAGCGACAACAGCAACGGAATCCCGACGTGGAGGGACGGAAAACAATCGTAGCTGACGCGCCCGACGCTGATGATGTAAGCGACGCCCCGGCTGATGGTCTGCCCCTGCAAATCGCGGGTGTACCGGTCGGCGAAGAATTTCTCCGGCCCCGTGGCGGGTATGAGCATGTAAGTGGTGATTCCCAGCAGCATGATGGTGAGATAACCCATCATCAGGCGCCGGAACGCATTTTCATCTTTGACGAGATAGAAATACAGGGCGACTCCTGGGAAGAAAATCAGATGGGAGAAATAAACAACGTTTAGAAAGTCGGTGAGCCATGGATGAATCCACGGCTCCAGCATGAAGGAGGCTTGATTGCCGAGAATAAAGGCGTCCACCTTGGCCAGCGTGGCATCGGCCGTGTGCGGATTGATTCGCAGAACCAGATTGCAGCCCATGGAATAATAACACGCGCTCAGGAGCAAAAACGGAAACCAGTCGCGGACAATTTTCAGCAACGGCTGAAAACAGCCGGCAAGAAACTTCAGCGGGTCGGGATTTTCCTCCGCCTCGTTTTCCGGCGCCAGCAGAAGTCCCAGAAAGCTTTTAACGCCCAGAACGCCGATGGGCAGCATGATGAAAACGAAATCAAGCGGCCCGAAGCCGAAACTGTAAAACAGCCGTGTGGTGAGAAAAAGAATCAGAAGCGAACCGGAAACAGCCACCGCCATGACGTTTTCCAGGCGCGAATGCAGGATGAAAGAAAGGCATTTCCGGATCATACGATTCAATTTTGAATTTCAGCCCGCAGTTTTTCAAAGCGGGGCCTCCAAAACGCCGAAAGATTTGCGGGCGGGAATTGGTTGAGGATCGCCTTGGCCTCCGCCTTTCTCCCGTCCAGCAGATCCAGCGAAGCCACGATGTAAGCCTGATCACATTCTTCCAGTTTGATCTGCAGGTAAGGATTCATCAGCCGCGCCGCCTCCGCCGGCTGGTTTCTGTCCAGTTGAATAATGGCGAGCAGTTTGGTCGAGTCGTAACGATAAGGCAGATACACGGCCGCCGTCTCCAACAACGGAGCGGCCTTGTCGGGCTGGTCATGGAAAAAATAATGCGCGCCTTCGTAAAACTGCTCAAATGAACTCTGGCTCCCCCGCATCGCCTTTGCCTCATCGAGCAATTTCATTCCATCTTCCGGCCGGCCCGACAACAGCAGGCACACGCCCTGTTTCCCCAAAGCGTCGGCGCTCTTCCAGCAGCCTGAAGACGTTTGGAAAAGGGAAAACGCCGACACGAAATTGCCGGAGTCGAAAGCCCGTGCTCCATAGTATGAATAGAGCAGGCCCAGACTGTGGTATATTGAAAGATAGCCTGCGCCGCACGCAACCATGCTGAAGAAACAGGCCGCCAGAAAATTCTTTCCCCGGTTCGGGCCGGATATTTTTGGAACCCTTCGCCAAAGACGAACGGCCAAAACGGAAAGGATCAGCAGAGAAACATACTTGGCGGATTCCTCCAGAAGCAATTTAACCGAGACGATGTAATCACCCATGTTTGGCATAGTCGCTTTACCACTTCCGGGTGATTTTAAAGGTCATGCTTTGGCGGTCAACGCCTCATTCCTCGTCAAACTTGCGTTTGACGAGCGCTTCGAGTTCGGCGAGTGCTTGCGGCGCGTCCGGGCCGCGGGCGTGGATGATCAATTTGCTCCCGGGGCCGGCGGCAAGCATCATCAAGCCCATGATGCTCTTGCCGTTGATTTTCTCGCCGTCCTTTTCAACGAAGATGTCGCAGGCAAACCGGTTGGCGGTCTTGACGAACAACGCGGCCGGGCGGGCGTGAATGCCCAGCTTGTTCACGATTGTCAGCTCTTTGGTGATCGCTCCGTCATCCGGCGGTTTTTTTGCGCTCATCGGTTGCTTGGGGTGAGTTTAATTGCCGCCACGGGATTCTGCCACTTAAATTTGCCATTACTCTTCCGGCTGCGTGCCGGACGACATTTGCGCGATGAGGCGCTGGTTTAATTCCAGCGCGGCATTCTGGCCGGACATTTTCAGCTTGATCTGGAATGCGGCGACTTCAACGAGCCGCGCAAGGTCGCGTCCCGGCCGGACAGGAATGACGACGTGCGGTATGTCCACGCCCAGAATCTTCACAAATTCCTGTTCCATGCCGACGCGGTCCACTTCCTGGACTTCTTCCCACGGCTTGAGGGTGACGACCAGGTTGAGGGTCTTTTCCGTGCGAATGCTTCTGACGCCGAACATGGCGGCGACGTTGATGATGCCGATGCCGCGCACTTCCATGTGATTGCGGGTGAGTTCGGCGCTGGTGCAAAGCACCTCGTGGCCGTCCACGAGCATGACCTTGATGACATCGTCGGCGACAAGGCTGTAACCGCGTTCGATGAGCGCGAGGACGGCCTCGCTTTTGCCGATGCCGCTCTCGCCGCGGATGATGACGCCCACGCCGAGGATGTCCACCATGCTGCCCAATTCGGTGCCGCGCGCCGCGAACATGGCCTCGAGTTTCAAGGTCGCGATGTTGATGAATTTCATCGTCACCAGAGGGCTTTGGAAAATTGGCACCTTCGCATCCTCCGCCGCCTTCAGAAATTCCGCATCGGGACGGAAATTGCGGCTGAAGACCATGCAGGGGATTTTGCAGGCGAACAAATAGGCGTAACGCGCCTCCCGTTGCTTTTTCGAGAGGGACCGCAGGTAATACACCTCCGCGTTGCCCATCACCTGCACGCGTTTGTAGGCGAAATATTGCGTGAACCCGCTCAACGCGAGGCCGGGCCGGTTCACGGTCTGTTCCCGGATGGCGCGCTTCAAATTAGCCGCGCCGGCAACGAGCTTCATCTGCAGCGCCTCGCCGTGTTCCTTGTAAAATTGCTCAACGGTTACGGTCTCGTGTTGCATGGTCAATGGAGATTACGATTGGGAAAAAGAGGCGGACACCTTGGAAAATTTCCCGGTCATAATCTTGATCGTGTTCTCAATTTATAAATTAAACTCCGGCCCCAGGTAAATCTCGCGCGCCTTCGGGTCGTTCGCCAGAAATTCGGACGAGCCCTCCACCAGCACCTGTCCCTTGTGAATGATGTAGCCGCGGTCAATCAATTTCAAGGTCTCGCGCACGTTATGGTCGGTCACCAGAATGCCCAGCCCGCGCTCCTTCAAACGCCGGATGATCTTTTGCACCTCGTAAACCGCAATCGGGTCAATGCCGCTGAACGGCTCGTCCAGCAGCATCAGTTTCGGGCTTGTCACCAGTGCGCGGGTGATTTCCAGCCGCCGTTTCTCGCCGCCGCTCAGCGTGTAAGCCTTGCTTCGGGCCACCGGCGTCAAGTCCAGTTCCTCCAGCAGATATTTCAAACGCACCGCGCGTTCGTCGCCCGACAGCTTGCACGTTTCGAGAATCGCCAGAATGTTTTCCTCGACCGTCAGTTTGCGGAAGACCGACGGCTCCTGCGTCAAATAACCGATGCCCAGCCGCGCGCGCCGGTGCATGGGCAGCCGCGTGATGTCGCGCGCGTTGAATTTTACCGCGCCCGCGTCCGGCTTCACGATGCCGACGACGATGTTGAACGTGGTGGTTTTGCCCGCGCCGTTCGGGCCGAGCAATCCGACGATTTCACCCGCGCCCACGCTCACGGAAACGCCGTCCACCACGCGGCGGTTGTGATACTCCTTCACCAGATTCTCCGTGGTGAGCAGCAGGCTGTCCAGTGGTGGCGCGGTCGTTTCCATTTCAACACATCAGCGCGGCGCGGCTGCCGGCGGGTTGGTTGCCGCCGGCAAATTCGTGCCGGTCGCTGCCCCGCCCAGGTTTTGGCGAAAAACCATTTTCGGATTCGAAATGTTAAGGTGATTGCTCGTGCGGTTCCAGACAATCACGTCGCCGGTGGATTTGCCCTGCGCGCTGTCCAGTTCGGGCTGGCCCGTCAGCGTCACCGTTTCATTCGTCACGCCATCATGGACGCCATAGGCATAAACCGCCCTTTCGCCGGTCGCGTGCATGGTCTGGCCTTTGTCGTCTGTGAAATCAATGACCACATTCGTGATGGCGACAATGTTGGTCATGCGCTCGCCGGAGTCCGGCAGATCGGCCGTGAGCCATTCGCACGTGAGCTTCATGGCCGGGTCGTCCACGTGCACGTGTCCGTGATAAATCACCTTGTGACCGGTCATGTCAAAATCCCAGCTATCCGAAGAAATCAGCGTCATCTGGCGTGGTTTTGGCGGCGGGACAACACGGGCGGTGTTCGTGGCTGCCGGCAAGACCGCTTTAACCACGGCGTTTGTTGCCTTTGCCGCGAAAACTGCCGCGTTTGTTTGGGCGCGCACCACACCGCCGTTCGCCAAGGCCAGCGCCCCCGCGAGGCAGATTTTCATTGCGAGACGGTTTTTCATTTCATCGTGTTTTCAATCACCGTGTGCACGTGGTTCGAGATGGTGAGGAAGGAATCGTTCTGTCGCCACAAAAAACCGTCGCCTTCCACGCGGAACTTCCCATCGCCGGTCTGCGCCTTCAGATGCCCCGGCGAACTCGCCACGCGGTTGAACGTGTCATAAACGCACTCCGGCGCGTTCACGATTATTTCCGGTTTGGCATTCTCGTTGAACGTTTCGAGTTTGAGCTGCTTGATGACAAGCAGTCCGCCGGCCTGCGGCTGGGCTTCCGCGCCCGACAACCGCGATTTTATCTGCTGTTGATGGGGCGGTTCAAAATATTCGACCGACGTGAAATCGCTCGCGTGCTGGACGCCGTTCGGCTGCGCGCGCCCGTCCGGCACGGCAAAAAACAAAACCATGCCGGCGGCCAAAAACCAGGCGACGGGTGACGGGTGACGGGTGACGGAAATCGTCATGAGCCGCGCGTCTGCTTTTTTCCGGTCACGGGTCACACGTCACTCTTGGTAATGCGCGACGATTGGCTTCCATTTCCCCTGCGCCTTCAAAATCATTTCCGCCACCTCGCGGATCGCGCCGTGGCCGCCCGGCGCGCGCGTCACGTAATGCGCCGCCGCTTTCACCTCGCGGATTCCGTTGCCCACGGCCACCGCCACGCCCGCCCGCCGGAGCACGCCCAGGTCCATGACGTCGTCGCCGGCGTAGCAAACTTCGTCCCAACGCCGGCGGGTGCGCTCCAAAAGCTTTTCGACCGCCGCAACCTTGCTCTTGCCGACGTCCTGCTGGACCAGAAAATCAATCTTGAGTTCGCGCGCGCGCAGCCGCGTGACGGGCGACGGACGGCTCGAGATCCAGCCGGTTTTGAGACCGGCGCGCCGCAACAGCACGAGGCCGAAGCCATCCCGGATGTCAAACCGCTTGATTTCGCGCGCGCCGCCGATGAACACCGCGCCGTCGGTCATCACGCCGTCCACGTCGCACAAAAACAACCTTGTCCGGCGAAGTTTTGCGTTCAGCGATGGTTTTTCCTTTTCAGCCATGTTCAGCTTTTCAAAGCGAGAATGGAGGATGGAAGATTGAGGATGGAAAGACATGTCAGCGCGCGGCAGACATGCGCCATCCTCCATCCTCCATTTTCCGTCCTCGTTTTCATTTAGCGAACCGCGTTGAAGACTTTCAACAACCCGCTCAACAACGCCGGCATCTCCGCCAGCGGAATCATGTTCGGCCCGTCGCTCAACGCGCGGTCGGGCTTCGGATGGGTTTCGATGAACAGGCCGTTTGCTCCGGCGGCGAGCGCGGCGCGGGCGAGCACGGGCGCAAATTCACGCTGCCCGGACGATTTGTCGCCACCGCCGCCCGGCAATTGCACCGAATGCGTCGCGTCGAACACCACCGGGAAACCGAACCGCCGCATCAATGGAATCGAGCGCAGGTCGGCCACGAGATTGTTGTAGCCGAAGGTCGTGCCGCGCTCGGTGACGATGATTTTCTTTGCGCCCGCGCGCCTGGCCTTGTCAACGACCCGCCCCATTTCGGCCGGCGAAAGGAACTGGCCTTTTTTCAAATTCACGATCTGGCCGGTTGTGACGGCGGCTTCAATCAAATCCGTCTGGCGGCAGAGGAACGCCGGGATTTGCAGGATGTCCACGACCTCGCCCGCCACGGCGGCCTGGGTTTCGGTGTGAATGTCGGTCAGCACCGGCACGCCGAGCTGCTCGCGGACTTTGGCCAGCACGCGCAAGCCTTCGTCGAGGCCCGGCCCGCGAAAGGATTTGGCGGACGTGCGGTTGGCCTTGTCGAAGCTGGCCTTGAAGACATAAAAGATGCCGAGCTGTGCGCAGGTTTTTTTGAGCGATGCGGCGACCTGCAGGCACAGCTTTTCATTCTCAATCACGCACGGCCCGGCAATCAAAAACAATTGCCGCGGTGAATTGAAATTTTTCCAGATGGCGGTGTCGTTGAGCACGCGGAAGTTTTAGCAGTGAAACGAAGGAAAGTAAATGGCACATGGCAGCCGACACCAGCCAGAGAATCATTCCTTGCAGCCTGCCCTCATATTAGGCCGATGAACCATGCTCGATCTTCGTGCCCGGCAATCGGCCTCGCAATGCCAAAATAAGAGCTACGACGGAAACCAAACCACATACTACTCCAAAAATGTCTTTGGACAAAGCACCCCAAGAATGATGAGCCGCGATAAAATCGTGAAGGCTGTAGTGAAGCGCATAGCAAGCAGCAACCACAACACCAAAAATCAGACCCACGATGACAGCCAAAACAATCCCACTCCCGAAATAAGCTCCGACTGTCCAAGCAAGTATCATCAGCGCTCGTTTCATATTAAAAGCTCAATCGGCCTAACGAAAAAAGCTGAACCACGCCGTCAAACGTGTCAACCGCGAAAGCGGAACTGAAAGCGTAATCGGCGTTTGCTCCGGCGAATTGTTAGGCTCCTTTGTCGAGACCGCGTGCATAAGAAAGTGCTAAACCGACGCTGACCAACCAAAAAATCGCGTTAATGACCAGACGGAAATGTGAGTCCTCAATGTGCATACCCATCGAACTGGCGCTGACAAACGCCCATGAGACGAAGCCGACTAAAAGTAGTGTGAGCAGGATGGCTGTGGCGAAATGAAAGCGGGGAGCGATGAATGCGCCGACTCCGATGAATGTGCCAGCCACGAAGAGTGCGTCGCCGAACCGCTCAAGCGACTCAAGCGGCATGGACTGAAGCAGACCTCTGCCCTGATCGTCGGTAATCATCGGATCGGGAGTGCCGAAGTGATGGATATACATCGCAACCCAATGCACCGGAAACATCACGATGACTGCGCCGAGTAGCGCGCCTGGCACGACTGCGAGCCAACGCAAAATCTGTTTTAGTTTAGTCATAGCGATGCGCGTAGTAGCCTAACATATAATAGACTATTGTATTTGCGGCCTATCGTGTTTCACAAAAACAACCTTATTCCTGTGCTGATGGTTTGTCCGCGGCGACTCAGTCCTTGAACCGGCCGTTTTCCGGTTTGAGCAAAGGCACGCGGGTCGGACCGTCTGTTCATATCACCGTGCCGTGCGGAATGATGGCGTTTTTGGGGATGATGACGATGCCGTCGCGGATGTAATAAAGTTCGTGGTCAACCTTGTCGGGCTTGCCGTCGGGCGAAATGGTCACGTTGTTTCCGATGCGCGCGTTTTTATCAATGATGGCGTTCAGGATTTTGCAGTTGGAGCCGATGCCGAGGCGCGGCTTGCCCTCGCGCTCGTAGGTCTCGACGGATTCCTGCGATTCGTAATAGTCGCTGCCGAGGATGACGACCCGGTTCAATTCCGTGCCGGCGCCGATGATGGTGCGCAGCCCGATGATGCTGCTGGTGATGCGCGAAGGATTGATGATGCAGCCGTCGGAGATGAGCACGTGGTCAATTTGCGCGCCGTTGATTTTGGAACTGGGCAGTTGCCGCGGACGGCTGAACATGGGCGCGCTCATGTCGAAGAAATTGAACCGCGGCAGTTCGGAGATGAGATCGAGGTTCGCCTCGAAAAACGAGCGGATGGTGCCGATGTCCTCCCAGTAACCTTGAAAAATGTAGGAGAACACCTGCCGCGAACTGATGGCATGCGGGATGATGTGCTTGCCGAAATCGGTCAACGGATTGTCGAGCAGTTCGCAGATCAGGCTGCGGTTGAAGACGTAGATGCCCATCGAGGCGAGGTACAATTCGCCGCCATCCTTGATGCCGAATTTTGAGTGCCATTCCGGTTGCAGCCGGAGCGCGTCAAGCGCGGCGGGATCGGACGGCTTTTCGGCGAACCGCGTGACGCGCCGGCTCTCGTCAATTTGCAGGATGCCGAACGATGGCGCGTCCTGCCGGCTGACGGGAATCGTGGCGATGGTGATGTCCGCGCCGGTCCCGGCGTGCTGGCCGATGATGCGGCGAAGATCCATCCGGTACAACTGGTCGCCGCTGAGGATGAGCAGGTAGTCGAAATCGTGATTGAGAAAGTGCGTGAGGTTCTTCCGCACGGCGTCGGCGGTGCCTTCATACCATGACGTGTCGGTGAGCGTCTGCTGCGCCGCGAGGATTTCCACGAAGCCGCTCGAAAAGAGGTCGAATTTATACGTTCCCGAAATGTGGCTGTGCAGCGAGGTGGAATTGAACTGCGTCAAAATGTAGATGCGCCGGAACCCGGAGTTGATGCAGTTGGAAATCGGGATGTCCACCAGCCGGTATTTGCCGGCCAGCGGCACGGCGGGCTTTGCGCGCTCCTTGGTGAGCGGGAACAGGCGCGTGCCCTGCCCGCCTCCCATGATGACGGATAGAACATTGCTGACGTTGATTGACTGGCGGCCGCTGTGCAACATAAACCGGATTGCACCGGCAATATATTGCCAGCCGCAGCCGCAGGGCAAGCCGTGGATGTCGAATTATTTTACGTTGCCGTCTGCCCGTCACGCACAATGAACGGCGCGAACTCGTCGTGATGTTGCGGCGGTATGCGGACCTTGAACCGCGCCTTCGGCCCGCGATAGCTGCTCTCGATCACCTGGCCGACCTTGTGCAGCCGCGCGATGACGGCGGATTGTTCGTGCGGCACGCGCAGCACCAGAAATTCCCGCTTGGGCCGCAATTGCGTGCCGATTTCGGCGAGCAGCGATGGAACTCCTTCACCCGTCGTCGCTGATATCGCGACGGCGTGCGGATGATTTTCACGCAGCCGGTTCAACGGGCCGTTCGACGCGGTTCCGCCGGGGTTGAGCCGGTCCAGCTTGTTGAGGACCATGATGGTCGGCTTTCCGCCGGCGCCGATTTCGGCGAGCACGGCATTCACCGCCTGAATCTGTTCCTCGACCTGCGGATGGCTGACATCCACCACGTGCAGCAGCAAATCGGCCTGCACGACCTCCTCCAGCGTGGCCTTGAACGCCTCGACCAGCCCGTGCGGCAGTTTGCGGATGAAACCGACCGTGTCCGTCAGCAAAACATTCTGGTTCGTCGGCAATTTCAGCCGCCGGGTCGTCGGGTCCAGCGTCGCAAACAAAATGTCCTTCGCCAGCACGTCCGCGCCTGTGAGCGCGTTGAGCAGCGTGGATTTGCCGGCGTTGGTGTAACCGACGATGGACGCGAGCGGCCATTGGCTGCGCTGGCGCCCGGCACGCTGTGTCGAGCGCTGGCGCCGGACGGTGTCGAGGTCGCGGATGATCCTGTCAATCCGTTCCTGCACTTTGCGGCGGTCGGCTTCGAGCTGGGATTCGCCTTCGCCGCCGCGCATGCCGATGCCGCCCGCCTGCCGCGACAGGTGTCCCCAGAACCGCGTCAGGCGCGGCAGCAAATGCTGGAGTTGCGCCAGCTCGATCTGGAGCTTGCCTTCGCGCGTCCGCGCGCGTTGGGCGAAGATGTCGAGGATCAGCGATGTGCGGTCGAGCACCTTGCAGTTGAAGATTTTTTCAAGGTTGCGGCTCTGCGCCGGCGACAGGTCATCGTCAAAAATCACCGTGTCCACGTCGTGTCGCCGGCAGAAATCCGCGAATTCCTCCGCCTTGCCCTTGCCGATGAACGTGGCGGGATTCAGAGCCTCCACTTTTTGCAGGCCGTCGCCGATGACCGCGCCGCCGGCGGTCGCGGCCAGTTCGCCGAGTTCGGCGAGCGAATCGTGCGTGTCCGAATGGCTGCGGGATTTGACTTCGACGCCGACGAGGAAAACCCGTTCGGGCCGTGTTTTTCTGGTTTCGATGAGCGCTTTCAACGGTGCCGGAACCATCCTAGCACAACCGCGGGACGGCGCATTGGAAAATTTCAATGAACGCGGAGCATTGCATTTTGTCTTAACTCCGTTCAATTTTCGCTCACAAGATATGAAAAGGATCGTGTTGTTCTTGCTAAGCCTGACGGGGTTGCTGGCGTTGACGGCAGCCGCGGCCCAATCGCTGCCCCAAATAGAACTGCAACCGGTGTTTCCCAATCTGCAGATTGATCGGCCGCTCTGGATGTCCGAGGCGCCGGACGGTTCAGGCCGCCTTTTTGTCGTTTACCAGGCTGGAAGAATTCTCGTCGTCAAAAAAGGCTCGGACGGCAGTGACGCGAAGGAGTTTTTGAACATCGAAGACCGCCATCCCTATTTTGACAATGAAGACGGCTTGTTGAGCATCGCGTTTCATCCCGGGTTCAAGACCAACGGCCTGTTTTACATTTATTACAACCAGAAAAACAGCCCGGACCAGCATTCGCAGCCGCTGAACTTTCCATACCGCAGCGTCATCAGCGAATTTAAGGTGTCCGCCGGCGACCCCGACAAGGCGGACATGGCTTCCGAGCGCATTCTTTTTGAAGTGCCGCAGCCATTTGGGAATCACAAGGGCGGCGAACTGGCTTTTGGTCCCGACGGTTATCTTTATCTCGGCCTTGGCGACGGTGGCGCCGCCGCCGATCCCTTCGGCAGCGGCCAGAACACCGCCACGCTTCTCGCCAAGATGCTGCGCATTGACGTGAACATGCGCAGCACGCTCGGCCGGGGCCGGCACCAGCG
This sequence comes from uncultured Verrucomicrobiae bacterium, assembly GCA_963764175.1. Lineage (GTDB taxonomy): Bacteria > Verrucomicrobiota > Verrucomicrobiia > Limisphaerales > UBA11358 > UBA11358. The sequence continues at coordinate 125,992 of CAVXRE010000007.1, read as the reverse complement.
GGAATTGCAATACGGCATCCCGGCCGACAATCCGTTTGTGAACGAGCCGGACATGGGCGACCTCGGCACGCGCAAGGAAATCTATGCCTACGGCCTCCGTAATCCATGGCGTTACAGCTGGGACTCCAAGAACGGCGCGTTATGGGTTGGCGATGTCGGCCAGGATTTGTGGGAGGAAGTGGACCTGGTTGTCAAAGGCGGCGATTACGGCTGGAACATCCGCGAAGGCGCGCATCACTTCAAACCCGGCCCGCCGGGCGCACAACTCATTGACCCGGTCATGGAATACACGCACCGGCCGGACCTGCAGTCGCAGGCAATGTTTCCAGACCACAGCATCGGGTTGTGCGTGATTGGCGGCTACGTGTATCGCGGAAAAAAATATCCGGCGCTCGACGGCGTTTATGTTTACGGCGACTACAACCTCGGCACGATTTGGGGCTTCCGCTACAATTACCACACGCACAAGGTGACCGCCGAGGGCACGCTGCTTCAGCAGCCGAAGAATATCACCAGCTTTGCCGAGGATTTGGACGGTGAAATCTACGTCCTCATGCAGGACGGGCAGATTTATTCCGTCACCGTGCCGGAACAGCGCGGTTGATGCCAATGTCGTCGTGGCAGGCGGAACGGGCGCAGCCAGGGTGTTTCCAAAAAAGATCTTCCCAATTCAACCCAGGCGGAGGGTGGTTGCGTGCGGGAAAGTTCGCGGGGCCAGGGCGCGGAAACAGAATTGATTCCTGCAACCACCGCAGGTGGCCTCATTTCACATTTAACTCGCGCTGGATGCCGAATTTTTCGATGCGCTTGCGAAGCGTGGCGCGCGTGATGCCAAGCATTTTGGCGGCGTGGACCTGATTATTGCCAGCTTCCTTGAGCGCCTCCACAACGAGTTCACGTTCCACGGCTGGGATGATTTTCAATTTTGGATCGCGCCTCGCCCACTGGAACAATTGCCGCGCCAGCGCGGCGGCGTCGGTGGCGGTCGCTTCGCCAATGGTCGTCGCCGACGGAGGGGCGCCGCTGCCGCCCTTTCCTGAAATTTCCGGCGGCAGATCGCTTTGCAGAATCGCGCCGCTCTTGGCCATGACGTGCGCGCGGCGGATGGCGTTCTCCAGTTCGCGCACATTGCCCGGCCAGTGATATTTTTCGAGCGCCTTGATGACGCTGGCGGCGATGGACTTGGGCGGGCGTTGCTGTTCGTGCCCGAGTTTTTTGAGAAAGTAATTCACCAGCAGCGGAATGTCGTCGCGCCGTTCGCGCAGCGGTGCAATATGGATGCGCACGACGTTCAGCCGGTAAAACAAATCCTCGCGGAATTGCCGTGTCGCCACTGCCTGCTCCAGATTTTTGTTGGTCGCGGCGATGACGCGCACGTCCACCTGGAGGGGCTGGTTGCCGCCGACACGTTCGAACGTGCCGGATTGCAGCACGCGCAGGATTTTCGTCTGCGTGGCGGGCGTCATGTCGCCGATTTCGTCCAGAAAAATCGTGCCCCTGTCGCATTGCTCGAACTTGCCGATGCGCTGCAGGGTGGCTCCGGTGAACGCGCCGCGTTCATGGCCGAAGAGTTCGCTTTCGAGCAGCTGTTCGGGAATGGCGGCGCAATTGACCGCCAGGAAGGGCTGCTGGCTGCGGTTGCTGTGATGGTAAATGGCGCGGGCGACGAGTTCCTTGCCGGTGCCGCTCTCGCCGGTGATGAGCGCGGTCGCGTCGCTGGCGGCGACCTGGCCGATGAGCTTGAAAACCTGCTGCATCGGTTCGCTGCGGCCGACGATGCCCAGTTCGTAATCCTCGGATTCGAGCAGCGGCTCGTAGGAGACGACCTGTTTCATGTCGCGCGCGGCCTTGAGCGCGTTGGCGACGATTTCCTTGAGCTTCGGCACGTCGAACGGCTTGAGCAGGTAATCGTAGGCGCCGAGCTTCATCGCCTCGATGGCGGTCTGCGTGGTGCCGTAGGCGGTCATTAAAATGACAAGCAGCTTGGGATCGGCGGCGCGGATGCGGCGGAGGGTTTCCAGGCCGTTCATGCCGCCCATGCGCACGTCCATCAGCACGAGGTCGGGTTTGAATTTGGGAATGACCTTCAGCCCTTCCTCGCCGGACGATGCCGTGGCCAGTTCAATTTCCGGCGAATCAAAAATCCGCTGGAACGAATACCGCACGTCTTCCTCGTCATCAATCAGCAGCAGTTTGCTCATTTTGCCGGAGCCGAGCATAACCGATTTTTGCCGGGCGGACAGCGAATTTTACGCGCGGCCAAAACGGGGTTTTTCATTGTTTGACCTTGCATGATTCAATGCCTACACTCACACCCCATTTTGATATGAAAATCATTGTATGCGATCCAGTCTCGCCAAAGGGCATTGCGCTCCTGCAACGGCGGCCGGAATTTCAGGTTGTTGTGCTGCCGAAACGGCTGCCGGAGGAGGAGCTCATTCCCATCGTCGCGGACGCCACGGCGCTGGTGGTGCGCTCGGAAACGAAAGTCACACTCAAGGTCATTGAAGCCGCGAAGCAACTGCGCGTCGTCGGGCGCGCTGGAGTCGGCGTGGACAACGTGGACGTGGAAGCCGCCACGCAGCACGGCATCGTGGTGATGAACACTCCCGGCGGCAACACCGTGACGACGGCGGAATTGAGCTTTGCCCTGTTGCTGGCGCTCGCGCGCAAGGTGCCGCAGGCCTACACCTCGATGATTGCAGGCAAGTGGGACCGCAAATTGTTTCAAGGCCTGGAACTGGCCGGCAAAACCCTCGGCGTGCTCGGCATGGGCCGGATCGGCACGGAAGTCGCCAAGCGCGCCGTCGCGTTCGGCATGCGCGTCATCGCCTACGATCCTTATCTCACCGAAGATCGCGCCAAGGCCATCGGCGCGGAATTTGCCGACAGCGCGGACGATCTTTATCGCGTCGCGGATTTCATCACCGTCCACATGCCGGTGACGCCGGAGACGAAACACATGTTGAACGCCGCCGCGTTCGCCAAGATGAAACCCGGCGTGCGCCTCGTGAATTGCGCGCGCGGCGAAATCGTCGTCGAGGCCGATCTCATTGCCGCGCTCGAATCCGGCAAGGTGAGCGGCGCGGCGCTGGATGTTTTCGCCACTGAACCGCTGCCAGCCGACCATCCGTATCGCAAGCAGCCCAATTTGATTCTCACCCCGCACCTCGGCGCGAGCACGGGCGAAGCGCAGGAAAAATGCGGCATCGAAGTGGCCGAGGTCATCGCCGGCTATCTGCTCACCGGCGAAGTCCGCAATGCGGTGAACCTGCCGTATCTCGACGCCAAGACCTATGAGCAGGTGAAGCCCTATCTGCCGCTGGGCGAGGCGCTCGGCAAACTGGTTGCACAGCTTTCGCCCGCGGGCGCCGACCGGATTTACATCACCTACGGAGGCCACGCGCAGAAATTGCCGAACATTGATCCGGTCACACGCGCGGTGCTGCAAGGTTTTCTGGCCAGCAGCAATCTCAAGGACGTGAACAACGTGAACGTCCGCAGCGTTGCCCAAAGCCTCGGCATCACCGTTGAGGAAAAGAAGTCCGACGAGCCGGTGACCTTCAACGAATGGGTCCATGTGCAGGTGTTCGGCAGCGGGAAGAAGCTGATTTCCGCCGGTGGAACATTCTTTGGGTCGCCGAACAACCCGCGCATCGTGAGGTTGTACAGCACGCCGGTTGAAATCCCCATCAGCGGCACGCTGTTGCTGCTGAACAACAAGGACCGGCCGGGCATCGTTGGCTATCTCGGAACGCTGCTGAGCAAACACAAAGTGAACATTGCCAACATGAGCCTGACACGCGACACTGCGGGCGGGCTGGCGTTGACGGTGTTAAACCTCGACAGTGTGCCGTCTCCGGCCGTGCTGGAGGAGCTTCAGAAAGACCCTGACATCAGCAATGTAAAAGTGGTAAAATTGTAATCGCCGTCAAACAAATTGAAAAATGAAGACTAAAATGAAAATGATTTTTCCCGTTGCGCTGGCCGCGCTTGTTTTTGGAGCATCCTCCACGCCCGCCGCGGCTGACACCGCGTCCACGGGTGCCGCGCCGGCGGTGACCGGAACGAACTCCAATCCCGAAGCCGCGATGACCGCGTTGTTCGGCGACCCGGTGATTGTCAAAGGCAAGGGCATCGAGATCAAACAGAGCCAGCTGGATTCCGTGGCCAGCAACTTGAAGGAAATGTTTGCAGCCCGCGGATTGGCGGCGCCACCCAACGTGGAGGGGCAGGCTTTGGAGGCGTTGATTTTTCAGCAATTGATACTCAGCAAGGCCACCGAGGCCGACAAGGCCGGAGGCCAGCAGCAATTTAACGTGTCTTTGCAGAAGTTAAAGACCAACCAGCACCTCACGGATGAACAGTTGAATCAAACTCTGGAAAAACAACTGGTGCTGAGGGGGCAGACCAGAAGCCAGTGGGAGAAACAGAACATTGACCAGGCCACCATCCCGATCGTGCTTGAACGTGAATTGAACATCAGTGTGACGGATGTCGAAGCAATGGAATACTATACCAACCATCCGGCGGATTTTGAGCAACCGGAAAAAGTCCGGCTTTGTGATATTCTGCTTTTGACGCTCAATCCCACCACCGGGACACCCCTGCCGCTGGATGACCAGCAGGCCAAACGCAAGAAAATCGATGACCTGCTCAAGCGCGTGCGCAACGGCGAGAATTTCACAAATCTCGCGGCGCAATATTCCGAAGATCCCAACTCGAAGGACAACAACGGCGAGATGCCGCTCATTTCACGGGACCAAATGAGTCCCGAACTGGCGGCCGCGGCGTATTCCCTGACAAACAACCAGGTCAGCGACGTCATCGAAATGTCCTTCGGTTATTATATTGTCAAGCTGCTGGACAAAGTTCCCGCGAAAAAACTGGATTACGCGACCGTGGCCGGCGATTTGAAAGATGCCTTGAAGCGGCAGAAAATCACCTTGCAGGCGCCGGCGTATCTGCAGAAATTGAAACAGGCATCCAGTGTGGAAATTCTGGATCCAAGGTTAAATGCCATGGAAATGGCCGTCGAAGCAGCCGCCTCCAACGCGCCTGCCATGACGCCTGAAAAATGACGCGGGCTTGCCAAAAACACCGCGTCGAGCCATGTTCGAAAGCGTTATGAAAACAAAATTGGCCATTGTCGTGCTCGCGGTGGTTTGCGCGGGACTGGCGGTCGCTTTGATCGCCGCGAAAAAGACCACCCACGACCAGTTGAATGAGAAGACGGCCGCCATCCTCGACTTTTCCAACCAGCTGGTGGCTGCCAGCGACAACCTTGACGAATTGCGGCAGGTCAATCTCCGGTTGACCAACGATCTCGCCACCGTTCAACAGCAGACGTCACGCCTTTCCAACAATCTGACCGAAGCCTCCGACGCGCTGTCCTCCGCCAGGGCGACAATCCAGGGCGCCCAGGACCAAATTGCCAACCTGAATGGCCGCATCACCGACCTGGAAGCGCAAAACAAGGTGCTGGATGATCGCGCCACCGCGCTGACCAACACCATCGAGGCGCTCAACGGGCAAATCGCCGACACCGAGCAAAAACTCGCCGATTCCCAAACCAACAATGTCTTCCTCGAAAAAGAATTGCAGCAGCAAATCGCGCAACGAGCCGAGCTGGAACGCAAGTTCGATGATATCAACGAGGTCCGCGCCCAGGTCAAAAAATTGCGCGACGAACTGTTCGTCGCCCGCCGGTTGCAGTTGATGCGCAACGGCGCCAACGACCAGAAAGGCGCCCAACTGCTCGTGCAGCCGCACACCGCCGCCGCCGTCGCCGCCGCGGCAAAACTGCCGCCGCATTACGACTTGAACGTTGAAGTCGGTTCCGACGGTTCCGTCCATGTCATCCCGCCGCTGACCGATGCGATGACGAATACGCCGGCCCATTGAACGGCTGGCGCAGCGAGGATTTATTCGCAAATTGCCGATGCCGACCTACGAATATATTTGCGAGAAATGCGGGCACGAGTTTGAAGCCATTCAATCCATTTCCGCCAAACCGCTGCGGATCTGTCCGGAAAAATCCTGCGCCCGGAAAAAATGGGGTCACGGCCGCGTGAAACGGAAAATCAGCTCCGGCGGCGGCCTGCTTTTCAAAGGCAGCGGCTTTTATATCACCGATTACCGCAGCGAAGGCTACAAGCAGGCGGCCAAAAAGGATTCCAACACCCCGAAAACTTCCGGCAGCGATGCCAAATCCGCGCCCGCAAAGACCACAACCTCAACCGGCGCGGCAAAGAAATGAATCAAACGTTTCAACGTTTGGGCGATTTGACGATTCAACGGTTCAACGGTCTGACGGTTCAACACCTGCTCATTTGGAGCGTGCTGCTTTTGCCGGTGATTTCCAGCGGACAACCGCTCCCGCCGGATGTGAGTTCCGTGAACAGCGCTTCCGGCCAGTTTGTCGTGACCGGTCCGGCCCAATTTTCGTCCTCCATCGATTTGTCCGGCGTGGATGCCGGCGCCAATCTTGTCCGGCTGCAACCGGCCCTGTTGTCGGTCACCGCGGAGCGCATCAAAGACTCGCTCCGGCGTGAACTCGGCATTGAACCCAACGCGTTGTGGCAGGGGAAAATCTTCCTGGTCCTGCATCCGGCGCAATCGCTCGACGAAGACGTCACGATTGTCTCCCAGCCCTTCCTCAACGGCTGGAATTATCAGGTGCAATTGCCGGACGTTCTGCCGCAGGCCCGTTTTTTGCGCGCCATGACCAGCGTCTTGCTGCAGGAACTGGCCAACCGCAACGCCACCGGCGCGCGCGCCGCGGATATTCCCGGCTGGCTGACCGATGGTTTGTCGCAACAATTGTCCGCCGCCGGTTCGCCGGAAATTGTTCTGTCGGCCCCGGGCAGACTTGTGAACGGCCTGCCGCAAAACCGCATGGTCACAACTCAGCGCGGAGTGGACCCGCTCGCCGACGCGCGCGCCGTCCTGCGCGATCATGCCGCGCTGACATTTGACCAGTTGAGCTGGCCTGCCGACGCCCAGTTGACCGGCGAGGACGGCGGTGTGTATCGCGCCAGCGCGCAATTGTTCGTCAGTGAATTGCTCGGTCTGAAAAACGGCCCGGCGCGCTTGCGCGCGATGCTTGCGGCTTTGCCGGGTTGTTATAACTGGCAGACGGCATTTCAGGGCGCGTTCCGTGATTATTTTCCACAACCGCTCGACGTGGAGAAATGGTGGGCGCTGCAGGTCGTGAGTTTCGTTGCGCATGGTCCCGGTCCTCGGTGGACGCCCGGCGTCAGCCGCGACAAGCTGGATGAAATCTTGAGCGTGCCGGTGGAGGTTTGGACCGCGTCAAACGCCATGCCCGCGCGCATGGAAGTTTCCTTGCAGGCCATCATCCGCAATTTTGAGCCACCGCGCCAGACGGCGATTCTTGAGACCAAATTGCGGGACCTCGAATTGGCGCAACTTCGCATGGCCGCGCCGCTGGCCGCCTTGACCGATGAATATCGCCTGGCCGTTGCCAGCTATCTTGGTCAAAATGCGGAAATCCGCCGGCCGCTTTGGAGCAAGCATCCCCAGCCGCAAAAAGCGGGCGCGCGCGCCACGTTGAAAAAACTGGACGCGCTCGACGCGCAACGGCAAGTCATCGAATCGTCCATCAAACCGGACTTTTGATGCCTTAAAGTTGAACGGCCGCCTCCGGCAAGGGTCAACTTGACAGGATGTATTTCAAACTTATAGTCTCCATTGAAAAATGAAGGATGACAATTCGCAGGAGAATGGCGAGGAGCCGCCATCAGGCCACCGACCCCGATTTTTAAAGGAATTTCACTCCGCCGGTCGCGGCTTCTGGCATGATGTTTCCGATGCCGACTGGAACGATTGGCGCTGGCAGCTCAAGCACCGCATCACCACGCCGGAACAATTGCAACGGCTGATGCCCACGCTCACGCCGGAGGAATTCGCCGGCGCGAAACTGGCCAATCACAAGCTCGCCCTCGCCATCACGCCGTATTTTTTCAACCTCATTGACCCGGCGGATGAACAGTGCCCAATTCGCCTCCAGGTGATTCCGCGCATCGAGGAGACGCACACGGCGTCGTGGGAGATGAGCGACCCGTGCGGCGAAGATTCCCATTCGCCCGTGCCCGGCCTCGTGCATCGCTATCCCGACCGAGTGCTGTTCCTGGTCACCGACCGCTGCGCCGCGTATTGCCGTTATTGCACCCGCTCACGGCTCGTCAGCAACGCCAGCGGCTACGATTTCCATCCCGAATTCGACCGGCAGATCGAATACATCGCGCAACACCCGGAAATCCGCGACGTGCTGCTGAGCGGCGGCGACCCGTTGTTGCTGGGCGATGACAAGCTGGAAAATCTTCTGGGCCGGTTGCGGGCCATCCCGCACGTCGAATTTTTGCGCATTGGTTCGCGCATCCCGACCTTCCTGCCGCAACGCATCACCCCCGGACTGTGCGCGATGCTGAAAAAGTTTCATCCGTTGTTCATGAGCGTTCACTCGAACCATCCGCGCGAATTGACGACGGAAGTGCGCGACGCGCTCGGCCGCCTTGCCGACGCCGGCATCCCGCTCGGCAACCAGTCCGTCCTCCTCAAACACGTCAACGACGATGCCGAAGTGATGAAGGCGCATGTCCAGAAACTGCTCATGTGCCGCGTGAAGCCGTATTACATTTACCAGTGTGATTTGATTTCCGGCTCGGCGCATTTGCGCGCCAGCGTCCGCAAAGGCATTGAAATCATGCAGCAGTTGCGCGGCCACACGACCGGTTACGCCGTGCCGCAATACGTCATTGACGCGCCCGGCGGCGGCGGCAAGGTGCCCATCAATCCGGAATACATTTTGAGCCACAACACCGACCGCGTGCTCATCCGCAACTTTGAAGGAAAAATCTTCGAATATCCCGAAGCGCCTGATGGGACGCCGCTTTCCGCTCCGCCAAAGGAAATTGAAGAGCCGCAGTTGGTCTGATGAACTGGTGGAGTCCGCTGATTCAAAGGGCTGAAAGCCCGAATGAAAATAGCCCAGGGCAAGCGCAGTGAAATGAACGCCGCCCTGGGTTCATGCCCCCCAAAAATTTCCAAGCCCTGAAAGGGCGAAAAAAAGTTGGAGAAGCATCGGAGGCGTCACTATGATGGGCGCCTCCATTAACTAATCAGACCAATCAAACCACGAACTCTTTGAACAAATCACTTTCCTCGATCTCTTCGACTTTCACCGTGCCTGATGGCAAGCCAAGCACGCGGCAGATTGCCGAAGATGATTTTATTTCCAAGACGCAGCGGTCGGTTTTGAATTTACTTCCGCGCTTTTTCTGCCAGATTATTTTCATGAGTGGAATCGCTTTCATGGTGGATGAACGGGGACGAAAGACTGCCGCCGTCATAGACCTGCAACGGCACGGTCGCACATGGGAGGATTTTTACGATACCTTGCTGGCCGGGTCGCGCGCCCGTGAGCCGCGCGAAAGCCTCGAATCCGTCAAACGTCGTTTGAAGCTAAAGCGCAAAGGCAATGGCTGATTACACCATCACATTTGCGCGTTCAGCGCGCAAGGAGTTGGAAAATCTGCCTGCCAATATCGCCGACCGGATCTTGCGCAAAATTGAAGCCTTGGCTGCAAATCCTCGATTGCCAGGCATAATCAAACTTCAAGGAAGCAAAAATGTCTGGCGGCTTCGCGTCGGAGATTATCGCGTGGTTTATTCAATAAATGATTTTTCACGGGTGGTTGATATAGCGGTGATTCGTCATCGGCGTGACGTGTACCGTGATTTGTAAAGGACTTTGTGTCACGCGAAACCACCCAAGCCAAGACCGCGCGCCTGAAAAAAATCATCGCCGGTTTCCAGAAGACTTATCCTGAAGCGCACTGCGAGTTGACTTACTCGAACCCGCTCCAATTGCTCGTCGCCACGATTCTTTCAGCCCAATGCACCGACAAGCGCGTCAACATCGTCACGAAGGATTTGTTCGGAAAATACCGGTCGGCGGCGGATTTTGCGAACGCGCCGCTCGCCGGGCTGGAGCAGGCCATCAAGTCCACCGGCTTTTACCGGAACAAGGCGAGAAACATCCAGAACTGCTGCCGCAAACTGGTCGAGCAGCACGGCGGCCAGGTGCCCCGCACGATGGAGGAATTGATCCAGCTCGGCGGCGTCGGGCGCAAAACGGCCAACGTGGTTTTGGGAAATGCTTTCAATGTGGTGGTCGGCGTCATCGTGGACACGCACGCGATGCGGCTGTCGCACCGGCTCGGGTTGACAAAGGAGAAAACACCGGAAAAAATCGAGCGTGACTTGATAAAGCTGCTGCCGCGGAGCCATTGGCTGCTGTTCAGCCACTGGCTCGTCTGGCACGGACGCCGCCGCTGTTACGCGCGCAAACCGGATTGTGCGAATTGTGAAGTGCTGGAATGGTGTCCGCGAATTGGTGTAAAAGAATCGTTGGCCGCGGATTAACGCGGATGAACACACATTTTTTATCTGTGAATTGTGCGAATTGCCGCGAATTCAAAAATTATTTCATTCGTGCAAATTCGCGACATTGACGGATGAATTTCTTCATTCTCCAATCCGGTCCTTGTGCGCCGGCGTTCAACATGGCGTTGGACGAGGCCTTGCTGGAATCGGTGTCGCGCCTGGGCAGGCCGGTGCTGCGCTTTTACGGCTGGACCGAGCCGGCGGCCACCTTCGGCTATTTCCAAAAACATGCCGACGTCGAGCGGGCGGCGTTGCTGCGTCCGCTCATCCGCCGGCCCACCGGCGGCGGCATTGTGCCGCACGACGCCGATTGGACCTACAGCCTCGCCTTTCCGCCGGGCCACGAATGGCATTTGCTCAAGGCCGAAGAAAGTTATCGCCGCGTTCACGAATGGATTCAATCCGCGTTCGCAAAATTGAAAATCGAAACCGAACTCGCGCCGTGCTGTAAAAAAAACTTGCCCGGCCAGTGTTTTGCGGGCCACGAAAAATTTGATTTGCTCTGGAGCGGAAGAAAAATTGCCGGCGCGGCGCAACGGCGCAACAAACTGGGCCTGCTCATCCAGGGTTCAATCCAGCCGCCGCCGGTTTCCCTAACCCGGACGGACTGGCAAAAGGCCATGTGCGAGGCGGGGCGAGTTGAATCAGGGATCGAGTGGTCGGATTTCGAGCCGGACCGGGCAATGTGGGAACGGGTGGAATCATTAGTTCGGCAAAAATATTCGCAAACGGAATTTATAACTAAGCGCTGACCGTTTACATCCTTTCACGACCTGCGATTATGCCCGGCGATCAGCTTGAAAAAAGTTGCATATTGCATCGCGGTATTTTTGCTTTCCGCCAGCCTTGCCGGCGCGTCACTGCTTTTGAGCGATTCCTTCAGTTATCCCGACGGCCCGTTGGTCACCGTGAGCAGCAATGTGTGGGCGCATCACAGCGGTTCGGTCACAGGCGAAGTCGCGGTTGTGTCCGGCCGGGTGCTGCTGAACGAGGCCAACACTGAAGATGTCAGCGCGCTCCTGGCCGGACAGCCTTACCCTGCGTCCGGCGCGACGAACGTCTTTTACGCCAGCTTTACGGTCAGATTTTCCGTGCTGCCGGCCAATGGCGGCGCCTATTTCGTGCATTTCAAGGATGCGTCCACGGGTTTTCGGGCGCGGGTTTGGGCGCTGACGGGCGGTGCCGCGCCGGGCAAATTCAGGCTCGGTATTTCTTCGACGAGCGGTTCGGTCATCAGCGCCACGAACACCACGGATCTGAGCCTCAACACGGATTACACCGTCGTGACACGTCTGGTGAACAGCAACTCGATCAGCACACTTTGGATCAATCCGAAATCGGAGACGGATGCCAGTATTTCGACGAGCGAGAGTGTCTCCACTTTCACCTTGGTCAGTTACGCGTTTCGTGAAAATACCGGCGAAGGGGCGTTGAGCATTGATAATCTGCTGGTTGGCACGTCCTTCGCAGATGTGGTCTCCGGCGGATCGGCACAGCCACCGGCTATCACGTTCCAATCACAAAATCAGACCGTGACGAACGGCGCGAGTGTTACTTTCACCGTAAGTGCCAGCGGCACACCGCCGCTCAATTTTCAATGGCAATGCAATGGCACAAACCTTCCAGGTGCGACAAGTTCCAATCTCATGTTGACGGGCGTGACTTTCGCCCAGGCCGGCTTTTATGCCGCCGCGGTCACCAACACCGCCGGTTCGACCCTAAGTGACCCCGTCGCCTTGAGCGTCTGGTGCGCTTCGGCCCCGGCGTTTTCATATCTCACTTACAATGCGCATGGCAACGGCCTGACCAACTGGAGCACGAATATGTGGCACGTCCAGGCCATCGGCCGGCAGATGCAATATCTTGATCCGGACATCATCACCTTCAACGAAATCCCGGTCACCAACAATTGCACGGCGCAGATGGCGGATTTTGTCAAGGCCTACCGCCCGGGCTATTACCTCGTCACCAACTCTGCCGACGACGGGTTTATTCACAGTGTCATTCTCAGCCGTTTTCCCATCGTCTCTTCGGCCAGTTGGTTGCACGGTTCCGATCTCACGGCTTACGGTTACAGCGGGCCGGGTTTCACGCGCGATTTGTTTGAGGCGCAAATTTCCGTGCCCGGTCTTTCGCAGCCGCTCCACGTGTTCACGGCACATTTGAAATCGGGACAGGACGCCGATTCCGTGGTGAAACGTTCGGCGGAGGCGGGCGCCATTTCCAATTTTTTTGCCACGGTCTATCTGCCGGCCAATGGCGGACAACCTTATGTGTTGAGCGGCGACATGAACGAAGACATTGTCCGTCCGTCGGCGGGCAATCCACAGTCCATCCAGCGCATGGTCGGCGAACCGACTGGATTGCACCTGACCACCGCCGTCAATCCGTTTACCGGCAGCGAGGTGACCTGGTCCATTCAGGACACCAACAACGGCCCGACTGTGCGCTACGATTACATCCTGCCGTGCGCGATGCTGTCGTCGAACATCGTCAGCAGCCAGGTTTTCCGAACCGATTTGCTGAATCCCGTGCCGCCCGGCTTGTATGGCAACGACGACATAATTGCGTCCGATCATCTGCCGGTGTTCATGGTCTTTGGCAATCCGTTCAACGCGCCGTTTCGTCTGCTCAGCATCGGCATGACGAACCAAATTGTTTCGTTGAAATGGGAATCCGCCGGCAACCGGCAATACAATGTCGAAACCTCCTCAAATCTTGCAACATGGACGCCGTTGGCCACCAACCTGGCCGCCGCCGGCGACAATTTCACGTTCAGCACAAATGCGCCGGACGACACAAGGTTCTTTCGCGTCTATCGCGCGCCGTGAATGCGGTTTCAGGGGCACCAGACCAGTTCCGGGTTGTTGGTGATTCCCTTGTCTGCGGTGAAATTCCAATACTCCGTGCTCCGGAAGCGCGCGACATGGCCGTCGAGAAATAAAAACTGCGCGCCCTTGTTGTGCAGGTTTGTGTGAACATTGTTTTGTTGGGCGACCGCGGCGAGCTTGCCGTTATCGAACAGCCAAACGACCTGACTCGGGCGGCGGACTGAAGCCATTTGAATTGGATGATTTTCATCGCCAGTCCCGTTGACATGATCATTCAGGCAATAATGAAACAAATTGTTTGTCTCGCTGCTCGCATCGCAACGGCGGAGATTGGAAGGACAAATCCAGATTGAATGTTCCGGTTCAATCAGATGATTGGTGCGCCACGGCATGTCACGGTAGCGCGGCAAGTTCATTTGCGCCGGAAGTTGGATGTACCAAGCTTGATATGCCGGATTGGCAAGATCCGTTTCCAGCGGGGTGGGTTTGCCTTCCGGCGGGAGGTAGTCATTGTTTTCACTGGCAAATACGTGAGTTGCCACTCCCCACTGACGGAGATTGTTCCGGCACTCGGCGGCTTGTGCCGTGGCCTTGGCGCGATGGAGCCCGGACAGCAGCAAAGCAGCCAGGATAGCGATGACCGCCATGGACACCAGCAATTCAATCAGCGTGAATGCACGCACCATTTTCATCGCCCCGCTAATTCTGAAACCCGGATGAGTTAACACATTGGCTGGTTGGTTGACAAAGTTTTTCTTAAAAAGTCGAATGACTGTTTTAGAACGGCTGGCCCAGGCAGGAATGTGCCATGGTGGTTTTCGGATCGAATGCCCGCGCGACTTTTGCTCGCCGGAACCTTCCGTTTTGATAAATTCACGCATGGTCCGGCTGGTTCTATTTGACGTTGACGGCACGCTCGTTCACACGGGACATGCCGGAACCCAGGCTTTTGCCAGGACGTTTGCCACGGAGTTCAACGCACCAAACGGCACCGAAAAGATCAAGTTCGCCGGGCGCACCGACGTGAATCTCGTCCGCGAATTTTTCGGTCTCCACGGCATTCCGGCCACGCCGGAAAATTTCGGGCGGTTTTTCGAGCGTTATGTTTTCTGGCTCGACCAGATGGTCGCGCAAAGCCATGGCCGTCCTTGTGAAGGCGTGCTGGAATTTCTCGACCGGCTGCGGGCGTTGCCCCGGCCGCCGTTGCTCGGTCTGCTCACCGGCAACATCCGCCTGGGCGCGGAAATCAAACTGCGCCGCTACCAGCTCTGGGACGTTTTTGAGACCGGCGCATTTGCCGACGACAACGAGGACCGCAATCAAATTGCCGTTGCCGCGCTCAAGCGCGGTCGCCGCGTGCTCGGAAAAGATTTGCAGCCGGATGAAATCGTCGTGATTGGCGACACGCCGTTTGACATCCGCTGCGGAAAATTCATCGGCGCAAAGGTTCTGGCAGTGGCCACCGGTGGCGCGACGCTGGCAGAATTAAAACGGCATCAACCGGATTGGGCGGTCAAGGATTTGACGCAAGTCAATGCAAGTGAAATCGTTCAATCGTGAATACTTAAATCGCTGAACCGGTCTCAATTTTCGTGCCGCGCTTCCCGATTCGGTGATTTAACAAACAGGCGGTTCAACGGTTTTAATCAATGGCCGTGGCAATGCCCGCCGCAGCAACCGCCGCCGCCGCCGTTTCCCGACGGCGCATTGCCGCCGCCGGCACTGGCTGCCGCGAAGACGGAAAATTTCTTGGCCAGTTTCGCCGAGCCGCAATGCGGGCAGACCGTGCTCTTCCAATCCGTCGAGCGGACGAGGATTTCGCTGTCGCGCCCGCACTTTTCGCAATGGAATTCGTAGATCGGCATGAAGAGAAAATAGCCTTTTGTGGCGGGAGAACAAGCGGGAACAAATTCAACAGAATCAATATCAGCGCGGAACTTATATCTCGGCGCTTCGGAAAGATGCATGAACAGCAGCTCATTTCGCCTTTTCTTTCAACGGCCAGCAATTAACCTTTGCGCATGACTCTCTTGCAACGGGCGATTGAAGATTCCGTCACGACGCTGCGCGGGCTGGCCGCTCTTGAAGATCCTTTGAGCCGCGCCGCGCAGATGGTCCTGCGCTGCCTGACTTCCGGTCGCAAGCTGCTCGTCTGCGGCAACGGCGGCAGCGCGTCGGACGCCACGCATCTGGCCACGGAATTTCTCTGCCGGTTCGTGGAAGACCGGCGGCCGTATCCGGCCATTTCACTGGCCGCAAACGGCGAATTCATGACCGCCGTCTGCAACGATTATGGCGCCGATGAAATTTTCGCGCGGCAAGTCCGGGGTCTGGGCGAAAAAGGCGACGTGCTCATCGCGCTCACGACCAGCGGCAAATCAAAAAATGTGTTGCGCGCTCTCGAAGAGGCCAGACGCAAGGGCATTGAAAGCATTTGCTTTCTCGGCCGTGACGGCGGATTCACAAAAGGCGTGGCGACCCTCGACCTGCTTGTGCCGGGAACCGTGACGACGCGCATCCAGGAAGGGCAGAAGCTGCTCTTTCACGTCCTGTGCGAGATGGTCGAGGAGAAATTGCCGAAGGCGTAGCCGTCGTGGGTGTCAGGAAGAAGTGTCGTTGTTGAACGCATGATAAATCAGAAACGTGTCAACGACGCTCCAAATCACCGCCCCCAACGCCGCGCAGGCCACACCCCAAATCCGATAGGGCTTGGCCGCATTCCAAAACAGTTTTTCCCTGGCGCGCACCCGACCTGAAAGCCACAGCGCCACAATCGCGAACGGAAGGCCGATCACTGGCAGCAGTCCGAGCAGTCCGTATATGAAGCATCGCATCGAGCTTTTGAGCATCTTGATTTTGGCGATGGGAATGTTGTCGCTCATTTTGATTCCAGTTTCGTCGGCGATTCCACGACGTCAACGGTGTTGGTTTGCGAGACGTTCAGACGTTCAATCTGTCGCTGTTCCAAGAGCTTGGTTTCCTGATGCAAACGGAAAAGGGCGTCGCTGTTGGCGGTGGCCAAAATCACCATGATGGCCAGCAGCGTGATGAAAACGAAAACGGCCGAACCGTTCCGGCGGCGTCGCCGGACAAAATGGGGTTGAAAAATTTTCATGGAGTGGCTTTGGCCGCAGCCTCAAACGTGAACAACAGCGGCAGATGCGTTTCCTTGCGGCGCGGTTTCAATTCCAGCTCCCAGCGCCACGCGCTGACCGGCCCGCGCGTGTCCATCATCATTTGTGACGCCTCAACGGTCGGCAGCAACGACTCCGAAAAATCCGATGACGCCAGTTGACGGCGGACCTCGCCGGCGCTGAAACTATAGAGAACCACGCTCGCTCCGTGGGGAATCCGCAAAAACTCTCCCTGCGACGTGGTCTCGACGGTGATTTTCCCGGTGGCGCTGCGCACATCCACGCGCCAACGCTCACCTGCACGCAACGCGGCGGAAATATCATCCGTGGCATACAGCAGCGCCTTCGAGTCGTCCCAGCAAAGATAGAAAGCCGCCAAGGCCATGCCGAGGATCACGGCGAAGATGGCAATGTAAACGATGCACTCAAGCAAAAGGACACCGGCTTGGGCGCGGGCATGGGAGATGGATGGCGGCAGTTTCATTTGACGGTGATTTCACGGACGACCGTACCGGTGCCGCGTCGCTCATCCGGTTTCCATTCCAGTCGTAAATGTTTTCCGGTTCTGGTCAATTGAAAATGGCCAGACGGCAGACGGGCGGCGGCATTGGCATGAACAGCGTAAACCTGCGTGCGGTCCGGGATGTCCCGCCATGCACCTGCGGCCAGAACCTCGATTTCGCCATCCACAATTTCAACGGCAACGGCGCGAAAATATTCGGCGCGGAGCAATTGCCTTTCATGGACAAATGAGAACGCCAGCGGTATGATGGCCACCGTCAGAATCGCCATGCCGACAATCAGATCGGTCATCAAGAAATAGCCGTGCTCGCGTTTGGACGACGAAGAAAATGGTTTTGGTGTATTTGGGTTCATAGTTCAAGTGCTGCCTTCAATGCGGCGATCAGAACGCCAAACATGGCGGTCACAACCAGTGCAACCAGCAGGCCATTCAAAATAACCAAACCGCTCGTGAGGAAATGTGCGGTGGCTTCCTCCTGCTGGAACGCCTTTGCGTCGAGGGACTCGTGCCAGCCTCGCAGAGCGCTTAAAAATCCGCCGCGACCGTGCTTTGCGTTGGCGAGCCGCCAGCGGAATTCGCCGCTGTTGTCGAAGGCACGGACGGCGTCATCGAGTTTTGTCCCCTGAACCATTGCCGCGATCACATGCTGGGCGCGGCAGCGGCATATTTCATTGCAGGTGCAATCGCCTGCCAGGCGGACGGCCTCGGCCTCCGGGACGCCGCCATCGAGCAGCACGGTTAGCATGGCTGAAAACGTCCGCTGCAACCGTTTTCGTTTCCACGCAACTTTCCAGGCAATCCAGTCCACGAACGGAAAACCACGAAACTGAAACCAATGCGCGAACCGCGGCCCGCCGATATGAAGTAGCACGGTGAACACCAGCAGAATGAAAATAAGCATCTCAATGGCAACCAATGCATATGAATTGTTAAAAACAAAAAGTGACAGCGGCCACAGCTTGGCATCCATGCCGGCAGCCACTTCCTTGAATCTAGGAACGACAAAAACCATTGTAATCATAGTCACGAAGACGAAGCCGGGCGAGAAAATGAAAACGACCAAGATCATGTAATGCATGGCGCTGCGGACGGTGGAGGGGTGGTCGCGCAGGATTTCGCGGCAGGCCGGCAGGACGCGCCCGAGGTCGCCGAGTTTTTCTCCGGCGCGGAACATGGCATGAATTTGGGACGGCAGAAAGCGCGGCACCTTTTCCAGTGCCGCACCAAAGCGCAAGCCACTCTCAATATGTGCTGCGAGCAGATGGAACCGCGCTCCGAGAGTCCGATCCCGGCTTTGGGCAATGGAAACGATCATTTCCTCGACAGGCTGGCCGCGCTTGAGCGCGCTTTCAAGCAACCTGAGAAACAACCGCGCGCGTTCCGCCCGCCGCATTGGCAGAGAGACCAAATAGTGTATCAAAAAAACCATCCCCACCATGCTACCCACCCAAAAAAGAAAGGAGACAGCTCCAATCAGCAGCCTGCACAGCACTTTAATCACCGAAAAAAGCGTGGCTGTGGGGTCATCAAATGCTTGCCCAAGCAGCGGCTGGCAGATTATATCGGTATGCATCGCCATTTTTCTAATCGACCGAGTTGGCCATTGCCTTAATAAATGCAATCAAAGCGCCAAATACGGGTTGAATTTGACACGCGATCATGGCCGCCAACGCCAGAATGGAACACGGCATTGCCGAGTAAAGCAACAGTTCGGAACGATACATCGCGCGTCCTTGGTAAATATCCGCAGCCTGCTTGAAACCACCCGCCAAATCTTCGCCTGACTGGGCAACCATCCAGATAAACATTGGAGGAAAAGTTTTGTTGGGGGACGCCAATTCCGAAAATTTTCCCCGACCGGAAGTCAGCCGCTGACGCCATAGCGCAATTTCCCCTTCCGCACTGGTTCCCGTTTCCATCTGTTCCACCAACGCCAGCGCGTCGTCGAGCGGTACACCACTTTTCAACATTAGCCACATGGCCGACGCCACTTGTGCGAGGCTCGCTTCCTGGAAAGCCGGCAGCCGCCAACGCAAGGCATGGCGCGCCGGTGAAATTGCCAATGTAATAAGCGCCACCGCCAAAACGAGGGCAAGAAAAACCGGCGACATCCACACGCCGGCTGCAATTATTGGTGTTGAAGGATTTCCTGCCAGGAAAATCAGGTTTGGCCAGATGAATGAGCTCAAAATGATGGCGGCGAAACACGACAATAAAAATGCGCCGGTTAGAACAATCAAGGGGTACACCATCAAACCTTTCAATCGGGTCCAGACCAGGTGCCGCTGTTGGAAATAATCCGCCAGCATCGTCAGCGCGCCGGGCAGATCACCGCTTTTAATGCCGACGAGGATCATCCGTTTGTAGAGCTCGGGCAACTGGCGCGAATTCAAGGCGTCGGACATCGGCGTGCCCCGGGCCAGATCGGCTTCGAGCGCCTGCAATTCATCGCGCAATTTGCCGCGGCGCATTTCGTCGCAAAGCCGCCGCAGCGCGCCTTCGAGCGGGATGCCATCGCGCAGCATCGCGGCGAGCTGTTGGTTGAAGAAGGCAAATTCGTCGTATTTCATAAGCCGAAGAGCCGTTGGAATTCCGCCTCGTTCGTCACGCCCTGTTCCACAAGCGCGCGGGCCGAAGCCTCCAGAGTTTGTGCCGAAACGAGCGAGGACAATTCCCGGCGGCGGATTTTTTCGCGGATGGCTTCACTCGCGCGCAACCATTCGACGAGCGGCAAGCGGCCTTGATAGCCGGTGTGCAAGCAGGTTTCGCAACCGCTGCCATGGCACGCGGAACAGAGTTTGCGGATGAGCCGCTGGTTCAAAACCAATTCGACCGCGCTCGCCACGGCGGAATGATCGGCGCACATGACAAGCAGACGCTCGAAAACGCCGCGGCACGAACCGGCGTGCAGCGTTGAAATCACAAGATGCCCGGTCAGACCGGCGCGGACGGCAAGTTGTGCGGTGGCTTCGTCGCGAATCTCGCCGATGATGAGCACCTGCGGATCCTGCCGGAGCAGATGACGCGCGGCGCACGCGAAATCAAGCCCGATGGCTTCGTTGACCTCGGTTTGCATCGTTCCGGGAACAACCTGCTCGACCGGATCCTCGACGGTGATGATGTGGCGTCCGCCGAGTTCGGCAAGATGGCGCAGACAGGCGTATATTGTTGTCGTCTTGCCGCTGCCCGCCGGGCCGGTGAGCAACAGCAGTCCGGTGGCTTGCCGGAGAAAATGTTCGAGTTCGGCGCCGGAGGCGGCGGGCAGGGACAATTCATGCAACGATTTGGCCGAGGACGAATTGAAAAGGCGGAGAACGATCTTTTCGCCGGTGATGGTTGGGTAAGTGGCGACCCGGATGTCGTTTTGGATTCCGAACTCGTCGTGCGAAATGCGGCCATCCTGCGGCAGCGATTCCTGATATGTTTTCAACCGCGACAGAAATTTGATCCGGCCAAAGACGCGGTCGGCAACATCGGCGGGAAGTGCGCTGCCGAGAACGATGAGGCCATCGAACCTGAATCCGACCTCTGCGGATTTGCCGCGCATTTGCAGGTGGATGTCGCTGGCTCCGGCGCGTTCGGCTTGACGAACCATTTCCTCCAGAATCTGCGGCGCGGAAGTCGCGTCGTTTTTCTGCTCATGCGACCTGCGTTGTCGGATTTCAACCATGTCGCGGCAAGACGAACCTAGCCCCAACCGGATTAGAAGGCAATCCTGATGTTTCGACCAACCAACTTCAAAAATAATCCGGTTCGTTGCCGGTTTTCCATTTGATGTTGCAACCCATGCTGGCTTTTTGATTCGGCGAAACGGGTCTGCCAGCCAGCACCGCGTCGAGCGCGGCGCGCAAATCCTTTCCGGTGACGGGAATGCCGTTGCCGGGGCGGCTGTCGTCAAGCTGGCCGCGATAGACGAGCTTGTGGCCCTTGTCAAAAAGGTAAATGTCCGGCGTGCAGGCGGCACGATAGGCTTTGGCGACGGCCTGGGTCTCGTCGTAGAGATACGGAAAAAGATAACCGGCGGATTTGGCTTCCTCCCTCATCTTCTCCGGGCTGTCGTCGGGATAATTTGCCACGTCATTGGAGTTGATGGCGACGATGGCGACGTTCTTTGGAAGATAATCGCGGGCGAGCTGCGCGAGTCCGGCGCGGATGTGCTTCACGTACGGACAATGGTTGCAGATGAATAAAACCAGCAGCGCCGGCTTGTCCTTGAAGCCGGCCAGCGAGACGATGTTTCCGTTCGTGTCCGGCAATTTGAAACCGGGTGCCGTCGTGCCGAGCGGCAGCATGGTGGAGGGTGTCAATGCCATGGACGAAATATAAGTCCAAACTCAAAAGTTCAAAGTTTTTTGAGACAGAATTTACGGAGCGGCGCAAAATTATTTTTTTCAATTCTGTGAATTGTGTTAATTCTGTCTAAAATCCGGGCGTCGTGGCAAAGAACATCGTCTATTTTGATCTCGAAACGCAGAAATCCGCCGATGAGGTGGGCGGCTGGAACAACATTGCCCGAATGGGCATGAGCATCGGCGTGACGTTCAGCACCGCGCGCGGCGATTACAAGATTTACGGCGAGAAACAGGTCGATGATCTGCTGGCGGACCTGCAGCGCGCCGATCTCGTGGTGGGGTTCAACATTTTGAGGTTCGATTACGAGGTGTTGCACGGGTACACGACGTTCGACCTGCGCCAGTTGCCGACGCTGGACATGATGGTGGAGCTGCAAAACAAACTGCAGCACCGGCTCTCGCTGGATTCCATCGCCACGGCGACGTTCGGCGTGGAGAAAACCGCCGAAGGCTTGCAGGCCATCCGGTGGTTCAAGGACGGCAAGCTCGCGGAAATCGCGGAGTATTGCTGCTACGACGTAAAACTCACGAAGCTCGTCCACGAATACGGCCAGCGCCACAAACAACTGCATTACCACAATCGTTTCAATAAAAAGATGACCGTGCCGGTGAGCTGGTGATTTGGAATCTCAAATCTGAAATTTGAAATCTGAGAAATGGTGCCCGGGACAGGACTTGAACCTGCACGGTGTTACCCACTAGAACCTGAATCTAGCGCGTCTGCCAATTCCGCCACCCGGGCACAATGGACTGGCGATTATTTTAATACGCGCCAGCACCGACACGGGCAAGTCAAATCGTGGAGTGGATGGCAAATAAAAACCCGTTTCCCAACTGTGGAAGAAGCGCCGCCAGTTTGAGCGCCTCGCCAGCCGCAGCTTCTACGAAACAGCTTTCCGGTCAGCCAGAATTTCCTGTTCCGCCGCGAGGATGGAGTTGCGCATGGTTTCGGCGTCGGGCGCATCGCGAAGCTGGTCGAGCAATTTGGTCTTCTGCATGATGACGCACAGGCGGGCCAGCGTGTGCAAGTGCAGCCGGTCATCCTGGCAGCAAATCAGAAAGAACAGATGCGTCGGCTGGCCGTCGGGCGCGCCGAAATGGATTTCCTGGACCGGCCGCCCCACCACGATGAACGAAGTCTCAAACAAATAAGGCTCATGGGACCGCGGATGCGGCAGCGCCAATCCGCCCGGCAACGCCGTGGAACACAATTCCTCGCGCGCCTCCAGGCTGGTCAGCAGGGTTTTGGGATCGGAGAGGTTGCCGGTCTTTTCCGCGAGCGCCACCAGATCGCGCAGGACGGATGCCTTGGTTTTGGACGTCATGGCCGAGGCGACGGCGCCCGACTGGAGCATTTCCGGCAGGATGGCCGCTTGCGGCAGGATTTTTCGCGTAAAACGTGTGGTTTCCTCGTGATAATCGGCCAGCCGCTGGCCGGGCAGGCCCAGGATGCGTTGCGAGGCCCACGCGTCAATTTCGCTTTTGCGGAAAACAACCCGGTCGCCGCGCTTTTCAAAGGGAATTTCGCGATTTTTCACCCGCTGCTCAATGTCCGCGGACGTGAGGTGCAAATAATCGGCGACCTCATCAAGATTAAGCAATTGGTACGGCATAAACGCGCGCGTGGTGGCGTGCCTTAATCTAACGCCAAACCGGCCTTGCGACAATCCTTGTTGCTCCAGCCAAAAATGCTTAAAAGAAGTCATGGCGCAAAGCAATCCGCCGATTGACCCCCGGGTCCGCATCGGCCACGTGCATCTCAAGGTGGCCGATCTCGAACGGGCGCTGAAATTTTATCGTGACGTGCTTGGGTTCGAGCTGACGCAGCGGTTTGGCCGGCAGGCGGCGTTTCTTTCCGCCGGCGGCTATCATCATCACATCGGATTGAACATCTGGGAAAGCGCGGGCGGCCCGCCGCCGCCGCCCGGCACGACCGGCCTGTATCATCTGGCCATTTTGTATCCGAGCCGCGCGTTGCTGGGCGACGCGCTGCGGCGCGTGCTGGCCGCGGGCATCGAACTCGACGGCGCCTCGGACCACGGCGTGAGCGAGGCGTTGTATTTGCGCGACCCGGACGGCAACGGCGTTGAACTTTACTGGGACCGCCCGAAAGAACAGTGGCCGCTTGCACCCGATGGCGGCCTTGCGATGTTCACTCATGCGCTGGATTTGGACGTGCTGCTGAAAGAGGGCGTCTGAAAGTTAAGGCAGTTCCGCCATTGATCGTCCATCCCGTTTGACAGATTTGGAAACGGGATTAAATGTTACAAACCGCCGGAAGCGGCGGAGTTGTAACATGAGAACCGCAGAAAAAGATTTTGGCGTGTTGCCGGTGACGGTTGAACACGAGGTGTTGAACGGCGAGCCCGCCGCGCACGGCGCGCCGGTGTCTGACGGGCCGTTGCTTGACGCGTATTCGGACGCCGTCGTCAACGCGGCGGAAACCGTCAGCCCGTCGGTGGTGAAGATTGACGTGCACAAAGGCGGTGACCCGCGCAACGGCCGCGAAAGCGGCGGCAGCGGGTCGGGATTCATCATCACGCCGGACGGATTCGCCCTTACCAACAGCCACGTCGTCCACGGCGCGGACCGGATTGAAGTCACACTGGCCGATGGCCGGCGACCGGAAGCGCGTGTTGTCGGGTCTGACCCGGAAACTGACCTGGCGGTCATCCGGATTTATGCGCCGAATCTCAAACCGGTGGGCCTCGGCGATTCGAACCAGTTGCGCGTGGGCCAGCTTGCCATCGCCATCGGCAATCCGTACGGCTTTCAATACACTGTGACGGCAGGCGTGGTGAGCGCGCTCGGCCGGTCGTTCCGTGCCAGCTCTGGCCGGCTCATGGACAATATCATCCAGACGGACGCGGCGTTGAATCCGGGCAATTCCGGCGGGCCGCTGGTCAATTCGCGCGGCGAAGTCATCGGCGTCAACACCGCTGTGATTCTGCCGGCGCAGGGACTTTGTTTTGCCATCGCCATCAACACGGCCAAATACATCGCAGGCTGGTTGATCAAGGATGGCGTCATCCGGCGCAGTTACATCGGCGTGAGCGGGCAGACGGCGAAAATCCATCGGCGGCTGGTGCGTTATCACAATTTGCGGTCGGAGACCGGCATGCTGGTGATCGGCATCGAGCCCGGCAGTCCGGCGAGCAGCGCCGGCCTGCGCGAAGGCGATATGATTGTGGAATACGGCGGCCAAGCCATCGCCGGAATTGATGACCTCCACAAATTGCTGACAGGAGAGCAGGTCGGTGTGCGTTCGCCAATCGTGGCGTTGCGGGGCACGGAAAAGTTGCAGTTGGAAATCGTGCCGGCGGAATCCGGCGCGCGGTTGATGCTGAATTAATCAATCGTCCTCGTCGTCGTCCTCCTTCTCGTGATCGAGATGAAATGTCGAGGCCGGGAATGAAGAAGTTGCGGCTACGGGTCGAGGTGATATCGGCGGTTCATGTAAAGTTCGTCCGCCACCTGGAAAATCGCCGCGGCATCCTTCTCCAGTTCCAAATCGTCCGCTGACGGCTGCGGTTGTACTCCCAAATTCACGACGTGCGGGTTGCCGGCGTAAAATTTGACAGTCTTTTGCAGGCCGAGCACCACCAGCCGGTCGCGCGCGAACAGCCCGATGTCGCGGTTGTGATTCAGCAGGGCGTGAAACGTGTCCGGCGGGTCGTGCAGGAGGTCGCGTCCGAAAAACAGGGATTTATACGGGCGATCCAGCAAGCCGAGCACCGTTGGCGGCACGTCGAGCGAACACCCGAGCGCGTGGATGCGCTGCGGTTGCGGCACCACCGCCGGGCCGAGAATCACGAGCGGAATTTCGTAGGAAAAAATCGGGATGTCCTGGCTGCCGTAAACCCGCGCACCGTGGTCGGCGACAACAACAAAAATCGTGTTTGTCCAGAATGGTTCCCTTTTTGCCGCCTTGAAAAACTGGCCGAGGCACCAGTCGGTGTATTTGACGACGTTTTCGCGCGTGCCGTTCGGGTCTTCCCGGATGCGGCCTTTCGGATAGGTGTAGGGCTTGTGGTTTGTAACGGACAGGACGGTGGCGAAAAACGGCTGGTTCGTCTGGCTCAACGCGCGGAATTCCCGTATGGCGCCCGCGTAAATATCCTCATCGCTCACACCCCAGACGTTTACGAACGCCGGGTTCGGAAAATCCTTTTGGTCCACAATGCTGTCGTAACCGTTGGCGACGAGGAACGGCTTCATGTTGTCGAACATGGCATGGCCGCCGTAGAGGAACATCGTTGTGTAACCGTCGCGTTTGAGCGTGCGCGCGATGGTCTCGACGTTTTCAGAGCGGTCGCGGTGGACGATGGCGTCGCCGGGCAGCGGCGGGAACGATGACAACGCGCCTTCCATGCCGCGCACCGTGCGGTTGCCGGAAGCGTAAATGTTGTCGAACAACAAACCTTCGCTCTTGGCGAGCCGGTCCATTTCCGGCGTCAGCGTGTTGGTGCGCCCGAGGCTGCCCCAGAATTCCGAGCCGAGGCTTTCTTCGAGCAGAATGACGACGTTGAGGCGCGGGCGCTCCGGGTCGCCGGCAATTTGCCGCGTGATGTCGTCCGGACCGCCGGTGAACGTCGCGTTGGCGGACGAAAGCATCCGGCGCAATCGCGCGTAGGCTTCGTCACGCGGAATGGTTTTGTAAAACGCATGGTAATCGAGGTCGCGCGTCCAGGCGGCGGCAAAAAAGGAAATCGCGCCGTTGTTGGCGATTTCATTGAGCGTTCGATCGTCGCTGACGTGCGGCGGATTCAAGTTGATCGTCCGGGCCAGGCCGAAAAACAGAATCAACGCGCCGGCGAACCAGAGAAAACGCCTGCCGATCCAGACGGGTTTGGTCCACATCGTCTGAAACAGCCGCCCGGCGAACCACATCCACGCGGCGCCGACGAGCAGGCAGCCGGCGACGACCGCGGGCACCGGATAGGCGTCCCAGATGTTGATGAAGACTTCGCGCGGATAGACGAGATAATCCACGGCGACGGGATTGAAGCGCGACTTGAATTCCTGGAAGAAATAAAATTCCGCCGCCAGCAAAAAGACCTGGATCGCCCAAAGCAACGTCATGAACAACCGGAACCAAAGACGATGGATGAGCGAGGCGAACGGCCGGTTGCCGATGATGAAGCACCAAAACAGCGGCGGCAGCATGAACCAAAGGGCGGCGATGACGTCGCGGTAAAAACCGGCGGCAAAGGCGAGCAGCACGTTCCATGGCGGCGTGGACGGCGGGCTGAAGTTCACCAGCAGCACGAGGCGGAGGATGGTGAAGACGGCCAGCAGCGAGAAAAAGCAGAACGCCAGAAAGTGATAGCGCGAGCGCGGTCTCCTCTGGAAACGCGATACGGGACGTTTGTTCATCAATTTGGAATTCTGACACGCGGAGCTTAGAGCCGTTCAGCATTTTGGCCAAGCCGGTTTTCGTGCCACATAATCTTAATCCTGTTCTTGATCGCAATCGGCGTTGGGGTGGATTAAGTCGGAGTGGATTAAGATTAAGGGCAAGATTACGATTAAGAAACTGTTGGCGGCGCCGTTCAGATTTGACAGCGCGGGGATTGTTCGTGAAATATGATACGCTTTCGGTTGCCAGAGTAGCTCAGGGGTAGAGCAGAGGACTCATAAGCCTTTGGTCGGGGGTTCAATTCCCTCCTCTGGCACCAGCTTTCGCTTGCAGCAAAGCCAAAAGCGAAGGAAGCGGCATTTCACCCATTCGCCGCTTGACCTTTCCAAGCTTAAGCGGTTAACTGTACGGCGTTAGGCAAGTTCATGTTTGCGCAACTAAAAAGCCTGTTTTCTAACGATATTGGGATTGACCTGGGCACGGCCAACTCTCTCGTCTATGTGCGAGACCGCGGCATCGTGCTTCGCGAACCCTCCGTCGTGGCAATTCAGGCCGGCACAACCAACGTGCTGGCAGTCGGTGAAGAAGCCAAACGCATGCTCGGCCGCACGCCCGGCAACATCGTGGCCATCCGCCCGATGAAGGACGGCGTGATTGCCGACTTCGAAATCACCGAGGCCATGCTCCGCCACTTCATTCAAAAAGTCCAACATCGCAAGTTGATTGCGCCACGCGTCGTGGTCGCAGTGCCTTCGGGCATCACAGAAGTGGAAAAGCGCGCGGTAAAGGATTCCGCGATACACGCCGGGGCGCGTGACGTGATTCTGATTGACCAACCGATGGCCTCGGCCATCGGCGTCGGTCTGCCGGTGCATGAACCGGCTGGCAACATGATCGTGGACATCGGCGGGGGGACGTGTGAAATCGCCATCATCTCCCTTGCCGGCATCGTCTTCAGCCGCAGCCTGAGGGTGGGCGGGGACGAATTTGACGAAACGATCGCCGCACACATGAAACGAGCCTACAACTTGATGATAGGTGAACGCACTGCGGAAGAAATTAAGATACGCATCGGCTCCGCGTTTCCCTTGGAGCAGGAATTAACCATGGATGTCAAGGGCCGCGACCTGGGTTCCGGCCTGCCGAAGACGCTGACCATCCGCTCCGAGGAAATTCGCGAAGCCCTGCAGGAACCGCTTTCGAGCATTTTGGAGTCAGTCCGCATCACATTGGAACGCTGTCCGCCCGAACTCGCCGCCGATCTTGTGGATCGCGGTCTGGTCATGGCCGGCGGCGGTTCGCTGTTGCGCGGCATAGACCGCTTGGTGGCCGAGGAAACCGGCCTGCCGGTCCACGTGGCGGACGACCCCATGAGCGCCGTGGCCGAAGGCACCGGCCGAGTCCTGCAGGAAATTGAGTTTGTCCGGCGTATCGCGACCAACGCGAAATACTGATTTTCCGCCCCGTTCACCTGCTCCCGAATGATTTCGGGGCAGGCATGTTAAAGCAAAAACATTACATCGCGCTCGGCGCAGTGACGCTGGCAACACTGTTGCTCCTCAGCCTGCCGCCGCGCGCCACCTCCCCTTTGAAACTCGCCGTCGGGAGCTGGTTTTTGCCGCTGTTCGGCCTGGCCAGCACCGCCCAGCAACTGCCAATCACCGCCGCCGACGCTGCCCTGTCGCGGCGCGAACTGCTCCGCCAGTTGGAAACGCTTCGCCACGACAACGAGGAGCTTCGCGTTCAGGCCACGCAAGCCGCCGCGGTGGCGCAGGAAAACGACCAGCTCCGCGCGCTTTTTGGCTGGCAGCGGCAGACGGCGTGGAAGCTCAAACTTGCCAACGTCGTCATGCGCGACCCGGCCAACTGGTGGCGCACCGTGCAAATTGACCTCGGCAGCCGCGACGGCATCCGCGAAAATCTGCCCGTGCTGACCGCCAACGGACTGGTGGGACGCGTTTCGTCCGTCAGCTACACACATGCGCAGGTGGTTTTGGTCGGCGACCCGAATTGCAGGGTGTCGGCGATCGTCGAAAACCCGGCGCGCGACATGGGCATCATCAGCCCCGGCGGCCCGCTCGACAATGCATTCGTCGATCTCAGTTATCTTTCCGGCAACGCGATCTTGCAGGCCGGCCAAAACGTCATCACCAGCGGCCTCGGCGGCGTTTTCCCAAAAGGCATTCCCATCGGCCAGGTCGTGGACGCGCGTCCGGTCGAATTCGGCCTTTACACCGAGGCGCGCGTGAAACTTCTGGTCAACCTCGGTTCGCTGGAACAAGTCTGGGTTTTGTTTCCATGACCAGACGATGAACCCCCTGCAAACCATCCTGATTCTGGCCGCCGCGTTTCTCGCGGTGTTCGGCGAGGCGACCCTGGCCGGCCTCCGCCAGTGGTTCAGCGCGCAGGTGGACCTGTTGCCGGTGCTGATGGTGTATGCCGCGTTGAATTCGGACATCGTGACCGTGTCGCTTTTGGCCGTGTTCGGCGGCTTGTGGTTCGACGCGTTGTCCGCCAATCCGCCGGGTGTGAGCATCCTGCCGTTGTTTGCGGTTGGATTTGTGATCTGGCAGCAACGGGAATTGATTCTGCGCGAATTGCCGTTCGCGCAACTGGTCCTTGGCGCCATCGCGTGCGCCATCGCGCCCGTGCTGTCCATTTTGGTGCTGTTGACCATCGGCCAGCAACCGCTGCTTGGCTGGGGTTCGCTCTGGCAATGGCTGGTGATGACCGCCGGCGGCGCGGTGGCGGCGCCGGTCATCTTTGTGGTGTTCGATTGGTGCAACCATGCGTTCGGTTATCAGCCGCGCACCGAAACCAGTTTCCGTTCCGACCGCGAAATCCGGCGGGGGCGCCAATAAAGCCATGCTGATTTTTGACGAACTCAAAGAGAACGATCCGCAGCTCCGGCTGGTGGCGGGGGTGCTGGCGGCCGGCCTGGGCATCCTGCTGGCGGGTTTGTGGTGGGTGCAGGTCGTTTCAGCGCGCGAATACCAAAGCCACCTGGAGACGCAATCGAATCGAACCGTGCGCATCCCGGCCGTTCGCGGTAAAATTCTTGACCGCCACGGCCGCGTGCTGGCCGAGAACCGTCCGCGCTACAACCTGAGCCTTTATCTCGGCGATTTGAGCAAACCATTTGAAACCGCCTGCGATCAAATGCTGGCGCAGGCGCGCGCCACGCAAAAACAGCTCATCGCCACGCAGGAGAAAAAGCTCGGACGTTCGCTGACGAAGGACGAACGAAAATCATACGCGCTGAAGCCGGTGCAACTGGAACAACTGCGCGAGCAGGCGCGCTGCACCGTGGCCGGCAACGTCATGGCGCAACTCGGCCAGCGGATCGGCCAGCCGTTGACGCTCGACGCGGCGAAGTTTGAACGCGATTACGAAACACGGCTCGCCCTGCCCTATCCCGTCCTCAAAAATCTCAACGACGAGCAAATCGCGCGGTTCGAGGAAAATTATTCCGGCAGCCTCGGCGCGGACCTGGAATTGCAATCCGTCCGCACCTATCCGCTCGGGACGACGGCGGCGCACCTGCTCGGCTACGTGCAGCGCGACAACAGTTCGGCGGAGGGCGAGGACGCATTTTTCTCGTACCGGCTGCCGGATTACCGCGGAGTCGTCGGCGTCGAATCCGGCTTCGATCCGCTCCTGCGCGGGCGCGCCGGCGCCGAGGCCGTGCTCGTCAACAATCTCGGCTACCGCCAGACCGAAAACATGTGGAGCCTGCCCGAGCCGGGGCACAACGTGGTGCTGACGATTGACCTCGATATTCAGCAGGCGGCGGAACGTTCGCTCGTGGCACACCAGGGCGCCGACGCCCGCGCCGCCATCGTCGTGCTGGATGTGCGCACGGGCGACGTGCTGGCGATGGTATCGTCGCCGGCGTTTGATCCCAGTGATTTGGCCCAAGGCAGTTTTTCCCCGGGCGAACTTGAGCGCCTCAATGACCCGAAGTTGCAGCCTGAACTCAACCGCGCGACCCAGCAAAATTATGCGCCCGGCTCAATTTTCAAACCCATCATCGGCCTCGCCGCGCTCGAAGCCGGCCTGGATCCAAACGCGATTGTGGACAATCCGGGTTACGTTTATGTCGGCCGGCGGCACATCGGGGATTTGGCGCCGCCGGGCCAATACAATCTCCGGCGCGCCATCATCTACTCCTGCAACACCTATTTCATCACCATTGGCCTGCGCGCGGGCATTGAAAACATCATCCGGATGGCCGGGAAATTCGGTTTTGGCGGGCACACGGGCTTGCCAACGCGGCAGGATGGAAAAGGGAGCCTACCCACGCTTGAACGGGTGCACTCGGATTGGCGGGACGGTGACACTGCGAATATTTGCATCGGCCAGGGAGAAATCGCGGTGACGCCGATGCAAATGGCTGTGGCTTATGCGGCCATCGCAAACGGCGGCACCGTCTTCTGGCCGCGACTGGTCGAGCGGATTGAACCGCAAGACCCGGCGGGCGGGGAAACCGCGACAAATTTTCCGTCCGGCATTGTGCGCGGCAATATCGGTGTCAGCACGCACAGTCTGAAAGTTTTGCGCGAGGCGATGCTGGCGGAAACCGAAGATCCCGAAGGCACCGGCCATGCGGCGGTCGTGGGACCTGAAATGCGCATCTGCGGCAAGACCGGCACGGCGCAGGTGATGAATGCGCAAAACCAGGAAATTGACCGCACCACATGGTTTGCCTCGTTTGCGCCCTACGAACATCCGCGCTACGCCGTGGTGGTCATGGTCGAAAGCGGCACTTATGGCGGCCCAACCTGCGCGCCGATCGCGCACGACATTTACGAAGCGATTTTGAAAAGCGAAAGGTCAAACACACCCGCCTTGACCGCGGTGCAGCGCGGTGAAAGTGCAAATTAAAATGGTCAACGATCCGCTCAACGAACGCCCCGGCAAACTTGACCGGTTGCAACTGGCCGCGCTGGCCGGGCTGATGTTCGTCGGCACGATGTTTGTGTACAGCGCCACGATGGCCAACCCGGCGCTGTCATCACTGCCGTGGTACGACCAAAGCTGGGTGCGACAGTTCGTCTGGTGTGCGTTGGGCATCGGCGCGGGCGGGGTTTTGTGCCTGCTGGATTATCACACACTGTCGCGCTGGTCGTTCCTGGCGTATTGGGCGGCGATTTTCTTCCTAGTCGTCGTGCTGATTCCGCACGTCGGCTCGATGCGTTTTGGCGCGCGGCGCTGGATTGACTTGGGACCGTTCCAATTTCAACCGTCGGAATTCGCCAAGCTTGCCTTCATCCTGTCGGCGGCGCATTTTTTGAGCCGGCCGGCGGATGAATTGAGGCAACCGGCCAATTTCTGGAAGGGCATAGGTCTCTTGTTGCTGCCGTTCTTGCTGATTTTGAAGGAACCGGACCTGGGTTCGGCGCTCGTACTTTTGCCGACCGGTCTGGTGATGATGTTTGTCGCCGGCACGCCCAAAAGATATCTGCTGAAACTGACCGGCGCGGTGGGCTTGCTGGCCGCGCTGTTTCTGGTGGATGCGGTGTTTTTGCCGCCGGGCTGGTGGCAGATTTCGATGCAACCGTATCAGCGCGACCGGTTGCTGGTTTATTTTGGACGGGATTACACGGATTTCGCTCCGCCGAACGCCACACCGGCGGAGTTGCAGCGCCTGCATCAACAACAGCTGGACGATGAATACAACGTCCGGCAGTCGTTGATTTCCGTCGGCTCCGGCGGGCTGACGGGGAAAGGCTGGCGGCAGGGCACGCAGAACGCCCTCGGTTATTTGCCGCGCGCGGTGGCTCACAACGACTTCATTTTCTCCGTGATTGCCGAGGAGGAAGGATTTGTCGGCAGCGTGATTGTCCTCGCGCTGTATGCGGGGGTTCTCTTCACCGGAATGAGAATCGCCGGCCAGGCGCGCGATCGCCTGGGCAAGCTCGTGGCGGTGGGCGTTGTGACGCTCATCTTCAGCCACGTATTTATCAACATCGGCATGAACATTCGCATCATGCCCGTGACGGGTGTGCCACTGCCGCTGCTTTCCTACGGCGGGTCTTCAGTGCTCTGCTCGTTGATCGCCGCGGGTCTGATGCAAAACGTTTACATTCATCGAAGAGGATACTGATTATGAGCAACAAGAATTTTTCGCGGCGCCGCCGCGGAATGCATTTCCGCCCCAAGGGCGGCCTTGGCCAGGGCCCGCAGAAATCCGACCGTGACGCCCTCCAGGCGCGCGCCGACGCGGTGGGCGAACAGGGCGGCCCGGAGCGGCTTTTTGAAAAGCGGCACACCCACGAAATCGAACGCGCGGAGAATCTCGCCGCCGGCCTGCCTCCGCAGGGAACGCCGGAAAAGGAGACGCCGGATGCCGGCCCGGTCAAAAAGGAATTTCGCGAGCCGCATCTTGACACTCCCGCGCAGGTCGAGGAGGAAAAGCCGTTTGAGCCGGTCGCAATTCAAGAGCAGCCAAAGGGCATTTTGGACACCATCAAGGTCGCCGCGACCAACCTCGTCAAAAGGGTCCAGCGCCTCATCCGCCCGGAGAAAAAAATCCACAAGGAGATCATCATCAATGCCGAGACGCTCGAAACACGCGTGGCGGTGATCGAGGACGGCAAGCTGGAGGAATTCAACATCGAACGCACCACCGAGGAGCGCCTCGTCGGAAGCATTTTCAAGGGCAAGGTCCGCAACCTCGAAGACGGCCTCAAGGCCGCGTTCGTGGACATCGGTTTCGAGAAGAACGCCTTCCTGCATTACTGGGACATCGTGCCGAACCAGTTCGACAGCAGCGTGGAAATTGTCGAGCGTCCCGCGGGGCGGGACCGCCGGCCGGCCCGGCCGAAAATCACGCAGAAGGACATTCCGCGCTTGTATCCGCCCGGCAGCGAAATTGTCGTGCAGGTTACCAAAGGACCGATTGGCACGAAAGGGCCGCGCATCACAACGAACCTCGTGCTGCCCGGACGCTATCTCGTCCTGCTGCCGAACTCAGACCAGTCCGGCATCTCGCGCAAAATTGAAAACCAGGAGGAGCGCAAACGGCTCAAAAAAATCCTTCGTGAACTGCCGATTCCCGACGGCATGGGCGTCATCATGCGCACCGCCGGCGAAGGCCAGCAGAAACGTTACTTTGTGCGCGACCTCGCATTGCTGCTCGAGGAATGGAACGGCATCCAGGACCGCATCAAGCACCAGCCGATGGCGACGTGCGTGTTCCAGGAGCCGGACCTCATCGAACGCACCGTCCGCGACTTTTTGACCGAGGACGTCGAACGCATCGTTGTGGACAGCCAGAAAGCCCATGACCGGATGCGGGACATGATGTTGAAAATCAAGGCCAAGTATGCGGCAAAAAAAATCAAGTTTTACACCGATGCGCAGCCGATTTTTGACCGGTTCAACATCACCAAGCAACTGGAGAGCACCTTCTCACGCCAGGTGCATCTCAGAAGCGGCGGGTACATCGTGATTGACGAGACCGAGGCGCTGGTGGCGATTGATGTGAACACGGGCCGGCACAAGGGCAACCGCGACCAGGAATCCACCATTTTGAAGGTGAACCAGGAGGCGGCCGAGGAAATCTGCCGGCAATTGCGCCTCCGCAACATGGGCGGCCTCATCGTGCTCGACTTCATTGACATGAAATCCCGGCGCGACCAGCAGTCCGTGTATCAACGGATGAAGGAGGGATTGCGCCGGGACAAGGCCAAGACGCACATCCTGCCCATCTCGCAGCTTGGCCTCATGGAAATGACGCGCCAGCGCCACACCGAAAGCGTGCGCTCGGCGGTGTATGACGACTGCCCGTATTGCAAGGGCCGCGGCAAGGTCAAGAGCGTCGTGACCATGAGCGTGGAAATCCAGCGCAAACTCCAGGAAATCCTGAAACAACGCACCCGCGACGAATCGGATTTTCAACTCCGCATCGTAGTCCATCCCACCGTGCTGGACCGGCTCCGCACCGAGGACGAAAAACATCTCATCGAAATGGAGAAACGGTATTTCGGGAAGCTGTCATTCCGCGCCGATACCGGTATGCATGCCGAACAGTTCAAAATTGTGAATGTGGAAAACGGCGAGGAACTGGTGAGCGTCGGCTCTTAAAGGTAGGGCGCGGCACTCCGTGCGCGCCGCCGGAGCGCCGCCACCGCGCGAACATTTCATGACACTCGGCGGCGGGCAGAGGTCTGCCCGCCCTACCAAAAAATCAAAACGCCTCGCGAGTAATCTCGGGGCGCGCTATTTTTACAATTTAACCCTCATGCGCTTGTCCGGTTGGCAAAATGCGATGTTGGACCCAATCCAGCTTGCAACGAACATTTTTCTTCCTCGTCTTTAACCGGGTGCGTGATAGAATGTTCCCATGCGGACGGTGATATATCCCGGCAGTTTTGACCCGCTCACGAATGGGCATCTGGACGTGATTCAACGCGCGGCCCGGCTGTTCGACCGCGTCATCGTGGCCGTCGCCGAAAACGACGGCAAACACCCGCTGTTCACGCTCGCCGAGCGCGCGGCGCTGGTGAAGCAGGCGGTGCGGCAGATGCCTCGCGTGGAAACGGACGTTTTCGACGGCCTGCTGGTCGAATACGCCGTCCGCCGCAAGGCACAGGCCGTCATCCGCGGCCTGCGCGCGGTGTCGGATTTCGAGTTTGAATTCCAGCTCGCGCTCATGAACCGCAAGCTGAACGAAAACGTGGAAACGATTTTCATGATGCCCAAGGACACCTACACTTTTTTGAGTTCGCGCATGGTCAAGGAAATCGCGCGGCTCGGCGGCGACGTGAGCGCGTTTGTGCCGCCGCATGTGAGGCTGGCCCTGCAGAAAAAACTGAAACCTCGGAAGAAATTTTGAGCTTTTGATTTTTAGTTCCGGTCAAAGGCATCGGTTGTTTACCGGCCCGAGACCAGAAACCAAAGACTGGAAGTTTATGTTGACCGTCAATCTTCACCACCTGGAGGCGCACGAAATTCATTTGCAGGGTGAGCTGTCCGTGAAGGAACTGGATTTGGACGTGCGCGATCCGATGATTCACCCCGGGCAGCCGCTGCGTTACGACCTGACAGTCGAGAAGCTGCCCGATGGCATCCTGGTGAGCGGCTCGCTGCGTATGCCTTTGGAATGCGAGTGCGTTCGCTGCCTGGAACCCTTCCGGCATGAACTGAATCTGGCGGATTGGACGTGCCATTTGCCGTTCGCGGGCGAGGAGCCGGTGACGGTGGACAACGATTGTGTGGACTTGACGCCTTATCTGCGGGAAGATATTCTCCTTGAGTTTCCGCAACATCCGTTGTGCAGGCCGGACTGTCGCGGATTGGAGAAAACCTCCACGGGCAAAGCCAAACCCGGCCGCATTCCCCGGGGCGAAGTCGCTTCGTCTCCGTGGACAAAGTTGAACAAATTGAAATTGTGATTTATTGAAAATTTATGGGCGTTCCCAAGCGTAAACCTTCCCGGAGCCGGCAGCGCATGCGCCGTGCTTACAACAGCGTGATGACCCTGCCGCAACTGAGCACGTGCCCCCAATGCGCCGCGCCGTATGTGCCGCACCGGGTTTGCCCGGCATGTGGTTATTACAAGGGCCGGCAGGTGTTGACCGTCACTGCGGGCGCCTGACTCCGGCGGAGCGGAGGAAATTTTCCGCGTTCATTCGTCTATGCGAATTGCTGTGGATGTCATGGGCGGCGACTACGGGTGCGGGGTGGTCATCGAAGGCGCCAAGCTGGCGCTTCAGGCCAACAAGAAAATCAGCGCCCTTTTTCTGGTCGGCGATCAAGCCGCAATCCATGCCGCCCTGCCTGATCGCGGTTTTCGCGACCATCGCGTGCGCGTCATTCACGCCAGCGAAGTGGTGACGATGGACGACAAACCGGCCAATGCGCTGCGCAAAAAAAGGGATTCTTCCATTGCCCGCGCCGCCGAACTGGTGAAGGATGGCAAGGCTGATGCGCTCGTTTCCCTCGGGAACACGGGCGGCCTTTTCGCGGCGGCAACGCTCAAGATCGGCCGTTTGCCCGGCGTTGACCGCGGCTGCATCGCCACCGTCATTCCGAGGCAGGACAGCGAGTTTGTGTTGCTTGACGCCGGTGCGAATGTCGAGTGCAAGCCGCTTCATCTCGCGCAATACGCGGTGATGGGCAGCATTTATTCGCGCGAAGTACTCGGACGGAAACGACCGCGCGTCGGCCTTCTCAGCATCGGCGCGGAGGATTCCAAGGGCAATGAACTGACGCTCAAGGCGTTCAAGCTTTGCCAGCGGCTGAATGTCCATTTCATCGGCAATGTCGAGGGACATGATTTGTTCAAGGACCGCGTGGACGTCGTCGTTTGCGACGGTTTCGTCGGCAACGTTGTTTTGAAAACGTGCGAGAGCCTCGCCGTCGCAATGTTTTCGATGCTCAAACGGGAGTTGATGCGCAATCCCAAGCGGCAAATCGCCGCGTATCTTGCGCAAAACGCCTTCCAGGTCATCCGCCGGCGCATGGACCCGGAAGTGCATGGCGGCGCTCCGTTGCTCGGCTTCAATGGCATCGTTTTCAAGGCCCACGGTTCGGCCCGCGAACGCGCCGTTGCCAGCGCGCTCCGCGTGACCGCCGAAACCGTGCAGCATCGCGTCAACGACATCATCGCCCGTGAAATCGCCCGCGCCAACGAGCAGCTGGCCGATGTGGAAACGCCCGTTCCCGTTCACGCATGAGCGCTTCGCCTGCAAAAAAATTCAAAAACCCGCGCGCCCTGTACAATTTTCAAGGCCGCTCGTGCTCCATCACCGGTGTCGGCTCCTATGTGCCGGCAAAAATCCTGTCCAACGCCGATCTGGAAAAAATGGTGGACACGACGGACGAATGGATTGTCACGCGCACCGGCATCAGGGAAAGGCGGCTGGCGGCGAAGGACGAATTCACGTCCGACCTGGCGGCCAAGGCCGCCGAACGCGCCATGAAAATGGCGGGCGTCACCGCCGGACAAATCGACCTTGTCATCGTCGCCACCATCACGCCGGACACGCCGTTTCCGGCGACGGCCTGCCTTGTGCAGCACAAAATCGGGGCGAAACGCGCCGCCGCGTTCGACATCGAAGCCGCCTGTTCCGGTTTCATTTACGGGCTCGAAGTGGCGCAGCAATTCATCATGTCGCGCACCTATGACACCGTGCTCGTCATCGGCGCGGAGAAACTTTCCTCGATTGTGGACTGGAAGGACCGCAACACGTGCGTGCTGTTCGGCGACGGCGCGGGCGCGGCGATATTGCAAAACCGCCCGAGTTCGCACGGTTTGCTGACGGCGGTGATGGGCGCCGACGGCGGAAGCGCCAATCTGCTGTTCATGGCCGGCGGCGGCAGCCGTTGCCCGCCAACGATTGATTCAGTCAACGCGCGCCTTCATTACTTGCGGATGAACGGCCGGGAAACGTTCAAAAGCGCGGTACAGGCGATGCACAAGGCGGCGCGGGAGGCCTTGCGGCGATGCGAACTCGATATATCTCAAATCAAATGCATCATTCCGCATCAGGCCAACCGCCGGATCATTGACGCCGTGGGCGAACGGCTCGGCGCGAAACCGGGGCAGATGTTCACGAACCTGGAGCGCTACGGCAACACGTCGGCGGCATCGGTGGCCATTGCGCTGGACGAGGCGGTGGCCGCGGGAAAAATCCAGCGCGGCGACCTTGTTTTGTTGATTGTTTTCGGCGCGGGGCTGACGTGGGCCGCGGCGGTGATTGAATGGTAGAGGCCCGCGTGACCAACACTCTAATCGGTTTAATGACTGGCACTTATTTGACGACTGGCGACGGCGTGCTATTGTGAGGTAATTCTATGAGTGCGAGAAAAATTGAAACCAACGGCGCCATGCGGCAGGACATCACGGTTGAATCCCGTCAGACCCGTCTGAATTTATCCACCGAGTCGGTCGTAGTCCACAGAAACGGCATCGAATTTCGCAGCCCCGCACCGTTCACTCCCTGGACGGAAATGACCGTGGCGCTGCAATCACCGCGCGACAACAGCCGGCTCCAATGCGCCGGGGTCGTCGTCGCCTGTTCCGGCAGCAAACACACCGGTTATCACGTTTCGATGGTTTTCACGAGCCTGACCAAACAGGGGCAGGCGCGCCTGCACGCGATGGCGGGGTCGGAATTGGGTTTGTAACCAAAGGTTCCAGTTCAAAATGAGTCTGCCTGGGATTATTCCGCCCCAGATGGGAGGCGCACGCAATGCGGCAGATTTTTTCCTTGATAAATTTTCCCCCGCGATTGACGTTGGATGCCGGAATTTCCCCCGGCAAGCGAAAAGACATGCCATGAAGACGGCTTTGCATGACAAATGGTTCAACCTGACCGCAATGGGCCTTTTTAGGGGCGCCAGTTTGGTTTTGATTGGAATGATGGTTGCGGGATGTCCGGGGAACAATCCTGCGACGTCCGGAAAGATTACCATTCGAGGCTCGAACACGATTGGGGAGGAGCTGGCGCCACAGCTCATCATCGAATACAAAAAAAGCCATCCCACAATCAACTTTGACCTCGAAAGCAAGGGGACTGGATATGGGTTTGGGGCGTTGATGGGCGGTTTTTGCGACATTGCCGGGGCTTCACGATTGCCGTTCAAGGAGGAACTGGAAATGGCGCGGTATCGCAACGTGGAGTACAACGATCACGTCATCGGCGCGTACAGCGTGGCGGTGGTCGTGAATGCCGCCAATCCCATCGGCAACCTGACGCGTGCGCAGGTGCGGGACATTTTCACCGGTGTGATTCAAAATTGGAAGGAAGTCGGTGGATCTGACGCGCCAATTCATTTGTACATCCGCGACCCCATTTCAGGAACGCATCTGGGTTTCAGGGAACTGGCAATGGAAAACAAACCTTACGCCGACACCCCCAATCTGTTTACAAATTATGCGGCAATCGTTGAGGCGGTTGCCAGGGACGCTGGCGGGATCGGCTATTCAAGCATCGAACTGGAAAATAACGCGGGAGTCAAACCCGTGTCCATCGGCGGAATCGGGCCCAACGCGGCCGATGTGGACAAAGGCAACTATCCTTACGCGCGCGTGCTTCACCTTTACACCAGCAAGGGGCATGAAACGCCGGAGGCGCTCGATTTCATCCAATTTGTCCTTTCACCGCAGGGCCAGGCAGTCCTGACAAGAACGGGCTACACGCCTCATTCTTGATTCTGGCCAGCGGCAGGCCGGCGCGCGGCATCGGCAGAACGGAAGTTTTGATGCATGGATGGACGGTCCTCTTTCCACACTCAGCCTGCGGTTGGTTGCAATTGCCTTTG
This sequence comes from uncultured Verrucomicrobiae bacterium, assembly GCA_963764175.1. Lineage (GTDB taxonomy): Bacteria > Verrucomicrobiota > Verrucomicrobiia > Limisphaerales > UBA11358 > UBA11358. The sequence continues at coordinate 86,051 of CAVXRE010000007.1, read as the reverse complement.
CACCCGCTCGAAAATCATCGCCGGCGTCAGTGCCTTCAAACATTCGTTCGGTTTTTCATAGTGGCAATGCGAATTCATGCAGGGGGAGCAGGGCAGCCCAATTCGCAGCACGCTGTCCAGTGCGTGATAGGGGCCGGTGCGGCGCGGCTCGGTCGGGCCGAAGAGCGCGACGAGCGGTCTGTTTAGCGCGGCGGCCACGTGCATCGGGCCGGTGTCATTGGTCACCATCAAATCGCAGAGCCGCAGCCACTCGACCATTTCCGGCAGCGAAGTTTCACCGCACAAATTCAGGCAGCGCGTCGGGGCGGCGCGCGAAATCATGTCTCCCGGCGATTTGTCCCCCGCGTCTCCCAGAACGGCAAAACGCACCCCGGAAAATTTTTCCGCGAGCAAACGGACAAGCTCCGCAAAATATTCAACCGGCCAGCGCTTGTTCGGCCAGCGCGCGCCGGGCTGAAGGGCAATCCATCGTGCGCCGGCAGTTTGCCATTTGGATTTGACAGCGGCGGCGACTGCGGGCCGTTCAGGCAGCCATTTGAAATTCCAGTCCATGGGCACGCAAAGCGGCGGAAGCACGGACAAATACCAATCCACCGCGTGCGTGTGAAATGACGCGCGCCGGACAGCAAGGTCGAAAAATCCCCGCGCGCCTTCACGGACCTCGTCGAGGCCGATGAGAAATTTCCCGTTGGCGAGCCAGGCAAACGCGCCGCTGCGCAAGAGGCATTGCAGGTCAATGACCCAGTCGAAGTTTTGCGCACGCAGCCGGCGGATGCTGCGAAGCATTTCCGGCCAGTGACGCGGCGATGCCCAGCGCCGGCGTTCAAAGCGAACGACACCGGTCAAATCGGGGTCGCCTTCAAGAAGCGGCGCGAGGCTGGAGTCAATCCACCAGAAAATTTCGCTCGCAGGCAGGTGGCGTTTGAGGAGGCGGAGCACGGGCAGCGCCTGCACCACGTCACCGAGCGAACTGGGTTTGAGAATCAGGATTTTCAAAAAGCGTCGGTTGCGGGCGTCAGCAAAGGCGGGCACACAAGCCACTCATAGTTTTCCCTTGGTGCTCGGCAATCGTCCCGTAATGCGCGGATCACGCCGGCAGGCAGCGTCCACGGCGCGGGCGAACGCCTTGAACAACGCCTCGACAATGTGATGCGGCTCGTCGCCGTAAAGCAACTCAAGGTGCAGGTTGCAGCGGGCTTCATTGGCGAAGCCCTGAAAAAATTCGCGCGCGAGGCCGAAGCGGAACGCGCTCGACATGTCCTGGAGTCTCTCGGATTTGGCGATGCGTTTTTGGGCGAATGGATTCAATCCGCGCCAGACGAGGTGCGGCCGTCCGCCGAAATCCACGACGCAGCGTGCGAGGCATTCATCCATCGGCACGTAGGCTTCGCCGGAGAAGGGGTTTTTCGGATGAAATCCGGCGCCGTAGCGGCGGATGCCGCGTTTGTCGCCAAGCGCGCGCGTGAATGCCTGGCCGAGCGCTATGCCGCAATCCTCAACGGTGTGGTGCGCGTCCACTTCCAGATCACCGGCGCAGCGGAGTTTCAAATCCACGACCGCATGTTTGGCAAAGAGTGCGAGCATGTGGTCAAAGAAGGGGATGCCGGTTTTGATTTGCGATTTGCCCCCGCCGTCGAGGTTGAGGTTGACGGCGACGCGGGTCTCCTTGGTGTTCCGCGAAATTCTGGCCTGCCGGGTTTTCACGCGGTCATTTAAGCAAAGCGGCCGCCAAAAAACAAAGCGCAATTGTCGTTTAAGATTGGTCGGAGCCTGTGTCAGCCGCTCATATTGCCGGAAGACATTTGGCCGGAACGGGCTTGCGATGGCCCCGGAAAGATCAATGTGGTGCGACCAGCTTTTGTTTCAGCTCGTCAATGTGCCTTTGCACCTTGGCGGGATTGGGTGAAACAAGTTTGGCCTGTTCCCATCGGGCGACGGCGGCGCTGAGGTTGCCGGCCTTTTCTTCGAGTTGGGCGAGATTTGACTCCAGTTTCTCGAAAATAAACCGGTTATCAAAGTTTTCATCGGCCAATTTGAGCCGTTCCGATTGTGGAACGCCGGGCGCCTGCCGCGCCCAGCTTCGCAGCGCGGCCTCCCAAATATTTCGGGCGCGGGTCGGGTCGTGATAATTTTCAAAATAAATGCTGCCGAGTTCAAAAAGGAGCTGGGGATCATCCGGATTGTGGCGCAAACCTTCGCGCAAAACCTGCTCGGCTTCGGGGAGTTGGTTCAGCCTCGTCCGCAGCCAGAACGATGTGACGAGGTAGGTTTTTATGTTTTCGGGGTCGAGTTCAGCGGAAAGTTTCAGCCACGGCAGAATTTCCCGCACCTTGGAACTGCTACTTAAATCGTCGGTCGGGCCGCCTTCGTCCAAATGCGTATGCCGGTTCGGAATGAAATGGCGGCCGAAGGCATCAATCCAGTCGCGTGGCGGCCCCATAAAACTGGTTTCTTCGCCCTGATTGCGGCTGGCGATGGCACCGGTGTCTTCGGCCATGTGCGGCGTTTTGAAGGCTTCGTTGTTGTCAAAAATCGTCGGATAATAACCGCTGTGATAATAGGCATCGGCCTCGACAAATGAACTGTTCGCAAAGATGCGGCTGCTGTCGCCGAGCAACAAACTGAAAAAATTATCCGATTGGCGGCGGATGTTTTCCAGAGCTTGAAATTGCGGCTGCAAATCAGCGGCGATGCCGAAACAAAACACCAGCAGCGCGATCAACAGCAGAAAAAATGTCCGCGGCGGGTTCATGTTCAATTAACGGCCTTGCGGCGGAAAACCAGACAGGCGGCAACAAGAAAGACCGCCGTGTAAGCAAGCGAGTAAAGGATGTCGAGGAAGAAGAAATTCCAGGCGACGAGCGGCCAGTCGTGGACAATTAAATTTCGCATCCCGAACGCCCATTCCAAATGCGGGATTGTAAAATAAACCGCGTAAAGAACGGAGCGAAGCGGCTCGGCCAGCGACAGGGCAAAGGCATCGAGGTATCTGCCGACGCACAGGATCGCCACGACAATGACGAAGCAAATTGTGGAGTTGGAAGATGGCGCGGCGAAAACCAGCGAGCCGAGCAGCGTGAGTGCGATGACCGCGCCAAGCATGACCCAATGCAAAAACGCGGCTTGAAAATAGTTCAGCAATGGCCAGGCATGTTCGCGGCTTGCGGCGAGTACGCCGAAGAAAGCGTAAAAGCAGATTAAAACCAGGCCGCAGGCGAGCCAGCAGCCAAGAAATTTCCCGAAAATCACCTGCGTCCGTGTCAATGGTTTGGCGAGCAGCGGCAGCAAAGTGCGCTGTTCGCGCTCCGCCGGGATCTGGCGCGCAGTCGTAGTGATGGCGATGACGAGCGATGAAATCCAGATGAGCAACAGGCAAAGTTCCTTGATATAACGGATGATCTGGTTGTCGTTGAAGACGTTGACCAGGGCCATGATGACACAAATGACGATGGTCAGGATGAACAGGACGTAAAAATCCTTGCGACGGTAAAGTTCCTTGATGACAACGCCGGACAATGCCCAAATGGTTTTCATGCGACGGGTTGGGGTCGGTAGCCAATGATTTCCAGAAAAGCTTTTTCCAAATTCGGATGCTGGGCGACAATATCGCTGACACGGCCAATCGTCTTGAGTTGGCCCTCGGCGACGATGGCGACGCGGTCGCAAATGGTCTCTACTTCACCCAATTCGTGTGATGCAAAAAACACGGTTTTGCCCTCGTTCTTCAATCGCTGGATGATTTCGCGGACTTTCATGCGGCCAACCGGGTCGAGGCCACTGGTCGGTTCGTCAAGAATCAACAAATCAGGATTGTTGATGAGTGCCTGCGCGAGGCCGATGCGCTGTTGCATCCCCTTGGAATAAGTTTTGATCTGGCGCTTGCTCGCGTGCTCCAGCTCCACGAGTTTGAGCAATTGACCGATGCGTTTGTCGGTCTCGCTTCGCGACAGGCCAAAAATTTTTGCGTAAAAACGCAGCAATTCCTCGGCGGTCAGAAATTTGTAGTAATACGTCATCTCAGGCAAATAGCCGATGCGCTGGCGCGCAATGGGCTGGCGCACGTCAATGCCGAAAAGATACGCTGCGCCGCTCTTCGGCGTCACAAATCCCAGCAGGACATTGATGGTCGTGGTCTTGCCTGCGCCATTGGGGCCGAGAAAGCCGAAAATTTCGCCGGCGCTTACTTCCAAATCGAGGCTGCTTAGAGCGATTTTCGTCGTTTGTCGGAATTCGCGACTGGTGAACTCGACACGCAACTTTTCCGTTTTCAAAATAACACTCATTTCAGCAAGCGGTATGAGACATTGCCCTTTTCCTAGTAGAAATGATTACAAGTGTCAACTGTGGCGACGCTGTGACGCAAACAAAAATGTCAAAGCGACGCTTCAAACCTCTGAACCGGGTTGGGCCTCACCGGTCAATATGTGAGAGGAATCAACCGGGTCGCCAAGGATGCATGTGACTTGCAGAACCGTTGATCGCCTGGGCTTTGGCAACAAAAAAAGGCCCAAGGCGCCAGCCTTGGGCTTTGTTTCAAACAACAAACCAAATTTCAATTATGGCAGCTTGTGCGGCGGATTCAGCGAGTTGAGACTGCAGCTGACTTGCGGCGTGGCCCCCACTGAGTAAGTGGTATAGGTGCCGCCAGCCGGACAGCCCGGTATTGAGCTGTTGGCATTCAGCTTGATATAGGGTGTCAGATCCGAGGTCAAAGTGGGAGCAGTGGCTCCGGTCTGTTTCCCTTGTTCCAGCGCCCATTCATTCTCTGCGGCGTCAATCTGACGCAGGTTATTAATGCAGGCGTTGGCTTGTGATGTGGCACGGGCCCTGACGAAGTTGGGAATGGCGATCGCTGCCAAGAGGCCGATAATGGCCACGACGATCATGATTTCCACCAGCGTGAAGCCCGCCTTGCGGACAGTTTTGGTCGTTTTCATGTTTGAATATTCCTGTGTTTTATTTATTACTTAGTTTGCTGTATTGTCAAAAGTTTCCTCTTACACCTTCGGCAAACTGACTGGGATGTGAGCAGACCAGATGCCAGATTTAATCCAGCCAGGCGCAAGGCAAGGCCTTGCGCCTGGCTGAGGCCGCCAATCATCAAGGCAGCACATGAACCGGATTAACCGTGGTTCCCAATGAGCACAAAGCCTGCGGAATCGAACCGACTTGTGCCAGAGTGTAAGTCCCGCCGGCGGGACAACCGGGAATCTGCAAATTGGAATTCAATTTGATGTAGGGGGTGAGATCGTCGGGATAATTGACGGTGTCGCCAACGTGAAGTCCATTTGCGATGGCAACCTGTTGAACTGCGGATTCAATCTGCCGCAGATTGTTGATGCAGGCATTGGCCTGCGAGGTAGAGCGTGCATGCACGAAACTGGGAATGGCAATCGCTGCCAAGAGGCCGATGATGGCCACAACAATCATTATTTCCACCAGCGTGAAGCCCGCCACCCGCATGGGTTTGGCAGTTTTCATATTACGTTAACTTTCTCTTTGCGGTGTGAACAACGCAACGGGCGGGTTATAATGATTACATTTACCGTTCACGAATTGCCCGTTGTGACCGCGTCAGTCTTTCAATTAGCAATGCCGATGCCAGAATCCGAATCAGCGACAGACCTGATTGCCGGTCGCCTGGGCTTTGGCAACAAAAAGGCCCAAGGCGCCAGCCTTGGGCTTTGTTTCAAACAACAAACCAAATTTCAATTATGGCAGCTTGTGCGGCGGATTCAGCGAGTTGAGACTGCAGCTGACTTGCGGCGTGGCCCCCACTGAGTAAGTGGTATAGGTGCCGCCAGCCGGACAGCCCGGTATTGAGCTGTTGGCATTCAGCTTGATATAGGGTGTCAGATCCGAGGTCAAAGTGGGAGCAGTGGCTCCGGTCTGTTTCCCTTGTTCCAGCGCCCATTCATTCTCTGCGGCGTCAATCTGACGCAGGTTATTAATGCAGGCGTTGGCTTGTGATGTGGCACGGGCCCTGACGAAGTTGGGAATGGCGATCGCTGCCAAGAGGCCGATAATGGCCACGACGATCATGATTTCCACCAGCGTGAAGCCCGCCTTGCGGACAGTTTTGGTCGTTTTCATGTTTTCTTTACTTTTCTACGGTGTGAACATTACGACAAGCGTGTTTTAATAAGTGCGGTTTTGTTCACTTGATTGCCTGTCGTTACCGCAACTATAATCGCCTATAGCAGGCTCAATGCCAAACCCAATTCTGAGACAGCCGCGTCCAAACATTTGTTCATTCATTGCGTTTTTTGAAACGAATAAAAATTTTGGAGTTTGGGATTCTGGCTTTGACTATTCCGTTTTGAAAGCAGTGCGGCAATGGTGATTTGTCCCATAATTTGCCAGCTTGTAACGTTCTTGGACACTTTGGTTCAAAACTCTCTGGGCTCTGGTCTTTGGCCTGAAACAGCGAATTTATATGACGTACTCGTGTGTGAAACGGAAGCACAAAATTCAATGTCATTTCGTTTCTACCAGAACGAGAGGCCAAAAACCAAAAGATGGGTTTGCGTCCTGGCAATCTGCGGATTAGAGAATCGCCGAATCGATCTTGTCGCTTAACCGGCAACGATTTGATTGCCGGACAGGTTTGATTCTTCTAAAACAAGTTTGTTGCCAATGGCCACGCTTGTATTTGACATCGAGACTTCCGCGCTCCCGCTCGAACTTTTTGACGAGGCGCAGCAGGAATATCTATTCCGCGAGGCCGGGAAAATTGCCGACGGCCCCGCCCGCGAAACAAAGCGCGCAGAGATCAAACAGTTCATGAGCCTGTGGCCGTTCACGTCGCAGGTCCTCTGCATCGCCATGCTCAACGCCGAGACGCAGCGCGGCCAGACCTTGTTCGTCGCCGAGGATTTTGAGGAGGTCGAAGGGGAAAACGCGCCGGTGAAATTCATTCCCTGCGCGGACGAGACGGAACTGCTCGCACAATTCTGGGAGGCGGCGAAGAATTTCAATTCCGTCGTCACCTTCAACGGACGCGGCTTCGACGTGCCGTTCATTTACCTGCGCTCGGCGTTGCTCAACGTGCCCATCTCCAAGAAGAACTGGCTCGGCTACCGTTACGCCACCGACCCGCACTGCGACCTCGCGGAGCAGTTCACCTTTTACAGTGTGAGCGGGCGCGACGGCGCGGCGCGGCGGTTCAACCTGGATTTTTACTGCAAGGCCTTCGGCATCGAATCGCCCAAGAGCCACGGCGTGACCGGCATGGACGTGGGCGCGCTGCTGGCCGCCGGAAAATTCCGCGACATCGCCGAATACTGCCTGCGCGACGTCCGCGCCACCGTGGAGCTTTACAAAATCTGGAAGGAAAGGCTGGCGGGGATAAAATGAAAATCTTTCAGCAAAGTAAATTTAACAGGCCGACTGAATTCATAAAATTCGGCAAAGGATTTACTTTAATTGAATTGCTCGTGGTCATTGCCATAATCGGAATTCTTGTCGCGTTGTTGCTACCGGTTTTGAGCCGCGCGAAAGCCAAAGCGCAGCGAACGACCTGTTTGAACAATTTGCGGCAAATTGCTCTGGGCGTGCGTATGTATTCCGATGATTCAAATGATGCTTCGCCTTCCCCCGGTTCGACCGCATCTTCCACTGTTTTCCCGCCCCTTTTTTCAGGCTACAAGGCGCTAATGAAAAGTTACGTCGGTTTAAACGGCCCGTCTTCACCGCAGGACAAGCTGTTCCAGTGTCCGGCAGATACATTTTACCCGAATTGGTATTACACAAACGCCACATGGCCGTTTCAATTCGTGCAAAGGAGTCTTCATGATGAATCTCTTTTCGATTATTCCAGTTACGCATTCAACGGCGGCGACAATACGCCAAGAAAGTTCGGCAGATTGACTCCAACCTACCCCGGTCTTGGTGGCGCTAAATTGAGTGCCGTGAGACATCCCGTTCGGACAGTGTTGGTGGCGGAGGTTGCCGCATTGGCTCCGTATTCATGGCATGACCCATCATCCCACGGCGTTGCAGCAAAGGACGGCACGTTGTATAACGATTCCAAAAACGTCGTCAGTTTTGTGGACGGCCATGTCAGTTATATCAAAATGTATTGGAACCCAGGACAGGGCGTTGCTGGCTGGTATGACCCGCCCGCCACCTATGATTATCAGTGGAGTCCGAATTAAACGATGCACATTCTCATTTGCTTCGCCCTGAAAGACGAAGCCGCGCCGTTTCGCAAAATCGCGGCGGGCAAATCCGGCATTTCAATTTTGCTCACCGGCATCGGCCGCCAGAACGCCGAAAAATCCCTGCGCGAATTTCTGTTGAGTTGGGGAGCGCGTGCCTCTGGCACGCATCGGCAGGCGTCTCGCCTGCCAGAAAATGCGCGAATCGAGACGATTCACGCTGCGCCCGAGACGGGCGCGCTCCCCGAACTTGTGCTGACCTGCGGTTTTGCCGGCGGATTGAATCCAGATTTGAAACTCGGCGCAGTGGTTTTCGAACGCTCAACTCTCAACTCTCAACTCTCAACCCGCCTCCCCGCCGCCGGCGCCAAGCCCGCGAAATTCGTCTGCGCCGACCGCATCGCCACGACCGTCGCCGAAAAGAAAGCGTTGCGCGACAAAACCGGAGCGGACGCGGTGGAGATGGAATCGGCGGCGATTCACGCCGTTTGCGCGGAGAAGCACATTCCTTGCGCCACCGTCCGCGTGATCTCCGACACGGCCAGCGAAGATTTGCCGCTGGATTTCAACGCGCTGGTCAAGCCGGACAAAAACCTGGATTTCGGAAAATTATTTCTGGCCATCGCCAAATCACCCCGAAAAATCGGCGCGCTGATGAACTTGCAGAAGAAGACCAGATTTGCGGCGGAACGGCTCGCGGAGGTTTTGATCAAAGTTTTGTAGCGGCCGAGGCAGGGAGGCTCATTATTTACGAAATGCGATTTATGCGATATGTGCGAATTATGGAAGGACTCGTAAATCGTAAATCCAATATCGTAAATTCAGCCAGAGGCTCCTTGCGTCGGCTGCTGCGGATCACTGACGTGTTGCTGAAGATTGGCTGGCTGCTGGCGGCGCGGGCTTTTCCTTCGCGTGCTGGCTGTAGCTGATGAACGCAGCGCCAAGCATGATCAAAATCACGCCGACCCAGCGCGTGGCGGAAACCTGTTCGCCAAGGAACCAGATTGCCGCGAAGGTCGCAAACACGAAGCTCAACGCGGTGAGCGGCCAGAGAAAGCTGATTTCGCTCTTTGACATCAATATCAGCAGGCACAGGAAAAACAGCGCCTCAAAAAACACGCCGAGCAGGATTTGCGGGTTGGTGGCGCCGGCTTTAACAACGCGGAAGATTTCGGCGGCAGTGTATCCGTTCATGTCGCCGATGTGCGTCATGCCTTTCTTCAACAGGATGACGCCGGTGGACTCGAACAAGAGTCCGACGATGAGAATCAACAGCAGTTTGAGCATAATTTGTGGCGGCGGTCTGCGACCGTCGCGGCTTCAATCGGCGCTCACAGGGCGCCGCTACAGGTCTTGATAGCGAATCAGTTCGATGCCGAGTTTTTTGACCAGTTCCTTTGCGCGCGGACTGACGAGGGCATCAAATTCATGTTTAAATTCGTCCAGCGACGGATGCGAGTAAAGCTCCGAATCGCCCGGCGGCAATTCCGGCAACAGTTTCAAAACGTATTCCTCATCCACGCGGGCATTTTGCAGCAGGCCGAAGGTGATTTCGGCGTGCCTGATGCCGCGTTCGCGCAGCGGGTTGCGCGCACGGCTTGAGAGCCATTCGTAAATCAACGCGTGCGACACGCGGTAAAACCAATTGCCGCGGGCCATGCGCCGGCTGCGTGCCAGGCAATCGCGCGTCAATCGGAAGTGGCGGATGCCGAGCTTTTCCGAATCTTCCATCAGGATTTTGAAAACGACGGGGTGCAGATGCAGATGCAGATGGCCGTCGACGTGGTCAAGCGGCAGGCCGGTGGCGTGGAATTTTTCAAATTGGGCGCGGATTTCAGCGCGCAATTGCTCGCGCAAATTTCGCTGAAAAAAATAGCGGAAGCCGGTCGCGACCGGTTTGCCGCTGAACTCACCACGCGGGTTGACGAGGCAGGGAATTTTTTCCGGCGGCAGCGAGGAATGTCCCATCAGCAAAGCCAGGTGCAAACCGGTGCCGAGCTTGGGGTTTTCCTTTGCGAGCTTCACGGCCTCGCCGAAACCCCGCTCGTTTACCATCAGACTGGCGGTGGTGAGAATGCCCTCACGATGGGCGCGGATGACGGCTTCGTTGACGGAATGTGAGAGGCCGAAGTCGTCCGCGTTGACAATGAGTCGCCGCGAAATTTCAGGCCGGTCCATAATTGGGCGAGGTAGAACCCAGGGCGGACCGCAGCCACGCCCTGAAAATCAGCGCCAGTTTATGCGGCTTGGACAGGCGCAAAGATTGCGGGCCAAAGACATTGAACTGGCGGCGTTCCAATTTTTGCAACAAGTGCCAGTAGACCGAGCCCATCAGCTCGGCGGCAACCATCGCACGACGGTCTTCAGCGGGCAGGGTTTGCCGCGCGAGCCGGTAAAAATTTTTCGCGCGGTCGGCGACACTGGCGGCAAGTGCGTGGAAACGATCGGAGTATTTGAAATTCAAAATATCCCCCTCGCTGACGTTGAATCGTTTGAGTTCGCTTTGCGGCAGATAAATCCGCCCCCGTTCGGCGTCGGTGCGGACATCCCGTAAAATGTTGGTGAATTGCAGCGCCTTGCCGAGATAAATCGCATAGTCACGACAGGCGGGATTCCGGCAGCCAAAAACTCCGATGCTCAACAAGCCGACGACTGACGCGACGCGATAACAATACAATTCCAGTTGCTCGAAATTTTCATAACGCTTGATGTCGAGGTCCATTTCGCAGCCTTTGATCAATTCATCAAAAAGCGCGAATGACAGGCGATGTCTGGCGATGACCGGTTGCAATTCCTGATTCACGGCGAATTGCGGTCCATCGCCTTCGCAAGCGCGGCGCACATCAGTGCGCCAGCCGGCGAGTTGTTCACGGCGTTTTTCGGCGGGCACGGATTCGTTGTCAGCCGCGTCATCCACCTCGCGACAAAAGGCGTAGAGGGCGGCCATGTCGTTGCGTTTGGCGCGCGGCAGCATCACAAAGGCGAGAGCCAGGTTGGACGCGCTCTTGCGGGTGATCGCGCAACTGTTTTGCATCGTGGTTATGGCGTTTGAGAAGGTGTTCCGTCGCCCGACTCCGTCGTCCGCGGAGGCGGCAACCCCCCGGTCTCGGCGAGTGTTGGATTGATGGAGCGCCGTCCACGATGATGACGGTGCTTGTGCCGATGCCTTCGTTTCTTCTTGCGAAAATAGAAGGCCCAAATCAACGCGCCGATTGCAATAAACGCGAACACCCCGACCATGACAAAAAAATCCACCCACGTTGCTGTCATCGGGCCCGGTGCTGGCAGTGCGTTCTCCATAACATCGAGACAAAATCAACTCCCCGAAATGTGCCGGCTGGCTGTCATGGGGTCTCACCCGGTGTGCCATCCCCGACGTTCATGTTCAGCCGTTGCATCCGGTAACGGAGTGAATGGCGTGTCAACTTAAGACATTCCGCCGCCCGCGTCAGGTTAAAATCATGCTGTTTCAGCGCATGGGTTATTATTTCGCGTTCCGACCGGGCCAGCGCGTCGTCAAGCGATTCATCCGCCGCGGGCTCAAGGAGCGTGGCCTTTTGCAGGCGCGCTTCAACCAGGAAATCGGGGAGGCTGGACGGCTGGATTTCGCGCGTCTTTTCCAAAATCAGCGCGCGTTCGATGACGTTGCGCAATTCGCGGACGTTGCCAGGCCAGGTATGGGAAAGTAATTTGGACCGCGCGGCTGCTGCGAGACCGTCCACGTTTTTATTCAGCGTGGTCCGAAACATATTCAAAAAGTGCGCGGCGAGCAGCGAAACGTCGTCGCCGCGTTCGCGCAGCGGCGGCAGGCGGAATTGCACCACGTTCAAACGATGAAACAAATCTTCGCGGAAATGGCCGTCGGCGATGGCTTGCACGATGTCGCGGTTGGTCGCGGCGATGAGACGGACGTTGACGCGGAGTTCCTGCGTGCCGCCGACGCGTGTAAACGAGCCGTCTTCGAGAAAGCGGAGCAGCTTGGCCTGGAGCGGCTTGCTCATGTCGGCGATTTCGTCGAGAAAAATCGAGCCACCGTCGGCTTCTTCAACACGACCAGGTTTTTGTTTGAGCGCGCCGGTGAAGGCGCCCTTTTCGTGGCCGAACAGTTCGCTTTCGAGCAGCGTTTCGGGTATGGCTGCGCAATTGATGCGGATGTAATTCGCCCCGCCCCGCCGGCTCAAGCCGTGAAGCGCGCCGGCAACGAGTTCCTTGCCGGTGCCGCTTTCGCCGAGAACGAGCGCGCGCGTGTCGGTGGGTGCGACGGTCTGAATGAGTTGCCGCAATTCCCGCATCTTCGGTGATTCGCCGATGATCTGGTCGAGGCTGAAAATTTCGCCGGTGCGCGAGCGGAGGTTTGCATTTTCGCGGAGGAGCTGATGTCGCTCGGCGCAGCGCGCAACGGCGTGAAGCAATTCCTCCGGGGCAAACGGTTTGCTCAGGTAGTCAATCGCGCCGGCCTTGATGGCTTCCACGGCGAGTTTGGGCGTGGCATAGGCCGTGAGCATGAGCACGGGAAGCTCAGGCCACCGGCTGCGGGCCTTGGCGAGGAATTCGTAGCCGCTCATCCCTCCAAGCCGCGCGTCGGTGATGATCATGAAAAATTCGCCGCCCGCGAGCAGTTCAAGCGCCTCCTCGGCGGATTCGGCGGCGCGCACTTCATAGCTGTCGTCGCCCAGCAACGTCTGCAGCGAACGGCGCATGTTCTTCTCGTCGTCCACGACGAGCACGGGTGGCAAGGGCGCGTTCATTTCAGGGATAGTTTCATCAGCGCTTTCGCCGGAAAGATTAAAGTGAATTTGGCGCCTTTTCCAAGCTCCGAATCCACGCGCACAGTGCCGCCATAAAGCTCGACGTTGTGTTTGACGATGGCGAGGCCGAGGCCCGTGCCGCGTTCCTTGGTTGTGTAGTAAGCCTCGAAAATACGTTCGGTTTTGTCGGGGGGAATGCCGGGCCCGTCGTCGCGCACGGAAATTTCAACGGAATAATCGCGTTTGCAGCTGGCGGTGACCAACATGTTTCCCGTTTCACCCAGCGCTTCCTGCGCATTTTTCAAAAGGTTCACGAGAATCTCGGACAGATGGCCGCGCTGCATGAGCAAGGGCGGAAAGCCGTGGCCGTATTCGCGCTGAATTTTAATTCCCGTCGGCACCGCCGGTGGAAAAACCTGCGCGATGGCGCTGTCGAGTTCTTCAATGACGTTGAGTTTCTCGACATGTCCTTCGCTCAACTGCGCGTAGCCCATGATTTGCGTGATGACGCGGTCGGCACGCGCCACCTCTTCCTGGATGATTTCGACTTGCGGCCCGACGGTGTTTTTGCCGTCGCGGATGGAGCGTTGCAGCGAGAACACGGCATTGTTGATGACGGCGAGCGGATTTTTGATTTGGTGCGCGAACTCGGCGGCGAGCCGCCCGGCGGAGCGCAACTGGCCCTCGCGAGCGGCGAATTCTTCCGCTTCCTCGACGGCCAGCCTCTGGCGTTCCAACAAAACCTGCGCGCTGTAACCACAAATTGCCGTCAGCCATAAAACTGCCAGCCGCAAGACAAAAGGTTCGCCCAATTCCTCATGCGGCGAGACGTCAAAGGCCTGCCGTGTCGTTTGATCAAGGTTGGTCATGACGGACGTGTCGAGAATGGCCACGAGCACATAGCAAAGACTGATGGCAAAGTTCAAAAAAAGCTGTGAAAATCCCGGCGGCACGCTTGCCGCATTGCGGACAATCAAGGCCACGAACAGCCAGAACAAAATGCTGTCCAGCCCGCCGGTGATCAGCGCCATGGCCGCGATCAGCAGCCCGTCCACCAGGCTGCTGGTGACCACCGACCATTGCACCACCGCCAGCGGCAGCCGCCACACGTTCAGCAGCGGCACCGCCAGCAGCACGCTGGCGAGAATGTAAAACCAGAAAATCAATTGCACCGTCTCCACCATCACATCCAGCGTGCTGGAAGTCTGTATCATCCACGGTGTGTGCTTGAATGAATAAACTATCATGGCGATGAAAATCGCCTTGACGGGCAGCATGATGTCCCGCTCCATGATTTCAATCCGCCGGAGCAGGCGCGGCGGGTCGGGTGCCGGAATCTCCAGCAGCGCGGATACCTGTTTCAGCCATTGCTGATGGCTTGGTTTCATAGATTCACGGCGGCGGGAAAATTTTCAACGCAGCATTTTCAAGGCGCGTTCGGCAATCGCCTCCACCGGCCACAACCGTCCGACGCCTTCGTAACCGCAGGATAGCATTCCTTCATCAGGGCCGATGAATTCTGCACCGCGCGCCTTGAGGGTTTTGACGTTTTCCTGCGTGGCAGCGTGCAGCCACATTTTGCCGTTCATCGCGGGTGCGATCAGGATTTTCGCCTTTGGATTCAGCGCCAGCGCAATGCATGCCAGGGCGTCGTCGGCGATGCCGTGGGCCAGTTTTGACATCACATTCGCCGTTGCGGGCGCGATGAGCAAGAGATCCGCCTCGTCGGCCATTTTGATGTGCGCCGGTTTCCAGCCTTCCTCTTCGTCGTAAAGGCCGGTCACCACCGGATTACGCGAGAGCACTTTGAACGGCAACGGCGTGATGAACCGTTGAGCGTCGGCGGTCATCACCACGCGCACGCCGCACTTTTGCTTCGTCAACAGGCTGGCCAGGTCCGCCGCCTTGTGCGCGGCAATGGAGCCGGTCACGCCGAGGATGATGTTCTTCTTCATCTTGATTCTAATCTTAATCCTAATCCTTCTTTCTGCCAATCCAATGCCAAAGCGGGGTTTTTAAGATCAAGACCGGCTTTCAAAATTCCGGGGCTTGCGACCGCGCCGCGCGCATTTTCTCCGCCTCAACAATCGCCAGCGTCCGCCGCAAATCCTCCTGAACCGACAGGCTGATCAAAAGATAATCGAAATTTTTCCACTGCGCGATTTCCTGCCGGGCGATGCCGAGCCGCTTTTGAATTTCCTCCGGCGCGTCCGAAGCCCGTTTTTTCAACCGCTCTTCCAGGACCTTGATTGAAGGCGGCGTCAGGAACACCGACACCAGCGCGCGTTTTAATTCCGGTTCGCCTTGCGCCCTTTCGCGAATCGTCGCCGCGCCCTGCACGTCCACGTTCAACAAAACGTCCCGGCCGGAACGCAATTTGTTCACAAGCTCGGACCGCAGGATGCCGTAACTCCAGCCAAAAACGGTTGCGTGTTCGATGAATTCCCCGGCCTGTTGCCGCCGCTGGAATTCCGCCGGCTCAAAAAAATGGTAATCCACGCCGTCTTTTTCGCCGGGCCGCGGCGCGCGCGTGGTGCAGGTGATGGCGCGCGTCATGTCCGGCTTCGCGGCCAGCAACTGGTGGCACAACGTCGTCTTGCCGCCGCCGGAAGGGGCGGAAATGAGGATCAAAAGCGGCGTGGAATTCTTCTGCGCCGGCTTCGGGCTTTCAATTTTGGGCTTTGGACTTTTGTCTTTCATTCCACGTTCTGCGCCTGTTCGCGGAATTTTTCCAGTTCCGCCTTCAGCGTGACGACCTCGCGCGAGATGAGCGCATCGTTCGCCTTTGAACCGATGGTGTTGATTTCGCGGTTCATTTCCTGCGCGAGAAAATCCAGAGTGCGGCCCACGGGCTCCTTCGTTTTCCGGCAATCCTCGAACTGCTGGAAATGGCTTTGCAACCGCGTCAGCTCCTCGGAAATGTCCGAACGGTCGGCGAAGAAAACGATCTCCTTCAACAGCCGCTCGTCATCCGGCGCGGGCGCTTCGAGCCCGGCGCCTTTGATGCGCTCGATGAGCTGCTGGCGATAATGTTCCGATGCCAGCGGCGCCTGTTTCTGGATTCGCCCGACGCATTGGCGCATGACGCCGGTGCGCGCCGCCAGATCCTTTGCCAGATTCGCGCCCTCGCGTTCGCGCATTTTCACGAGCGCGGTGAGCGCCTGTTTCAGCGCCTTCTCCGCCGCCGGCCACAAATTTTCCGCTCCGGCGAGTTCCTCGTCCGTTTGAAAAACGCCGGGTGCGCGGACCAGGTGGTCCAGGGTCACGCTGCCTTCGAGTTTGAGTTGTTTGGCGAGGCGGTTGAGTTCGCGCGAATAGGCTTTGGCCAGCGGCACGTTGAGGTGCATCCGCGCGGAAAGCTTGCCGTTGCCGGCATGCAGCGAAACACGCGCCGTCACGCGCCCGCGCGCGACGTGCCGGTTGATCATGTCGCGGATTGGCGTTTCGAGCATCTCCATTTCCCGCGGCAGGTTTGCGTAAATCTCGGCTTGCTTGCGGTTCACCGAACTGAGTTCGACCGTGACCTTGAAGCCGTCCCGCGCGCACTCGCCGCGCCCGTAACCCGTCATTGATTTCATTCCCGTCCACTATGCGAAAATCCCTTGCGGCAGGCGAATCAATTTTGAATTCGTTCTGATCTCGATGCGCCCAGTCTCAACTGCGCGCGCGCAAAGATTTCAGTGCCTCCCTGAAATCCTTCGGCAACGGCGCTTCGAAGCTCATTTCCTTTCCCGTGCGCGGATGAATGAACGACAGCTCGCGTGCGTGCAGCATCACGCGCGCCGGCTCGTAGCCGGTCAATTCGGCGAGCTTTTTATTCTGCTTCGCTCCGTAGGTTTCATCGCCCGCCAGCGGGTGGCCGAGAAATTGGAAATGCACGCGAATCTGGTGGGTGCGGCCCGTGTGTAATTGCGCCTCAACGAACGTGGCGGAGTTCAGCCGTTCGAGCACGCGCCAGCTCGTGCGCGCGGCGCGGCCGGAATTGTCATCGCGCACGGCCATGCGTTTGCGGTGCGTCGGATGCCGGGCGATGGCGGCGCGGATTTCGCCGGATTCGCGCGCGAGTTCGCCGCACAAAATCGCGTTGTAAATTTTGCCAACCTCGCGCGCGGCGAATTGCCGGGAGAGCGCCAGATGCGTCTCGTCATTTTTGGCCGCGACGAGGCAGCCGCTGGTTTCCTTGTCCAGCCGGTGGACGATGCCCGGCCGCGCGACGCCGCCGATGCCGCTGAGCGAACCCCGGCAATGGTGGAGCAGCGCGTTGACGAGCGTGTGTTCCTCGTGTCCGGCGGCGGGATGAACGACCAGTCCGGCGGGCTTGTCCAGCACCAGCAGCGATTTGTCCTCGAAAAGAATGTTGAGCGGAATTTCCTCCGGATGCGCCTCGGCTGGCCTGGCCGCCGGCCAGTGAATTTCGATTTGTTCGCCGGCTCGCGGACTGTGCGTGGGTTTGGCCGGCTGGCCGTTGACGAGGATGTGGCCTTGTTCGATCAATCTTTTCAGCGCGACGCGTGAAACGGTGGGAAATTTTTCACGCAGAAATGCGTCAAGCCGCCCGGATGGAAGCGATTTTTCAACGATGAAGGCTTCCGTTCGCTCGCTCACGATGACGATTCGGCCGGTTTCTTTGGAGCATGCTCGTTTTTCCAGGTGATGAGAAAAATGAGCGCCACGCCGGTGCAGATTGCGGTGTCGGCGACGTTGAAGGCGGGAAAACCGATTTCGCTGCCGCCGCGCTGTTGCAGGTAAAACCGGAGAAAATCCACGACTTCGTGGCGTCCGGGCAGCAACCGGTCGGTGAGATTCCCGGCAATGCCTCCAAAAATCAGGCCGAAGGCGATCTGGCCGGGCAGCGTGTGCGAATCAAAATGATGCCGCGTCAGAAACAGCGCGACGAGCGCGAGCAGGGCGACGACGGCGAGCGTGATGTTGTTTCCGCTGAAGAGGCTCCAGGCCGCACCGGTGTTGCCCCAGTGAACAAATTTGAAAAAGCCGTCAATGATGATTTTTTCCCGGTAAGCCGGAAGGGTTTTGAGCACCAGCCATTTGGTGAATTGATCCAGTGCAAAGACGACCAGCGCCAGCGCGGCAATGCGCCGGTTCGATTTCCGAAAAATGAATTGGGTGTCGGTCATGGCCGTTGCGGGCGTTCATTTAACCTTGTGCTGCGCAAAAAACAATGCGATTCCATCGAATTGGATTTAACTTTTCGATTGGCGCGGCAAATGGTTACGATGTGTACATGGCGTTGATGCGGATTTTGGTGGACGGCTACAGCTTGTTGCACAACTGGCCGGAACTGGCTCCCGGCGCCCCGCGCCATTCGGAACGCGCCCGCAATGAATTGATCCACGTTCTTACGCGCTATTACGACGCGGTGGGCACCCCGGTCACGATTTTTTTTGACGGAGCCGGGGCACCTGCCGGCGTTCCGAAGCCCGAGGTGAATTCGGCTGTGGAGGTTTTGTTTTCGCGCGTGGGCCAGACCGCGGATGAGATGATTGAACGCGCCGCGCATCGTTTCAACGCCTACGGCGAGGTTCTGGTGGTCACGGACGACCACGCCGAGCGCGACGTGGTCAGCGGCATGGGCGGGTCGGTCGCCGGTTGCACAAATTTTATTCGCATGATTGAGAGCGCGCTGACGGAATTGGATGACGAGTTGCGAAGCCACAACCGCGCCGAACGGACCCGTTTCAATCACCCTCCGCAGCGCAATTTAAAATGAACACGAGAGCACGACAAAACAAACTGGCCTGCGGTGCGCGAATCATCGCCGCGCTGCTCGCGGTTGTTTTTTTGATTTCCAAAACAGCCGCCCAGCCGGTGGTGCAACCGGTTGAAAATCGTTTTCTGCTCGTTTTCGACACGTCCTCAAACATGAAAAAGCGCGTGCCGGCGGTGCAGCGTGCGCTTGATACCATGCTGGCGACCAATATGCGGGGCCAGTTGCACAAAGGCGACAGCGTCGGCGTGTGGACGTTTGACCGGGAATTGCACTCCGGCGAGTTCCCGCTGCAACAGTGGGCGCCGGAAAGCGCGGCGGCCATCGCATCGAACATCACCCGGTTCCTGGCCAGACACCGCTATTCAAAAAGAACGAGCTTTGACACATTGCGCCCTTCTCTCAACTGGGTCGTGCAAAATTCCGACCGGCTGACGGTGCTGATATTTTGCGACGGGGATGGTGAAATCACCGGGACGCCATACGACTCCAGCATCAACCAGATTTTTCAACAGAAGCAGGCTGAATGCAAAAAGTCGCAGCAGCCGTTCATCCTCGTATTGCGCTCCCAACTGGGCAATTACACCGGTTGCACCATGAGTGTGCCGCCGGAGCAGGTTGGCTTGCCTGAATTTCCGCCATTGCCGCAACCGCCGGTTGAGCCGACCAATACGCCGCCGCCACCACCACCGGCGCCGGCCGTTGAAGCGCCACCGCTCATCATCATCGGCACCAAGGCGGGAACCAATTCGCCGCCAGCCGCGCCCGCGCCTGCGCCGCCTTTGGCAACCAATCAACCAACGCCGGCTGCCGCCGTGCCGCCCACCAACGTCATCGCAAACGTGGAAACGAATCTGCCGCCGCCCATTGCGACGGTGAAGCCAACGAACGAGCCTCTGGCCGCTCCAGCCGCTCCAGCCGCTCTTGTCACTCCTGTCGCGGCGGTTCAGACGGGTGCCAGCGTGCCGCCGCCGGAAAATTCAGGCTTGAGCACGCCAAAGGCGCTGGCCATTGGCGCGGCTTTTTTGGTTGTGGCGGGCGTCCTCATGACGGTTTTGATTTTGGGCCGCGCACGCAGGGCCGGCCACGGCAGCCTCATCACGCATTCAATGAACAAGGGCGGAAAACCGCCGATGCTGACCTGAACTGTCGCAATTCGGTGCGTGACTTTCCGCCACGCGTGTGGAAAATTCCCCGGCCATGAAAGCAACGAATTTGATTTGCGCAGTAAGTCTCATCACCGGATTTGCCCTGGTTTCCTGCAGCAAGGCTGGTCAAAGCCAGACAAACAATCCGCCGGAGAACAAGGGGGCATCGTCCGTCTCGCTGGGCTTCGCCGACCCCGCCAAGCTCACGGACAAAGCGCCCGAAACCTTCAAGGCGCAGTTCGACACGACCAAGGGTAAATTTACCGTCGAGGTCACCCGCTCACTTTCGCCCAACGGCGCGGACCGCTTTTACAACCTGGTTCGTTCCGGCTACTTTACGGACATTGCCTTCTTCCGCGTGATTCCCGGGTTCATGTGCCAGTTCGGCATCCATGGCGACCCGAACGTCTCCGCGAAGTGGCGCGAGGCGAACATTGCCGATGACCCCGTCAAAGGCAGCAACACGCGCGGCACGATCACCTTTGCCACCGCCGGCCCCAACACGCGCACCACGCAGCTGTTCATCAACTTCGGGGATAACACCAGCCTCGACGGGCAGGGTTTCTCGCCATTTGGCAAAGTGACCGACGGGATGGACGTGGTGGACAAAATCAACGGCGAATATGGCGAAGGCGCTCCGCAGGGCAACGGGCCGGATCAAGGCCGCGTCCAGATGGAGGGCAACGCCTACTTGAAAAAAGAATTCCCGAACCTCGATTACATCAAATCCGCAAGCATCATCGTCACCGCCTCGCCGGTGCCGGCCAACAAATGATTCCAACCTGAAAAAATTATGAGCGAAGTTGCCATCCTTGCCACCAGCGCCGGTGAAATGGTTCTCGAATTCTGGCCGGACGTCGCGCCCGGCCACGTTGAAAATTTTAAGAAGCTCGCCAGGCAGGGTTTTTACGACGGCACCTGCTTTCACCGCGTCATCAAGGATTTCATGATCCAGGGCGGCGACCCCAACACGAAAGACGATTCCAAACAGGATTTGTGGGGCACCGGCGGCCCCGGCTACCAGATCAAGGCGGAATTCAACGACAAGCCCCACGTTCGCGGCGTCCTCTCGATGGCGCGCTCGAATAATCCCAATTCCGCCGGCTCCCAGTTTTTCATCTGCCACGGCGACCCGCGCTTTCTCGACCGCCAGTACACCGCGTTCGGCAAGCTCATCAAGGGCGACGACGTTCTGGAAAAAATCGCCACCACCCCCACGCATCCGGGAGACCGGCCCGTCAAGAAAGTGAGTCTCACCAGCGTGAAAATTGTTCCGGCGGATTCCGTGAAATAATTTCAGACAGGATTTACAGAATGCCAAACTGACAGATTCAAATTCTGCAAATTTCTGTTAATTCTGTCTAGGTTTTCGCCATGGAAATTCCCGAACTCGCCAAAGTTCTCGTCGCGCTCGGCTGTCCGGCCGAAAAGTCCGGTGAAATGGCCGCGCAACTGGACAAGCGCGCCCGCCAGCTTGCCGCCGAAAAAGGCCGCAGCTACGAGGAAGCCCTCGCGCATCTGCTCAACTTGATGAAACAAGGCTGGGCGGCAGAAGGCAGAAGCAAGCAGTAGGAAGAAAGAAGCAAGCCAGCAAGGCCGTTTTTCCTTGCTCCTTGCTCCTTGCTCCATTCTCCTTTTCCAATGATTCGTCCCTGGGAAAAAGTCCGTTCGACGCTCATCGGCGACTTCCGCATCTTCAAGCTGCGCTCCGACGTGAGCATTTCGCCGCGCACCGGCAAGGAGCACGATTTCTACGTTCTCGACAGCGTCAACTGGGTCAACGTCATCGCCCTAACGCCCGACCGGCAACTGGTGATGATTGAGCAGTTCCGTCACGGCTCGAACACGGTGGAGCTGGAAATTCCCGGTGGCATGATGGACCCGGGCGAGACCGACCCGGTGGCGACCGCCGTGCGCGAATTGCGCGAGGAAACCGGCTACGAAGGCGAAAACGCCCGCCTGCTCGGTAAAATCTGGTCAAACCCGGCCATCTTGAGCAATAAAACTTTTACCGTGCTGATTGAAAACTGCCGGTTGAAACATGCTGTCGAATTTGATCATGCCGAGGATTTGCTGACGCGCCTTGTGCCGGTCGCGGAAATTCCGAAGCTCGTCGCCGATGAAAAAATCGGCCACTCACTCGTCGTCGTCGCCCTGTATTACTTCGATTTGTGGCAAAGGGGGATGAAAAATATCAAGTAACGTGTTTTCTCAGTAAGTTGCAAATGAGTAAGCCGCCGTTCCATTTCCTCCACCGGGTTTGGAAACGACTATGGCTTCGTTGATAATTAAAGCAGCCGGTCAGAGATGATTGATGTCCTATATTGAACTGGCTTGGTTTTTTTAACCTTCTCGACCTTTCCCTGTTTTATGAGTTTAGCCAGCCACTCCTTCGCTTGAGATTTGGTTACGCCAAGAAGACTCACGATTTCCGTTTCAGTGCGACCAGCCACAAGTTCCCGCCGCAGTATTTCGCGCATGGTTTCGAAAAGTTCCTCGGCTGGCGATGAAATTACTTTGGTCTCTTCAACAACGGCATTGACGGGGCTGGTGTAGGCAACTGGTTGCTCCCGCAACGCGAATGATAGCGCTTCCTGTTTGGGTTCCGCCGCCATCGATTCCACTGCTACAGTAAGCATCTGCCCCAGTTCTGCTGCATTCTCCGGGTTTGGCCAAGGCCGGCCACCCTGACGGATGAGTGCGGCATTTCCCCGCCCTGTATTGTTTCCGTTTCGCACAAACACTGGAACAAAATGAAGTCGTTCAAGCTGTTCAATTGCACCCGTCCAAGTGCCTCCCTTTTCAAAATCTGAAGTCACCACCAAACCAGCATCGGCAAGTGCATAGATGACCTTGTTGCGTTGCATCGCGTGCCCCACATTAAATCCCGCAGTTGGATCGTAGGGAGAAATCAGAACCAGCCGGCCCTCCATCAACGGTTCCCGATTGTCACGCGCCAGCGCGGCTCGTTCCAAACTGTCCGCCATCACGCCTGCCACATCGCCGTCCGCTAGCAGAGCGCCGTACATTGCGGCCCGGTCAATTCCTTTTGCTCCGCCGGAGATGATAGTTCGGTGCGCCTTGGCAGTGAGTCGTCCAACATTTTCGGTGAAACTGATCAATTCGTCATCCACATGCCTTGAGCCAACGACCGCCAGCCCGCCTTTCTCCAACAAAGCTATTTCGCCACAACCATAAAGCAAAGGCGGAGCATCCTCCTTGAGCCGTGTCTTCAAACGCTTGGGATAACATGAATCCGCCCGGCTGATTACCCAAATCGCCCGCGCGTTCCAGCGCTCCACCGCCTGACTGAGCAAAAGGCCGCGTCCGAGCAACACGTCCAACCGCTCCCGGCCAAAAGGTTTTGCACACAATTCAATCAAATCTCCTGCGTCTGGTCCGATCAAATCGGCGGGTTGCTTTTGCTTCTCCCGCAGAATGCGGGCAAGTCGGTTGTATTCACCCAAGCTGAGTAAATCAGGTGAGTTCACGTCGCGCCCTGCAATTAGCGGAGCGGTCAGCAACAGAATGGCCTGTGTGTTCGATGTCAGCGGTGTTGTCATTCGTCAGCGTTTGCGGTCGAGGCCAGGGCCAGAGGATGCACTGGCCCGCTGCCGTTTGAGAGCAGAAGATAGGCCGCGACTGTCATCGTCCATCTCGAATCCACCATATCATCCACCAGCAAGACCGCGCCAGCCGGAACATTGCCTTGGATTCTCAACGAACCATCCACATTCCGGGCCTGCTGGCTGCTGTTTTCCATTTGCTTTTGTGCCGGACGATCGTCGGTTTTCTCCAGCACCGGATGAAATGGCAGATTCAATGCGGCGGCCAGCCGGCGCGTAAAGTCCGGCACCAGATCCGGATGCCGGCGTGACGGGATGCAGGCAACCCAACCCGGTACCGGTTGCGGCGCCCAGCTTCGCACCATGGCCGCGCAGGCTTCGACCAATTGATCCGCAAACCGTCCGTCATGCGATTTTCCCTGACGCACCAGCGAACCCCAGCCCGCATCTCCCCACATGCAAAGCACACGACCAGGTTGAGCCTGCCGGGCGGGAGCGATCCGCCCCGTAACATTCATCTGAGGAAGTCCACCGGTGGGCCATTGGCGGCGTGGTTCCATCGGCAAACTTGTGCGTCGCAAAAAAGCAACCGCCTCCCGCGCCAACCCGTCGTCAAACGCGGCTGGCAAAGGAGCGACGTTCGGTGCGCGATAAGTCCCCGGATTGCCATCCAGCGCGCGGATGAGAAACTCCATGTGTCCCGATGTCAGCGCCACATATTCCTGCATCTGCCGCTGTTCCACCGGCGCAACTCCGTCAGCCGTTCGGCCCGCTGCCAGAATCCATCCGAAAGATTGGCCGCCGTCAGAACCCATTTGCTACCTTGCTTCACCACTGGTGCCGGTGATTCCAGCGACATGAGTTGAAGAGCCTTGTCAATGCGTCCTCTGCGGATGTTCACCCGGCTCAAAAACTCGTTCACGGAAAGCCCGGCAGCCGCACCCCGAAGCGCGGTCAGCACGGATTCCACTTCCTCCCTTGACGGGAAAGCACTTTCGATGAAAAAATCATTGATGTCCGCTTCCTCCGCTCCGCTCAACAACACGTCATGCGCTTCCGGAATTTGCCGGCCGGCGCGGCCCACCTGCTGATAGTAGGCCACCACCGAGCCGGGCGTCTGGTAATGAATCACGAAGGCAAGATCCGGTTTGTCAAATCCCATGCCCAATGCCGTGGTCGCTACCAAAGCTTTCACGCGACTTTCCAGCAGGGCATTCTCCAGTTCCACGCGCCGTTCGCCCGTCTCACCGCTGTAGGATTCCGCCCGGATACCCTGGGCGTGCAACCAGCCGGCGACTTGGACGGCATCACGCACGGTCAGCGTATAGACGATGCCGCTGCCGGGAATGCGCGGAATGTGAGTTGCCAGCCAGGCCATGCGCGTCGACTGGCTTGGCATCCGCATGGTTTGCAGCAACAGCGAAGGCTGGCCCAGTTCACCGCATGACAGCGCCAGATTTGGACCGAGAATGGCCTGCAAATCCGCTCGCACCCGGTTGTTCGCCGTCGCCGTCGTGGCCAGCACGCGCAAGTTTGACGGCAATGTGCGCATCATTCGTTCAATAAAGCGATAGTGCGGACGGAAGTCATGGCCCCAATCCGATATGCAATGCGCCTCATCCACCACCAGCAACGAAATGCGCCCGGCCACTGGTCCGAGCACTTCCGCGCGGAAATGCTCGTTGGCCAGCCGTTCGGGCGAAATCAATAGGATGTCCACCTCATTTCGCGCCAACGCCGCCTCCACCGTTTGCCACTCTTCTTGATTTTCGGAGTTAATGGTGACGGCGCGAACTCCCATTCGTTCTGCCGCCGCAATCTGGTTCCGCATCAGCGCCAGCAGTGGTGAGATTAAAATGGCCGGCCCCATGCGTTGTTCGCGCAGCAGTTTGGCGGCGATAAAATAAACAAAGCTTTTTCCCCAGCCCGTCCGTTGCACCACCAGCAGCCGTCCGCGCCCGTCAACGATGTGCCGGATGGCGTTTTCCTGCCCGTCGTGAAATGCTGCCGCTGGATTCCTCGTGCCAATCCGCAACAGTTCAAGTGCGCGTGTGGGATTGTAGGGCATGAGCTTCAGTCCTCCGCAGGCTTGGCAGCAACAGGCGGTTCTATCATGTTTCGGCCCCCTCAGCATGCAAGGCTGCTGGCACGCGTAACTCGCTCGACAGCAGCTTCGGCAACAGCGCGGCGAGCATGCGGGATTCTCCTAACTGATTCATGTGTTGATTTCCTTTTTCAAAAACACATTGGAGCGATGGAATTCGAGAAAATCTCGTTGCGGTTCGGAAAAAATGCCGACATTCACGACGCGATCCGTGATGACGCCCATTTTGTTCATGGATTCCCCGTGAGCCACCGGTGAGATTAGCAATTCACCATTACTTTCAAAGGAAATAAAGCCGCGATCAAACAGGTGGTCTATGGTCGGTGTAAGGAGTAGGCCGTTGCCCTCAAATAACCGCTCGCGGTTGTCGGATTCACGCCACGGTTTGATATGGCTGGCAATCAAATGTTCGGGTCGGTCCACACGCGTAACCCGGCAGAAGTGTTCAATGCGTCCAACGTTTTGTCGGAATACTCCCTGCCCCCGCCGGGCTTTAATGAGTGCCTGCTTTTCGGTTTCCGGTATCTGACGGCTTTCAGAAATCAGGTCGCATTCGTGTTTCTCCCATTCAACGACTCCTGGCAAGTCTGGAAATGCTGTCTCTGCTGTTTCAGCGACTCGAACGCCGCGAATGATGCCGAGAAGTTCAGGCGATGCCAGTTGCGCTATGACGAGCGCCATTGGTTCCGGAATTTCCGCGAGATAAACACCCTGGTTGCCGTAGCCATTGGCGCGAATTGGCGAATAACGTTCGGGCAAAGTTGGCGCGATGGCCTGCATGTGTTGCGTAGGCAGAATCGGCTCGGTGAATTTCTGAAAATCTATATCCACCCGCCAGCCGACTTCATTCCAGGCCTGACCGATGTGGCCAAACTCATCTGGTCGCGGCGATGTGTAGCAATGCGTCCGGGCCACGCCGAAACCTTGAATCGCGCCATCGGCGAAGGAATAAACAATGTCGTCGGGCGCGACTTCGCGCATAGTTTCGTAGAATGGATTGATTTGGTCGTTGCGCTTGCGTTTGGGCGACCAGATGTATTTCCCGAAAAACTCGTGTCGGAAGGTCTGACTGTGATTGACCCACCAGAAGTTCATTTTTTACCCATTGCGGCGTGCCGCTGAAATTTCCACTCTTCCAGTTCCTTTTCCTCGCGTTTCAAATTCGCCATCCATTCGGCGAACGGCTTGTCACCAAGGTTGAGCTTGAACCTGCCGCGCAGGGCGTGGATTTCTTTGCGGGAAAGTTTTTTGCGGGTTGCCATTTCATGGCGAGTTTGCGCCCATGAGGCACGCGCGTCAATCCGTCGGTGGCAGCGAGGCGATGCGTTTCCCATGCGCGTTGTTCACAATCACCGCGCCGCCCGTTGCAATGTTGGACAGGATGATGCCCGGCCTGCCGTTGGAGCGGTTGACGGTGATGAATCCGCCTTCCTGGCCGTTGGAGGAGATTTTCACCCCCACCTTCATGTCCGGCGTCACCACCATCAAATCCCCGCTGGCCACCTCGCTGGTCATGGTGACGCGGGCATGGCCGTCGTCGTGCACCACGCTGACGCCGCCGCCCGTGTCCCTGGCCTGCATCACCGCGCGCGGCTTGCCCGCCTCGCACACGCCCACCTGTCCGCGTTCCTCATCGCCCTGCACCCTGAGCATCACGCCCAGTCTGCCCTTCCGGCCATGCAAACCCAGCTCCGGTTCGCCGTTTTCCAAACGCAGCGTGGCTCCATACTGGCCGTCCTTGCCGAACAGGCTCACCTCCGGCACGTCCTTTTCCACCTGCAACAGCACCTGCGTCTTTCCATCCGGTCCCATCAGCGACAGGAACGCGCCCTTGTCGCGCGACCCCATGATGTTGATCAGCGAATGATCGGGATGGGCAGGATGTGCCAGAGTGAAGATGGCGCAACGGATGGTGATGTAGGCGGCCTCCGGCTTGCCGTCATCGCCCGCGCCCGGCGGGTTGTAACGGATGAACTGCTTCAATTCGTCCATTTCGCGGCGGAGGCGGGTGACTTCCTGTTTCAGCCCGGCGATTTCAGATTCGGCATTCATAATTAATCAGGGTTGCTGCCGGGCAGATTGTCCGGCGAGGGGTTCGTCTTCATCCGCAGGCGGCGGCCGGGAATGATTCTGCAAGAACCGGCCCGGTTGACAATCAATAACGTCATTCCGGCCGGGCGCGGCGCGCGGCGCGCCTTGTTCAGGCAACCGCCGTCACCCGGTACTGGTTTTGCGCATCGGCGAGCTTCAATTTCAGGACATCGCCCTGTTTCCGGCCCATCAACTGTTCGCCCAGCGGCGATTGCGGCGTAATCACCAGCACCTCACGCTTTTCATGCAGCACCTCCGTGCCGCCCGCGCGCGGGCCGATGAAGTAAGCCGATTTTTCCCCGGCCAATTCCAGTTCCACGAAGGCCCCGACATCAATGGGTTCGCCCGGACCGAACCTGCGCGCGTCGAGCTTTTCGAAGGCGGCAATGGCGTCCTGGATTTCCGCCGCCTGCCGGGATTGGCCCCGAGCCAGGTAGGAGGCTTCGAGTCCGCGGGTGTCGTATTTGTTCTCGGCCTTGCTCTGCTCGTGCGTGGCCTCGGCGCGCGAGGCCTGAGCCGCCCGGAAATAAACCTCCAGTTCGTCCGTCAGCCGGGCAACGATCTTCCTGATGAGCGCGCGTTTGTTCATGCGAAAGGAGCGAGCATATTCCACCGTCACGCGCATGGCCAGATCGCGGTGCCTGTCCACGCTGCCGGGGCCGTTCAGCACGGGCAGTCCCGTCCTGCACCCCGCCCATCGTCCAGGGGAATTTGCATCAGCCGCAACTCCTTTCGCAGGCTCCAGCCTGTGTGCGCCCAAAACTTGATGCCCGCCGCGTTGCCGGCGAAAATGAAAATGTTGCATTTGGAGATGCCGGCCTTGCGGAGTTTTGCCAGACAGGCATCCACAAGCCGCCGGCCAATGCCGCGACCCCGGTGGCGCTTTGACACGGCCAGATGGTGCAAGTAACCACGCCGCCCGTCGTGACCGCACAACACGGCACCGGTAATCCGCCCATCCGTTTCGGTAACCAGGCTGAGGCGCGGTTGCGTCGCAAAAACGCGGCGATGGCGGGGCGCGTGTCGGATTCATTCAATCCCACGCCTTCGGTGCGCCGCCACAATGCGATGACCGCGTCGTAATCTTCGATCCGGAAATGGCGCACGATTGTTCCATCGTTGCCGGGGTGACGGGAAGGCATCTTTTTCACGGCACCCTCACGTTTCTGGCGGGGTTGCGCGGCATGTCATGTGTTGAACGAAAGCGCATTGTCATGTCTTTCACGATTCAGACGGGTTTTATCTCGTTTTGAAAATGATAACCGCCGTTTGAACCGGATCGCCGCCTGAATTTGTCACCGCATCGGCGGGCGATGCGTCCACGCTGAAACGGCCGGTGTTGGGATCGAAGGCGGGAGTCCCGACCGAGCCGCTTTGCGCCGTGACAGTCGGGACATTTTTTGCAAAACCAAAAACGCGCACGGATACTTCACCGGCGGCGAAAGTGATTGTCGCGGTCAATTTTCCGTCCGCGTCGTCGAGTGCGGCGATGCGCTGGCGTCCGTTGGAGGCAAATTTCCCCTCATCGCCTAAAAATGCGAGGCCGGATTTTCCGACCGGCGTGATTTCGCAGAAGGCCGTGCCGTCGTCGCCGAGCGGCAGTTCGACACGCCTGTTCGCGGACTGGAAATGAGCGGCACCGGAGCGCGCATTGAACACGCAGACTTCTCCGGCCAATCCAGACGCGGCAGGAATGAAACCAGCCGTTTCGCCGGGTGGCACGCCCGGCGGCGGGCGGGCAGCAATCCTGTCGTACGCAAAAACATAAACGGTGCGCAGCGCGCCGTGATCGCTGTACGTCCACGCGACCATCGGACTTTTCATGCCGTCAGCGCCTGATTCCGAAACGGCGTCTGCCACGTAAACATTGTCCAATGGCAACAACGATTCATCGGGCTTCACCAAAACGCCGTCGGCGCGCGCGGCGCGCATGAGATTTCCCCTGTTTTCCATTCCCATCGGGTCGCCGATGCCGACCATGCCGGCGGAGAGGACGCTGACCAGCAGATTATTTGTTTCGCCGCTCATGAAGGCGTCCGTCCACGGCCAGATGCCGTCGGCGCGGGCGAATTGCGACGTGTAGAGAAAACTGTCCCAGCGGTTGCGGCCAAAGCGGTCGTCGCTGGTGCGGATGGTTGTGAGATTCGGGTAGCGCGAGCCTTGCAGAAAAAAGCGCGGGAGCGCCATGCAGTATTGCAGGCTCAATTTTTTGTCCTGCGCGGCGCGGGCCATGTTGCCGACAAAGGCGTCCCCGAGCCCGGGCGTTGTCTGAAGCCCGGGCGAGCGAAAATAGATTTCGCTCAACCAGTCCTGTTCGTAACAGGCAACGCCGTTGCCGGCGATATAGCCCATGATGTCGTCCCACCATTTCGGGTCAACGGCGGCGACGCCGGAAATTGTGTATTTTTCGTGGTACGGGCTTGCGGGATCAATCCAGCGGTCATGGGTGATGAGCGGCATCCCGATTTCCTTCCCAAATCCGCCGAGGCCGTCGGGCAGGACGGCCGGATGCGCTTCATATTTGAGCAGGCCGCCGTAACGGTTCCATTCGCCCGCGGGCAGTTTCGGGGCCTTGGTCGCGCCGGTTTTGCCATCGGCCCCGGTGAACGTCTTGTAATACCACCAGCTGTCCAGTTGAAAATAGCGGATTGGAATTTTTTCTTCGCGATAACGCGCGGCCAGTTTTTCGAGGGTGCCGGCGTAACCGAGATTCGTCTGGTAGTTGTAATAATAAGCCGCGCCATTGTCCGTCCAATAACCGAGATGACGCAGGCCGGTGTCGGCGTCATTCGCGGGCCGCGGCACGCCCTGCAACGCGAGGAACGCGGCGCTCCATGAACTCCAAGCCGCGTGAATGCCGCTGCCAAAAGCGATGAGCGTGCTGTGCGAAAAACCGGCCGGCACGTCGCGCACGCCGGCGTTCAATCCGCTGGCGATTTCGTTGACGCCGTCGCCCGACATGCTCGCAATCAGGAAATTGTCCGCAGGCGAAATCAGCGCGGCATCCGCGCGGTCATCAAACAAAAGCCACGGCGTGCCGTTGGCTTCCAGTTTGAATCGTGGCGGTGCAAAAGGGCTGTTGCCGAAGCTGAAATGATGCAGCTCGGCGGGAAATGATGTGAACCGCGGAAATGGCGCGGCCGGTTTTTCCGCGGCCCGCCCGTATGTCAGCGTGAACAGCACAACGGCGCGCCCGTCATAGACGCGAATGCCGCCAGTCATCGGAATTTCCGCCTGCCACGCAAAACAAATTTCCTGGTAAGGGCCAATCCGGTCCGTGCCGGTTTTGACAACGGCATTCGTTGCGAGCCGGCCAAGTTCACCGGCAAATTTCCAGCCAGGCCGGCGTGACGTGATTTCAAAACGACCGGAGGATTCATTGAATTCCGCCTTGATTCCGGCAGCCGACTTCACGCGAATTGTTCTGGCAAAGGATGTGAGAGGCAGCAGCAGGCCAAGGGCGGCAACAAAAACAAACCACAATTTTAATTTCACACTCATTCCCGACCTGATTGCTCTTTTGACCAGGAGCAGCGAGAGGATTTGCCTTTCACTCCACCGTCACGCTTTTGGCCAGATTTCGCGGCTTGTCCACGTCGCAGCCGCGCGCGACGGCGATGTGATAGGCGAACAGTTGCAACGGCACGGCGGCCAGGATCGGATAAATCAGTTCCAGCGCCTCCGGCAGGTAAATCACGTCGTTGGCCACCTTGCCGATCTGTTTGTCGCCTTCGGTCGCCACCGCGATGATGGGGCCTTTGCGCGCGCGAATCATCGCCAGGTTCGCCATCGTCTTCTCATACATCGAATCCTGCGGCACCAGAAAAACCGTCGGCGTCTTGGCATCAATCAACGCAATCGGGCCGTGCTTCATCTCCGCCGCCGAATAACCCTCGGCGTGGATGTAGGAAATTTCCTTCAGTTTGAGCGCGCCTTCGAGCGCAATCGGAAACGTGTAGCCGCGGCTCAGGAAAAAGAAATCCTCGGCCTTCGCATATTTCTTCG
Source organism: uncultured Verrucomicrobiae bacterium (assembly GCA_963764175.1). Classification (GTDB taxonomy): domain Bacteria; phylum Verrucomicrobiota; class Verrucomicrobiia; order Limisphaerales; family UBA11358; genus UBA11358. The sequence goes on along the minus strand of CAVXRE010000007.1, from coordinate 54,505 downwards.
CGATCTTTTTGAGCGCGTTGTTTTGCGCAAGGATGGTTTCGAGCTGTTTGGGCACGGCTTCGAGCGCGTGCAATATCTCCAGCGCCCGGCGGGCGGACAGGTTCCGCAACCGGCCCAGATGCACGGCCAGCAGCGAAAGAATCGTGAGCGTGGAGACAAAGGCCTTGGTCGAGGCGACGCCGATTTCCGGGCCGGCGTGCATGTAAATGCCGCCGTCGGATTCGCGCGCGATGGAGCTGCCGACGACGTTGACGATGGCCAGCGCGCGGTGGCCCCGGCGCTTGGCCTCGCGCAACGCGGCGAGCGTGTCGGCTGTCTCGCCGGACTGCGAGAGGACGAGCAGCACGGTGTTTTTTTCGAGCGGCGCGTTGCGGTAACAAAATTCGTGCGCGAACTCGACCTCGACCGGGATTTGCGCGAGCTCTTCGATCAAATACTCGCCCACGAGCGCCGCGTGCCAGCTCGTGCCGCTGGCGGCGATGACAATCCGGTCAATCGAACGCAACTCGGCGGACGTGAGGTTCAGGCCGCCGAACCTGGCGGTCGCGCCCTCGTTATCCACGCGGCCGCGCAGGGCGTTGGCCACCGTTTGCGGTTGCTCATATATTTCCTTGAGCATGAAGTGCTCGTATTTCCCCCGCACGGCATCTTCCTGGCTGAATTCGAGCTTGCTGATCTGGACGTTGGCCGTGTCCGCGCCGAGGTTCAAAACATCGAAACGGTCGGGCGTGATGGTCGCCACGTCGTAGTCGTTCAGATAAACAACCTTTTTTGTGTGGGCGACGATGGCGTTGGCATCGCTGGCCAGAAAATTTTCGCCCGCGCCGATGCCGATGATGAGCGGTGAACCGCGCCGCGCGCCGACGATGGTGCCGGGCTGGTCGGCGGAAACCACCGCCAAACCGTAGGTGCCGATGACATCACGCAGCGCATCGCAGACCGCCTGGGTCAGCGGGTTGGAATTGGGAGCGCCGGCGCCCACGGGTTTTCGGCCCTTTTCGTAATATACGCCGATCAAATGCGCGAGAACCTCGGTGTCGGTGTCGGATTTGAATTTGTGGCCGGCATTGAGCAATTTTTGCTTGAGCGCGTCGTAATTTTCGATGACGCCATTGTGAACGATGGCGATTCGACCGGATTGATCGAGCTGCGGATGGGAATTTTTGTCCGAAGGCGGACCGTGCGTGGCCCAGCGCGTGTGGGCAATGCCGAGATTCCCCTCGACCGGCTCGGATTTCAACAGGCGCGCCAGGCCCTCGTCAATCCGGCCCTTTTTCTTGCGCACAAGCAGATCGGCGTCATGCACCACGGCAATGCCCGCGCTGTCATAACCGCGATATTCCAGCCGCCTCAATCCTTCCAGGAGGATGGGCGATGCCGCTTTCTTCCCAACGTATCCAATGATGCCGCACATAAATTTGTAGCGGCGCTCTGCGAGCGCCGGTTCACTTGGCGACGGTCATAGACCGCCGCTACAATTTAAAATCCAATCCGCCGCGCCGGACAAATCATCCACGACGACCGCGCGCGAAATTTTCCCCGGCGATTCGCGTTCGAGTTCCGCGCCGTAACCGGTGCGGACCAAGATGCTCTTTTTCACGCCCGCGTTCCAGCCGCATTCCAGATCACCCAGCTTGTCACCAATCAAACAGCTTTGCGCCAGGTCCAGGCCGAACTCGTCGCGCGCATCGAATAAAAATTGCGGCGACGGTTTGCGACCGCGGCTTGGCTCGCCGGGTTTTTCCGGCGCTATGTAAATTTTTTCGAAACGCACGCCGCTGCGCGCCAGTTCACGGCAGAGATGCTCGTTGACGCGCTCCACGTCCGCAAGCGTGAAGTAGCCGCGCCCGACGCCGGATTGGTTTGAGACGATGAACAGCCTGAAACCCGCGTCGCAGAGCCGTTTCAGGCCCGCGGGCGTGGCCGGAAAAATTTCCACGTCTTCCGGCCGGCACAGATAACCTTTCTCCGCGATGAGCGTCCCATCGCGGTCGAGAAAAACAGCCCGGTTCATTCCGGCAAATTGTGGTTGGATTATGGCAAGAATGGAATTGAATTTTTTGCCACCCCCGGGCATCCTTCGCCGGTTCCTGTTTGTTTAATCAACAATCGAAATTTACAACATCCACATGAGCAAAGGCAGATTGGGTATTTTGGTCGGTGGCGGCCCGGCGCCCGGCATCAACGGCGTCATCGCGGCGGCCACCATCGAAGGCATCAACAACGGATTTGAAGTCATCGGCTTCCGCGACGGCTTCAAACATCTGGCGGCTGGCGACACGACGCAGATCAAGCCGCTGGCCATCCGCGATGTGCGGGACATTCATCTCAAGGGCGGCTCGATTCTCGGCACCGCGCGCACGAACCCGACCAAGTCCGAGGAGCACATGAAAAATCTTTTCACGGTGTTTCACAAACTCGGCATCACCGCGCTGGTCACCATTGGCGGCGACGACACGGGATTTTCCGCCAGCGTTGTCCGCAAGCGCAGCAATGGCGAGATCAAGGTCGCACACGTGCCCAAGACCATTGACAACGATCTGCCGCTGCCCGGCGCGACGCCCACGTTTGGCTTCGAGACCGCGCGGCATTACGGCGTCCAGATCGTGCGCAACCTCATGGAGGACGCCCGCACCACCTCGCGCTGGTATCTCATCATCTGCATGGGCCGCGCGGCGGGACATCTCGCGCTCGGCGTCGGCAAGGCGGCGGCAGCGACGCTATCCATCATCCCGGAGGAATTTCACAAGCGGCAGGTGACGGTGGACGAAGTGTGCGACATCATCATCGGCTCCCTCATCAAGCGCCGCGCCGATGGTTCGCAATACGGCCTTGTTGTCCTCGCCGAGGGTTTGATCGAGGCGATGGGCGAACAGGGTCTGGTCAAGGCGCTGCCGGAAGGGGAATTGAGCCGCTACGGCAAGGTGCTGCGCGACGACCACGGCCATCTGCGCCTCGGCGAAATTGAATTTGGCCGGCTGATGAAGGACCTCTTGACCGCGCGCCTCGAAAAGCTCGGCATCAAGACGACGTTCATTGACAAGGACCTCGGCTACGAGTTGCGCTGCGCCGACCCGATTCCATTCGACGCCGAATACACCCGCGACCTCGGCTACGGCGCGGTGAAATTCCTGCTCTCGCCAGAGGCCGACAAATATGGCGCCATCATCAGCTTCGTGGACGGCAAGATGAACCCGCTCGAGTTCGAGAAGATGCTCGATCCCAAGACCGGCCGCATGCAAAACCGGAAGGTCAACGTGGACGGCGAGGCCTTTGAATGCGCCTGCGCCTACATGATCCGGCTTGAGCGCGAGGATTTCGAGAACGCCAAGCATCTCGCCAAGCTCGCCGCCGTCATCAAACAGACGCCGGAGCAATTCCGCGCGCACTTCGGCTACCTGGCCGGGTTGAAATAAAACAACCACTGAATAATTCGCGGCGGCGGGATTCTCCCAGCCGCCGCTTTTGTCTTTGTGGAGCAGGTTCGCTGTTCCGGCATCGGACTCATTAAAGTGGCGCGCGGCTGGAATGCGCGTTAACCTTCCTCATGTTTGTCATTGGACTCGGCACCGCTGCTCCGCCGCGGTGCTATGCGCAGCGTGAATGCTGGGATGCGCTGCAAAATTCCGAGCCGTTCACGCGCCTTGCCCCGCGTTCGCATGCCATCCTCAAAAAAGTTCTCTGCGGCGAGAATGGCATCACCTCGCGCCACCTGGCACTCGATCCATTGACGGAGGCGTTTGATTTGACACCGGACGCGCTGCAGGCGCGCTTCGCCAGACACGCGCCCGCGCTCGCCGTCGAGGCCGCGCAACGCGCGTTGCGGGACGCAGGCTGCGCACCTGCGGAAATTGACGCGTTGCTCATCAGCACCTGCACCGGCTATTTGTGTCCGGGATTGACGAGCTACGTGAGCGAACGGCTGGGTCTGCGCGCGGACGTCTTCATGCTGGATATCGTGGGGCAGGGCTGCGGCGCGGCGGTGCCCAATTTGCGGACCGCCGAGGCCATTCTCGCCGCCAATCGCGCCAAAAAAGCCCTGTCCGTCTGCGTCGAGGTTTGCAGCGCGGCGTTTTACCTCGATGACGACCCCGGCGTGCTCGTGAGCGCCTGTCTTTTTGGCGATGGCGCAGGCGCGGCGGTACTCTCCTCCGAACCGCAATCGAACCGGCGGCGCGTCGAATGGAAATCAAGTTCATCCCGTCTCGCGCCTGACAAGCGCGACACGCTGCGTTTCGGCCACAAGAACGGCATGCTGCGAAACATTCTCCTGCCGGAGGTCCCGCAAATCGTCGGCGACGAGGCGGCCAAAATTTTGGCCGGCGCGCTCGCCTCGACGGGCGTGAAACGCGACCGCATTGCCGGCTGGATTTTCCACACCGGCGGGCGCGATGTGTTGTCGGCGCTGCGCGACAAGCTCGATTTGAGCGAATCCGACGTGCGCCACAGCGCCGCCGTGCTGCGCGAGTTTGGCAACATCAGCAGTCCGACGGTGCTGTTCGTTTTGCAGGCGGCGTTGAACGACAGCGTGCCGGACGGGCTTTGGTGGATGTCGGCGTTCGGGGCGGGTTTCAGTTGCCACGGCGCATTGCTGGAAGTGGGAAAAACATGATGCGTGAAACGTGAAAACCATGGCCGGATTTGCATCCCATGCATCGCCTTTCAGGAATCACGCACCGCCATGAACCGCCTCGTCCAGCCTGAGTTGCTCGACACGCTTCCGTTCGAAGACCCGCGCGCCATCCATTCCCGCCGCGACTTGCGGCGCATCAACGCCTGGATGCGCAATCACACAATCATGGCGGCGGCCTTGCAAACCGCCGTGAACGGGCGTGTGCCAGGGCACATCACCGATCTTGGCGCGGGTGACGGTCATTTTCTCGTGCGCGTCGCAAAAAAAATTTCCCCCCGATGGCCGGGATTGAGCGCGACGCTGCTCGACAACCAGAAGGCCACGAGTTTGCAAACACTGACATCGTTCACGCCGCTCGGCTGGCGCGCGGAAGCAGTGACAGCGGACGTTTTTGACTGGCTGCCGGCCGCTGCCGGGCTGGATGTCGTCGTCGCAAATCTGTTCCTCCATCATTTCAACGACCCGCGGCTGGCGGAATTATTCCGCGCCATCGCCGGCGGTGCGCGCTTGTTCATTGCCATTGAGCCGCGCCGAGCGCCCCGGCCGTTGTTTTGCTCCCGGTTGCTCTGGGCGATTGGCTGCAATTCCGTGACCCGGCATGACGCGGCCGTGAGCGTGCGCGCGGGATTCTCGGGCAACGAACTTTCGGCGCTTTGGCCGGTGGACGGCCGCTGGCAATTGACCGAGCACGGCACCGGACTTTTCAGCCATTTGTTTGTGGCGCGGCGAACGGATTGAACGATATGGTGGCAAAACCCATCACGATTGTCGGCGGCGGATTGGCCGGGCTGACTCTTGGCATCGGCCTGCGCCGGTGCGGTGTGCCGGCAACCGTGTGGGAAGCCGGGCATTACCCGCGCCACCGTGTTTGCGGGGAATTTATCAGCGGCCGCGGACAGGAAACACTCTCGCGGCTTGGCTTGCGCGAACTGTTCGAACGCGCTGGCGCCGTGAATGCCGGCACCGCGGCCTTTTTTTCGGCAACGCAATCCACTCAGCCGCGCTCCCTGCCGGCCCGGGCGATTTGCCTTTCGCGTTTCACAATGGACCACGCGCTCGCGGTCGAATTCCGCCGGCTCGGCGGCGAATTGCTGGAGGACCAAAGCCGGCGTGAGACGGATTTCGGCGAAGGAATTGTCCGCGCCACGGGACGGCGCGCGCAAACGGAGGAAAAACGTCTGCGCTGGTTTGGGCTCAAAGCTCACGCGCGCAACGTCTCGCTGGCCGCCGATCTGGAAATGCACGTTTCACCGCGGGGCTACGTCGGCCTGTGCCGTGTGGATGGCGGCGCGGTGAATGTTTGTGGATTGTTTCGACGGCAGACGGGCGAGGATCACACGCCGCAAAACTCGCGCGAATGGCTGCGCGGCCAGCCCGGTTCGCCATTGAACCAGCGGCTGGCGGCGGCGGAATTCGACGAGAGTTCATTTTGTGCGGTGGCCGGAATTTCATTGCAACCGCAAAGCGCCGCCGCGCGCGCCGAATGCTGCGTCGGCGACGCCATCACCATGATTCCGCCCGTGACAGGCAACGGCATGTCGATGGCGTTCGAATCCGCGGGGATGGCCGTTGAACCGCTGGCCACGTGGAGCCGAGGGGAGATTTCATGGGATGAAGCCCGGCGACAAATTGCCTGTGATTGCGATAACGCCTTTGCCAGGCGGCTTGCTTGGGCAAAATGGCTCCAGCGGATGTTGCTCACGCCGGCTCTGCAAAACATCCTCGTCCGGTTCGTCTCGCGCAGCGAATGGTTCTGGCGGATGGCATTTGAACGCACGCGCTGATTTTGCGAGACTTGCGCCGTGAAACCGATTGCCGATTGCCGGCTCTATGCGTTCGTGGACACGGCCTATTTGTCGGGCCGCGCGCCGGAAATCGTGGCGCAGCAACTCTGCGACGGCGGCGCCGATTTGATCCAGCTCCGCGCAAAAAAATCCTTGCCCGAAGAAATCCGCCGGATGGCGGAAAAAATCCTGCCCATCACCAAACGCGCCAACGTCGGGCTGGTCATCAACGATCATCTGGAAATCGCGCGCGACCTCGGCGCGGAGCTTTGTCATCTGGGCCAGGAAGATTTTTTTGACGCGGGACATTCTCATGTTTCCCAAATCCGGGACGCAAAATCCGAGACCCTGATTGGTCTATCAACACATTCGCCGGAACAGGCGAAACGCGCGCTGGCTGCCGAACCGGATTACATAGCCATCGGACCGGTTTATGCGACGGGCACAAAACCAACGGCGGATCCGGTGACGCTCGGTTATGTCCGCTGGGCGGCGGCAAACGTAAACATTCCGTGGTTCGCCATCGGCGGCATCAATCTGGAGAATCTCGACGGCGTGCTCGCGGCGGGTGCAAAACGTGTCTGCGTCGTCTCGGCGATTCTCAATGCACCGGACGTGGGCCGGGCATGCGCGGAATTTCGGGAAAAATTGGGATGAAATTTGTGGCCGGATTGGCGGTGTTATTGCGTATAACTTTTACTTGCAAACAGCATTCAATTACTTTATAAGTGAAACGCGGTGATTCAATCAGGAACAGGATTCGGTCGCAGCGCCACAGTCCCGGGGTGGGCCTCAATCTCTTTTTGGATGGCATGCGGGGTTTTGCTGCTGGCCGCCGGCCCGATTTGGGCGGCGAATTTTTACGCCAACACCTCGCCCATGAATGTTCCCTGGCCCGGTGGCATAGTGCCGTATGAATTTACGAACACGCTCACTGCAGCCGAGCAGCAGACGTATCTGGACGGCCTGCGGGAATGGGAGCTGGCTGGCAATGTCCAGTTCGTTCCGCACACCAATCAAACGAACTGGATTCTTTTCTCCTACAACACCAATTTTCTCGACCATGTGTCCGGCGGCAGTTACAGCCCGCAAATGGTCACCGTCTCCAGTTTGAGCCGCGCGCAGGTCTGCCACGAAATGGGCCATTCGTTCGGATTCAACCATGAAAACATCCGGCCCGACGCGGCCAATTACATTACCGTCCTGACCAACAACATCGCCGGCGAGCCGGACAATATCGGTTTGTTCATCGTTGATCCAACGACCGTCCCGTATGGAAATTACGATTTCGAGTCCGTGATGGAACTGGGCTGGGATTTCGATTCTACCAACCCCGGCGTGCTGGCCACGCTGCAACCCAAGCCGCCCTATTTTCCCCGCTACCAGTTTCGCATGGGTAATTATTGTCTAAGCCCCGGCGACCGCGCGGCGCTGGCGTATCTTTACGGTCCGCCCGCCGTGCCGCTGACCAACATCGTCACCACCACGGCCGACGTCGGCCCCGGCAGTCTGCGCGCGGCGATTTATTACGCGACCGATCATCCCGGCTCCGTTGTCCAATTCAACATCCCGGTGAGTGACGCCGGCTACAGCAACGGAGTGTTCAACATCCGCCTCACCGGCCATCTGCCGCCGCTGGTCGCAAATGGCATGGTGATTGACGGTTCAACGCAGCCCGGCTTCACCGGCAAGCCGATCATCGTTGTGGATGCCTCGCAAATCATCCCTGAAACATTCACGTCCGACACCGTGCTGGTTTATTCATCGAGCAACCAGTTGAAAAACATCTCGTTCAGCGGCTTCGACTGGAACGGCATGACGCTGATTTACCCGGACGCGACAAACAACACCATTTCCGGCTGCTGGTTTGGCGTTGACTCCACCGGCACCAACACCGCGCCGAACGCCTATCAGGGAATTCTCATCGCCAGCGGCGCGAGCGGAAACATCATCGGCGGCACCAACGCGTTGGCGCGCAACGTCCTCTCCGGAAATTCGCAATACGGCATCTTCATCACCGACTCGAACACGACCGGCAATGTCGTCCTCGGCAATTACGTCGGCACCGACGCCAGCGGCGGCAACGCGCTCGCCAACGGGTTGAGCGGCGTTTTCGTCGGCAACGGCGCCAGTGGAAACATCATCGGCAGCACCAATGCGCTGGCGCGCAATGTCATTTCCGGAAATTCGCAATACGGCGTCATCATCACCTCAAACACGACCGGCAATGTCGTTCTCGGCAATTACATCGGCACGGATGCGAGTGGAAGCCTCATGGTTTCCAACGCCGATGGCGGCGTGTTTCTGGTGGTCGGTGCCGGTCAAAACCTCATTGGCGGCACGAGCGCCGGAGCGGGCAATGTCATTTCCGGAAACCTGGGCAATGGCATCCTGATGCGCGGTTCCGACGTGGTCAACAACACGGTCCAGGGAAATTTCATCGGAACGGACGCCACCGGGATGAACCCGCTGGCGAACACTGTTGCCGGCGTGACAATCGACACCGGCTCGAGTTCCAACCTCATCGGCGGCACCGTGCCCGGCGCGCGCAATGTCATTTCCGGAAATATCCTCAGCTACGACTATGGCGTGATCATCGCCGGCCCCGGCACGAGCGGCAATCTGGTCGAGGGAAACTACATCGGCCTGGGCGCGAACGGATTGACGTCGGTGCCGAATTATTTCGGCATGGTCTGCTCCGCCGGCGCCACCGGCAATACGTTCGGCGGCACCGTGCCCGGCGCGCGCAATGTCATTTCCGGAAACAGCGAGGAAGGACTTCGCCTCACTGACGCCGGCACGATGGACAACGTGGTTCAAGGCAATTTCATCGGCACGGATTTGACCGGGGAAAATGCGCTTCCGAATGGCTTTGCGGGCCTGACGATTTTTTCCGGCGCGACGTCCAACCTCGTCGGCGGCACAAGCGCCAGCGCGCGCAATGTCATTTCCGGAAACCACTATAACTATGGTTTGATTGTCGGCAATGCCGGCACCAGCGGCAATCTCATTGAAGGAAACTACATCGGCCTCGGTTCGAACGGCGTGAGCGCCGTTCCAAATTATTACGGCGTCCTGTTCTCGGACGGTGCCACAAACAACACGCTCGGCGGCACCAGCGCCGGCGCGGCCAACCATGTTTCCGGCAACTCCTTCTATGGAGTTTTCATCAGCGATCCGGGAACCAGCGGCAATTGGGTTGAGGGTAATTTCATCGGCACCGACATCACCGGCACCAATGGCGTGGGCAATGGCACCGCAAGTTTCTACGGGGCCAATGTTGAATTGCAGTCCGGCGCGAGCGGCAATTACATCGGCGGCATCGCTCCCGGCGAGGGCAACGTCATCGCCTTCAGCAGCGTCAAGGGGGTGCTTTTGTTCGGCGCGAGCACGACCAACGATGCCATCCGCGGCAATTACATTTTTGGCAACACCAACCTTGGCATCGATCTCGGCAATGCCGGTGTCACGCTCAACCACACCGGTTTTCTCGCCGGCCCGAATGACCTGCAAAATTATCCCGTCATCACCAATGCCTCTGGTTACGCTGCGAGCACGATCATTTCCGGCACGTTGAACAGCCTGGCCAACGGCGCTTATTTCATCGACGTCTATTTCAGTCCTTCGCCCGACCCCGGCGGCAATTTTGAAGGCCAGTTTTACCTCGGCACCGTCAGCGTGACCACGGATGGTTCCGGAAACGCCGGGTTTGCGCTCACCAACGCCACCGGCAATTATGCCGGCCAATACATCACAACCATCGCCACGTCAGCCGGCGGCGACACCAGCGAATTCAGCCTCGCCGTGCTGGCCACCAATGTGCCGCTGCCCTCGGCCCAGTTCACCGGGCCATTCCAGTCGCGCACGAACGGTTTCGCCTTCTCGCTGACCTTGCAGACCAATTTCAGCTATCACATCCAGGCCGCCACAAACCTTGCCGCTCCGGTTGCGTGGACGGACCTGACCAATTTCACCGCCACCAATTCACTGTTCTCATTTACCGACCACTCGGCCACGAATTACCCCGTGCGCTTTTACCGCGTCGTGTCGCCCTGACCGGCGGGCGCCCGGATTTACCGGCGGTTGCAAGCTCGTGACGATTCGGCCAGAATCGAAAAATGAAAACACGCAACTTCGCCATTCTCGTTTCCATTTGTTTTCTCCTGCCGGCAATTGCTTTGCCGGCTGACAAAACGATTTTCAACGTTCGCGGCTTTGGCGCCGTTGGCAATGGAAGGCACCTGGACAGCCCGGCGATTAACCGGACGATTCTGGCGGCGTCCAAAGCCGGCGGCGGAACAGTTTTTGTCCCGGCGGGCACGTATCTGTGCGGCAGCATCCGCCTGACCAACAACATCCATTTGTTTCTGGACGCCGGCGCGGTGCTTCTCGGCGCGCCGCAGGCGACGAACGCCTACGATCCAACCGAGCCGTGGTCCGGCCAGGCGTATCAGGACGGCGGGCACACGTATTTTCACAACAGCCTCATCTGGGGCGAAAATCTCACGAACGTTTCCATCACCGGCACCGGAACAATCAACGGCGGCGGGCTGGTCCGCAGCGATGAATTGCTGGACCGGATGTGCGGGTTTTCAAGGTGGAGTCCGGACAATCGCACGCCGCAAATTGAGACAAATCTTCCGCCCGCCCGGCTCGGCAACAAGGCCGTCGCACTCAAGCTCTGCCGCAATGTGCTGCTGCGCGACATCACCATTTTCCACGGCGGCCATTTTGCCATCCTCGTCACCGGCTGCGACAACCTGACCGTGGACAACGTGACGATGGACACCGACCGCGACGGCATTGACATTGATTGCTGCCGCAACACGATGGTTTCCAATTGCCGGATCAATTCGCCGAACGACGACGGCTTGTGCCCGAAAAGCACTTTTGCGCTGGGCCGGAATGTCATCACGGAAAACCTGACGATTGTGAACTGCCAGGTCTCCGGTTTTCAGGAAGGCACGCTGCTCGACGGCTCGATGAAACCGGGACGCGGAACGGGCCGCATCAAATTCGGGACCGAGGCCAACGGCGGTTTCCGCAACGTGACCATTGCCAACTGCACGTTCCGCGCCTGCCACGGCCTGGCGCTCGAGGAAGTGGACGGCGGCATCATGGAAAACATTTCCATCAACAACATCTCGATGATGGACGTCGTCGCGTGCCCGGTTTATCTCACCACCGGTGATCGCAACCGCGGCCCGGACGCGACCACGCCAAGCCGGATGCGGAACATTTTCATTTCCAACGTCATTGCCACCGGCGTTGACCCCAGGAGCGGCATTCAAATTACAGGAACCCCAGGACAACCGATTGAAGGCGTGCGAATTGAGAACATCCGGCTCGATTTCAAAGGCGGCGGAACGGAAGCAGAAGCCGGACGCGTGCCGCCCGAACTCGGCACCGGCTATCCTGAACCCGGCAAAATCGGTGTGATGCCCGCCTACGGACTTTTCGCCCGGCACGTCCGCGATCTCGAACTGGCAAACATCCGCACGAGCTTCGAGAAAGAGGACTTGAGGCCCGCCATCGAATGCGTGGACGTGGACGGACTGGAAATTGACAACTTCAAGGCGCAGCTCGCCACCGGCGTGCCGGCGGCAAAATTTGATTCGGTCAAAAATGTTGTCATCCGGAACTCACCGATGCTGGATGGAATTGACGGGAAATAAAAAAGTTGGCGCAAACAGGTTGCGCCAACTTTGATAAAAATCCTCTTTTTGGAGACGACAGCGGTTTTCCTTATCGGGTGGCCAAGGCGTCGTTGATTTGATTGATGGCCTCGGTGATGTGTTTGGAGATGCGTTCCTGGCCCTTGACTTCAGCGGAGCCAAGCACATTTGACAGCAGTCCGCTGGCTTCGCGGAGCTTGACGTCCGAAAGCACCTGCGGCTGGCGATCCCGAAGGTCGCCGGAAAGGTCCAGGCCGAGCAGCTTGGCAGCGCGCTCAATCTGGTGCATGGCTTTGACGCGATGACCTTTGTAATCATGGTCGCCGGTGGCCAGAATCCGGTAGGCGCGGTGCAGCATCCCGGCTTCCGCAGAGTCGCTGAACGCCACGGTTTGATATTGGTTCTGGCTGACGACGGAACCGCCCAATGTTTGCGGCGTTGACGGCGTGGCAGCGCGAAGGTTCACACCGCAGGACAAGGCGGTGACCAAAACCGCAGCTTTTGCGGCTGTTCTTAGATATTTTATGTTCATATTCATATTCGTGTACGCGGTAATTGACGGAACGGGAGGGTGTGAAGTTACACGCCGATGTCAATGCCGGAGTTCCGGTAAAGATTGAAATGATTCTGCCGCAGAGCGGCGATGGAAATTAGCCAGCTACGAAGTGGCTGGAATAATCCCGCCAGAATAATTTTGCGTCCCGCGAGGGACGCCGGACGAGCGCGGATTTTCTACCGTCCCTTCAGGACGGATTCCGTTTGGTGACGCGAACCCGGCACGTTGTGCCGGGCTAATTTCCGATTGTCTCTCCGAGACTAGGATGTGGCGTAAAAGTTAAATGACCAGACCAGATTCGCCCAAATGTTCCATGAGTTTGCGATAATCTGCCGGTTTTAATCCGTCTTTGAGCACGCCGATGAGGATTCGTTGGTTCTTTCGCAATTGATCTAATTCCTTCTGCAACTGGATCAGCTGATCGCCTCTCGAACGATTCTCAACAGGAGTTTGTCTCTCCGGTGGTAGTTCGGGCGTGCTTTGCAAAAATTTTGTCCAGTGTTCCTCGGAAATAATTTTGCAGTTTGAACCGTGGGATTTCAGTTCAAGAGCCGTCTCAATTTTTCTTCCGTAGCTTTGGAATGCCCATGCTGGTTCGGTAAAACTACCTACAACCAGATAGCTCAAGTCACGAGCCGGGTGGCTGTGACACATACCGCCTCGCGCTCGGACGGCGGCTTCGCATTGATCCCGGTCGCCGCCGCTGAAAACGAAAACTCCAGTGAAACAAAAAGAGCGCCCTTCAAACACCACTTCGGGAGCGGGATCATCCAGCATCTCCTTGGAAGTTGGAATCTGGCTTGAAGATTTGCGTTTGGCTGAAGTCTTGTAGGGCTTCAACACATAGGTTTTTGTTTCTTGCACGCCCATTTTAAAGCAATTCTTTCTGCGTTTGCTTGTCATTTGTTTGGGACTTTGGCTTTGAACCCAGCATGTCCAAAAATTCGTTTTCCGTCAGAATTTTTACACCCAACTCCTTTGCTTTGTCTAATTTTGACCCTGCTTCTTCTCCGGCCAGCAGAAAATCTGTGTTCTTGCTGACTGAGCCGGTTACGTTTCCGCCAGCATCGCGGATGAGTGTCGCGGCTTCGTTGCGAGAAAGCGTCGGCAGTGTGCCGGTGATTACGAGAGTCTTGTCGGCAAGTGGTGTGTCTGCTAAGGCTAAACTTCCCGTGCCCGCGCCTTCGACAGGTTCGATGTTTAATTGGCGCAATCTTTGACGAATTTTGCGCCCTGCGGGAGTTTCAAAGAATTTAAGCAAGTTGCGAACGCCGTCCAATTCAAGTTCTGCCGTGACATTTATTATTGGCGGCGCTTTCACCCGGATTCCCTTTTCCTGTTTTTCAACTACGTCGGGTTTTAATTTCACACCCTTGGCGGTCAGTTGCTTTATCAATGCTTCGATTTCATCGTTAACCTGACCTTGTTGTTTAACACGGACTCGACGTTCCTGATCTTCTTGAGGTTGTAAAGCTGCAACTTCTACTTTTAATCTTTCAAATTCTCTTTTGCGAAGTTGTCGTTCTTCGTCCGACCGCGGAGGGTTTTCTTTCGAGTATGGGCTTATCTCTTTTTGCTTTTTTTCCGTCTCAATCCGTTTTTTCCTTACAGGCCCCATGTTGCTTACCGAATCAGGACTCAACTGTTTCGCTAGCTCAACTTTCTCGTATAGGAGAAGACACTGTTTTAGGACATCGGAATCAGCAACATCCTCTAAGTTCTTATGGATTTTGGCGACTTGATACGCCGTTGTTTCTCCAACATTGGGCACTCCAAGCGCCAAGAGCCAGCGCGACAGCGGCGCTGTCTTGGCGCGTTGAAGCGCGTCGAGAATTTTGGTGGCATTCTTTTCGCCGAACACGCGCGGCTCGTCGTCCGTGCCGAGATTCAATTTGCCGAGCGATTCCAGCTTCAAATCGAAAAGGTCGAGCGGTTCCTTGACCAGGCCGCGTTCAACCAGCTTTTCGGCCACGATGCCGCCGAGCGATTCCAGGTCGAGCGCCTTGCGCTGCGCAAAATACTCGACGCGCCGCGTGAGCTGTGCCGGACAGCCCGCGATGTTCTGGCAGCGCCACGCGACTTCATCCGCGCCACCCGCGGATACTTTTTCCTTCGCAATCGGCCCGCCGCACGCGGGGCATTTGCCGCCGACGTGTTTGAACAGGTCAAATTCCTTCGCGCCGGGCGGGCGCTTGGTTTTCACCACCTCGAAGATTTCCGGGATGACCATGCCGGCCTTGCGGATGACCACGGTGTCGCCGATGCGGATGTCCTTGCGGCGGATTTCGTCCTCGTTGTGGAGCGTGGCGCGCGAAATCGTCGAGCCTTGCACAAAGACGGGTTCGAGTTCGGCCACGGGCGTGAGCACGCCGGTCCGCCCGACCTGCACCGTGATGGCCTTGAGCACGGTTTCCGCCGGCGTGATCCATGGCACGGGTTTGTGGACGATGGCGTAGCCCGGCGCGCGGCTGCGGCCGGGAATGCGCGGCCAGTCGGCAAGCGTGTTCACCTTGAGCACGATGCCGTCAATCTCATAAGGCAACTGCCGGCGCAAATCCTTGTTCTCGTCGTAATGCGCGACGATTTTCTCGCGGTAAATTTTCAAAACCTCCTCGATGCCGTCGCAAACCCACCAGAGTTTTTGTGTGGGCAAGCCAAACTTGGCGAGCGCTTCGAGCATTTCGGAATGTGTCTTGAACTCGATGCCTTCAACCGCGCCGGTGGCGTAAAAAACGGCGCGGATGGGACGTTGCGCCACCAGCTTCGGATCGAGTTGCTTGAGCGTGCCGGCGGTGGCGTTGCGGGCGTTCGGAAAAGGTTTTTCGCCGGCGGCGGCCAGCTTCGCATTGATGGCCTCAAATTCCTTCGTGGCCATGTAAGCTTCGCCGCGCACTTCGAGCAGAGCGGGCGGATTTTTCAGATTCAATTCCAGTGGAATCGCGCGAACAGTTTTGAGATTCGTGGTGATGTCGTCGCCTTCCGTGCCGTCACCACGCGTGACTCCAAGCTCAAGCTTGCCGCGGCGGTAATGAACGCTGATGGATACGCCGTCCACCTTCGGTTCGATGATGTATTGAATTTTATCGCGGCCCAGATGCTTGCAGATGGTCGCATCGAATGCGCGAAGCTCGTCCAGCGTCTTTTCGTCCTGCGCGCGGTTGCGCTGGTCGCGGTCCGGTTCCTCGTCCTTGGTCGGATGATCGCTGGCCTCGACCTTGTCGAGCGAAAGCATCGGGACAAGATGTTTGACGCGGGCAAATTTTTCGCTGGGCGCGCCGCCGACGCGCTGTGTTGGAGATTCAGGCGTGACGAGGCCGGGGAAATTTTTCTCCAGTTCCTGCAACTCGTGAAAAAGCTGGTCGTATTCGCGGTCGGTGATGAGCTGCCGGCCTTCGACGTAATAAGCGCGGTCGTGCCGGCGGATTTCGTCGGCGAGTTGGGCGTGACGTTTTTTGGCTTCGGCTTGTGTCACGCGGAAAGTCTAGCTGCATGCGAATCAAAAGGAAAGCGGGGCAGGGCCATGCTTCGCGCCACCGGCAACAAAGAAGGGATTTGTGGAGCTTGGGCGCGCGGTTTTTCATTCCGAAAAACCGCGGTGTACCAGCTCACGGCGACGACAGGTTGGTCACTGCCTCAGCAGAAAGACCAGCCCCGTGGCGCACAGGAGCACAAAAAAGGCGACGACCGTGCCGTCGAGCAGACCGAACCGCGCTTGTTCAGATCGGTTGGCCGGGACGAGCGTGGAATGAACAAAATTTACACCGCCCTTTCTGTTCACATTGAACGCAATTTTAGCCATGCGGGCCTTTGAGCATCATGCGGGCCAATCTCCGTCGGATTTGCCGGGCGGCTTGCTTTGGAACAAAACAGTCCGGGGATTTGACACGAAAGCCGCCGGAGCGCGTGAAGTTCACGCGGGCTGTCCCAAAAACCGGCGCAGACGGTTGAGCATGGTCTGGGCAAAACGTTCGTACGGGGCGAGCGGGCGGCCGTAGCTTTTGATTTCGTCAATCGCCGCCAGCGTCATGCAAAAATCGAGGTCGTGAAAGCTGCGCCCGCGTTTGACCCGCCGAAGCCAGCGGCTCAAGTCGGTGACTTCCTCGATTTCCTCAGCGCGACCGGGATGAAGCGACATGTGCCATTCGTCGCGGCGCAGAAAACCTTCCTTCTCGCCCTTGCCGTCAAACCACGGGTCACACAGCAAAATGCAGAGTGACTGGCCCCGACAAACGCCGGTGTGATAAAAAACCATGCGCGCGTTTGTTCCGGCGAAATGATCAAAGGCGATTTCCAGCGCGTCATCCGGCGGCGGCGTGAACCGGGTTTGAAAGGCAAAATGAAAACTGCTTTGAACCACGCTCGATTTTTCCAGGCACAAATTTTCCTCGAAAAGCCAGAGCAGATTGGTCGGGAGCCGGCGCTCGGCCAGGAGTTTTTTCCAGGCGTCGAGTGCTTCCCCCAATGTCGGGCGTGTGAACGGGTTTGCCGCAGTCATGAAGACAGTTTATCCATTGCTTTTTAAAAACCAATCCACAAATTTCGGGATGCCCTGTTCGATTTTGACGCGCGGATTGTAGCCGAGCCTGGCCTGCGCCTTGGAAATGTCTGCGAACGTGATGGGCACGTCGCCGGGTTGCACCGGCTGGCGGTCAATCACGGCCTTTTTGCCGAGAGATTGTTCCAGCAATTCGATGAGGCGGGCCAGTTTCACGGTCTGAGATTCGCCGAGATTGAAAATTTCATAGCCGAATTCCCCCTGCGTGCAGGCGATGACGCCGTCAAGCGTGTCGGTGACGAACGTGTAATCGCGCGCTGCGCTGCCGTCGCCAAAGACCGGGATCGGTTTGCCGGCGATGATCAGCTCCGCAAATTTGTAAATGACCAGGTCGGGCCGCTGGCGCGGGCCATAGACTGTGAAAAAACGCAGCACCGCCACGTCCATGCCGTAAATGTGATGCCAGACGTGGCCGAGCGACTCGCAGGCCAGCTTGCTCGCGGCGTAAGGCGACACCGCGGAAAAAATCGGGTCGCCCTCGCTGAACGGCATTTTGGAATTCACGCCGTAAACCGACGACGACGAGGCGATGGTGATTTTTTTTACGCGATTTGTGCGCGCGGCTTCGAGGACATTGACCGTGCCCTCGACGTTGACGCGCTGGTAAAGCGCCGGGTCGGCGAGGCTGGGCCGCACGCCCGCGCGCGCGGCAAGGTGGATGACCTGGTCGAACCTGACCGAGGAAAAAATTTCGTCGAGCGCGGCGCGGTCGGTGATGTCGCCGTGGACGAATTCAAACGGTCTGGCGAGGGCCTGGACTTCGCGGAGATTGCGGCGTTTGAGTTGCGAATCGTAAAAATTATTGAGGTCGTCAAACGCCCAGACGGAGTGACCGTCGCGCAGAAGCCGTTCGCAGACGTGCGAGCCGATGAAACCTGCGCCGCCGGTGACCAGAAAGTTCATGACCGAACGCTAACAATCCGGGCACGGGCTGTCGAGCAGCTTGGTTCACATCCCATTCAACACATTGATCAACTGCCGCAGGCGGCCGTAATCGCGCCGGTTGAATCTGAAGGCGATGCGCGCCATGTCCAGATTGTCCTTGTCCCGGCGTTCCTCCGGCGTCGGTTTGATTATTTTGACGGTTGCCCCGGCGATGATGTCGGCGAAGTCCCTGTTCAACTTCGGGAGGGCGGAGGCCGGCGGCGCGTTTTTGATCCGGATGACGAGCTGGTCTTTCACGAAACGCGTGGAATGGAAGTTCCGGTAGAAACGGGTGATGATTTCCACGGCCGCATCGGCGCTGTCGGTGATCTGGTAAAGGCTCAGGTCGTCGGACGAAATCAATTTCTCGCGCAGAAGTTGTTCGCGGATGTTTTTGTCCCAGGTTTTCCAGAAGATGCCGCCGGGTTTGTCCACGAGGACGAGCGGCATGAGCTGGCTCTTGCCGGTTTGCATGAGCGTGAGCGCCTCGAAGCCTTCGTCGAACGTGCCGAAGCCGCCGGGAAACAGCACGATGGCGTCCGAGTGCCGGATGAAGATGAGTTTGCGCGTGAAAAAGTATTTGAAGGTGACGAGTTTCTTGTCCTCGGCGATGACGGGATTGGCGGCCTGTTCCCACGGCAGGCGGATGTTGACGCCAAAGCTGTTCTCCGGCCCGGCGCCTTCGTGTCCGGCCTGCATGATGCCGGGGCCGGCGCCGGTGATGACCATGAAACCGGCCTTCACAATTTTGCGCCCGAAGTCCGCGGCCTGCTGGTATTCAAAGTTGTCGGATTGCATCCGCGCCGAGCCGAAGATGGAAACCTTGCGCCTGCCCGCGTAGGGCGCGAAGAGCCGGAACGAGTAGCGCAGTTCGCGCAGGGCGGTCTGGATGACGCGCACGTCGCCGGTGGCCTTCACGTCGGTCAACAGCTTGAGCGCATTTTCGACGATGTCGGCGACCTCGGCCTTGTTGTAGCCTCCGCCCTTGAATTTGATGAGTTCCCAAATCCGCCGCTCCAATTCCGGGTTGGCGGCCGGTTTTCTGCCGTTCCTTCCGTTCACGTTGCGAGGATAGCGCGAACGGGATTGATCGCGCAGCAATTTTTCCAGGTCTTAATCCTGCGCTTAATCATTAATCGCGGATGTGAAACATCAAGATCGGGAGAAATCGGGGTGTTTTGCGCATTGACAATGGTTGCCTTAAATACCATGCTTCGGGCCTAATTTGCGAGCCCCGCCCCTGAGCGGATTTTCTCGCCCGTGAAAGGAAGTGAGTTGCGTTGACCGAAATAAGATTAAAAAAAGGCGAACCAGTGGAACGCGCGTTGCGGCGACTGAAGAAAAAAGTCGACCGCGAAGGGACCTTGAAGGTCGTGCGCAATCACCGGCATTTCGAAAAGCCGAGTGAAAAGCGACGCCGCAAGGAAAAAGCCGCGCGCTTTTCCGCGATGCTGACCGCCCGCTACGCGGACCTGTGATTTGCATAAACGGGTTGAATCGTTGAATTGTCGAATCGTTGCATCGGTTTAACGGTTCAACGGTTCGGCGTTTTAACGAATGTATTCATTTTCCACCTGCTGGAATTCCCACCGTCATACGGACGGGCGCGCCATGCTGCGCGAAATCCGCGACCTCGGTTTTGACCACGCCGAGTTGAGCCACGGCACCCGCCTCGGCCTCGTGCCCGGCATCCTCGAGGCGGTGGATGCGGGCGAAATCAGGATTTCCAGCCTGCACAATTTTTGTCCGCTGCCGATGGGCGTCACGCGGGCATCGCCAAATCTCTACCAGTTTTCAGCCGGGAGCCCGCGCGAACATGAACTGGCGGTGAAGCACACGCTCAAGACGCTTGAATTTGCCGGGCGCGTCAAGGCACCGGTCGTGGTGTTGCATCTCGGCAGCATCGAATTGAAGGATTATACCGGCAAGTTGTGCGAGATGCTGGAAAGCGGCGGGAAAGAATTGCCCCAATACAAAAAACTTCGCGACGAAGCCGCCGAAAAACGCGAGGCGAAGAAAAAACCGTTTGTTGCGCGTGTTTACGAAACGCTCAGGAAGGTTCTGCCTGAAGCTGAAAAACGCGGCATCAAGCTCGGCATTGAAAACCGCCAGGCGCTCGAGGAAATTCCGCTCGACGGCGACTTTGAAAATTTCTTCCGCGATTTCGACAGCCCGAACGTCGCTTACTGGCACGACACCGGCCACGCACAGATCAAGGAAAACCTGGGTTTCATCCAGCACGCGCAGCAGCTTGAGTTGCTGGCCGCCCGGCTTGCCGGTTTTCACGTTCACGACGTGGAATATCCCGACGGTGACCACGCCGCGCCCGGCACCGGCACGATTGATTACGCAAAGCTCAAGCCGTTCGTGAAGCCGCAGCACATCAAGGTGTTTGAACTCAGCCCGACACTGCCCGCGGAGGCCGCCAAACGCGGCGTCGCGCACGTCAAAAAAATCTGGGGCAATGAATGACACACGATTGATGACGGATGATCTGGCTGGAAGCGTTGTCCAGCGCCTGCAGCACGCGGGTTTCAGCGCCTTCTGGGTCGGCGGCTGCGTGCGCGATTTTTTACTGGGACGCAAACCGCAGGATTACGACATCGCCACGGACGCCAAGCCGGAGCAGGTCGAAAAAATGTTCAAGCGCACCATCGCCGTCGGGCGCAAATTCGGCGTGATGGTTGTGGTCGAAAGCAAACACCAGTTCCAGGTCGCCACGTTCCGTGCCGAGGCTGACTACGAGGACGGCCGCCGCCCGGCAAAAGTCGTTTTCGCCAATGCCGAGGCCGACGCGCAGCGCCGCGACTTCACCGTCAACGGGCTGTTTTACGATCCGGTTGCCAAAAAACTTCACGACTGGGTCGGCGGCGAAAAAGATCTGGGCGCGAAAATCATCCGCACCATCGGCCGGCCGGAGGAGCGCTTTGCCGAAGACCATTTGCGCCTGCTGCGCGCGGTGCGGTTTGCCGCGCAGTTGAATTTTGAAATTGAGCCGCAAACCTTCGCGGCCGTCAAATCGCTCGCGCCGAAAATCAGGCTCATCAGTGCCGAACGGATTCGTGACGAACTCATCAAGCTGTTTGTGCCGCCACACGCCGCGCGCGGTCTGGTGCTGCTGCGCGACAGCGGACTCCTCGTCCATGTTTTGACGGAATTCATTGCCACGATTGCGTGCGAGCAATCACCGGATTTTCATCCCGAAGGCACCGTGTTTGAGCACGTCCGGTTGATGCTCGAAAAGTTGCCGCCGGAAGCGCATCCCTCGCTGCCGTGGGCGGTGATTTTGCACGACATCGGCAAACCGGCAACGGCCGAGCGCGATCCCGCGACCGGCGCGATTCATTTTTACGGCCACGAAAAAATCGGCGCCGCAATGGCGGAAAGAGTTTTGCAGCGGTTGCGTTTCCCCAAAAAGCAGATCGAGGAAATCGTCGCGTGCGTGCGGCAGCACATGCAATTCAAGGACGTGAAACAAATGCGCAAGGCGACGCTGCGCCGGCTGCTCTTGCGCGAGACGTTTCCGCTGGAACTGGAATTGCACCGGCTTGACTGCCTCGGCTCGCACGGCGGCCTGGGACATTACGAGTTTTTACTGGAACAGGCGGCCGAGCTAAAAAAGAAGCCGGCAATCCATCCGCCCCTGCTCACCGGGATAGATTTGATCAAGCTCGGAATGAAACCCGGTCCGGCTATGGGCGCGCTGCTGGATGAAATCCGAGAAAAGCAGTTGCAGGATGAGTTGAAAACGCCACTTCAAGCCCGCAAATGGGCGAAGACCAGGATTGAAAATGCGGGGTGAAGCCCTCCACGGTGGACGGACGCTGCGCAAGAAACTGTTTCCCTAGATGCTCGCCGAGATGCCTTTGGCGAACGCACGCACCTGCTCCACGGTCGCCATCGTTGTGTCACCGGGGAAGGTGGTCAGCAACGCACCGTGCGCCCAGCCCAGCTTCAGCGCCTCTTCCGGTTGCTCGCCCGTGAGCATGCCGTAAAAAAGGCCCGACGCAAAACCGTCGCCGCCACCCACGCGGTCATAAACGTCCAGTTCGCATGTCGGCGCGACACAGGATTTGCCGTCAATCCACGCCACGGCGCTCCAGGTGTGCCTGTTGGTGGAGTGGACTTCGCGCAGCGTTGTCGCCACAACCTTGACGTTGGGAAAGTTCTTCACCACTGAATCAATCATTCCGAGCAGCGTGCCCGGGTCAAGCTTGCTCTTGACGGCCACGCCCGGCCCTTTCAGCCCAAGGCCTTTTTGCAGGTCCTTTCCGTTGCCGACAATGACGTCCACGTGTTCAACAATCCGCTTTATCACCGGCACCGCTTTCTCCTGACCGCCCCAGATATCCCACAGCTTTTGCCGGAAGTTCAGGTCGAACGACGTCACGGCCCCGGCGGCCTTCGCCGCTTTCATGCCTTCAATGATCAATTCGCCGGTGGTTTCGGACAACGAGGCGAAGATGCCGCCGCTGTGGAACCAGCGCACGCCCTGGCCGAAGATTTCCTTCCAGTTGAAGTCGCCCGGCTTGAGCAAACCACCCGCCTCGTTGCTGCGATTATAAAACACCACCGGCTCGCGCACGCCATGGCCACGATCGCTATAGACCGTCGCGTGGTTCGGGCCGCGCACACCGTCGTGCTTGAAGCGCTTGTAAAACGGTTGCACGCCCATCGCCTTCACGCGCCCGGCAATGAGGTCGCCGATGGGATAATCCACCATCGCGGTGGCGATCCCGGCATCCAGGCGGAAGCAATCGGACAAATTGGCCGCTACGTTGAACTCGCCGCCGCTGACATGGATGTCGCAACGCGTCGCCTTGCGGAAGGGGACGATGCCCGGGTCCAGGCGGTGGACGAGTGCGCCGAGGGACAGAAAGTCCAACGCGCCCTTTTTGGGGATGTTCAATCCGTATTTCATTGTCTTTCCTTACAATCCAAGATTTCCCGCGATGCAATTGTTTCCGGCAAAATTTTCAAATGACCGCAGGGTCTCGATGCGTGACACAACTAGCAGGCGGGTCACGGTTTGTCTGCAAAAAATGGGAATGCGGAAGACACGGAGGCTCAACTGATTGGGACACCGCCAATCATTTCCCAACGTTGCCACACCCGATGCGCGTGGTGTAACCTAGGCCGGTAAGCTATGCTTTATTCCGAGCGCGGCTCCGCAAAGGACAAATTGTCAGTGGACGATTTGCGCGACGGCTTGTACAAGGCGCTTGCACGCCTGGGTCCGCGCCAGCGGGTGCTGGTTGTTCCGCCGGATTTCACCCGGCTTCATTCACACGCGGGCGTGCTGACCAGGCTTATTTCCGATTACTACGACGTGCGTTTGACGGATGTTCTGCCCGCGCTGGGAACGCACACGCCGATGACACCGGAGCAGATTGCCGAAATGTACGCCGGTGTGCCGCCGGAATTATTCCGCGTTCACAACTGGCGCACGGGCGTTGCCAACGTCGGCGAAGTGCCTGCGGATTTCGTGCGTCAGGCGACCGACGGCGCGGTGGATTTTCCATGGCAGGCGCAACTGGCCAGCCTCATCTGGACGGGCAAACACGATTTGATTTTGTCTGTCGGCCAGGTCGTCCCGCACGAAGTCGTCGGCATGGCCAGTTACAACAAGAACATCTTCGTGGGCACGGGCGGCACTGAAAGCATCAACAAAAGCCACTTCGTCGGCGCGGCCTACGGCATGGAACGGATGATGGGCCGCGCGGACACGCCGGTGCGGCGCATTCTCAACTACGCCACCGAGCATTTCACGAAACATCTGCCCATCGTCTATGTGCACACGGTGGTGGGATACGATGCCAAGGGGAAATTGTGCGTGCGCGGTTTGTTCGTGAGCGACGATGGTTCCGGCTTTGACAAGGCCGCCGCGCTTTCGTTGAAGGTCAATTTCGATCTGCTCGATAGACCGCTCAAGAAGGTGGTGGTTTATCTGGACCCCGGCGAGTTCAAAAGCACGTGGCTGGGCAACAAGAGCATTTACCGCACGCGCATGGCGTTGGCCGATGGCGGTGAATTGATTGTCCTCGCGCCCGGCCTGAAGGAATTTGGCGAAGACGCCGAGATTGACCGGCTGATTCGCAAATACGGTTACCGCGGCACGCCGGCGACACTGGCGGCGGTCAAAGCCAACGCCGAATTGCGCGACAACCTCAGCGCGGCGGCGCATTTGATTCACGGCTCGTCGGAAGGCCGGTTCAACATCACGTATTGCCCCGGCCATCTCACGCGGCAGGAAATCGAGGGCGTCAATTTCCGCTACGCCGACCTGAGACAAATGACGGCGCGCTATAATCCAGCCATTCTCAGGGACGGCTGGAACGTGATGCCGGACGGCGACAAAATCTTTTTCATTTCAAACCCGGCGCTCGGACTTTGGGCGTATCGCGGACGGTTCAAGGAATAAACCAACCGGGAAAATCACATGAAAGCTCCGGTCAAAACAAATTTCAAGAACCAGCTTGCGCTCGAGACGGGCAGCGGCACCTGCAATTTGTAAGCCACGGAGGACGCCTTGAATCAAAGAACCACCGGCTTGATTTCCGTTATGATTGCGGTGGGACTTCTGGCCGTGGGATTGTGGCCATTTGCATTTCGGCCTCCCAATCGTGTTGGCTGGCTTAAGGACCGCGCGGGCTTGTCGTTCCAACCCGACGGCATCGCGTACGATCCTGAACCGGCCGATTGGTCCGCAGGTGGCCTGCCGGACCAACCGGCGGCGCTCACAATGGAACTCTGGCTCGAACCGGGCAGGGTGCCTCCCACCGATTTGTTCCACATTCTGACGATTGACGATGGGAACTTCCCGTCAGGAATCATCCTTTTTCAATGGAGGACGGAACTGTTGCTCCGTGTTCGTGACCGCGCCAGCCGCAGGGGATTTCGGGAAATTGGGCCGCGCGGGGTCTTGGCAGATCAAACACCCTGTTTCATTACAATCGCCGTGGCGCCATCGGGGACAACGTTCTATTTGAATGAATCCGTGCTTCAAAACTTTCCGGGTTTCACGGTGCCCAACTCGCGGTTGAACGGCCGCTTGATTCTCGGAAACGCCGCCGAGGGCAAACATTCTTGGACAGGAAATCTGTCCGGCCTGGCCATCTTTAACCGGACTTTGGAAGCGTCCGAAGTCACACAAGATTACGCCTTGTGGACAAACAATCAGGCGGAACATCTTGTGATTCAACCCGGCCTTGCCGCGTTGTATCGCTTCGACGAGGGAAACGGACAATGGGCGAATGACCTCTCAACCAACCGGCATCGGCTGTTGATCCCGGAGCGATACTCTGTGTTGCGGAAACGCGTGCTGGAACTGGATCACATTGGGATGTCCGATCTGGACGACATCACAATCAACATCCTTGGATTCATGCCATTCGGATTTGTCCTGTACATTTATCGCCGGCTGGCCAAACCGGATGGCCGGGTCTGGAATGTTGTCTGGGCAGTCTGCATCGGCGCAATGATCAGTCTGGCCATTGAACTGACCCAGGTCTGGGTGCCCAACCGCACCTCGTCAATCAACGATCTTTTCAACAACACGCTGGGGGCATTCCTGGGCGCTCTTCTCGCAAAAAAGATGCAATCCAGACCGATTCCCGCCGGAAACGCTTCTGAAATCAAGCCGGGCAGCATTCGGAAATGAATCACAATTCGAGCGTTGAAATCCAACTTTACAAACCGGTGGCGCTTATGCCACGATGTACGATTATGTTGAAGAAATTTCTGGCAGTTCTGCCCATCCTTTTGCTGACGGGTTGCGCCACCACGTTCACGCGCCTGACGCCGCTGGAACAGTCACGCAATCCCAACAACCTTTATCCGGTCGAAGTCGTCTTCAATTCCTCGCAGCAATCACTGCGCTGGGAGAGCATCCAGCCGTACGTGCTCGCCAATGGCGTGTCTTCCCCGATGCGCCAGGTGCCGATGATGCAAAATCGTTGGGACGGTTTCGTGCTGGTGCCGCCGGGGACAAATTCCGTCGATTACCGTTTCAAATTCGATTACCTCTACAACGTGATCGGCGCGCCGCCCAAGCCCAACAGCATCTATTCGCCGGTGTACAAGCTGACCATCGATGACCAGTAACCGGAGGGGGCGGGTCATATTAACCCCAATTGATTTGGAGCGCGGACGATTTGTCCGCGCTTTTTTTATCCGGGAGAAATTCAGGAACTTGCGTGGTCGTCACGGCGAAACACGGTCGTCAGTGCCGGGACCGAAGCAGAATCGCTTTTTTTTCCGAGCCTTCCACCTCGACGCTGTGCGTTTCCACGTCGGGATCGTCCTTCAACGCGTGATGCACGACGCGGCGGTCAAAGGCGTTCAAAGGCTCCAATTCCACCGCGTCGCCCCAGCGGCGGACCTTTTCGGCGGCGTCCCTGGCCTTTTTCACGAGCGCCTCGCGCGCCTGCGCGCGGTAGCCGCCCACGTCCACCATCGCCTTGGGCGAGCTGGGGTCCTGCTGGAAGAGCAGGCGATTGGTGATGTATTGCAAATCGGCGAGCGTCTGGCCCTGGCGCCCAATAAGCCGCCCGGGGTCCTCGGTTTTCACGTCGAGCAAAAGGCCTTCTTCCAGCTTGTGCTCCTCGACGGCAGCTTGAAAGCCGAGCAAAGCCAGAATCTTTTCCAATGTTTCTTTCGGTTGGGCGGGCATGGGTCGGTTGCAGGTTGAATGTCGCCGGTTTGTTTCGCCTTATTTCTTCTTTTTTGGCGGCGGCGTCAATGCCGGAGTGGCGGGATCGTGAAGGTTTTTCGTCAGCTTGGTCTGCAGAATGGTCAGCAAATTGTTCACCGTCCAGTAAAGCGCCAGCCCCGCCGAGTAGTTGTAGAGGAACACCAAAAAGATCAACGGCAGGTACCGCATCATTTTTGCCTGCGTCGGGTCCATGCCCGGCGACGGCGGCGTCAGGTGCGATTGCCACAACATCGCCCCGCCCATCAGCAGCGGCAGCAGGTTGAACGGAAAATTTACCCCCGGAATCATGAACAGCGTGTCCGGCTTGGACAAATCCTTGACCCACAGGAAACTGGCGCCGCGCAATTCGATGGCGCTGCGCAGCATCGTGAAAAAGCCGATGAACACCGGCGTCTGGATCAACATTGGCAGACAGCCGCTCACCGGGCTGACCTTGTGTTTCCGCCATAGCTCCATCTGCTTCTGCGTGAATTTCTGCGGGTCGTCCTTGTATTTTTCCTTGAGCACCTTGATTTCAGGCCCCAGCGCCTGCATCCGCTTCATCGAGCGCGTACTCGCCGCCATCAACGGCCAGAAAATGCCGCGCAGCAGGACGGTAATCAGGACAATCACCCAGCCATAACCAAATTTTGTGACGTCGTGCAGCCAGTTCATCGCCAGCAGCAGCGGCTTCGCGCAAAAGCCGAAGAATCCGCCGAAGCCCATCACGTTGTCGGCGTGATTTTGAAACTCCGCGCCGATGTTCGCCAGCGTCCGGTATTCCTTCGGTCCGGCGAAGAAAACGATTTGCCGCTCGATGTTGGAATTCGCCGCCAGTGTCTGCGCCGGATACACCAAAGCCGTCTGGATGCCTTGCGGCGGCGGAGCGCCCGGAATCGGTTCCACATTCGCGAACAACGGCAGGGTGACGGGCCACGCGACAATTTCTTCCGCCGGCTGTTTCGGCATCGCCAGCAGCGCAAAGAACTGGTTGTGCGCCGCGGCCCAGACGACGTTGTTCGAACCGGCAACATATTCCGAACGCGGCGCGCCGTGGAAACAGCCGAAACCCGCGCCCGAAAACCACGAGAACGGATTGTCATGCGAATTCACGCCATCAAACCACATCGCGCCTCCGTACATGTAATAATTGTTGTCGTCCGGTCCCATCGGCGTTGCCGTGCCCACCACCAGTTCCTGTGCCGGCAGCACGAGCGGTTTGTCCGAATCGTTTTCCAGACGCACGCTGGCGTTCACCAGAAAATTCGAGCTGAGATGAAACTCCTTCACGAGCCGCAAACCGTTGGCGAACGATTTCTCGGCGCGAACCCCGTCGTCGGTTGTCGTCAAGGTGAAAACGCCGTCGCCGACGAAACCGGCATCGCCCAAAACCGACAGCACCGGCACGGGCGCCCGGGTGTTCAACGTGGCCACGCCGTTGCTCAGGGCCGTGTTTTCAATTTTCCAGCGCGCGGAAATCGTTTCCGGAAAATCCAGCAGCTCGACCAGCTTCAATCCGCCGCCGCGTGAGGTGAACGTGTAACGCGCGCGTTTGTTCGTCAGCACAACCGTCTGCTCGGGCGTGTTGGTGTCGAATGAATAAACCGGGGCCGTGGATGGCACGGGCAAAGCGGTGCCTGCCGCCGTTGTCGTTTGGGCCGCCGCGAGCGTGTTCGTGCCCGTTTGCGGCGGCGGCAAATGCGCGTAATACTTTTGCTGCTCGTAAAAACACAGGCCGAGCAGAATGGCGCAGAGCGTGACGACGATGATGCCGGTGCGGTCCATGAAATTCAGTGTGTGTGTTCGAAAATAATCCCGCCTTCGGCCCTTTCACTTCCCACTTCCGCCTTGGGCGCCGGATCGTGTCCGCCTTCGCCCCACGGATGGCAGCGGCAAATCCGCCTTGTTGCCAGCCAGCCGCCGGCGATTGCGCCGTGCGCGTGGATCGCATCCATCGCGTATTGCGAGCAGGTCGGAGTGAATCGGCAACCGGCACCGGGGCCATACAAAAAAATCTGTGCGGGCGCGATCGTCCAGCGGTAAACACGAATCGCAAAAACCAAAATATGCTGGAGCGGGTTCAAGGCTTTAGTTTTTCAGCAGGCCGGCGCGACGCAGTGTCGCCAGAAAATCTTTTTCCACCTCGGCGAATTTTTTCCCCGCAATTGAATTTCGCGCCACGAGGACGAGTTCCACCGGCTGGGAAAACTCATGCTGATGCTGGCGGAAACTTTCGCGGAGCAACCGCCGTGCGCGGCTGCGTTCCACCGCGCCGCCGATTTTGCGGCTGGTGACGACCCCAAGCTTTGGCGCCGCGCCGACGGGCAGCTTGTTCCAGTTGGCGATGAGACAACCCTGCGCGAGCCGCTGGCCCTGCTGCCGCAAGCGCGCGAAATCGCGGTTCTGACCGAGTCGCATGGCGCGACCCAGCCGCAAAGGTTTCGGCGTTTCGGGCATGAGCGCGGGGTTTAAACCGGGGTCAGGCGCTTGCGCCCGACCCGGCGGCGGTTGCGCAACGTGGCTTTGCCGCTCTTGCTCGAATTGCGGTTGAGGAATCCGTGCTGCCGTTTGCGGCGGATTTTTGACGGTTGATACTGGCGTTTCATAAATCAAATCAGCTTCCTTCCGGGAGAAAAACCGGAACGTGCGAGGATAGCCATGAAATGCCTCGTGTCAAGACACGGTTGGCGCGGGCAAGTCCCGTGGAACACCGGCTTAAATTCCGGCTTGCGCGTGTTCCCCGTCTTTGCAAGAATTCAGCGGCGCGGGCGATGCAACAGCAAAATTATCCCAAACATTATTGCGGCGTGTTCGGCATTTTCGGTCATCCGAATGCCGCCGAACTGACCTACTACGGTCTTTATGCGCTGCAACATCGCGGCCAGGAAAGCGCCGGCATTGTCACCTGCCACGAGGGCAAATTTTACAAGCACCACGGCATGGGCCTTGTTCCGCAGGTTTTTAATCCGAAAATCCTGCACGACCTCGTCGGCAACATGGGCATCGGCCACACGCGCTATTCCACGACGGGCACATCCAACCTCCGCAACGCCCAGCCGCTCACGGTGGATTGCACGCGCGGGCAGATCGCCGTGGCGCACAATGGCAATCTCACCAATGCCGCGCAACTCCGCGACGAGCTCGAAGAACACGGGCTGGTTTTCCAGACGACCGTGGACAGCGAAATCATCATCATGATGTTCGCGCAGCCCTCGCTCAACGGCGTGGAGAACACGCTCGTGCAGACGCTCCGCCGCATCGAAGGCGCCTATTCGCTGGTCATCATGACGGAAAAGGAATTGATCGGCGCGCGCGACCCGTTCGGCTTCCGTCCGCTTTCCATCGGGCGCGTGGACGGCGCGTGGGTGCTGGCAAGCGAATCCGTCGCGCTCGACCAGATTCACGCCCAGTTTGTCCGCGAGGTGGAGCCGGGCGAAATCGTCATCATCAATGAAAAAGGGCTGGTGAGCATTCAGGCGTTTCCCGAACACACGCGGCGCGCGTTTTGCATTTTTGAATATGTCTATTTTGCCAGGCCGGACAGCACGATTGGCGGACGCAGCGTTTATGAAGTTCGCAAGGAAATGGGCCGGCAACTCGCCCGCGAACATCCCGTCGAGGCCGATCTGGTGATTCCGGTGCCGGACAGCGGCGTGTGCGCCGGGCTGGGTTATTCGGAGGAATCCGGCGTGCCGTTCGAGATGGCATTCATCCGCAACCACTACGTCGGGCGCAGCTTTTTGCAGCCGTCACAGCTCATCCGCGATTTCGACGTGCGGGTGAAATTGAACTTGATTGAGGCGCTCGTGAAGGACAAACGCGTCGTCATCGTGGATGATTCCATCGTGCGCGGCACGACCTGCAGGACGCGCGTGAAGACGCTGAAGGAGGCGGGCGCAAAGGAGGTTCACGTCGTCGTCAGTTGTCCGCCGCATCAAAACCCGTGCGTGTACGGCATTGATTTCCCCGACCGCACCAAGCTGATGGCGGCGAACAATACCGTGGACGAAATCCGCAAATACCTGAACGCCGATTCGCTCCATTACCTGTCACAGGCGGGCATGGTCAAGGCGACCGGCAAGCCGGCGGGGTCATTTTGCATGGCGTGCTACGACGGGAATTATCCCGTGCCTTACGATCCTGTTCTGGACAAGCACATCATCGAGCGCCGCAAACACCAGGCACAAACCCTCGGCGAAGCCGCCGCCAGGGACAACGAACAAATCAAGCTGCTGCAGGTTTGACGGGGTCAGCGGTTTCCTCTCGACAGCAAATCCTGCAAACCTAGACTTTGATGCATGAAACTGTCTTTCGCACTCGGATTCGCCCTGGTCCTGGTCGGCGTCGCCGTCAGCTGCGGAGTGAATTATTTGGATCTGCGGCAATTTGAAACGCGCATTCCCGGCGTTGCAACGGCTGGTTGGACACCATCGGACGCGTCTGTCATCTGCCAATCCTTGAAATCCAACGATGAATTCTCAAAAAAATATTTTTCACCGAAAATCGTTGCGGACATGATGCACGATTATTCGACATTGGATGATTCGATCAAATTGCAGTTCCAACACATTCGCGACTCTGTTTCCCAAAAAGAGTCGAGGGCATTGGAAAGCATGATCATGTTTTTTCTGATGGCTGGATTCATGGGATATGTCCATTTTTTAGGGGTTCGTAAATCTCAAAGCAAGAAGGTTTAACCTTGTCGCGGGCTTGATTCAAATGCCACAGACCGTTTCATCCATCCAACTGGCCGCTTTCATTGACCACACGCTGCTGAAGGCCGACGCCACCGCCAAGGACATCGAAAAACTTTGCGCCGAGGCGCGCGAAAATCATTTCCACAGCGTCTGCGTCAACGGCTCCTGGATCATGCAGGCCCGCCATTTCCTGGAAGGCACGGACGTCAAGGTGGCATCCGTCACCGGTTTTCCGCTCGGCGCGATGTCGGCGGATGCGAAACGTTTCGAAACCGAGGCGGCCATTGACGACGGCGCTCAGGAAATTGATGTTGTTCTCAACGTCGGCCGGCTCAAGGACGGCGATGACAAATATGTGTTGCGCGAATTGTGCGACGTGGTCGAAGCCGCCGATGAACGCACCGTCAAAGTCATCCTCGAAACCTGCCTGCTGACGCCGGAGGAAAAAACCCGCGCCTGCAAACTGGTCGTCGAAAGCGGGGCAAACTTTGTCAAAACCTCCACCGGCTTCAGCGCCAGCGGCGCGACAATTGCCGACGTAAAATTGATGCGCGAAACAGTCGGCCCGAAATTCGGCGTCAAGGCTTCCGGCGGGATTCGCGACACCAAGGCCGCGCTCGCGATGATTGCGGCCGGAGCAACCCGGCTCGGCACTTCGGCCAGCGTTGCCATTGTGAAGGGACTCGCAGAAACCGGCGCCGGCTGCTGATTCGCCAAAGGCCAGGAAGCGGACGGCGCGAGCCCGCTCCAAAATCCTTAATTTGCCAATTCCTGCGGGCCTTTGCCGCCGTTCAACAAAAACAAAACGGCCATGCGCACCGCAAGGCCGTTGGTCACCTGCTCCAAAATCACCGACCGCGCGCAATCGGCAATTTCGCTGTCAATTTCCACCCCGCGATTGATCGGGCCGGGATGCATGATGAGCGCGTCGGGCCTGGTTTTGGCGAGCCGCGCCTTGTTGAGGCCAAAAAGCTGCGTGTACTCGCCTATGCTGGGGAACATCGTCTTGCGCTGCCGTTCATGCTGGATGCGCAGAAGATTGATGATGTCCGCTTCGCGGATGGCTTCATCCATGTCGTGCGTCACGCGGCAGCCCATCTGCTCGAAGGTTTTTGGCACCAGCGTGGACGGGCCGCAGAGCGTCACCTTCGCGCCGAGTTTTGTGAGCGCCCAGATGTCCGAACGCGCGACGCGGCTGTACAGGATGTCGCCGAGAATCGTCACGTTCAGCCCGGCAACCTTCCCCTTTTTCTCGCGGATCGTGAACGTGTCGAGCAACGCCTGCGTGGGATGCTCGTGCGCGCCGTCGCCCGCGTTGATGACATGGGCGCCGAGGACGCGCGACAGGAAATGCGGCGCGCCCGACGCGCTGTGGCGGATGACGATGAAGTCGGCGTTGAGGGCTTCGAGGTTCCGCGCGGTGTCCTTGAGCGTCTCGCCCTTTTTGAACGACGAGGCCTCGGTGGAAAAATTGATGATGTCCGCGGACAGCCGCTGTTCGGCCAGTTCAAAGCTGATGCGCGTGCGCGTGGACGGCTCGACGAACAGGTTCACGACGGTTTTGCCGCGCAGCGCGGGGACTTTTTTGATGGTGCGTTTGCCGACGGCCTTAAAGGCGCGGGCGGTGTCGAGCACGATCGTGATTTCATCCGCCGTGAGCGATTCGATGTCGAGCAGATGTTTGCGGGTCCATTTCATTTCTTCTGCAAAAGAGCCTCGTCCTGCGCCGCGCCGGATTCGACGAGCAGCAGCGATATTTTTTCATCCAGCGCCGTCGGCACGTTTTTGCCGATGAAGTCCGCCTTGATGGGCAGATCGCGATGGCCGCGGTCAATCAGCACGGCCAGTTGGATTTTTTTCGGGCGGCCAAAATCGTTCAGCGCGTCCATCGCCGCGCGCGTCGTGCGGCCGCTGAACAGCACGTCGTCCACCAGCACGACGGTCTTGCCCGTCACGTCGAACGGGATGACGGTCGGATGAATCGTGGGCGCGGCGCGCTGGTCCAGATCGTCACGGTGCATGTTCACGTCGAGAATGCCCGCCGGCACGGCGTGATTCCAGATGCCGGCGAGAATTTTCGCGAGCCGGGCCGCGAGATGATCGCCGCCTGTGGGAATGCCGACGAGGACGACTTCCGCGCTGGCTTCGTTGCGCTCGGCGATCTCGTGCGCAATGCGCGTAAGTGCGCGTTGAATCGCGACGGCGTCGAGGATGACGGTGGTTTCAGGCATGAAAAATAAAAACAGCGAACCCGCTCCGCCGGGCGGAGCCGATTCGCGTTGCGCGTTTCGCTTTCATTTTTCCTTCGCGGCCTCGCAGGGCCGCGTTAAAGGAACACGGGTTTAATTTGTGGCAGTCTGGCGGGTTTTGCGCCAGCTTGCGCGGTGTTTGATGATCCAATCCGTCAGCGCCCGCTCGAAGCCGATGTCGTGCCCGGCCTTTTCCGATTCAATCCACTTGTGCCGGAGGATTTCCTCGCGTTCCGCCTGGAACTCGCGGTAGAGTGACGAATTCTTCAGCAAATCGTTCGCTGTTGTGCCGTCTTTCATTGCGTCCGCCATAGATAAAAATGCAAAGTTCGCAACTAAAACTTAAATCCCGCCTGAAAATTTAGCAATCGAAATCTGCATTGACAACTTGCTTAAAA
Organism: uncultured Verrucomicrobiae bacterium; assembly: GCA_963764175.1. GTDB lineage: Bacteria > Verrucomicrobiota > Verrucomicrobiia > Limisphaerales > UBA11358 > UBA11358. The sequence continues at coordinate 20,342 of CAVXRE010000007.1, read as the reverse complement.
TGAAGGAGTTATGAGCCGTTCAAGCCAGCCTTTCCTTTAACGCTTCGGCAATTTGGATAAATGCCTTTCCCGCCGGATGGTTCGGCGCTGAAACCACCACAGGCACGCCTTGGTCGCCGGCTTCGCGGATTTCAGTGAAAATCGGCACCTCGCCCAGGAATGTGAGGTTTTGCCGCACGGCTTCCCCCCTGCCGCCGCCGTGACCGAAAATTTCCACGCGCTCACCGTTCGGCGCGGTGAAGTAACTCATGTTCTCAACAATGCCGAGGATAGGCACGTTCACCTTGTTGAACATCGCAATGCCCTTGCGCACCACGCCCAGCGACGCCTCCTGCGGCGTGGTGACGATGACGCCGCCGTCCAGCGGCACGGTCTGACACAACGAGAGTTGCGCATCGCCCGTGCCCGGCGGCAAATCCACGAGCAGGAAATCCAGTTCGCCCCATTCGACCGCCATCAGAAATTGCTGGATGGTTTTTGTGATCATCGGCCCGCGCCAGATCACCGGCTGCTCGTCCGTCAGCAGCAGGCCGATGCTCATCACTTTCACGCCGTGGCCCATTGGCGGAACAAGCCGCTCGTCCGCACTGACCGTCGGCCGCTCGTGCACGCCCATCATCAACGGAATGCTCGGACCGTAGATGTCACAATCGAGCAAGCCAACCCGCGCGCCAAGATGCGTGAGCGCGCAGGCGAGGTTTGCGGACATGGTGGATTTGCCAACGCCCCCCTTGCCGCTGGCCACGGCCACCACGCGCTTCACACCGGGAACTTTGCTCTGGTTGGCAAATGGATTTCCCAGCGCCGCATGGCCGGCAGCCGGTTGCAGCACCTCGACATGAACGCTGCCGACACCCGGCAAATTTTTTAAAGCGTGTTCGGCTTCGGTTTTGATTTGCCGCGCCGCGTCCGGATTCGGCGAGGTCAATTGCATCGAAACGCTCACCGCGCCGTTGGCGATGGAAATCTCCTTTACCAGTCCGAACGAAACGATGTCGCGCGAATAGCCGGGATATTTGACCGCCTTCAGGGCGTTTTTGATGTCGTCTTGTGCAAGCATGTTCCATCAAATTGCCAGCCGCGCGCCCGAACGCAAGTTTGCTCCAGACTTGCGTGGCGGCACCGGGCATGGGAGATTGGCGGTCTAATATTGGAGATTGGACGATCAAATCATGATACAAGCGGTACAAAAAAGGCCCGGCAAAGCTGTCGAAATGTATTTGGAAAAGTTCCGGCGTTTCGAGTCGGAACTGGGCGAGCCATCCTGGCTGTTGCCACTTCGCAAGGCCGGCATGGCGCGCTTCGCCGGACTCGGCTTCCCAACCTTGCACGACGAAGACTGGCGTTTCACCAACGTCGCGCCGCTCGCCAGACTGCCGTTCAAGCCGGTGTTCGCACCGGTCAGGGCCGACGTCACATTTGACGATCTCAACCAGTTTTCCTTCAGCCGGATCAAGTGGCGGCGCTTGGTCTTCGTGGACGGGCATTATTGCCAGGGCTTCACTGACGGCCTGCCTCGTCTGGAAACCGAAGGATATGAGATTCAATCTCTGCGCGGCGCGCTCAAGGACCGCAAGAATTTGATTTTGGAAACGCATTTGGCGCACTACGCGAACGGAGACGATGATCCGTTTGCGGCGATGAACCAGGCGTTCTTCCACGACGGAGCGTTTATTCACATTCCCAAAGGGCAGGTTGTTCCAGAACCGGTCCATTTGATTTTCATCTCGACCTCCCGCGACACCGGCACGACGGTGCAGCCGCGCAACCTCATCATCGCGGAGGCCAGCAGCAAGGCGACCATCATCGAAAGCTACGTCACCCTTGGTGGCGCGGAATATTTCACCAATGCCGTCACCGAAATCATTGCTGGAGACAACGCAACGCTCGAGCACGTGAAGTTTCAGGATGAGGCCGCCGACGCCTTCCACATCGCGACCATCGCCGGCGAATTCGGCCGTGCCAGCAACGTGAGGTTGCACTCTTTTGCCCTCGGCGCGAAGCTGTCACGAAACAACATCCGCACGAAACTCGCCGGTGAAGGATTGGAGTGCATTCTCAACGGCCTTTACCTCACACGCGGCGAGCAACTGGCCGATCATCACATGATTGTCGAGCACGCACAGCCGCATTGCGCCAGCCACGAGTATTTCAACGGCATCCTCGACGACAAATCGAGGGGCGTTTTCCATGGAAGGATTTACGTTCATCCCATCGCACAGAAAACCGATGCGAAACAGACGAACAAAAACCTGCTGCTTTCCGATGACGCGACCGCCGACACCAAGCCGCAACTGGAAATTTACGCCGACGACGTGAAATGCACCCACGGGGCGACCATCGGGCAGTTGAATGACGAATCCATTTTTTATCTGCGCTCGCGCGGCATCCCGGAAAACACCGCGCGGCGGATGTTGATTCACGCCTTCGCCGGCGAAATCATCGAGCGCGTGAAATGCGGGCCGGTGCGCGAGCAATTGGACAAAATCGTGTGGGACCGGCTGGAGGCGAATCTATCGCTGGCGCACAAATGATTTGGGAGGGACGCCGTGTCGGCGTCCCAAATTCGGGGACGGCAACATGCCATCCCTCCCAGGGAAAAATGTTTGACGATTTAACAGACCTTTACCAGCAGGTCATCCTTGACCACTGCAAGAAGCCGCGGAATTTTCACGAGATGCCGCAGGCGACCTGCTCGGCGCAGGGGCATAACCCGCTCTGCGGCGACCAGTTGAAACTCTTCCTCGCGCTGGATGGCGACAAAATCACGGACATCAGCTTTGTCGGCTCCGGCTGCTGCATTTCCAAGGCCTCAGCGTCGTTGCTCACGGAATTTGCCAGGGGCAAGACGAAAGCCGACGTTGAAAAGATGTTCGGGCAGGTGCATGAAATGGTCATGACCGGCAATGTCCATGGCGATGTCGGCAAACTTGCCGTGTTCGCCGGGGTCCACAAATATCCGGCCCGGGTGAAATGCGCGATACTCTCGTGGCACGCCGTGATGGCGGCGCTCAAAGGCGATGCCAAGCCGGTGAGCACGGAAAACGAACAGACCTGATTGATTTCGACGCCAACAACGGCGATGATGGGTGAGGTAAATTAAACTTAAGCGAGCTTTATGAATGCCAACGAAGCAAAAACTTTGACCCGCGACGTGGAGGCCGCCGTGGTGCCCGTCGGCACCAAGGTCACGCTCCAGAAAGGCGAGACCGCGTACATCACCCAATCGCTCGGCGGCAGCTACACCGTTGTCGTCAACGGCAACATGTTCCGAATCGCCGACAAGGATGCCGACGCGCTCGGCCTGGAAGTGCAAGCCCAGCCCGCCGCCGCGCCCGCCGGCGGCCCGGTCACCCAGGAGCTGCTCGAAAAACAGGTCTGGGAGGCGCTCAAGACGTGTTACGACCCGGAAATTCCCGTCAACGTTGTTGACCTCGGACTGATTTACGATTGCCACCTCACGCCCGCCGGCGAAAACAGCTTCAAGGCCGACGTGAAAATGACGCTGACCGCGCCCGGTTGCGGCATGGGCCCGACGCTTGCGCAGGATGTGCAAAACAAATTGTTGAACCTCGAACCGATTGACGAAGCGAACGTCGAACTCGTCTGGGACCCGCCGTGGAACCAGGGCATGATGACCGAGGCGGCCAAGCTGCAACTGGGCTTGATGTAGCCACAGATTGTCACAGATGAAACACAGATTTTTCTTTTATCTGTGTAAATCTGTGTGCATCTGTGGCTAAATTTTTTTCGATGATGGATTCAAAGAAAATTGATTGGCTGGCGCTGCGGAAGGATTTCCCCATCCTCGACCAGCAGGTCCACGGCAAGCCGCTGATTTATTTCGACAACGCCGCCACGTCGCAAAAGCCGCGCGCGGTGATTGACGCGCTGGTGCATTATTACGAACACGACAATGCCAACGTCCATCGCGGCATCCACGAACTGAGCAATCGCGCCACGGCCGGTTATGAAGCGGCACGGACGCGCGCGGCCAAATTCATCAACGCCCGCAGTGCCGAGGAAATTGTGTTCACACGCGGCACGACCGAAGGCATCAACCTCGTCGCGAGTTCCTGGGGCGCGAAGAATCTCAAGCCCGGTGACGTGATTTTGCTCACGGAAATGGAGCATCACAGCAACCTCGTGCCGTGGCAATTGCTCGCGCAAAAAACCGGCGCGAGGCTCGCCTACGTGCCAGTCACCGGCGACGAAGGCATTCTCGATTTGTCCAAGCTCGACTCGCTGCTCACGAAGCAGGTCAAAATCTTTTCGATGGTTCACATCTCAAATTCGCTGGGCACGGTCAATCCAGTGGCCGACCTTTGCGCGCGTGCGCGCAAGCTCGGCATCATGACGCTGGTGGATGGCGCGCAAAGCGCCGGGCACATGCCCGTGGACGTGCGGGCCATCGGCTGCGATTTCTTCGCGTTCTCCGGCCACAAGATTTGCGGGCCGACCGGCATCGGCGTGTTGTGGGGCCGGCAGGAACTGCTCGATGCGATGCCGCCGTACCAGGGCGGCGGCGAAATGATTTTGTCAGTGGAATACCAAAAGACCGAATTCAAGAAGGCGCCGCACCGGTTCGAGGCCGGCACACCGGACATTTCCGGTCCGATCGGCCTGCACGCCGCGATGGATTATCTCGATGCCATCGGTCGCGAAAACATCTGGAAACACGACCAAGAATTGGCGAATTACGCCTGCGATAAACTGGCCGCGTTAAAAAATGTGCGGCTGTTTGGCCCAAAAACCGGCCGGGCCGGGCTGGTGAGTTTTCTGCTGACCGATGTTCACGCGCACGACGTGGTGACGCTGGCGGACCAGGCGGGCGTGGCGTTACGCGGCGGCCATCATTGCACGCAACCGCTCATGCACAAGCTCGGCGTAGAATCCACCGCCCGCGCGAGTTTTTATTTTTACAACACCAAAGCCGAAGTGGATCGGTTTGTGGAAGTGGTGAAGGAAATCCAGAAATTCTTTGGGCAATGATAGCGATGGACAAAGTTGGTTCCAGTTCTGCTATGCAAGAGGTGCTGGAGGTTTATCCCGGAGCGCAGCGGGCGTTGTTCCGGCGGTATCACATCGGCGGGTGCAGCAGTTGCGGATTTGCGCCGGACGAAACGCTGGCGCAGGTCTGCGCGCGCAACGGCAATCTGGACTTGGCCGAGGTGCTGGCACACATCCAGTCCAGCCACGAGCAGGACGCGAAGGTTTTGATTTTACCCAAGGAACTCGTTGAACTTTTACAGCAGGACAAATCGGTGAAGCTGGTGGACGTACGGTCACGCGAAGAATTCGAGGCGGTGCATATTGAAGGTTCAGTGTTGCTGTCGCAGGACGTGATGCGGGAGCTCATGGCCAGCGGCTCGAACACAAATCCGGTTGTGGTCATTGATCACGCGGGCAAGAATGGCTTGGATGCGGCGGCGTATTTCATGGGGCACGGTTTGCAGAATGTGCGCTGTCTGCGCGGCGGCATTGATGCCTGGGCGCAGGAAGTGGATCCGAAGATGCGGCGGTATAAATTGGGTTAAATTTAACCGCCAAGACGCCAAGGTTTTTAGACAGAATTTTGCAGAATTACTTTTGCCGATTCCAATTTTGTTGATTCTGTAAATTCTGTCTAAACGTTGAATTTGAATAGTATCACATCGCCGTCCTGGACGACGTATTCCTTGCCTTCCATCCGGTAAAGTCCTTTTTCGCGCGCGGCGGCGACGGAACCACATTTCATCAAATCGTCGTAGGCCACCGTCTCGGCCTTGATGAAACCGCGTTCAAAGTCGGAGTGGATGACGCCCGCCGCTTTTGGGGCGGTGTCGCCGACATGAATGGTCCAGGCACGGACCTCCTTTTCGCCGGCAGTAAAATAGGTGCGCAGGCCGAGGAGATGATACGTGGCGCGGATGAGCGCGCCGACGCCGGATTCCTCCACGCCGAGTTCCTTGAGAAATTGTTTCGCCTCGTCGGGCGACAAATCTGTCAGGTCGCTTTCAATTTGCGCGCTGATGACGACGGCTTCGCAGGCGAGGTGCGTTTTCACATACTCGCGCACCTTTTGAACAAACGGATTTTGGTCGGCGGTCGCCAAATCGTCTTCCTTCACGTTACAGGCGAAGATGGTGGGCTTGTCGGTGAGCAGGAAAAAGTTCCGGGCAACCACCTTTTCCTCGGGCGTGAGTTGAACGGACAACGCGAGTGTACCTGCGTTCAGCACGGGTTCAAATTTGGCCAGCACGGCGTCCTCGGCGGTTGCAGCTTTGTCACCGCGCTTCACGTCCTTGCACAGTTTTTCCCGGCGTTTCTTCACGTTGTCCAGGTCGGTGATGGCGAGTTCGGTGTTGATGATTTCGATGTCGCGCACGGGATCAATCGAGCCGGTGACATGATGGATATCCGCGTCCTCGAAGCAGCGCACGACCTGGACGACGGCGTCCACCTCGCGGATGTGGCTGAGGAACTTGTTGCCGAGACCTTCGCCCGCGCTGGCGCCCTTGACGAGGCCGGCGATGTCCACGAATTCAACCGCCGCCGGGATGATGACGGTGGTTTTGGCGATTTTGGCGAGCGGTTCGAGCCGCGCATCGGGCACGGTGACGACGCCGACGTTCGGGTCGATGGTGCAAAAGGGATAATTCGCCGCCTCGGCCTTGCGGGTGCGCGTGACGGCATTGAACAGGGTGGACTTGCCGACATTGGGCAGTCCGACGATTCCGGCTTTAAGCATAATGAGTTGAGTTCGAGGAAAAAAATCCGGACGCGGGTCACATTCGATGTCTGGCCAGCAGCCAGGCGATATGCACGCCGTCGTATAATCCGATGCCAAGCAGGCAAATCCCGGAAAAGCGCTGCATGCGCAGCAGGGTTAGTTCGCTGAACCGGCCCTGCCCGCGCGACACCCCGTAGCTCAGTGCGCAGAACCACAAATTTGCGCCCAGCGCCACGCCGGTAATGAATGCCGCCTTGGCGGCGATGGTGTCCTCCACCCACTCGTAAGAGGTGAAATAGGCCTCGTGCGACATGAAGTAGGCGGCCGCCACAATCCAAAACAACAACACGCCCATGTTGCCCAGAACGCGCACAAAGCCGATCATGAACGCCGAGTGCGGCTGTAATTTTTCGTCTATGCGCCTTTCAATGCGGCTGGCAGTGCCGCCGAGTTGCGTGGGCGCGGAGACGGATTTCGCCGTGAGAAATTTCACGCCCATAATCAGCATGAACGCAAAGCTGAAGACTTCCATGGACGCTTTCACAATGCGGCTGCCGAAGAAGGAGGAAAATCCCGTGAATGCAATCGAGCAGTAGATCACATCCATGGCCGAGGCGCCGAGGCCGATGAGTACGGCCCAGACAAAGCCGCGCCGCGCGCCTTCGTTGATGATCGTCAAATTCACCGGCCCGACCGGCATGGACAGCAGCAAGCCGCTGACAAAACCCGTGAGCGCTGCGATCAAAATGGCCGTCTGTTCCGGCATGGTTTAATGGGCCGTGTCTGGTCCGTCCTCATCGTCCTCTTCAATTTCCCGTCGCCACGCGCGCGAGATGCTCGGCCGCACGAAACCATAGACGAGATACAGGGTGAAAAACGCCGGCAGCACATAATAAAGGATCTTTTCCCGCAATATCAGCAGACAGCCAAGAAACAGAGCCGCCCCGATGGCCTTCACAAACGTGCTTCTGGAGCGCAGGCCGAGTGATTTAAAGCTCGGATACCTCACCGTGCTGACCATCATGGCCGACAAAAACACCAGCACGACCGCCAGCAGATAATTCCATTTCCCAAGGTCCTTGTCCTTTTCATTGAAATGAATGATGAGCAGCGTCAGCGACGCCACCAAACCGGCCGCCGAGGGAATGGGAAAGCCCAGAAAATCCTTGCCGCCGCCGCTGCCGGCCATCGCGGACAAACAGTTGAAGCGCGCAAGCCGGAACGCGCCGCAAAGCAGATAAATGGACGCGATGTACCAACTGATTTGCCGGTATTCGCCGAACACATTTGCCAGCACGACGCGCTGCACCAGAAACGCCGGGGCGACACCGAACGAAATCAAATCCGCGAGCGAATCGAATTCGCGCCCGAACGGGCTTTCCGCGCCGCCCAGACGCGCCGCGCGGCCGTCGAGCAAATCAAAAATGCACGCCAGCAAAATAAAGGCGAGCGCGAGCTTGATTTGACCGAAGTAATCATCGGCCAGGGGATCGGCCTCGACGATTTTCGTCAGCGCCACGAAGCCGCAGAACAGGTTGCCCGCCGTCAGCAGGTTCGGCAGGAAATAAATTTTCAGCCGGCCTTCGTCCGAATCATCCGGCGCGGGATGGATAATGGGCGTTGTCATGGTTCAATCAAATGAGGCAATCGCAGTTTCGCCGCCGACCACCTTGTCGCCGAGCTTTGCCACAATTTTTGCGCGGCGCGGCAGATAAACGTCCACACGCGAGCCGAATTGAATCAGGCTGATGCGCTCGCCGCGCTGGACGATGTCGTTTTCCCTGATCCATGGCACGATGCGGCGGGCAATCACACCGGCGATGAGCCGCACGCCGATTTTTTCACCGCGTGGCTCGGCGGCATCCAGCCCGATGAGCACGTTTTCGTTGAACTGCGCCGATTCGGCCTTGAGCGCGCTGAGATACTGGCCGGGGGTGTGTTTGAAACTGGCGACGCGGCCCGCCACGGGCGCGCATTGCACGTGCACGTTGATGACCGAGAGGAAAATCGAAATCCGCTGGCATTCGCCGCCCATGAATTCCGGCTCGTTCACCATGTCAATCGCGTCCACCTTGCCGTGGCCGGGCGAAATGACAAGGTTCGCGGCCGTCGGCACCAGCGGGTCGGGGTCACGGAAGAAATAGAACGTGAAGGCGGCAAACAACACCCAGAGCGAAATCAAAACCCAAATCAAACAATCCGGCATGCCCTGAAACGCGACATCAAGGCCAAACGGCAGGCGGAAAAGGCGGAACGCCGCAAAGGCAATGATCCTGCCTAGAAACGCTGCAGCGAGCAGCGCAAGCAGCACCGCGAACGCAAGGCCGATGAGGCGGAGCGCGGCGAGCAGGGCTTTGCCGGAGTTTTTCACGCGACCAGAATAAAAATTTTGGGCGCGACTTGCAATTCGGCATTTTCAGGGCAATTTTAGCGGTCGTTAAAACACAGCGAGACAAAAAACCAAATTCAAAAACAATTATGCCATTGCACACACCTGATTTGACAAAGTTCCCGCCGCGCAGTCCGCGCGTGCGGCTGGGCGGTTACGTGATCCTGCCGCGCATGTTGGACAAGGGCCGGGCGACCGTTGCCGGCAAACACGGCGAATACCACTATGCCTGTCCTCTCGACCAGCAGTTCCTTGAATTTGCGGGCATTGACCCCAAGGCTTTGAAAAAGGAATTGAAAAACAGCGACGGCGAAATTCTCAAGTGGATCCAGAAACGCGCGAAGTACAAGCGCACCGCGCCGGAAATCACCGCGTGGTCGGCGTGGCAGGAACAGCGCGCGCCGGACAACCCGGATTCACGCGAGTATTTCAACGGCCTGCACAAAAATGCCGCGCCCAAGCGCAAGGACATTGTCACGTGGTTCGACGTGCTCGACCTGGACGATTACGCGAGCTTCGGCGGCAAGGCCTGAAGACCGATTGTTGATTTTCACGCCCTTCGAAAATCGGGCGCGTTGCGTCAGTCTATATCGTAAATCGAAATTAAATTTTCAAGCCGACGCGTGGGCTTGGGCCGGTTGCATGGGTGGCTCGGTTGAAATTCCCAGTTTCCACGGGTCAATTTTCTCGATGCGATGCCGGTGTTTCGCGCCGTGCAGATCAAATTCCACCTCGTCGCCGACCTTGCGGTTCAACAGCGCCTGCGCGACGGGCGAGAGATAGCTGATGACGCCTTTCTCCGGCTCGGAATCCCAGGCGCCGAGGATGGTGAACGTTTCCGGTTCGTTTGTGCTGAGGTTGGCGGCCCGCACAACCGTGCCGATGCTGGCGACGTCGGCGCGCGCGTTGGAGAAATCCGTGCCACGGGCGCGGGTGAGCTGGTTTTCCAGTTCGTCCTTGCGGCGCATGAGGATCTTCTGCATTTCCTTGGCGGCCTTGTACTCGTGATTTTCGCTGAGGTCGCCGTAGCTGCGCGCGAGGGCGATTTCCTTCGAGTTGGCGGGAATTTTCTTCTGCACCAGATCCTCGTATTCACCCCTGCGGCGTTCGAGACTTTCCCACGAGACGAGCAGCGTGACGTCCTGCTTGGTCTGTTCGCCGCTGACAAGTGACTGCACGGCGGGATGCGCCTTGACGAGCCGCGCAAGAAGCGAGCGCTTGTCCATGTCATCAAACACGGGTGAAAATTGCAGCGCGCGCGTGAGGTCCTTGATGACTTCGATGTCTGCTGACGCGGTCAGTTCGGCGAGCAGTTCGTGATCGTCGAGGATGAATTCGCGCAGGCGGTTGGAGCGTTTTTCGTTAAATTGATCGCGTTCCATCGCGGTGAGCATCGCGCGGAAAACTTCCGGACCAAGGATGTCGGCGTAGGCGTCGCTGCGGTCGCGCCCGAGCCAGAGCAACAATTCGCTGCCGGCGGTGTGCTGGTTGATGAGGCGTGCGAGCGTTTCCTTGAGCGCATCCATCTTGCCTTCCTGAATCAACAGGCTGGCGAACTCGCGGCAGAGCTTGGCGGAAACGGCATTGAGCGACCCGCGCAGGATTTCAATCCAGCGGTCGGGGTTCGCCGCCCTGAACGATTCCAGCGTGCGATGATGCTTGGCCGCCGGAATCAGTTCCAGCACCGGGCCGAATTTGACGCCGTCCTGCGCCCAGATCTGCGCGGTGGTGATTTCACCCTCGACGGGCGACAGGCCGGCCATATCGCGCAAATCATCGCGGGCAAAGACCGCTTCGAGCGCGACGGCGGGCTGGGTGCGCTGGTGCGACGCAATCTCGGCGTTGAGTGCGGCAATGATTTCACCAGCCGCAGCTGCCTTGTCAGCCAGATCGGAAGCATTTTTTAAAACTTCACCGGCCACGGCCACCCGCGCCTTCAATCCCTTGGCCTTCCGGAAATCCGCCAGCAGGCGTTCCTGGAGCGATGTTTCCTGCGCCTGATAAACAACCGGCTCGGTTTTTTTCAGCGGCACAATGAAATGCCCGTCCTTTTTCATTTCGCGGCGCGTGGTTTCCCACCATTTCTTCCAGTCATCGCGGATGACATCGGGCACGAGCACCTGTTGAATCTGGTCCGCCGTCGCCCGGCCGTCGTAGCTGTTCAACACGACCTTGATCAAATCCAGATGATGGGCGGCCATCTGGCGCAGCCCCTCGAGGTCGGCGGCCTTGCGGGCCAGAATATGTTCCTTGGAAATCGGCTTGAGCGATTCAGCGGCGAACGCCAGATCCATCGTGTGATCCGGCTTGCCCGGAAAATCAATCGTGAACCGCGCGAACACCGTGTCCACGGTCTTGATGCGGCCGAAGCCCCAACTGCGGTGCATGCAAAAGCCGCCCGTCGCCAGTTTGGTCAGCGGTTCAACGTGCCGCCCTTCAATCTTGCCGGCGGCAGCCAATTTTTCAAATTCCTCTCTCATAAAAGAATCGTATTTGTCACGTCATGAAAGCACAATACCTGTATTTAAAATCGTGAACGGCAAAAATCCAAGACAAATCGCGGCGCACGTTTTGCAGCAACGGCGCGCCAATGGCAAATTTATTGAGGATTTGCTGGAAAACGCCCTGGCGGGAGCGCAACTTCCGACCGCCGACCGCGCGCTTTGCCAGGAAATTGTGTATGGCGTCGTCCGCTGGCAGGCCACACTCGACTGGCTCATCGCCCGCAAGACCGGCGGACGCAAACAAAAACCAGCGTTGCAAGACCTGCTGCGGCTGGGCCTCTACCAGATTTTCTGGCTGGACCGGATTCCCGGCCACGCCGCCGTGAACGAAACCGTCGAGCTCGCCAAGCGCAACGATTTTGGCGCGCAAGCCGGATTCGTAAATGCCGTCCTGCGCGGCTTTTTACGCGAAGCCGGCGCGACCAAAAAACTTCTGGCCGAATTGAAAATTTCACAGCCCGCGCTCGGCTGGTCACACCCCGAATGGCTGGTCGAACGCTGGCAAAAGCGCCGGGGCGTCGAAAAAACCATGGCGCTTTTGGAATGGAACAACACGCCGCCGAAAACATTCGCGCGCGCCAACGCGTTGAAAACCGACGCCGGCAAATTGCTCGAAAAGTGGCGCGACGAAAATGTCGAATATGATTTCGTCCGGCGCGAGCAGCTTGAAGAAAACCTGGTCTTTGAATTGAAATCGCATCCTCCGCTGGCAAAACTGGAAAGCTTCCGCCAAGGCTGGTTTTACATCCAAGACCCGAGCACGCTGCTCGCCGTGCGCAAACTCGGGGCGCAGCCCGGCGAAACCATTCTGGATTTGTGCGCCGCGCCCGGCGGCAAGACGACGTTCCTCGCGCAATTGATGAGCAACCAAGGCCGCATTGTGGCTGTGGACAATTCCAGGGAACGTCTGAAATTGCTGCAAGAAAACTGTGCGCGGCTCGGTGCAACTTGCGTCGAAACTATTTTACCCTCAACCCTCAACCCTCAACCCTCAACCGGCTTTGACCGGATTTTGGTGGATGCTCCCTGCTCAAACACCGGCGTGATGCGCCGGCGCGTTGACCTGCGCTGGCGGATCCAGCCGAAGGAAATCCAGCGGCTGCGCGACCAGCAACTCGACCTGCTCAAACAGGCCGCGTCACTTGTCAAAAGCGGCGGCGTTCTGGTTTACAGCACCTGCAGCCTCGAACCGGAGGAAAATGCTGAAGTTGTAAAACAATTTTCAAACGAGCAAGCCGAATTCAGGCTGGATTACGAGCACGAGCTGCTGCCGTTTGTGGACAATGTGGACGGCGCATTCGTTGCGCGACTGGAGCGCTTGCCGTAAATTTTCACCGTTTTATGGAACTTGATCTTGAAAATCAGTTTGCCGACCGCGCGTATCCGATTCTCGCCAGCCTGGTCACGCCACGCCCCATTGCGCTTGTCACCACCCTCAGCGCAGATGGCAGGGTGAACGCCGCGCCATTCAGTTTTTTCAACCTGCTCGGCGCAAATCCGCCGATTCTCGCCTTCGCGCCCGGTGACCGAGACGACGGCACGCCCAAGGACACCGCCTTGAACATCCGCGCCACACATGAATTTGTCGTGAACCTGGTGGACGAAAAAATTGCCGGGGCGATGAACGAATGCGCCGCCTCGCTGCCTTTTGGCGAAAATGAACTCATCCGCGCCGGCCTGACCGCCGTGCCGTCGTCGCTGGTGAAACCGCCGCGGATTACCGAGTCCCCGGTAAATCTCGAATGCGCCGAATGGGGAACGCTGCAAATCGGCAAAAACCGCGTGGTGATTGGTTTGATCAAACGCCTCCATTTGCGCGATGAATTGTTCGACGCTGAGAAAAAGCGGATTAACACCGACAAACTCTTTCTGATCGGACGCATGGCGTCTCCGCACTGGTATTGCCGCACCCGTGACCGGTTTGAAATGATCCGTCCGGCGTGAGGGATGGTTACATCCCCATGATCTGGTAGCCGCAATCCACGTAAATCACCTGGCCGGTGATGGCCGCCGCGCCGTCGCTGGCGAGAAACATGCCGGTCGCGCCCAGTTCGTCGGGCAGCACATTGCGTTTGAGCGGCGACTTGGCCTCGTATTGCTTGAGCATTTCGCCGAACCCGCTGATGCCGCGTGCGGCCAGCGTGTTGACCGGGCCGGCGCTGATGCAATTGACGCGGATTTTCTTCGGGCCAAGGTCGTAGGCCAGATAGCGGGTGCTGGCTTCGAGCGCGGCCTTGGCCACGCCCATCACGTTGTAATGCGGCACGACCTTTTCCGAACCGTAATAGCTCATCGCCACAATGCTGCCACCATCGGTCATCAGTGGCGAGGCCGCGCGGGCCAGCGCGACGAGCGAGTAGGCGCTGACGTCGTGCGCAACGCGAAAGGCTTCGCGGCTGGTATTCACGAATTCGCCTTCCAGCGCGGCCTTCGGCGCAAACGCCACGGAATGCAGGAGCAAATGCAGCTTGCCGAATTTTTCGCCGGCGGCTTTGAAGACGTTCGCGATCTCCTCGTCCTTGGTCACGTCGCAAGGCAGGATGAGCGTGTCCGCGCCGAATGTGCCGGCAAGCTCCTCCACGTTTTCCTTGAGCCGCTCGCCCTGGTACGTGAACGCGAGCTTCGCCCCCTCGCGCGCCCACGCCTGCGCGATGGCCCAGGCAATGGAACGTTGGTTGGCCACACCGAAAACAACGCCGAATTTCCCCTCAAGCAATGGCATAATAGAAAATAATGTATTTGGTTAAACCGTTTCTCAGGATTACAAATTCCAGCCGGCTCGGCAATTCCTTTTGGCTTCCGCCTCGACCCGCCGGTGGACGGGCGGTAAACTGCGGCGATGGATGCAAATACAGGCAACGTCATCGTTGAAGGACTGATCACCTACATCGGCTTGGTCATCCTGCTGACATTTCATGAGTTCGGCCACGCCTGGGTGGCCATGAAATGCGGCGACGACACGGCCCAACTGCAAGGGCGCGTCTCGTTGAATCCCCTCGTCCACATTGACCCGATCGGCACGGTGCTGCTGCCGTTGATCATGCTTTTTACGCCGATGGGGCGGTTCCTCATTGGCTGGGCGAAACCGGTGCCGGTGAATCCGTATAATCTGCGGCATCCAAGGACTGATGACATTCTCGTCACGATGGCCGGGCCGGCAATGAACCTTGTGCTGGCCGTGGCGCTCGTCGGACTGGCGCGCGTGGGTGTTCTCATCCGCCTGCCGGACATGGTGGATTTGTGCGGCTCCATGGCGCAGCTGAGTCTGCTGCTTTGCTTTTTCAACCTGATTCCGATCCCGCCGCTGGACGGTTCGCACGTGCTGCGAAATTTGACCGGCATGAGCTATGAGACCTACTGGCAATTGTCGCGATACGGTTTCATCGTGGTGATTCTGGTGCTGCAAATTCCGCAGGTCCGCTGGCTGTTGTGGAGGGCGGTGGACGGCACATTTGCGCTGCTGGCCCTGTGTTTCGGTTTCCCGACCCAATGACGGAACGCTTCAGTGCTTGAAGTAAAGTTCCTCGGCGTTCCACGTCACGCGGTAATAGCTCAGCGCCGTGGGGCGCAGGTTGCCGATGTCCGAGCGCGCCGCCGCATAATAATAAGGAGTGACGGTGAAAATCATCGGCTGTTGTTCGGCAAGAATTTCCTGCACCTCATCGAAATCTTTTTTCCGCTGGCCAAAATCCAGCGTCCGAAGCTGGTCGTTCATCAATTCATCCAACCGCGCCTCCCACGGCGTTGAAGGCTGCTTTTCACGGGGAAACCAGAGATGCGTGAAACCGGAGGATTCAATAATGTTCATACTCGATGCGGGATCCGTGCCGCCGGCACCAAGACCCATGAGAATGCAATCGTAGTCGTAAGTGCTGTCAATTTTGCCAACCTGCGCGTTGAAGTCCAGTGGTTGAAAAGTGACCTTGAAGCCGAGTTTCTGAAAATCGGATTCGATCAGCACCGCCGCCTTCATGCGCGTGTTGTTGTCGGTGTCGGTATGGAACAAGAATTCAATGGGATGGCCGCCGGCGTCCTCCAAAATGCCGTCTCCGTTGCGATCCTCGATGCCGATTTCCTTGAGCAATTCGCGCGCCTTGGCCAGATCGTGCGGGTACTGCCTGATGTTCGGGTCGTACCATTTCTTGTTGCCTGGCGTCACAAAGCCACAGTTCGGGATCGCGCGGCCGGAATAAACGGACTTGATGATCGCGTCGCGGTCAATGGCGCAGGAAACAGCCTGGCGGAATTTTGTGTTGCGGAACCAGCTTGACTTCACGGGATCCACGTAGGGTTTGCCGGTGCGGGGATTCACATTCGTGTTCTCATTGAACCACAAAAAATCCGTTTCCAGGCCAACGCCGGGTTCGAGCAGTTGAAATTTGCCGTTCGCGGACTCGGTTTTGAAATGGTCGTATTCATTGGCAAAAATGAAGTCATGCACGTCGCATTCGCCGCTCAAAAAGCGCAACGAAACGGCGTTGCGATCAGGCACGACGGTAAAAACAATGTCGTCGAAATACGGGAGACGCTGGCCATTGCTGTCCACCTCGAAAAAATACGGATTACGTTCCAGCAAGGTGTATTGCGCCGCTTTGTACTCCTTCAGGCGAAATGGTCCGCTGCCGACAATTTGTGACGGATCGGATGTGCTGTTGTAGGCGGAAGTAAAAGTTCCGTCCGCGACAGCTTTGGCCAGGATGTGTTTGGGCATGATCGGCAGGCCCCCGCCAAATTGTTCCAAAAACGGCGCAAAAATCTCCGGGGTCACCACCTGAACCGTCAGGTCGTCCACCTTCGTCACGATGAATTTCTTTCCGTCAACCTGCATGGCGTCGCGCGTCACATTGTCAATCGCCGGGTTGTACACAACGTCGTTGCACGTGAACACCACGTCGTCGGCCGTGAGCGGCTCGCCGTCGCTCCAGCGCAAATTTTTACGCAGTTTGAACGTCCAGGTTTTGCCATCCGGCGAATTCGTCCATGATTCCGCCAGGCCCGGTTCAATTTGTTGTGAAATCATGTCGTAGCCAAGCAATGACGCGAACAGAAACCGGTAAATGTCCAGGGACGACACCTCGTTGGCCGTGATGGGGTTGAACGTTTTCGGGTCGCCAAATTCAGCCACGACCAGCCGGCCGCCGGGAATGCCCGGCGCGCAAGCCGCCAACAGCGGCGGGTCGGACAACGGATAATTCGCTGCGGAATTTTGCGGCGCCGTTCCCGCTTTTTTTCCACAGCCGCACAGGCAAACAATTGTTGCGGCGAGAACGGCGATGCTTCGGACAAAGGAATTTTTCATGCGTGTCTCTTTGACTTCAAAAATTGAACAACGGGAGACAAGGTAGCAGACCCGGAAAATTTCAACAATCCTTCGTTTCCCCGCCGCCCGATTGTTATGAATTCACTCGCCAAGCGTTGCGGTTTTTTGCCACGTTTCACGGCGTTATTGAATGTGGTCATTCGTCTTGAAACGGCTGCTGCACATGATTCCGCTCCTCTTGGGCGTGTCATTGTTGACTTTTCTGCTCATGTCGCTGGCGCCCGGTGATTACTTCACGGCGCTGTCGCAAAACCCGCAAATCTCGCAGGAGACCATCGCCCATCTGAAGGCGCAATTCCACCTCGACCGGCCGTGGTACGTCCAATACTTCTACTGGTTCAAAAGCGTTCTACACGGCGACTTCGGCTACTCGATAGCTTACAAAATCCCGGCCACATCGCTCATCGTCCAGCGTCTGTGGAACACATTCCTTCTTTCATTTTTCGCGCTCATCATCGCTTGGGGAACCGCAGTGCCGCTGGGCATCTGGGCTGCGGTCAAAAAGGATTCTTGGGTTGACCGTGGCTGCTCGCTGTTCGCCTTTGTGGGTTTGTCCGTGCCGGATGTATTGCTGTCGCTGCTGGCCCTGTGGTTCGCCGCGGCCACCGGCTGGTTTCCCGTCGGCGGCGCGCAAAGCGCGCTTTACGATTTCATGGCGCCGGCCCAGCAATTCTGGGACCGCGCGCATCATCTCATCCTGCCGGCCATCGTGCTCGCCGCGTCCGACCTCGCGGGAATCATGCGCCGGATGCGTTCCTGCCTGCTCGACACGCTTCGCGCCGAATATGTCACCGCCGCCCGCGCGCGCGGCCTCGGCGAAGGCTGGGTGATTTACAAACACGCGCTCCGCAACGCCATCAATCCGCTGCTGACCATTTTTGGCTACTCGCTGGCCGCACTGTTGAGCGGCGCCTTCATCGTGGAAAACATCATGGCCTGGCCCGGTCTCGGCCGGCTGACGATGGAAGCTTTTTTCGCCAAGGACTCCTATCTGGTGGTGGACTGCGTGGTCATGGCCACCGCGCTGCTGGTCGCCGGAAATTTCATCGCGGACCTGCTGCTCGCCTGGAGCGACCCGCGCATCCGCCTGAAATAAATGAACCAAACCGCGCCCATTCAAAATCAGACCGCCGAACAGCCGCTGTCACCCTGGCAGTTGTTCAGGCGGCGGTTGAGGCAACGGCGCATTGCGATGGCCGGGGGGGCGATTTTGATCGTGCTTTACCTCGTGGCGTTGTTTGCCGGCTTTGTCGCGCCGTATAGTTATGATCGCCTGGATACAAATTATTCCTTCCATCCCCCGATCTGGCCGCGGCTGCAGGGATTTCATCTGGTTGTGCCGCGATACGAACAGGGCGGCGGCGTTTTCACCTATCACATTGTTGAAAATGACGTGAAGCCGATGCATTTCCTTGTTCACGGTGACAAATACAAATTGTTCGGCTTGATTCCGGCTTCAATTCACCTGTTCGGCGGTGACGACAATCATCCGATTTACCTTTTTGGCACGGACCAGTTCGGGCGCGATGTTTTTTCGCGGCTGCTTTACGGCTCGCAAATTTCGCTTTCGATCGGAATCATCGGCATTTTGCTGTCGTTCACGTTTGGCATGATCATTGGCGGCATTTCCGGCTATTTTTCCGGAGCGACCGACACCGTCATCATGCGCCTTTGCGAACTCATCATGTCCATTCCCGCGCTGTATTTGATCATTTCGCTGCGCGCGGCTTTTCCCCCGGGCATGAGTTCCGCGCAGATTTACGCGATGATAATAATTATTTTGAGTTTCATCGGCTGGGCAAGCATGGCCCGGGTGATTCGCGGCATGACGCTGTCGCTGCGCGAACAGCAGTTCGTTCTGGCCGCGCGGTCATTGGGACAAACACATTTGAAGGTGATCGTGCGCCATATTCTGCCAAACACGTTTTCCTACGTCATCGTCGCGGCGACGTTGAGCGTGCCATATTACATCCTGGGCGAAGTCGTGCTGAGCTTTCTCGGCGTGGGCATTCAGGAGCCGAGCGCGAGCTGGGGCAACATGCTGACCGCCGCGCAAAACACCGAGTATCTGCGCAATTATCCCTGGCTGCTCGCGCCGGGCGCGGCGATTTTCATCACCGTTCTCGCTTTCAACTTCCTCGGCGATGGATTAAGAGACGCCGCGGACACAAAAGCATGAAGACAGAATTAACAGAATTTTTCAGAACCAAATTGGATTTGGCAAAGAGCGCTTCCAATTTTGTTAATTCCGTCCAACGAAATGAACCTGCTCGAAATTAAAAATCTGAAAATGGACTTTGGCACCGGCGCCGACGCGCTCCGGGCCGTGGACGGCGTGTCGCTGACGATTGGCGCGAGCGAAACCGTCTGTCTTGTCGGCGAGAGCGGCTGCGGCAAAACCGTCACCGCGCTGTCCATCGCGCGGCTCGTGCCGACGCCGCCGGCCAATTACGTCGGCGGGGAAATTTTGCTGAACGGCCGCGACGTGCTGAAAATGCCGAATGGCGAGCTGCGCAGCATTCGCGGCGGCGTGGTCAGCTACGTTTTTCAAGATCCGGGCGCGTCGCTAAATCCCGTCTTCCGCATCGGCAATCAAATCAAGGAATCGCTCAAATTGCACAAACCGGGGAAGGCAACGAACGAGGAGGTCATCCGGCTGCTGAAGCTGGTCGGCATTTCGGCTCCGGAATCGCGCATCAAAAATTATCCGTTCGAGATGTCCGGCGGGATGCAGCAACGCGTGATGATTGCAATGGCGCTGGCGAGCGAACCCAGGCTGCTCGTGGCGGACGAACCAACCACCGCGCTCGACGTGACGATCCAGGCGCAGATTCTGGAACTGCTCCACGGCCTCAAGCAACGGCTCGGCATGGCGATCCTGCTCATCACCCACAACCTCGGCATTGTCGGCGACATGGCCGACCGCGTGGCCGTGATGTATGCCGGACAGATTGTCGAGTCGGCGCCCGCGAAGGAATTGCTGCGTCACCCGCTGCATCCTTACACGAAGGCATTGATGAATGCCGTTCCCAAATTGGCCGGCGGCGCTGACCGTCTCTCGGCCATTCCGGGCAATGTGCCGCGCATTGGTAATTTTCCGCCCGGCTGCCGTTTCGCTCCGCGTTGCCCGATTGCGAAACCGGAATGTTCTGAAAAAATTCCCGAACTGGTCGAGGTCAAGGCTGGACGATGGGTGCGCTGTCCATTTTGGAAATAGATCATGCTCGCACTATTTCTTCGTGACAACGATTTTGCCGGATTGACGTTTGCCTCGACTTGCGCTTAATTCACCACTGTCAAAATTGAGGTTGACCGGTTTATGTCGATGAAGGGTTGTTGCCGTGGCAAATTCGGTGCCAATTTGATTTCGTTAACGTTAACGAATGCTCCCGTAGCTCAAATGGATAGAGCAGCGGT
>CAVXRE010000006.1:0-270578 GCA_963764175.1 uncultured Verrucomicrobiae bacterium | reverse complement strand
TGGTCGCAAATCATCCCAGCGGCTTTTTTGATTTAGCGGCGGCTCCCCGTCAGCCGCTGGCCGCCACCACATGGCCGACCTCCCCCCGCAAAACTCGCGTCCGGGGTTTTTCGTCGTCACGCATCGGGTCAGACTTCATCGCGACGCCGTTGCCGCTCAATAATCACGCCGGGTTCGCGGGGGTGCGGTTACAAAACCGTGTCGGGTCGGCATGAATGGCAAATAGAGACCCTCGCGGAACAAATCATCCCAGCGGCTTTTTTGATTTAGCGGCGGCTCCCCGTCAGCCGCTGGCCGCCACCACATGGCCGACCTCCCCCCGAAAAACTCGCGTCGGGGTTTTTCGGCAGCGCGCATCGGGTCAGACTTCATCGCGACGCCGTTGCCGCTCAATAAACACGCCGGGTTCGAGAGGGTGTGGTTACAAAACCGTGTCGGGTCGGCATGAATGGCGTAATCGCGACCCCATCGGGGAAAATGGCGGAATTAACCTTTATGCCTATGTTGGGAATGACCCAGTAAATCGGGTTGATCCGCTGGGGCTGACCTTCGTCGTTAGTCCAACTCCATTCCCAGGGCAAGAGGGCACCTATGGTCCATACGTTCTAAACATTCCGGATGGTTCGAGCCTGGTAAAGCCTCTTCATCAATTAGATCCAAATAGCCTTTACAAGAACGAGTATAAGACATGCCAGCGACTCCAATCGGAATCGCCTTGGGAGGCGCTGAATCCGGGTGACGAAGCGGGTTTTGACACGCCCTATTTTATGGGCTTGGACGCGGACGATCGGGAGTATTATGAGTATAATGGCGAAATTTTTGCTGACAACGAGATCAATTATTTTGGTATCGGAATGTATGAGAATTGGGCTGGCGATCCATTGGCAGTAGCCATCGGAATCACAGATGCTTGGAAGCTCAGCCAATATGGTCAAACGCCGAACGCCAACACTTTTTACTGGTTGGAAAAGGGTTACAACGACTATTCAGGTTTTACCGATCCAAGCCAGCCTGCGCCAAGCAAATAGCCACACGCATTAGCCTATGCGATCCAATTCGAAAAAAACAGCATGTTTTGTGGTTGCAATGTTTCTCGCAGTTTGCATTGTCATCCTCTATACCAAGCCGGTCACCAATCGTGGCTCGGCTGGCAGTGAAGCAAGAGAATTATTGGCCGGTGTTGGGGGCTCATCCAACGTGTGCAATGAGGCTGATCAGGTCTTCAAGCGTTTTGGGGTTGCTAAAGAAACATTCTTTGATTCATCAGACTTGAAAGCTTATCCCGCTATTGCCGCACTGGGTGGCGTATGTGTCATTTTTCCTGATAATCCTCCCCGGTTATCTATTCGGATCGGCAACCACCAGAATGGTTTTTTTATAGATATTCCGGATACGAACAGTCCCGCAAAATACCCAGTTTCATCTGACACCATTGAATTGATTAAGTCGCGAGTTTTCGTTCATCGGTAGCCCAACTTGAAGGCAAACTTCCTACCCCTTAACCTGGTAAGTTTTTCGTGTCTGCGGATGGACGTGGAACGGACGCACAATATCCGGCAGTGTCCGCGTTCATGTCCTCGGTCAGTCCACGATCACGGCCAGTCCGTGAATAGTCCGTGCCTAGTCCAGAGCCACGGCAACGACCACGACCACGGACAGGTCATGACCGACTGGCTACGTTGACGGCGAGCGGGAAATTATGATGCAGCGGACACTTTGGAAACCTGTTTTGCGGATAGACACCATCCCCTTACGTCAGTAGAGGCGGTGCAGGTGCGACGGCCAAGGAGTGTTGAAATGCGTTGAAGGGCGTTGACAGGTTCAACGGCATTCAACGCTCCCGGTCAACGCAACTCAACACCGTTCAACGTGATCCATCCATACCGCCAAAATCAGCCGCTGAAGTTGCAGCCAGGATGACCGGACGTGAGCGGCTAAAAGGGGAAAGTAGGCCATGACACTTACCCCGCCTCTGACGGTGAACCCGACTGCCTGGAAAAAGTCTGTGGCGTGCAGCAAGCGCCGCTGGTGAAGTGACGCACTGGCGACCGAATGAAACCTGATTTGATGGTGGACGCCATTCTCCTTGCCAGGGCAAGCGGCGGACGTAACAAGCGCCATTCCAGACGGCACGCCTGACCTCTAACGCTGTTAGTTCATTTTGCGGACGAGAATTATCCGAACTCTGGACGATCTCTGGACGAAATCCGTCCGAGGCTTGGCCGATTTTTATCCGGGATCGGTCAGCCTGCCGAACTCATCGCGGTAGCCCGTCGCTTCGTCCAGCGTCTCTTGTGCGCCACGCGGCGGAATGCCAGCGGCACGCCGGTTCTGTTCCTGACGCAGCCGGTCACGTTCGCTGCGTGCCGTCCAGTTTGCGGTCTGCTGTTTTTGCCGTTGCTCGATCAGGGGCCGTCGCCGCTTCGCTTGGAAGTTGCGCACGCGCTTGTCTGGTTTATTGACCACGGACAGTTTGCCGCTGGCGATGTCATCGAACAGCCGACGCCAGGACGGTTCGCCGCGATACTCGCAGCCGCAATCGGCGGCGATGCCCATTAAAACCTGCCAGTCAATCTCATCCAGTTTCAGTGATTGCCGCTTCATGGTCATTTTGAAAGGTAGCTACCTTTGATTGAGATGTTACAAAGAGACAAGGAAGGGCGCTTCGCGCCCGGCGGTCATGTTACCAGTGGCGGTTTTTCCGGGACAGTTATTAGCGTATTAAACAAGGTTAAGGGCGGCAGCGGGGCCGGGCTGTGCCCGGCTCCCGCCACCGCCCCCAACCGATGCTTTTAGGGTGGACGACTGGCGAGGCGACATTGCCGGGAAACTTGGACGTTGCTGCTGGCGAGCCTTGGTTGCCGCCTTACTTTTAGTCGCTCTGGCTGCCGCGACGGGCAGCAACTAAAAGTCAGGCGTTGCCGTTGGCGTGCTGGGCGACCAATGCCTCGACGACTTCGATAATTTTTTGCTGCCGGTTGCGGGGCAGCAGCGAGACGGCTTCAAAAACGCGCCGGGCTTTGCCCGCCGGGCCGCCGCGTCGGTTGCTGGCGGTCGGTGGATTTAACAGTTCCTCCGGGCGCACGTTGAGTGCCTTTGCCAGTGTGAGCAGTTGATCCGGCCGCAGCGCCACGTCGTTGCGTTCCCACAACGCATAGGAAGGTTGTGAGATGCCCAATTGGGCGGCGACTTCGCGTTGGCTCAAGCCCGCCGCTTCACGCAGCGCGCACACACGAGCGCCGAAATCGGAACGCTCGGACTTCGAGGGGCGACCTGTTTTCATGTCGCCATGATAAGCCGGGGGAAACTCGGTTATAGATTGCGCTTGCATTGTTATAGACAATAACTATAAATAGTCCGCATGTCAAAACCTGCATCTTCCGACTTGACGCCCGCCGTGAAAACTTCGCCGTCGCCCAGGCTTGACCTCAATACCGTCCTTGATTGCACGTTCGGCCATTATCCCTGGGATGACTGGGAGCGTCACGCGCTGGCCGGGGGCTTGAATCCGAAACTGGCTGGCCAGGGCCGGTTGCTCATCCGCGAAGCGTTCAATCACGGCTGGGAAGCGTGGCTGCAAAACCGTTGCGGCTGGGGTGACGATGGCCAGGCATTGCTGGCCTTCGCCCGGCGTGCGCCCGCAGCAGCGCGACGGCAATGGGACGTGCTCATGCGCACCGACGGTCTGCGTGGTGATTATCCCTCACCCAAGGCGCATTGGACATGGGGCTATCTCAAACCCGACGCCCAGCGGTTACTTTCAACCCTCAACCCTCAACGCTAAATGCCCTGGCGCATTCCTGAAGCCGACCTTGACCAGGTGAAGCGGCAGACCGACCTGCTGGCGCTGGTGCGGAGCCGGGGCGTTGAACTCGCGAAGCACGGCACGAAAGACTTCATCGGGCGGTGTCCGTTCCACGACGACCGGAACAAACCCAACTTCATCGTGTCCCCGGCCAAAGGGTTGTGGCACTGCATGGCGTGCGGGAAGGCGGGCAACGTGATCCAGTTCGTGCAGCAGCATGACGGCGTTTCGTTCCGGCACGCCTTTGACCTGCTGCGGCAAGGTAGTCCGGCAGTCTTCACAGCACAGCCGATGCAAAAACAATCCACCGTGCCGAAGCTACCGTGTCCGCTCGATGCGGAGGCCGACGACGCGACCTTATTCGGCCAGGTCGTGAGCTACTACCACGAGCGGTTGAAGCAGACGCCGACGGCGAGGGCGTATCTGGCGAGCCGTGGCCTCGATGACGACCAGCTCATCGAACATTTTCAAATCGGTTTTGCCGACCGCTCGCTGGGGCTGCGGTTGCCGGAGAAAAACCGCATGGAGGGCGAGCGGTTGCGTTCACGGCTGACGCAGCTTGGCCTGTGGCGGGAGAGCGGCCACGAACATTTTAACGGCTGCATCGTCGTGCCGTTGCGCAGCGAGACGGGCGGCAGTGTGAGTCTTTACGGACGGCGGGCGCAAAAGGGCGAGATGAAACATCTGTATCCGCCCGGCCCGCATCGCGGACTATTTAACCGGGAATGTTTGCAGCAGCCGGAAATTATTTTGTGCGAAGCCGTCCTCGATGCGCTGACGTTTTGGGTGAACGGGTTCAAGAACGTGACCTGCCTGTTTGGAACGGAAGGCTTCACGGATGAATTATGGGGCGAGCTACGGAAGGTGCAGCGCATCCGCATCGCTTACGACGCGGACGATGCCGGCGAGCGGGCGGCGCAGCGGGACACGGAGCGTTTTCAGAAACACGGCATTGAAGTGTTCCGGGTGAAGTTCCCGCATGGCATGGATGCGAACGAATACGCCTGCAAGGTAAAGCCCGCCGACAAATCGCTGGCGTTGCTGATGAACTCATCAGCCTGGCTCGGTGCAGGCGCACGGCCACCGACTGCACCGCCGCCAGAGCCACGCAAGCACGTTGCGATGGTGGTGGACGAGTTGACCGGCGATCCGTTGCCCATCGTGGACAAGGAGTCGCTGGAAACCGGCGTGGGCTGGGCGCCGGAGCCGTTTGTTCCCGCTCCTTACGCGGAGGTGCAGGCGCAGTCTCCTTTATTAGCTGCTTCTGTTAGCAGCCCGGAACCGGCGACTAAAAAGGAAGAAGTGCAGCCAGCGAAACTTTCCGCGCCGTCAGGCGCAATGGGTGCAGGCCCCGCCTGCTGGTTCATGGACATTGAAGGCCGCGAATATCGCGTGGCGGGACTGGAAAAAACCGTTGGCACGGACGCGCTGAAAATCGCGTTGCGACTCCGCCACGGTGAACGGTTCCACCTCGACCAGGTTGATCTGTGCCGGGACATGGAACGCCGCCGGTTCGTGGAGCGCGCCGCCGAGGAAACGGGACTCACCGCCGATTTATTGAAACGCGATCTTGGCCGTTTGTTGCTCGCGGTGGAACAGGCGCAGACGGAATTATCAAAACCGCAGGCACCGACCGGCCACGTCGTCACCTTGACGCCGGAGGAACGCGAAGCGGCGTTGACCTGGTTGCGCGAGCCGAATCTCATCGGACGTTTGCGCGAAGCGTTCCACCAAGCGGGCATCATCGGCGAGGAGAGCAACACGCTCGTTGCGTATCTCGCGGGCGTGTCGCGCAAGCTGGAACGGCCGCTGGCCATCATCATCCAGAGCGCGAGCGCAGCGGGCAAGACCACGCTCATGGACGCCGTGCTGTCGTTCTTCCCGGAGGAGGAGCGCGTCAAATACTCGGCCATGACCGGCCAGAGCCTTTACTATCTCGGCGAAACGAATCTCAAACACAAAATCCTTGCCGTCGTGGAGGAGGCCGGAGCGGAGAAAGCCAGCTATGCGTTGAAGCTGTTGCAGAGCGAAGGCGAGCTAACGATAGCCAGCACCGGCAAAGACCCGGCGACGGGCAAAATGGTGACGCAGGAATATCACGTTGAAGGCCCGGTGATGATTTTTTTGACGACGACGGCGATTGATCTCGATGAGGAGTTGCAAAACCGTTGTCTCACGCTGGCGGTGGACGAGAGCGCCGAGCAGACCGGGCGCATTCATCGGTTGCAGCGAGAACGGCGCACGCTGGCCGGACTGCTCGCCAAAGTGGAACGGCAGGACGTGCTGAAAAAACTCCGCAACGCGCAACGGCTGTTGCAGACGGTGGACGTGCTGAATCCGTTTGCGCCGAGTCTGACGTTCGCCACGGCCCGCACACGGAACCGTCGCGACCACGAAAAATATCTGACGCTCATTGACGCCATCGCGCTCTTGCACCAGCACCAGCGGGAGACGCGAACACTTCCAAGCGGGCAACGTTTTATTGAAGTCACGCTTGATGACATCGCCTTGGCAAACGAGCTTGCGCCGGAAATTTTGGGCCGTTCGCTGGACGAGTTGCCGCCGCAGACGCGCCGGTTGCTGGGCTGCATCCGCGAGCTGGTGAAAAAGAAATCAGGCGATGCCAAAGCCGCTTCCACTTTTAGCCGCAAAGAACTTCGCGACCACTGCGGGTGGAGTCTGACGCAAGTGCGCGTGCATCTGGAAAGGCTGGTGGAACTGGAATGTCTCGCCATCCGGCACGGACGTTTGGGCAGCCAGTTCGTTTATGAAGTGCTGTTTGACACCGGCACGACGGAGGCCGTCGCCCATGTGGGTTTGATTGACACCGCGAAGTTGCGCCACGACTACAAAACCAACCTGACGGGTTTTATGCCGGGGGTGGCGGGGCAAAACGGCCACCTGACGGGGGGTGACGAAATGCCCCCGCCACCGGAAAGCGCCACGCCTGCCTTGTTAAAATCATCACCTGACGGCCTGACGCAATCACGAATCAGGGTGCAGGCCGTGCAACTGGCATCGTAACTATGGCTGGACCCAAAGGCTTTGCCGCCGTCGAAAAGCTCGCCCAGCGCACGCAGGCGCAACGCGGCGGCAACGACCGGCGACCGGATCACTTCGACCGCAGCGCCCCCGACGCGCTCGCCTTGTGGCGCGACGCCTACATTGAATCCCTCGGCGCGCGCAACTACGCCGAAGGCACCTTGGAAGGCCGACGCGACGCCTTGAAAGTTTTTTTGGCGTGGGCGGCAGAACGCGACTTGCAACGCGCTTCGCAAATCACCCGGCCCATCTTGGAAAGTTATCAGCGCTGGCTCTGGCGTTGCACCAAGGCCAACGGGCAACGGCTCGGCTGGAGCACGCAGCGCAACCGGCTCGGCACGCTCAAGGACTTCTTCCGCTGGGTGACGCGCCAGGATGTCATCCTGCACAACCCGGCCAGCGAGGTGGAACTGCCCCGGATGGAAAAGCGGCTGCCGCAGGCCGTGCTGACGCTGCCGGAAGTCGAACGGCTGCTCGCCGTGCCGGACGTGACCGATCCGCTGGGCATCCGCGACCGGACGATGCTGGAAGTTTTTTACAGTTGCGGCATCCGGCGCACCGAGCTTTGCCGCATCGAACTTCCCGACGTGAACACCGAGCGGCGCACGCTTCATGTCCGTTTGGGCAAAGGGAAAAAAGATCGCGTCGTGCCCATCGGCGCGCGGGCGGTTCACTGGCTGGAGCATTACTTGCAGGCCGTGCGCCCGCGTCTGTGTCTGGACACGCGCACGCAGGCTTTGTTTTTGACCGGCTACGGCGGGCCGTTCAATCCCGACGTGGTCTCGCGCATGGTGGCGGCGTGGCTGGCCAAGGCCGGGCTGAAACGCAAGGGCTGTTGTCACATCCTGCGGCACACCTGCGCCACGCACATGCTGGAAAACGGGGCGGACATCCGGTTCATCCAGCAGTTGCTTGGGCATGAAAAACTCGACACCACGGCCATTTACACCGAGGTCAGCATCAAGCAGCTTCAAGAGGTTCACGCCCGCTGCCATCCGTCCGCGAAAGCGGCGGAGCCGCAAAATCCCGCTTCCGTTCCCGCGTCAAAAGTGTAATCTCGTGACGTGGTTGAAAGCGCACAAAGTTGCTTCACTTTTTTAGCGGCTGACCGGGAGTCAGCCGCCCGGCAACCTGCTACTTTCGGTCAACTCCTTGACCACCGGCCACACCCCACTTTTACCGCACGCTTACCCCACCGGCCAAAAACTCGCGTCCGGGGTTTTTCCGGCTGCCCATCGGGTCAGACTTCCCGGCGAGGCCGTGGCCGCTCAATAAACACGCCGGGTTCAAGGGCGTGCGGTTACAAAACCGTGTCGGGTCGGCATGAATGGCTAAATCGTGACCCCTTGGGCGAGGCTGGTGGAATTAACCTTTACGATTACGTCGCCAATAATCCCATTAACCTTTTCGATCCGCTGGGACTGGTGGACTGCGCTACGCTGGCATCCTTGATTGCCAATCAGGAAAACAACATCCACGGCGCGATTCGCTCCATGAGCGATATAAACCAGATGTTTAATTCAACAATGGAAACACAGGATGCGGCTGTCACCATAGAAGGTTTGGAAGCCGTTCTTGGAGGTGGTGTCATCAAACAAGAGATAGCGGCATACCATACCGCACCATGGACTTATCAGGAAGGACTCAAAACGGCGGTAATCGTTGGAACTTTAGCAACTGCTGCTGATGAAACTAAAAACCGAGTAATTGGCGCTGGGGTTCAGAAGCTCACTGGGCTAGATGTATTTGACCCAGCTAACACTATCGCTGAAAAACAGGAACAGATGTCCGAAAATATGTCATCCTCGACCTATCAAACGATACTTGGACTGCAATCCCAATTGGCCAGTATGCTTGACTTGTATAACAGCAATTGTAAGTGCAAACAATGAACGAAAAACCTCCACACGGCGTTGGGCCTTCAGGTCGTTGGCTGATATTCGCTGGTCTTCCTGTGGCTATTTTAGGCATATTGTTGGTGTCCACATTACGTCATGGATTAGAACCTGGGTTAGCTAATGCCGTTGGTGAAAAAGCTCTACCCTATGTTCTCTTCTTTACGCCGGTCGTGATTGGATTCGGTAGCATGGCGTTATATGAACATTTCCCAAAACGGCTAGTTGTTCCTTTGGGTATCCTCGGCTGGATAGTGGGACTCTCGCTCATATACTGGTATTTTTGGTTTGGTCCGGGTTCTTTCGCACATCATTGACAGTCGGATTTTGCACACGGACGCTGTTCTCCTTGCCGGAGCAAGGGGCCGACGTAACAACGGCCATTCCAGACGGCACGCCTGACCTCTAACGCTGTTAGTTCATTTTGCGGACGAGAATTATCCGAACTCTGGCCGAGGTCTGGACGAAATCCGTCCGAGACCTGGCCGATTTTTATCCGGGATCGGTCAGCCTGCCGGACTCATCGCGGTAGCCCATCGCTTCATCCAGCGCTTCTTGTGCGCCACGCGGCGGGATGCCAGCGGCGCGCCGCTTTTGTTCCTGCCGCAGGCGGTCGCGTTCGCCACGGGCCGTGCAGTTGGCGGCCTGCTGTTTTTGCCGCTGCTCGATCATGGGCCGTCGCTGTTTCGTTTGAAAGTCGCGCACGCGCTTGTCCGGGCGGTTGACCACGGACAGTTTACCGCTGGCGATGTCATCGAACAGGCGACGCCAAGACGGTGTGCCGCGATACTCGCAGCCGCAATCGGCGGCGATGCCCATTAAAACCTGCCAGTCAATCTCATCCAGTTTCAGTGATTGCCGCTTCATGGTCATTTTGAAAGGTAGCTACCTTTGATTGAGATGTTACAAAGAGACAAGGAAGGGCGCTTCGCGCCCGGCGGTCATGTTACCAGTGGGTGCTTTTCCGGGACAGTTATTAGCGTATTAAACAAGGTTAAGGGCGGCAGCGGGGCCGGGCTGCGCCCGGCTCCCGCCACCGCCCCCACCCAACCGATGCTTTTAGGGTGGCTGGCCGGTGTATGGCGACACTGGCGGGAAACTTGGACGGGCTGCTGGCTGGCCTTGGTTGCCGCCTTACTTTTAGTCGCTCTGGCTGCCGCGACGGGCAGCAACTAAAAATCAGGCGTTGCCGTTGGCGTGCTGGGCGACCAATGCCTCGACGACTTCGAGAATTTTTTGCTGCCGGGCGCGGGGCAGCAGCGAGACGGCTTCAAAGACGCGGCGGGCTTTGCCGGCCGGACCGCCGCGCCGGTTGCTGGCGCTGGGCGGGTCCAGGAGTTCTTCCACGCGCACGCCGAGAATCCCCGACAGCTTGAGCAGTTGATCGGGGCGCAGGGCGACGTGGTTCTTTTCCCAGAGCGCGTAGGAGGGTTGCGCGATGCCCAACTGCGCGGCGACTTCGCGCTGGCTCAGGCCCGCCGCTTCGCGCGCCACGCGGACGCGTTCGCCGAAATCGGAGCGTTCAAATTTTGCCGTTTTCATGTCCGCAACATAACCGGCGAAAAACCCTGTGATAGATTTTGCTTGCATGATGATAGACATTACCTATCAAATGGCGGCATGTCAAAATCTTCATCTTCCAACTTGACGACATTCCGGCGAAAGGAGGTGGCTCATGCCCTGGCGCATTCCTGAAGCCGACCTTGACCGCGTGAAGCGCGAAACGGACTTGCTGGCGCTGGTGCGCAGCCGGGGCATTGAACTCGCGAAGCACGGCACGAAAGATTTTATCGGGCGGTGTCCGTTCCACGACGACCGGAACAAACCGAACTTCATCGTGTCCCCGGGCAAAGGGTTGTGGCATTGCATGGCGTGCGGCAAGGCGGGCAACGTGATCCAGTTCGTGCAGCAGCACGACGGCGTTTCGTTCCGGCACGCGTTTGATTTATTGCGCCAAGGCAGTCCGGCAGTGTTCAGCGCGCAGCCGATGCAAAAACAATCCACCGTGCCCAAGCTGCCGTGTCCGCTCGATGCCGGGGCCGACGACGCGACGCTGTTTAGCCAGGTCGTGAGCTATTACCACGAACGGCTAAAGCAAACGCCCACGGCCCGCGCTTACTTGGCGAGCCGGGGTTTGGACAGCGACGAACTGATTGACCATTTTCAAATCGGTTTTGCCGACCGCTCGCTGGGCTTGCGGTTGCCGGAGAAAAATCGCATGGAGGGCGAGCGGTTGCGTTCGCGGCTGACGCAGCTTGGCTTGTGGCGCGAAAGCGGCCACGAACATTTTAACGGTTGCATCGTCGTGCCGTTGCGCAACGAGTGCGTGCCGCACGGGCCACCAGCCGGAAACAGCGTGAGTCTTTACGGACGGCGGGCGCAAAAAGGCGAGATGAAACACCTGTATCCGCCCGGCCCGCATCGCGGGCTGTTTAACCGGGAGTGTTTGAGCCAGCCGGAAATTATTTTGTGCGAAGCCGTCCTCGATGCGCTGACGTTTTGGGTGAACGGGTTCAAGAACGTGACGTGCTTGTTCGGCACGGAAGGTTTTACCGATGAATTATGGGAGGCGTTGAAGCACGTCCAGCGCATCCGCATTGCCTATGATGCCGACGACGCCGGCGAGCGGGCGGCGCAGCGGGACACGGAGCGTTTTCAAAAACACGGCATTGAAGTTTTTCGGGTGAAGTTCCCGCACGGCATGGACGCGAACGAATACGCCTGCAAAGTGAAACCGGCGGATAAATCGCTGGCGTTGCTGATGAACGCGGCACAATGGGCGGACGCACGGCCACCGGCTGCCCCGCCGCCAGAGCCACGCAAGCACGTCGCAATGGTCGTTGACGAGTTGACCGGCGAGCCGTTGCCCATCGTGGACAAGGAGTCGCTGGAAACCGGCGTGGGCTGGGCGCCGTCGCCGTTTGTTCCCGCCCCTTACGCGGAGGTGCAGGCGCAGTCTTCTTTATTAGCTGCTTCTGTTAGCAGCGCACCAGACGCGGCTAAAAAGGAAAAAGCCATCGGCTTGGAACAGCGGGGCGATGCGTGGTTCATGGAGGTGGAAGGCCGCGAGTATCGCGTGGCGGGTTTGGAAAAAACCGTCGGCACCGACGCGCTGAAAATCGCGTTGCGCTTGCGTGCCGGCGAACGGTTCCACCTCGACCAGGTGGACTTGTGCCGGGACATGGAACGCCGCCGGTTCGTGGAGCGCGCCGCCGAGGAAACCGGACTCACCGCCGATCTGTTGAAACGCGATTTGGGAAAACTTTTGCTCGCAGTCGAACAGGCGCAAACGGAATTATTGAAACCCCAGGAGCAAACCGGCCACGTCGTCACGCTGACACCGGAGGAACGCGAGGCCGCGTTGACGTGGTTGCGTGAACCGAACCTGATTGGCCGTTTGCGCGCGGCGTTTCATCAGGCGGGCATCATCGGCGAAGAAACCAATACGCTCGTTGCGTATCTGGCGGGCGTGTCGCGCAAGCTGGAACGGCCGCTGGCCATCATCATCCAGAGCGCCAGCGCCGCCGGCAAAACTACTTTGATGGACGCGGTGCTGTCATTCTTCCCGGAAGAAGATCGCGTCAAATACTCGGCCATGACCGGCCAATCGCTTTACTACCTGGGCGAAACGAATCTCAAACACAAAATCCTCGCGGTGGTCGAGGAAGCCGGAGCCGAGAAAGCCAGCTATGCGTTGAAGCTCTTGCAAAGCGAAGGCGAGTTGACCATCGCCAGCACCGGCAAAGACCCGGCGACGGGCAAGATGGTGACGCAGGAATATCACGTCGAAGGCCCGGTGATGATTTTTTTGACGACGACGGCGATTGACCTGGACGAAGAACTTCAAAACCGCTGCTTGACGCTGGCGGTGGACGAGAGCGCCGAGCAGACCGGGCGCATTCACCAGTTGCAGCGGGAACGGCGCACGCTGGCGGGACTCATCGCCAGGGCGGAACGGCAGGACGTGCTGAAAAAACTTCGCAACGCGCAACGGCTGTTGCAGACGGTGGACGTGTTGAATCCTTACGCGCCGAGTCTGACGTTCGCCACGGCGCGCACGCGCAACCGGCGCGACCATGAAAAATATCTGACGCTCATTGACGCCATCGCGCTCCTGCACCAGCACCAGCGCGAGACGCGCACGCTTCCGGGCGGGCAACGCTTCATTGAGGTGACGCTCGATGACATCGCACTTGCCAACGAACTCGCCCCGGAAATTTTGGGCCGCTCGCTCGACGAGTTGCCGCCGCAGACGCGCCGGTTGCTTGGCTGCATTCGCGAGCTGGTGAAAAAGAAGCAGGCGGGGCCTGCACCCACCTTTAGCCGCCGAGAGTTGCGCGACCATTGCGGGTGGAGTCTGACGCAAGTGCGCGTGCATCTGGAAAGATTGGTGGAGTTGGAATGTCTGGCCGTGCGGCACGGACGTTTGGGCAGCCAGTTTGTTTATGAAGTGCTGTTCGATACCGGCACGCCGGAGGCCGTCGCCCATGTGGGTTTGATTGACACCGCGAAGTTGCGGCACGACTACAAAACCAACCTGACGGGTTTTGCGGGCGGGGTGGCGGGGCAAAACGGCCACCTGACGGGGGATGGCGGAACGCCCCCGCCAGCGGAAAACGGCACGCCTGTCTTGCCAAAACCACAACCTGACGGCCTGACGCAATCACGAATCAGGGTGCAGGCCGTTCAACTGGCATCGTAACTATGGCTGGACCCAAAGGCTTTGCCGCCGTCGAAAAACTTGCCCGCCGCACCCAGGCGCAACGCGGCGGCAACGACCGGCGACCGGACACGTTCGACCGCAGCGCGCCCGACGCGCTCGCGCTCTGGCGCGACGCCTACATTGAATCCCTCGGCGCGCGCAATTACGCCGAAGGCACGCTTGAAGGCCGGCGCGATGCGTTGAAAGTTTTTTTGGCGTGGGCCGCCGAGCGTGAACTGACGCGCGCGAGTCAAATCACCCGTCCGATTTTGGAAAGTTATCAGCGCTGGCTCTGGCGTTGCACCAAGGCCAACGGCCAGCGGCTTGGCTGGAGCACACAACGCAACCGGCTCGGCACGCTCAAAGATTTTTTCCGCTGGGTGACGCGGCAAGATGTCATCCTGCACAACCCGGCCAGCGAAGTGGAGTTGCCGCGCATGGAAAAGCGTTTGCCCCAGGCCGTGCTGACATTGCCCGAAGTGGAACGGCTGCTCGCCGTGCCGGACGTGACCGATCCGCTCGGCATCCGCGACCGCACCATGCTGGAAATGTTTTACTCGACGGGCATCCGGCGCACCGAGCTTTGCCGCATTGACCTGCCCGACGTGAACACCGAGCGGCGCACGTTGCACGTCCGTTTGGGCAAGGGAAAAAAAGATCGCGTCGTGCCCATCGGCACGCGGGCGGTTCACTGGCTGGAGCATTACTTGCAGGCCGTGCGTCCGCGACTGTGCCTGGACACGCGCACGCAGGCGTTGTTCCTCACCGGCTACGGCGGGCCGTTCAATCCTGATGTCGTGTCGCGCATGGTGGCGGCGTGGCTGGCCAAGGCCGGGTTGAAACGCAAAGGCTGCTGCCACATCCTGCGGCACACCTGCGCCACGCACATGCTGGAAAACGGGGCGGACATCCGGTTCATCCAGCAGTTGCTGGGGCATGAAAAACTCGACACCACGGCGATTTATACGGAGGTCAGCATCAAGCAGCTTCAAGAGGTTCACGCCCGCTGCCATCCGTCGGCGAAACTCGAAAATCCGGCTTCCGTTCCCGCGTCAAAAGTGTAATCTGGTGACGTGGTTGCAAACGCTCAAAGTTGCTTCACTTTTTTAGCTGCTGGCCGGGAGTCAGCCGCCCGGCAATGTGCTACTTTTGGTCCACTCCTGGACTACCGGCCACACCGAACTTTTACCGCAGTTTTACCCCACCGCCCAAAAACTCGCGTCGGGGGTTTTCACCGTCACGCATCGGGTCAGACTTCCCGGCGAGGCCGTGGCCGCTCAATAAACACGCCCGGTTCGCGGGCGTGTGCTTACAAAACCGCGTCGGGTCGGCATGAATGGCTAAATCGTGACCCCATCCAGGAACTCGGTGGTTTGAACCTGTATGGCTACGTCGCCAATAACCCCATCAATGCCATTGATCCGCTGGGATTGTGGCATATCACAATCGGAATCGGCCTTGATTTTGGTCTCTTAATAAGCTTCGGAAACAATGGAGGGAGTAACTGGCATAATGGACAGTGGAGCTTTGGGGCTTATGTAGGTGAGGGAGAAGGCGGTTATCTTGAATGGGATCCAAACAATAAGCCAACTGGGAATCCAGATTGTAACACGCCGCGTTTCATTCCCGGCGCTCGCCTAAAAACCGGCGTTGGGTTGGGCGACAATGTTGAATTGAATGGCGAACTTAACGACGACAGCGGCGATTGGGATGGATCATTGAGCCTTGATTACACGATTCCAAATCAATTTTTGACTGAATCGAAATCACTCGTAACCAGAGAGGTCTCCGTGGAACCGCAAACAGTGAGCTTGGGAACGTTCGAGTTTGGTGGAGTTGGCGGAACTTACAATTTTGGAGACAGCTTAAGATAATCCACTCACTTGAAAAGGCGCCATGTTCTCATTGCTGAAAAAAAAGAGATTTAGGTTAACAATTGCCCTCTTGGTGGTCGCCGCCATAGTGGCACATGCAGCATTTGGCCTTAACAAGTCAAAAGAGTTTCATGCTGCCCGTTCTATCGCCCAAGAATACGCGACGCAGAACAATTTAGGCTCTGATTTGACCTGCGTAAGCGGGCATAAAAGTTGGACAAAACGAGGAGATTACAATTTATCGTGTTTCCTGTTTTTACCGAAGGGCACCAACTCGACCCGTTTAATCCTCGTGCGTTACACGGCGACGTGTCCCCTGAATACTTTTGAGGCAGGAATGGTTACTAATTCGGGTGCGAGAAATTGCACGGCGGACACTGCAATCAGCAATAGCAAATTCATAAGTCCGCCATAGTTGGCGTGCCAAAAACCTGCCATCAAATGGCGGATTAAGCGGCTCAAAAATGCGCCGTGCAGGTCAATTTTGATGACGTCGGGTAAGGACGCGGCGTTGCCGCCACGCCCTCCCCTAAGAACCGGACGTGAAGGTTGTCCCTTCGTAAGCGTCACGCCAAGCACCACTATCCCGTGAAGTCATAAGTGTCGTAGCATAGGGGCTACGATGAATACGACACCGACCGATGAAGTGGTTTTGAAACAGGATGTGCTGGGGCGGGTGAAGACGCCGAAGGCGCGCCGGGAACAGTTGCTGGACGAATTTGAGCGGAGCGGATTGCCCGGCCTGAAGTTTGCGGAACTGGCGGGCATCAAATACCCGACGTTCGCGACGTGGGCGCAAAAACGGCGACGCCAGCGTGGCGACTATGCTGCGGGCAAGGTTACGGCGGCCGAGAAGTCTGTGCAGTGGCTGGAGGCCGTGCTGGCACCGCCGCCGGGTGCGGTGGTTAAAGCGGGGGCTTTATTTTTGGTGCTGCATTTGGCTGGCGGAGTGCGCGTGGAGATTGGCGATGTGAAACAGGTTGAACTGGCGGCGGCACTGGTGCGGGCGCTGCAAAAGCCATGTTAAGTTTTGCCGGGAGCTTGAAGGTATTCGTGGCCGTGGAAGCCTGCGACATGCGCAAAGGGTTCAACGGACTGCACGCCGTGGTGACTGAGCGATTGGGTGAGGAACCGCGTGCCGGGGCGCTATTTGTGTTCAGCAACCGGCGGCATACGCGGATCAAAATCCTGTGCTGGGACGGCACGGGGCTATGGGTGCTGACCAAGCGGCTG
This sequence comes from uncultured Verrucomicrobiae bacterium, assembly GCA_963764175.1. Classification (GTDB taxonomy): domain Bacteria; phylum Verrucomicrobiota; class Verrucomicrobiia; order Limisphaerales; family UBA11358; genus UBA11358. Next base: position 254,027 of record CAVXRE010000006.1, on the reverse strand, counting down.
GAGCAAGGAACTTTTTCCTGGCCGAAGCACGTGGAGCCGGGAACGACCAAGCTGAAGCTGACCCCGCAGGCGCTGGCGATGTTGACCGATGGCGTGGATTTGCGCGGCGGTAAGTTGCGTCCGTGGTATGAGCGAGAGGGCTGAAATTATCCGCTGAAAAAAGTTTCAAAAAGTTTGAACCTTCCGTCGCCGGCCAGCGTCAGAGTTCGCGACGATGAACACCGCGCCGCTGCACGCTGAACTTTCCTCCTTGCGCGAACTCGTCGTCTCCCTGACAGAAGCCCTGGAACTGTCCCGCCAGGAGAACACCTTGTTGCGGCAGAAGATTGATTTGCTGGTGCGGCGGGTGTTTGGTTCCAGCAGTGAACGATTGGATCGCGCGCAACTGGAACTGCTCCTGCAACTGCCCGCCCTTGCGGAAACCACCGCCCCTGTTGCCGTGGTGGAAGAACCCAAAGCTGCGGTCAGCCGTTCACGGAAAGAACGCACGCCGCGACTGCCGGAGAACCTGCCGGTGGTCGAAGAAGTCATTGATCCCGAACCGGTGAAAGCCGCGCCGCAAAGCTGGCGTTGCATCGGGCAGGAAGTCAGCGAGCAACTGGATTTTGAACCGGCGCGTTTTTTGCGCCGCCGGACCGTCCGGCGCAAATACGTTCACCGGGTTGACCTTGACCAGTCACCGGTCATCGCGCCTTTGCCAGAATGTTTGCAGGAGCGTGGTCTGGCTGCACCCGGATTGCTGGCGCACGTTCTGGTCGGCAAATACTGCGATCATCTGCCGCTCTACCGGCAGGAACAGATTTTCATTCGCCGCTACGGAGTTCACTTGCCCCGGCAAACGTTGGCACGATGGGTGGCGCTGGCGGCTGACTGGTTGAAGCCAATCTACGAACAGATCCGCACCGGGGTGATGGCGGGTGGCTATGTGCAGGTGGATGAAACGCCAGTCAGCTATTTGGAACCCGGTCACGGACGAATCAGGCAGGGCTATTTCTGGACGGGCAGTCGTCCGGGCGGTGACGTGTTTTTCCGCTGGGAAACCAGCCGCGCAGGTGCGTGTCTGGACAACGTCATCCCCAGGAACTTCGCCGGCACGTTGCAATGCGATGGTTACTCGGCCTATCGCGCGTTTGCCAACAGTCGTGACAATGCCATTGAACTGGCGGGTTGCTGGGCCCATGTGCGGCGTAAATTTTACGAAGCCCTTGAGCCATCACCGCGCACCGCCGGCTGGCTCGTGCGGCAAATCCAGCACCTCTACCACATCGAAGCCGATTTGCGCGAACACCGGGCCGGGCCGCAACTGCGCCAAGCCGTGCGTGCCCATCAAAGCCTTCCGGTGGTCGGACGCATCAAACGCGTTCTGGTTAAACTCAAAACCAGCGGACGACATCTGCCACAGAGCTTGCTGGGTGGAGCCATTGATTATGCGCTGGGCCAGTGGCGCACGCTGGAAGTTTATCTCGATGATGGCCGGGTGGAGATTGATAACAACCTCGTGGAAAATGCCATTCGACCCACGGCCATCGGCAAAAAGAACTGGCTCTTCGTGGGTGACGCCAGGGCCGGTGAACGCAGCGCCATCATTTACACCGTCATCGAAAGCTGCCGCCGCCGTGGCCTTGACCCTTACGCTTATCTTCGTGAAGTCCTCACCCGCCTGCCGCACATGACCAACCGCCAAATCCCCGAAATCACGCCCCAAACTTGGAACAAAAGGCAGCTGCCGGTGCAACAGCTCGCATCATAAATGTCGTAGCATAATGCCTACGGCATTTATGAATCCGCCGCTGTAGTTACTCTGTCAAGAAGGCACCATGCGTGACGCTTACGTCCCTTCGTAAGCGTCACGCCAAGCACCACTATCCCGTGAAGTCATAAGTGTCGTAGCATAGGGGCTACGATGAATACGACACCGACCGATGAAGTGGTTTTGAAACAGGATGTGCTGGGGCGGGTGAAGACGCCGAAGGCGCGCCGGGAACAGTTGCTGGACGAATTTGAGCGGAGCGGATTGCCCGGCCTGAAGTTTGCGGAACTGGCGGGCATCAAATACCCGACGTTCGCGACGTGGGCGCAAAAACGGCGACGCCAGCGTGGCGACTATGCTGCGGGCAAGGTTACGGCGGCCGAGAAGTCTGTGCAGTGGCTGGAGGCCGTGCTGGCACCGCCGCCGGGTGCGGTGGTTAAAGCGGGGGCTTTATTTTTGGTGCTGCATTTGGCTGGCGGAGTGCGCGTGGAGATTGGCGATGTGAAACAGGTTGAACTGGCGGCGGCACTGGTGCGGGCGCTGCAAAAGCCATGTTAAGTTTTGCCGGGAGCTTGAAGGTATTCGTGGCCGTGGAAGCCTGCGACATGCGCAAAGGGTTCAACGGACTGCACGCCGTGGTGACTGAGCGATTGGGTGAGGAACCGCGTGCCGGGGCGCTATTTGTGTTCAGCAACCGGCGGCATACGCGGATCAAAATCCTGTGCTGGGACGGCACGGGGCTATGGGTGCTGACCAAGCGGCTGGAGCAAGGAACTTTTTCCTGGCCGAAGCACGTGGAGCCGGGAACGACCAAGCTGAAGCTGACCCCGCAGGCGCTGGCGATGTTGACCGATGGCGTGGATTTGCGCGGCGGTAAGTTGCGTCCGTGGTATGAGCGAGAGGGCTGAAATTATCCGCTGAAAAAAGTTTCAAAAAGTTTGAACCTTCCGTCGCCGGCCAGCGTCAGAGTTCGCGACGATGAACACCGCGCCGCTGCACGCTGAACTTTCCTCCTTGCGCGAACTCGTCGTCTCCCTGACAGAAGCCCTGGAACTGTCCCGCCAGGAGAACACCTTGTTGCGGCAGAAGATTGATTTGCTGGTGCGGCGGGTGTTTGGTTCCAGCAGTGAACGATTGGATCGCGCGCAACTGGAACTGCTCCTGCAACTGCCCGCCCTTGCGGAAACCACCGCCCCTGTTGCCGTGGTGGAAGAACCCAAAGCTGCGGTCAGCCGTTCACGGAAAGAACGCACGCCGCGACTGCCGGAGAACCTGCCGGTGGTCGAAGAAGTCATTGATCCCGAACCGGTGAAAGCCGCGCCGCAAAGCTGGCGTTGCATCGGGCAGGAAGTCAGCGAGCAACTGGATTTTGAACCGGCGCGTTTTTTGCGCCGCCGGACCGTCCGGCGCAAATACGTTCACCGGGTTGACCTTGACCAGTCACCGGTCATCGCGCCTTTGCCAGAATGTTTGCAGGAGCGTGGTCTGGCTGCACCCGGATTGCTGGCGCACGTTCTGGTCGGCAAATACTGCGATCATCTGCCGCTCTACCGGCAGGAACAGATTTTCATTCGCCGCTACGGAGTTCACTTGCCCCGGCAAACGTTGGCACGATGGGTGGCGCTGGCGGCTGACTGGTTGAAGCCAATCTACGAACAGATCCGCACCGGGGTGATGGCGGGTGGCTATGTGCAGGTGGATGAAACGCCAGTCAGCTATTTGGAACCCGGTCACGGACGAATCAGGCAGGGCTATTTCTGGACGGGCAGTCGTCCGGGCGGTGACGTGTTTTTCCGCTGGGAAACCAGCCGCGCAGGTGCGTGTCTGGACAACGTCATCCCCAGGAACTTCGCCGGCACGTTGCAATGCGATGGCTACTCTGCCTACCGCGCGTTTGCCAACAGTCGTGACAATGCCATTGAACTGGCGGGTTGCTGGGCCCATGTGCGGCGTAAATTTTACGAAGCCATCAAGTCCTCACCACGAACCGCAGGCTGGCTCGTGCGGCAAATCCAGCACCTCTACCGGATTGAAGCCGATTTGCGCGAACACCGGGCCGGGCCGCAACTGCGCCAAGCCGTGCGTGCCCATCAAAGCCTTCCGGTGGTCGGACGCATCAAACGCGTTCTGGTTAAACTCAAAACCAGCGGACGACATCTGCCACAAAGCTTGCTGGGTGGAGCCATTGATTATGCGCTGGGCCAGTGGCGCACGCTGGAAGTTTATCTCGATGATGGCCGGGTGGAGATTGATAACAACCTCGTGGAAAATGCCATTCGACCCACGGCCATCGGCAAAAAGAACTGGCTCTTCGTGGGTGACGCCAGGGCCGGTGAACGCAGCGCCATCATTTACACCGTCATCGAAAGCTGCCGCCGCCGTGGCCTTGACCCTTACGCTTATCTTCGTGAAGTCCTCACCCGCCTGCCGCACATGACCAACCGCCAAATCCCCGAAATCACGCCCCAAACTTGGAACAAAAGGCAGCTGCCGGTGCAACAGCTCGCATCATAAATGTCGTAGCATAATGCCTACGGCATTTATGAATCCGCCGCTGTAGTTACTCTGTCAAGAAGGCACCATGCGTGACGCTTACGTCCCTTCATCCGGCTCAAGCCGATTCAAAGCCCCGCATGAGCGGAGCCGGTCAACATAACTTTGACAACCCAGATTCGTGACGATGAATGTCCAGCTTCTTGAAGAACGCACGGTCTTCAAAGTAGCTGTTACGAACTTTTTTGACATCGTAAAAACGTAAGCGTCACACGTAGCGCCTATTGACAGGGAGTGTGAGAACTATCGTAGCTATCATAACTATCCTTGATGATTTGAGATTGATACAGGTGAAACGCCAAAATAAACTTTACCCGTATGCGGTGGTCTCTCGGGTTTCTGTTTTTTGCGACGATAAGTGTACCAGCGGCGGGGTTGGTGCAATTGTCGCCAACAGCATTGGTCGCATCTTCGGACGGTAAAGCACTTTATTTGGCTTGTGCCACTAGCAACTGCGTTTTGTGTTTTGATGTCGCAAGGCAGAAGGTTTCAGATTCCATCACCATGCCGGAATCACCGTCAGGTCTGGCATTGTCAGCAAATGGCCGGCGCTTATATGTGACCTGCGCCGCACCGGAAAGCAAAGTCTGCATCGTTGATCTAAAACGACGCAAAATTGTCGGAACCATCCCGGTCGGCCACACCGCAATGGCCCCGGTAATCAGCCCCGATGCCAAGACGCTTTATGTCTGCAATTGCTTCAACAATGACGTCAGCGTAATTGATCTCAAGGCGAAGAAGGAATTGCAGCGAATAGGCGTCTCACGGCAACCGGTAGCGGCGGATTTGACAAGGGATGGAAAGTTTTTGCTGGTGGCCAACCAGCTTCCAGCCGGTCGCGCCGATGCTGCCGAAGTGGCGGCAGTGGTGAGCGTGATTGATCTGGCAAAGGGCAAAGAGGTCAAGGAAATCCATCTGCCAAATGGCAGCGGATCGCTGAAGGATATCCGTGTCTCACCGGATGGGAAGTATGCGGTGGTGTCGCACCTTGTTGGCAGGATAAACCAGCCAATGGTTCAGGTTCGGTTTGGCTGGATCAACGCGAATGCGCTGACAATCATTGACGTGGCCCAAATGGAGGTGCGCTATTCGCTGCTGCTGGATGAGCAAAATCGCGGCGCGGGCAATCCTTGGGGGGTGGCCTGGTCGGCGGATGGCAAAACTTTGGCCGTTGCGCACGCGGGCACGCATGAGGTGAGTCTCATAGATTTTCCGAAGTTGCTGGCCGGTTTGCCCGCCTTAACAAACACGATCAACAAATCCACGCCGGTGTTGTCGTTTCTGGTGACGTATGATGGGCTGGATGATGGATTACCATATCTGACCGGTGCCCGTGAACGTGTTGCCCTAGCCCCAGGAGATTACGGCCCACGAGCGATGGTCTTTGCGGGTCAAACACTCTACACGGCCAATTATTTTTCCGACACGCTGGATGCGATTGATCTGAAAGCTTTAAAACATCAGGCTGTGTCCATTCCGCTCGGCCCAAAACCTGAAATGGACGCGGTTCGCCGGGGCGAGTTTTATTTCCACGACGCCGCGCTGTGTTTGCAGGGGTGGCAGAGCTGTTCCAGTTGTCATCCCGGCAATGCCCGGGTGGACGGATTCAACTGGGATTTGCTAAACGATGGAATTGGCAATCCAAAGAACACGAAGAGCTTGTTGCTCGCCCACAAAACCCCTCCATCAATGAGCTTAGGAGTGCGGGCCAATGCCGAGACAGCCGTGCGTGCGGGAATCAAATTCATACTGTTCACCAAACAGCCGGAAGATGTGGCGGCCTCAATTGATGAATACCTCAAATCGCTCACACCGGTGCCGAGCCCGTATTTGATACATGGCAAACTTTCCGAAGCAGCCGAACGAGGGCGGGAATTGTTTTCAAAAGCCAGTTGTACCGATTGTCATACGCCGGGGCTTTACACCGACTTGCATCCGCATGATGTCGGCACTCGAAATCAGCATGACAACGTGACTGATAAATTTTATACGCCCACTTTGATCGAGGTCTGGCGCACGGCTCCCTATCTGCACGACGGCTCGGCGGCGACAATTCGGGACGTTCTAACGACGCGCAACCAGGATGGTTTGCATGGAGATGTGTCTGATCTTTCCAGTCAGGAACTGGACGATCTTTGCACTTATGTTCTTTCACTATGAATGAAATGGGGCGCAATAGTGGTAGAACAACCAGTCGTTCTGAAAGACCAAGAAAGAGCCGGGAAACACGTCCAGGCATGGATGTCACTCGCATTTCATTTGCGGCGCATCAGGAGCTGCATTTGAGCCTTCGACCGGTCCCAGGTGAAAAACCATCAGAAATGGTTTCCAGGCTTGCTGGTGTGTTGAAAGACCATGAAGCCACCGTCATCCGGCATGAGATTTTCGGCCCAGTATCCGCTTGCTCAAAAACGCTCCGCGCTTTGCGGGATGAATTAAACGGCGTTGACTGGCCCGTGACATGGGTTGAAGGTTCGGCTCCCATTAGTGGAGGCATTTCCGGAATGCATATTTTCGCGGTGACTGGAACTCATGTAGATACAATTTGCCAGGAAGGACAGCCGATTGGCCGGATTTTTTGTGACGGCCAAGTCCGGCATTGTCTTTTGGGGAATTTGGTGCCGCCAAATCCTTCCGCCTCCAAGTCGGAGCAATGTCGCGAAATCTTCGAGAAGATGGGGCGTTCACTTCTTGAAGCTGGCATGGGGATGGCAAATGTGGCACGAACTTGGTTTTCCCTCGACGACATTCTGTCATGGTATGAAGAATTCAATAATATCCGCACCGGGTTTTTTAAAGAAAGGAAGCTTCTAAAAGGTTTATTGCCAGCCAGCACAGGCGTCGGTGGTCGGAATCCAACCGGCGCAGCGATTGTAGGCGGAGTTTGGGCCGTCCAGACAGCAGGCAGTCCGATTTCTTTCCATGCGGTGCCGTCGCCATTGCAATGTTCTTCAATTGAATACGGCAGCGCATTCAGCCGTGCTGTGCTGGTGGACACACCCATCGGCCGGCGGCTTCTAATTTCCGGCACGGCCAGCATAGACCCGGACGGGAGCAGTTCGCACGCGGGCGATTTGCACGGGCAAATAGAGTTAAGCATGGAAATCGTGCGAGGAATTTTAATCTCTCGCGGTTTTGATTTTCCGGATGTCACCCGTGCCACGGCTTATTTTAAGAACGTTGAAGACGCGCCCGCTTTCGACATTTGGCGGACAAAGCGAGGGCTGGGATCCATTCCACTGATCACGACGCAATCCACCATCTGTCGTCGCGAGCTATTATTTGAAATTGAGCTGGACGCGATTGCGTTGGATATTCCCCAGAAGTAGAACCGCCACCCACCTCGTGATTTTGGGAGTCACGGGTTGCAGTGCATCAACATCTTTCCTTGCCTTGGTGACGTGACTTCGATTTTCGGATTACTGGTTGCTCCGCGCTATTTCCGATTCAGCGTGCCGGTGCAGGCTGGCAATTCGAGCGGCGCGCTGGTGGATGTATCTGATCACAATTTTAAGTCCGGATACTTCTTCCAGGCCCATTTCTAAGCCGGTTTAATTTTTGCTTTGCGAGCATCAACTTTTGAAGGTTCCCAACATTCACCTGTGCCACCGGCGACAATGGCTTTTTTGTCATCGCCTTATCGGCGGATTCAGAAATTTCCTTGTTAACCAAATCCGTTGCCGAAGGTCGGTGCGAGGATTTGTGGATGGCCTCCAGCAACTGGCGTTTGTCATCCGTGTAAATCGTGAGCGATTCCTTGAATCGGCTGGCCGAGACATAAAATTGCTCGTGGTCGGCGGCGCGGAACGATTCGGAACTTTCCGCGACGAACACGCAGTCCACGCTCTTGCTCTGCGAACTGTATGACGTGAGACAATAGCCGTGCGTCAAATTCCCGTAATCTTTGGGAATCACCCAGCCGTTGACGAGTTTGATATCGCCGTCAGCGGTGAACCCTTTGACCTGCTTCAAATCGCCGTTGTTAAGCCGATGTTCGTCTTTGGTAAAACCGTTTTGCGTCATCCGAACCCAATCGCCAGCAGCCAGGGCAATTTCGCAGGATTCATAAACCTGAAAACGAGCAGCCTGATTCAACAGCAGCAATGCTATCTCGCCATTTTGCCGCTCGACCATGACGCCGCTGGCATTGCGCGTTTTGACCATGACCCGCTCACCGCGCCGGAAGCCAGCCGCGTTTTGATGAAACTGGACGACCTGCCCGGCCTGATAATTTTTGGCATCGGCCCGCTGCGCTTTAGTCCATTGCAAATTTTTGAGTTGAACAAACTCGCGCTCGTCAGCGCCGAGTTCCTTGGCGGTTTTCAATTTCGTACGGATTTCGCGCGTGACACGCTCGCCTTCCGCGTGCGTCGGCGAAATGACCAACGCCGATTTACCCGCTTTTATCGCCGCCGCGTAATCTGTCGCCAATGCTTCATGCCGCTTGTCGGCGTCCATTTCCCGCAACATTCCGAGCCTGTCCAATTTCGTAAAAGCTTGTTCCAAATCGCCCGCCCGCAAATCAGCGACCACGGCCTTGTGTCCATCGGCCTTTTGCCGCCAGATTTCCGTCAGTTCAGCGGCTTGCAGATTGGCGTGTTGTTCCAAAAGCCGGAGCGCATCGCCGCGCTCGACGGCGCGATGTTGAGCGGTATCGCCGGACAGAATAATCCGGCAGTTTTGTTTTTCGGCAAAATCGGCCACCCGCGCCAGGGTGCGAACGCTCATCAAACCCGCTTCATCAATCCAGATCACCTGTCCGCGAACCTGCGCCTGAAGTTTTTGATTTTGCAACAACGCCTCTACCGTCTCGGCATTGGCAAATCCGGCATCCGACCGCAGGACACCGCGTGAGGCTTCCGCCGACGGCGCGAAGGTGAAAACTTTCATCCCGGTGGATTCAATGGCGGCAACGGCTTCGCGCATCATCGTCGTCTTGCCCGTGCCCGCCCCGCCGCGAATGGCTGTGACACGATCCTCGCTTTGCAGCACATGGAGAACGGCGGCGCGTTGCTCATCGGAAAGTTTTGGGTTTTGGAACTGATATTTACCCGGATTGAACGGCTTGAATTTGCCTTTTCCATCCTGGACGAAATCAATCAGCCGCTTTTCTTCCGCCAGCACATCCCTGGTCGTGAGCCATTGCCGACCGTCCACGCTTTCCTTGATAAGCTCATCGCGTAGAAGTTGACGTTTGATTTGTTCCACATCCACGTCGCCCACTCCGAAACGGAGCGCATGACGGAGCAATTCCTTGTCGGTGACGATGGAGGCGCGTTCGTAACAGTGTTGGACGGCAAAATCCATCGCCTGCATTTCGGAAACCTTCGGCGCGTCAGCAGTCGTATGCCGCAGGTTGTTTTGAATTGCCGCGCGCTCATCCGCCGAAATCCGTTTATCCCACAATTCACGCAATTCTGATTTCTCGATGTCCTTCCGTTTGCGTTCGCGGGTCAAAGCGGCCAGGCCATCCTTTTGTTTGGCCGACGTGATGCCCAATTCCTTCGCTTTTTGTTCTACTTGCTCCGACCGTTTGGAAAATTCATCAATCACGCGCTGGGGCACACCTGCCAGCTCCCAGCCTTTGGTCGTCCGTTCGATGCGATAACCCATTTCAGCCAGTCGCCGGGCAAACCGCGCATGGAACGCCGCTTCAAAATACGGCGCATCACCTTTCAAGTCCCGAAACTGCCCGGCCTTCCATTTCTTTTCCTCGTCATCCCAGGTCGTGTTGAAAGTGTAGCAATGCGCGTGCAAGTGTGGATCGGGAACGCCGCTGACTGGTCTCGCAGTGAAATGGACGAACTCCGCCCAAATCATGTTGCCCGTCGTTCGATTCTCATCCGCCCCGTTTTTCCGCACCCGTGTTTTAATTTCTGATTCGATTTCCCGCATCGTCTGGTTCACGGATAATTTGAAGGCGTCCAAAATGCGCTCGTCTCTGGTGAACTCGTAGGCGACCGAAACGGATTTTGGACAATGGAAATTGAAATCGTAACCGACCGTGCGATTACTTTTGTTCCGTTGCGTCAACCGTTCATCCGTTCCAGGAATTTTATTGTCACAGAGGGAATCAAAGTCAGCTTGAGTCACCGCCCCTGCCAGACCCAATCTCTCCGCTGCTATCCCGTTCCAATCACCGCTGACCTCCTGACCTTCACTGTAATAATCCTCACGCTTCAACGATTGAGCAAAGTATTCCTTGGCATTCCGACTGGCAGTGACTCGTAACATAGAGGCCACTGTAACCGGAATTTACGCCTCGTCATCCCCCTGAAGGCACTATTCGCACATACCCCGAACGTTTACTCCCACTACTCGGTAAGCCTAAACGGTTCAATGGTTATACCTTCATGGCAACGGTAACACACAGCTATGAAGACGGTTTACAGCATCAATAATTCTGTCAGACATCTTCCCTTAGCACAGCTAGAGGGGCGCGGCCAGCGCCGCGCGTTCGCGCGAATTTCGCGCAACATTCGCGCGAACGTCCGACCGAATTATTGATGTTGAAAAAACAGATATGAATTTACAACCACAAGCCGAAGCCGAACAGGAGCGTCGGACGCGCAGCAAATTGGAGGCGCATCACGAAGCCATCTTCGCCCTGCGCCGCAAACATTGGAGTCATCGCCAGATTGCCGAATGGCTCAACGAACGTGGCGTCCAAATCACCTTGAGTTCGGTTCATCGTTTCTGCCAGCGGTCAGTTGCCCGCCGACCGCGCGGCAACAGTCTGCTCGAAGTCACCGACGAAAAACCAATTTTCATTCCCACACCACAACCACAACCAACCAAACAAGCGCCGGTGAAAAATCATCGGTTCAACCTTGATATATGAAAACAACAAAACATCGCCTGATTTTGCCCATGCAGGCCAAAGGTAATATGGGCAAAAGCATCGAAGCCGCCGCCCGCGCGTGCTGGCTCAATCAACGTGGTATCCAATGGCAGGGATTTGATCTGGACGGGGACAACCGCACCCTGTCCCGATTGTTTCCCAGCCAGGTGCGGCTCATGCCCCTGACCGGGCAGGCCGATGACCTGGACGAACTCATTTCGATTCTGCGGAAAACAACCGCCCAACCCGTGACGCTGGTTGATCCGCGCGCCCATCTGGACGGCCAGATGATGAAGGCGCTGGCGGCCACGCATTTCTTCGACATCGCCGGCGCGCAGAATATCGGCATCACCTTGATGGTTTTCCCGTTCGATGACATGGACGTGATGACCAACCTGGATGCAGTCTGCCAGTTTTGCGGCAAGCAGGTGGATTACGTTGTCGTGCGCAACCCGGCCCGCGCGCCCAAGACCAGGATGTTCGATGGCAGCACGCTGGAAAAGGAACTGCTCAACCTGTGCGCAGACACCGTCACCGTGCCGGTGTTGTCGGAATTTGTGAAACTCCGGCTGGCTAGGCTGGAGGCCGAGCAGCAGCGCGGCATTCCGTTCAATGAAGCCATCGGCAACGACGCGCTGGGCCTGGACATCATGGCGCGGGGTGTGTTGCAGGACTGGCTTGCCACGATGTTCAGCCAATACGACCAGATTGCCGCCAAACTGCTGCCCGCCGTTGAAGCGGCCAGCATCAAACCCAAACCCGTGCCGCCCATCGGCGAACCGGCGGCCGTGAAGCGCGGCGCGAAGGTGAATTTTGCCAACTGACCGGAGGCGTTATGGCTGAACCCAATCTTTTTGAGGAAATGCTAGCCACCTATCCCGCTGAAAAGCGGGAGTTGGCGCGGGCGGTCTATCATCGTTTCGCCGACGGCGACAGCGACCAGTTTTTCTCGCAGCTTTTCCTGGTGCTCGACTTGTATGCCCATTACGCCGAGCGCATCCCAGCCCGGATGATTTCGGCCAATGCTGGTTCGCTGGCGTCGTTGCAGGAGATGCGCGAGGAAATCGGATTGATCGCCAAGACGATTGAAAGCCGCGATGTCAACATCACCAACCACGCCGAAAAGACTGATGAGCTATGCCGGGTGACAGTGGCCAAATGCAACGAAACGATTGGCCGAATCGAGTTGATAATGAAAAATCTCGGTGCGCAGGTGGACACCCAGGCCATCGTGCGCGGCGTTCAAAACTCGATTCAATCCGGCATTGACCAGAAAATCATCTCACCGTTCGTGGAGCGCGCGAAGGAGCTGGCGCGAGAGGTCATGCCGACGCTGGAGAAAATTCGGGACGCCGCGGACGAAGCCAAAACAGAATGGACCAAGCACATTTGGAAGACCGCATGGACGACAAGTTTGTTCTGGAGCATTTGTTCGGCGGTCATCCTCGCCAGCCTCATCTGTTTGAAATTTGCGGCATACTACGAACACAAAATGTCGGCACAGGTTGCAGACATGGCTCAGGTGATGAAGTTCAATCAAGAGGCATTCCGAAAACTGGCGATTGCCCAAGTGCCCATCCAGGTGTTGCCGACGCAAAGTGATGGCTTTGACAATCCACCGGGGTTTGTGCTGGTGATTGCAGGCGCTTACGCCGCCGACATGCAACAGGTCAACGGACAAAACAACGGCTGCATTTTCTTCAACAGCAGTGTCCCTGCAAAACAGATTCGGCACTTGCAGCAGGACATCGAAAATCGGGCATCGGCGACCAACAGCACGGCAAAATGATTTGCCATATCGTTTCCCCGCGCGACACCAAAACGCCGTCAGAAAACCCTGACGGCGTTCTCGTGTCGCGGCCCCGGTGCGCGCCGACCCGCCCGAAGGCTCGCGCAGGCTGCGTTGCCCTCCGCCTCGCCGCTCGCTTCGGACGGGTCCGCGCTCCAATCGTGCGGTCGCACGGGCAGCTATGCGCGTGAATCAGACAGGTGCAACGGCGGTTCGCAGGCGCGAACGTATGCCTTCCGGCTTCGTGAATTGCGCCGCCGATTATACCGCTCCGTTCCGCTTGGCAAGGATGCTACGGGTCGGCTCAAACAAAAACTCGCCGCTTCCGTTCCTCCTGGCCAATGCTCACGTCGCAGGCTGCGGCTGGTTAGGAATTCACGAAGCAAACTATGAAGCCTTTGGCTTTGGAACAGCATTGACCGTGTGCCATGCTTAAAAAGCGGTTGTCTAATAAGTTGACTTACGGTTGACTCATCGCGTAGTGTCAGCGCATGAGCTATCAGCCGCAGTTCATCATCACGCCCGCATTGCTGGCGCGGGTGGAGCAGATTGCCGCCCTGCGCGAGCGCATCCTGGCCGCCACCGTGGAAGTGCCGTGGATTCCCGCGCTGCAAAAAGACACGCGGACGCGCAACACCCATTCCTCGACGGCCATCGAGGGCAATCCGCTCACGCTGGAACAGGTTCGCGCCGTGGAGGAAGGCCGGGAAATCCCCGCCGTCGCCGCCCGCGCCAAGCGCGAAGTGGTCAATTATTTCGCCGCGCTGCGTTTCGTGGAAAAGAACGCCGCCGAAAAGACGATCTCGCACGAGGAGATTTTGAGCCTGCATAAAATCATGGCCGGTGACGTGATGGATCAGGGAACTGCCGGACGCTATCGCACCATCGCCGTACGCGTTGGCCGTTATGTGCCGCCACCACCGGGGGACGTTTCGGGTTTGATGTTTGAATTACTGGCGTGGTGGAACAAGGAAGCCGCCAAAATGTCGCCGGTGTTGAGTTCTGCCATCGTCCACTACCGCTTTGAATCCATCCATCCTTTTGCCGACGGGAACGGGCGGACAGGCCGCGCGCTGGCGTTGTGGGAGCTTTACCGGCGCGGGTTTGACACGCACCACATATTTTCCGTGGACGAATTTTATTGGGAAAACCGCCCGCGCTACTATGCGGCCTTGGACGCCGTGCGGCGCGAGGGCGAGGATTTGACCGCTTGGTTGGAATATACCGCCGAAGGTTTGCAAGTCACCCTTGAGTGCGTTTGGACGCGGGTGCAGAAATTGTCCGCCGGTTCAACCCGGACAAAACTGGTGCTGCGCCCAAAACAGGAACAGTTGTTGCGGCTATTGCGCGATCACAAAAGCATGACACCGCAGGAAATTTGGGATGCCCTGGGCGTGACCAAGCAAGGCGCAATCAAGCTAATGCAGCCGTTGCTGGATGCGGGGCTGGTGCGGCGTGTCGGCACGAGAAAATCAGGGCGTTATATTCTGGCATGAGCCGAAAAACCTTCAGTGAAAGTTTCAGTAAAACCTTCAGTAAGAGGGTAGGTAATGGGTTCGTTCGGAAAGGTCAAGAGTAGCGCAAAAGTGCTTGCATTTATTGGCGAAATATCATATTTTTGAAATTGAAAATAGAGCATAAACCGCTCAATCCCGGCCATTGGCTCCATTTCTAACTGTGAGTGCAGCAAGAAGTTAGAGCAAATGGCGTCCGCAACGGACACCAAAACGGACACCAATTTGGGTGCTCCGCAAGAATTCGGGATAACGGGCGGTAACTCGCCCGCTGCTCGCTAACGCGGCAGGTTTGGCTTCATTTATCTTCGCGGTTGCGTGAAAGATCGCATGAAAACACGTTACCGCTTGATCCGGCGCGGCGTCCGCAATGGGGCTTTTTATTGCGTGGACACCAAAACCGGCAAACGAACCAGCCTGCGCACTGGCAACGAGGACGAAGCCCGCCAAATTATCAACGCCCAAAATCAGGCGTTGCGCCAGCCAGTGCTCAATATGCAAATCGCCAAAGCGTATCTCTACAAGAAGCATTAGGACATAAATCAGCGGCGGTGCATCGGGCGTATGCGCGGAAGGCGCAAGTTTTGTTGCCGCCTTTGGAAGATTACGAAAAACGGGCGAAATCAGGGAATCAGCTTACGGTTGTTCAACCTGAACCGGCTCTAAGTGTGGCGTAGATGCGTTTCCGTTCTGCCCCTTGCGTGCGTTTTTCACCTGCCAGTGCCGGACAATGGCGTCCGAAGCGCGAGACAGCCAGTTAATGTCATTGCGCAATTTTTGAAGCGTGGCCGTGGCAAAAAATTTCGTGCCGCTGGACGGCGGGTGGCCCAACGGCTTGAGCAGTCCGGCACTCACTAGCACGGGAATGGTGTATCGAAATGTTTGGGCTGACAATATCGCCAGAGCGAAGGTGTTTTGAGACAGAAGTTGTGATGCGTTTGCTATTATTTTCCGCAAGAATTCGAGATAACGGGCGGTAAATCGCCCGCTGCTCGCTAACACGGTAGGTTTGGCTTCGTATAGCTTATATGACCGAAAATCCGTTACCTTTTTTCTGCATCTCGCTTTATTAATTTCCGAAGCAACACCTCTTGGTCTGATGTTGTAGTGTAAGGAAACAATTGGGAATCCCGGCCTTGCGCGCCGCGGCCTTTCATGACATAGAAAACCCCCATGCGTTCGAAAATCCTCTGTTTGCTCATCATCCTCGGCGGCTGGTTTTCAACATCAACCGTTTTCGGCGATGACGAAGTTTGCGTCGCCTGCGACAAATCGGTGCTCATCAGCGGCGAGTTCGACCATCGGCGGGCGCCGGGGGCGACAACGATTGAAGGCGCGACGTGGCGGGGCGAGGAGGCTTTCCGTGAAGAAATTTATGGGACGAACTTCACCCTGTCCGTGTCCGGGCTGCCGGCTGGAAAATACGAAGCGGTCATCGGCCTGGTGGAGGTGGATTTCACCAACACCGGCCGGCGCGTCTTCGAGATCACCTGCGGCGACCAGGTAATCGCCGGCAATCTAGATATTTTTGCCGCCGCCGGCGGCGCGGGAAAGGTTCTGTTGCTCACCAACCAGGTTGACCACGCTGACGACACGTTGCGCGGACCACTCTCCTTTGCGTTCACGGGCCGCACCGGTCCGGCCAAGTTGAACTCGTTCGAACTCAGGGATGATTCGGGTCAATCCTTCATTTTCGTGCGCGCAGCGGACATGATCAGCATCGGGGACCGCGCCGCATTGAAACAGCCGGTTGTTGAGGGGCCGGAAATCTGGAAGGACCCGTCGCAGCCGCTGGATGCCCGCGTCAAGGACCTCGTGTGCCGGATGTCGCTCGCGGAAAAGGTGCAGCAGATGCGCAACGCCGCGCCGGCGATTCCGCGGCTGGGAGTTCCCGCTTACAATTACTGGAACGAATGTCTGCACGGCGTCGCACGCGCCGGCGTGGCGACCGTTTTTCCCCAGGCCATCGGCATGGCGGCCACCTGGGACACGGCGTTGATTCATCAGGAGGCGGATGTCATCGCCACTGAAGCGCGCGCCAAGAACAATCGTTACCGCGAGCTGCATCATGGCGACAGCGCCCAGTATCACGGCCTCACGTTCTGGACGCCGAACATCAACATCTTCCGCGACCCGCGCTGGGGCCGCGGCCAGGAAACCTATGGTGAAGACCCGTTTCTCACCGCGCGGCTCGGGGTGGCTTTCATCCGCGGATTGCAGGGTGATGATCCGAAATACATCAAGGCCATGGCCTGCGCGAAGCACTTTGCCGTACACAGCGGCCCGGAACCCGCGCGCCATCATTTCGACGCCGAGCCGCCGGAACGGGATTTTTACGAAACGTATCTGCCGCAATTCGAAGCTGCCGTGCGCGAAGGCCACGTCGGCGCGGTGATGGGCGCCTACAATTCCGTTTTCGGCAAACCCGCCTGCGCAAACCCGCTTTTGCTCACCGGACTGCTTCGCAACCAATGGGGGTTTGACGGCCACGTCGTCTCGGATTGCGGCGCGATTTACGACATCTATGGCAACCACAGGTTTGCCAGCACGCCGGAGGAAGCCGCGGCGGACGCGGTGAAGGCGGGTGACGACCTTTGCTGCGGCACGGATTACAACAGCCTGATGCGCGCGGCAAAGGATGGGCTGGTTTCCGCAGGGGAAATCGACACCGCACTCGGCCGCGTGCTCAAGGCGCGTTTCCAGCTCGGGATGTTCGATCCCCCGTCGATGGTGCCTTACGCCCAGATCCCATTTTCGGAAAACAACTCTCCCGAACACGAGGCGCTGTCGCTCGAAGTCGCGCGCGAATCCATGGTCCTGTTGAAAAATGACGGATTGCTGCCGCTCGACCGCGGGAAAATAAAACGCATCGCCGTCATCGGCGCGAATGCGCACTCGCTGCCGGTGCTGCTCGGCAATTACAACGGCCAGCCGTCGAGCCCGGTGACGATTCTGGACGGAATCCAAAGCGTCGCCGGCACGAACATCGGGATAATTTATGAGCCGGGTTGTCCGCTGGCGATGTCGGACGGTTCAGAGCAGCCGGATGCCGCGGCGTTGACCAAGGCCGTCGAAGCTGCAAATTCGGCGGACGTGGTCATTTATGTTGGCGGCATCAGTCCGAAGCTCGAAGGCGAGGAAATGCCCGTTCATTACGACGGTTTCAGCGGTGGCGACCGCACGCGCATTGAATTGCCGCCCGTGCAGGAGACCCTGCTGAAGATGTTGAAGGCGGCCGGCAAGCCGATTGTGTTTGTCAATTGCAGCGGCAGTGCCATGGCCATTCCGTGGGAAGCCGCCAACCTGCCGGCCATTTTACAGGCTTGGTATCCGGGTGAAGAAGGCGGACGCGCCGTGGCCGAAGTGCTTTTCGGCGACGTGAATCCCGCCGGGCGTTTGCCGGTCACTTTTTACCGTTCCACGGCCGATCTGCCGGCGTTTGAAGATTACTCGATGAGCAATCGCACGTATCGTTACTTCAACGGCCAGCCCCTGTTCGCCTTTGGCCATGGCCTGAGCTACACAAAATTTGATTACAGCAACCCCGGCATTGACGAGCCGTTTTACAGTCCCGGCGACACGATGAAACTTTCGTTCACCCTGAAAAATACCGGCGCGCGCGCCGGCGACGAGGTGGCGCAGGTTTATTTCCGGCACGTGAATCCGGCCCTGACGCAGCCAAAGCTCGCGCTCTGCGGTTTCGTGCGCGTCCATCTGGAGCGGCGTCAACGGGTGAACGTCACCGTGAACATTCCGGTGGAGCGGCTCCGTTACTGGGACACGGCCAGAAAACAATACGCCGTCGAACCGGGCGACTATGAACTCTTGATCGCGTCGGCCTCGGATGATATTCGTTTGCGCGCATCCCTCAAAATCATGGCGCAATAACCCCGCAGCCTTTTTGCCGATACAGAATGTAAAATCGCCGGTGAACCAAAGGTAATTATGAAAAAATGTCCGTTTCTCCCGTTGGGCGTTGGCGCGACCATGAGGAAAATCTTTCCAGCCGCGCTGATGATTTTGATTTGTTGCACCGCCGCTTCCGCCGCCGATTTGACATTGTGGTACCGGCAACCGGCGACCAACTGGGTCAGTGCGCTGCCCGTTGGCAACGGCCGCCTCGGTGCAATGATTTTCGGGGGCGTCGAGCGTGAGCGGCTTCAACTCAACGAGGACACCCTTTGGGCGGGCGGACCGTATGATCCCAACAACACCAACGCGCTCGCGGCGCTGC
Source organism: uncultured Verrucomicrobiae bacterium (assembly GCA_963764175.1). Taxonomy (GTDB): domain Bacteria; phylum Verrucomicrobiota; class Verrucomicrobiia; order Limisphaerales; family UBA11358; genus UBA11358. The sequence goes on along the minus strand of CAVXRE010000006.1, from coordinate 235,346 downwards.
CGGAAGTGCGCCGCCTGGTCTTCGCCAGCCAATACGACGCGGCCGCTCATCTCATCTCCGCGAAGATGATGGGCAAACCATTGAAACAAATGCCGTATGAAACAGTCGGGGATTTGTTCCTCGAATTTCCGACCAACGGCGTGGTCACGGATTACCGGCGAGAGTTGAACCTCGACACCGCCGTTGCCGGTGTCAGTTACACAGTCAACGGCGTGAAATTCGCGCGCGAAATTTTTTCAAGTCCGGTGGACCAGGTCATCGTCGTCCGCCTGACCGCCGACCAGCCGGGGCAGATTTCCTTCACCGCCGGAATGCACACGCCACAGAAGGCGACGATTCAGGCTGAAACCGGAGACACCCTGGTGATGAACGGGGTCAATGGTTCGGCGGAAGGCATCCGGGGCGCGTTGAAATTCCAGGCCCGCGTTCGCGTGCTGCCGATTCATGGAAAAATATCGGCGGATGCGGACAAAATTTCCGTCGCCAATGCCGATTCGGTCACGCTGCTCATCGCCGCCGCGACAAGCTACAAAAATTATCGTGATGTCAGCGGTGACCCTGAAGCCATCACCAGACAACAAATTGCCGGAGCATACAAAAAATGGTATAACGGCAATGTCGCCGATGGTGTTGATACGACGCTCGCCGACCACATCGCCGCGCACCAGAAATTATTCCGCCGCGTTGAATTGAACCTCGGCGAGACCGACGCAATGAATTTGCCGACGGATGAGCGCATCCGCCATTTTGCCGGCGGCAACGATCCGCAACTGGCCGCGCTCTACTTTCAATTCGCCCGTTATCTGCTGATTTGCAGTTCGCGTCCCGGCGGCCAGCCGGCGAATTTGCAGGGCCTCTGGAATGATTCCATGCATCCGCCTTGGGACAGCAAATACACCATCAACATCAACACCGAGATGAATTACTGGCCGGCTGATTCATGCAATCTCGGCGAATGCGTTGAGCCGCTCGCGGCCATGGTCATGGACCTCACCAAAACCGGCGCGCACACCGCACGGGTGATGTATAACGCGCGCGGCTGGGTGGTGCATCACAACACCGATTTGTGGCGCGCGACCGCGCCGATTGACGGGCCACCCTGGGGCATGTGGCCGATGGGCGGCGCGTGGCTGCTCCAGAATCTCTGGGAACATTACCAGTTCACAGGCGACAAACAATTCCTGGAAAAGATTTATCCCGCCATGAAAGGCTCTGCGCAATTCTACCTCGACACGCTGGTGGAGGACCCGACGAATCACTGGCTCGTGACCTGTCCTTCCTTGTCGCCGGAGAACCTGCATCCCGACGGCCACACCAGTATCTGCGCCGGACCGACGATGGACATGGAAATTCTGCGCGATCTGTTCACCAACTGCATCCAGGCCTCGGAGATTCTCGGCGTGGATCAAAGATTCCGCGCGCAAATCGCCGCCGCCCGCGCGCGCCTCGCGCCACTGCAAACCGGCCGGGCGGGACAGCTTCAGGAATGGTTGCAAGACTGGGACCTGCAGGCGCCGGAAATCCATCATCGCCACGTTTCGCATCTGTATGGCTTGTTTCCCAGCGACCAGATTGACTTTTACCGCACACCGGAACTCGCCGACGCCGCGAAAAAATCACTGGAAATCCGCGGCGACGAGGCCACCGGCTGGGGTACCGCGTGGCGCATCAATCTGTGGGCGCGCCTGCATGACGGCGACCATGCGTTGAAAATTTTGAATTTCCTATTGAGTCCCGGACGGACCTATCCCGACTTGTTCGACTCGTGTCCGCCGTTTCAGATTGATGGCAATTTCGGCGGCGCTTCCGGCATCGCCGAAATGCTGCTGCAAAGCCAGAACGGCGAAATTGAATTTCTCCCCGCGCTGCCAAAAGCCTGGCCCGACGGCAGCGTGAAAGGCCTCCGCGCACGCGGCGGTTTCGAGGTGTACCTGGCATGGAAGGACGGCAGACTGGTTTCCGCCACGGTGCATTCGCTCCTCGGCAATCCCTGCCGCCTGCGTTACGGCGCGACGACGCGTAACGTGAGCATCGCGAAGGGCGGGACATTTCAATGGGACGGGCATTGAGATTCAACGCAACCGGCGGAATGCATCCGGTGCGAGGCCAAACACACTTTTGAACGCGCGCGAAAAATGGAATGGGTCGCCGAACCCGGCCTTTTCGGCGACTTGCTTCACCAGGGCGCCCGGCTGTTGCAGCCATTCGGCAGCGAGGGTCATCTTCAGTCGCATCAAAAACTGGTACGGACTCTGGTGGTCGTAGCGCCGGAACAGCCGGCAAAGATAAGCGGCGTCCACGTGGCATTCACCGGCGATTTGCCGGAGCGTCCTGAGCTGGCGGAAATGCTGCTGGATGTGCTGCCGGCATTGCCGGTAGGTCGTGAACGAGAGCGTTTCCACGCCGGCGCGCGGCGCGCGCGATTCGGCGATTTTCAAAACCAGGCATTCCAGCTGTTTGGCGCACAATGCCGCGCTCTGCCGCGAACCGCGCTGGCCGCACCGGATCAATTCGTCAAAGACGTTCTGGATTTCGTTTGGCGGAAAAATCCACAAAACATTCCCGGGCGGCAATCCGCACGAGCGCAGCAGCTGGCGGGCTTTGCGGCCGGTGAAGTCCACGAAGTATTTGACCGGCGGATTGGCGGAATCGGCAACAATGTCCTGCCGCACGCCGGGGCCGTACGAAAAGACGCGGCCCGGTTGCAAATCATGTTTGCGCCCTTGCAGCGTCACCTCGCCGCGGCCGCGCACGACGAATTCAATCGAGTAAAACGGAAAGGTCGCGCGGTGGATGGCATAATCGGATGTGCAGTATTCGCAGCCGCCGCTCACCACGGCCAGCGGCAGCTTCGGGGGTGGATTCAGGTTGAGGTAAAAACGCCTCGCCTCGGAAACGTGCGGCGAAAAAAACTCAGGGATTTCAGCCGGGTTCCGCCGGGATGGAGTTGACGGCTTCATTCAAAAAGTCAATAATTGTCATGCACATGCAAACTATCGTCATTCCCCCGGACGCGCGTCCAGTGTATTTTTAACCGCAAATTCATATGGAAACAAAACGACTTGTTGAAAAAGATCCACCCTTGAAGAAGGATGACCTGATCGTCATCACCGGCGCGGGCGGCTTTATCGCCGGCAACCTCGCCCTCTACTTCAAGAACAAAGGGTTCACCCGCATCCGGGCCGTTGACAAGAAGCCGCTCTACGAATGGTATCTGCACGTTCCGGGCGTCGAAAACCTTTGCCTCGACGTCAGCCACGAGGACAATTGCCATCGCGTCTGCGAAGGCGCGGTCGAAGTCTATAACCTCGCTGCCGACATGGGCGGCATGGGCTTCATCGAACGCTTCCGCGTCGAGTGCCTGCGCAGCATCCTCATCAACACGCACATGGTCGAGGCAGCCTATCGTGCCGGCGCGCGCCGCTATTTTTATTCCTCGTCCGCCTGCGCCTACAACGTCCTGCTCCAGCAGGACCCAAAGGTCCGCGCGTTGAAGGAATCCGACGCCTACCCGGCCATGGCCGAGCGCGGTTACGGCTGGGAGAAGCTCATCTCCGAAATGTTCTGCCAGGAATACTGGGCTGAACGCGGGATGAAAACCACCATCGCCCGCTTCCACAATGTCTATGGCCCGCACGGCACCTGGGATGGCGGACGCGAGAAAGCCCCCGCCGCGCTCTGCCGCAAGGTCATCGAGGCCATTGACACCGGCAGGAAGGACATCACCCTCTGGGGCGACGGCACGGCGACGCGCAGCTTCATGTACATTGACGACTGCGTGAAGGGCATTGACATGATCATGCATTGCGATGAGCTGATCGCCACGCCCATCAACCTCGGCTCCAGCGAGCTGGTTTCCATCAACGAACTGCTCTCGAAGGTGGAGAAAATTGCCGGCGTGAAGCTCAAGCGGCATTACGATCTGGGCGCGCCCCGCGGCGTGGCCGGGCGCAACAGCGACAACACCTTCATCCAGAAAATGCTGAAGTGGGAGCCGGACACCCCGCTCGACAGGGGGCTTGCCGTCACCTACAAGTGGATCAAGGAACAGTATTCCAACCGCAAGAAGGGCAGGCGCGTTGGCGTCGGCTGATGAAAAGCAAAACGCCTCCGTTCATTGCCAGAGCGCTGGGCTCCATTCCCAACCGCCTGCAACTCGCGGGCGGCTGGATTGACCAGCCGTTTGTTTCGCAGCACAACCCGAAGCCGCCCGGTTCGATGGTCGTGGTGCAAATCGAGCCAAATTTCCGCCCGATGGACCGTTCCGGCATTGCCAGCGGCACACGCACAGTCGCGATGCGGATTTGGAAGGGCAAGCTCCCAAACCGTCCGCCGGAAGATTTGGCGCGCGAACTTTACGAGGCTGAAAACAGGGGCAAGGCCGAGCCGAGCGGTTCGCAGGACATGATCGGTCTGGTTTATCCCGGCGTGAACCGGCTGGATTACGATTTCAAAATTCAGGGCGGCGTTTTCCCGTCGCACATTGAATCCTGCAACAGCGCGAAGGTTGCGCGCTGGCTGGACAAGGTGTTGCAACTAATTCCGGTCGAGCCGCGGCCCGACGGTTACAATCCGCTCGGCAGGAAAAATCTCGATCCGAAATGGGTCGCGCTCCTCGGCCGGTCCGGAAGGGACTGTTTTGATGCCATTGTCCGAATGGATGCGAAAGCCCTCGGCGCCTCGCTCAACCTGAACATGAAATGCTGGGAGACGCTGCTCCCGCACGTCGTCCGGCATCCGCTCATCCGGCTGGATTTGACGGCGCTGCTCAAGGCGTATCAACAGCAGTACCCGGGCGCGATGTATTCCGGCTGCGGCGGCGGTTATCTGATCGTGGTTTCAAACGAGCCGGTTCCCGGCGCGCTTCACGTCAACGTTCGCACGGCCCCATGAGCAAAACCCAAGTCGTGGTCACCGGTGGGTTCGACGACATCAAGTCGCGCGACCTGCGCTTTCTCGAAGAGGCCGCGAAGCCCGGCGAATTGACCGTGCTGCTCTGGCCGGATGCGATGCTGCAAAAACTTGCCGGAAAGCCGCCAAAATTTCCGCTGGCTGAACGGTTTTATTTTTTGAGCGCGGTGCGTTACGTCAACTGCGTCATCAGGCTTGACGAGCGGGCCGCGCCCGGTTCGCTCCCGGAAATTCCCGGCGTGCGCCCGGAATGCTGGGCCGACTTGGAATCCGGCGCCAGCCCTGCACGCGAAAAATTCTGCCGCGAACGAAACATCGCATATCGCGTGATTACGCCTGACGAGTTAAAGGGTTTTCCGGAACCGCCGGACACGCCCTCCGTTCCGGGACGAAAAAAGGTGGTCGTCACTGGTTCTTACGACTGGTTTCACTCCGGCCACGTGCGGTTCCTTGAGGAGGTCAGTGCGCACGGCGACCTTTACGTCGTCGTCGGCCACGATGCGAACATCCGGCTGCTCAAGGGCGAGGGGCATCCGCTTTTTCCGCAGGCGGAGCGCCGTTATGTTGTCGGTTCCGTCAAATTCGTGAAGCAGGCATTGATGTCCAGCGGCGATGGCTGGCTCGACGCCGATCCCGAAATCCGGAAGTTAAAACCGGACATTTATGCGGTGAACGAGGACGGCGACAAGGGCGGCAAGCGCGAGTATTGCCAGAAGCTCGGCATCGAATATCTCGTCCTCAAGAGGACGCCCGCGCCCGGCCTGCCTAAACGCAGCAGCACCGATTTGCGCGGGTTTTGATGCCGCGCGCGATTTGAAAATCACAGGCGGCAATTTGCCGCAACGAAGATCGGTCTCGAATAAATCAGTTGTCATGAGAAAAATCATTTCCGCCATCCTGCTCTTTTGCGGCGCGAACGTGGCTTGCTTCGTTTCCAACCCCGCGCAGGCTGCCGGGACATCTTCCGTCGCCCGCCAGCAACTCAACTTCAACCGCGAATGGAAATTCCGATTGGGCGATTACGCCGGTGCCGAGGCGGTGGCGTTTGACGATGCGAAATGGGACGACATCGGGCTGCCGCACTCTTTCAGCATGCCGTATTTCGCCTCGCCGAAATTCTACGTTGGCTGTGGCTGGTATCGGAAACATTTTGACGTGCCGGCGAATTGGTCCGGCAAACGCCTGTTCCTCGAATTTGACGGCGCATTTCAGGACGCGGAAATTTTCGTGAACGGCCAGCACATCGGCGAACACAGGGGCGGCTACACCGGATTTTCCCTGGACATCACCGGCGCGGTGCGGATCGGCGACAACGTGGTGGCTGTGCGGCTCAACAACAATTGGAACCCGCAGCTCGCCCCGCGCGCGGGCGAACATGTTTTCAGCGGCGGCATTTACCGCGACGTGCGGCTGGTCGTGACTGAACCGCTGCACGTCACCTGGTATGGCACGTTCGTCACCACGCCGCAGGTTTCAAAAGAGTCCGGCACGGTGAATGTGAAAACGGAAATCCGCAACGATGGTGCGACGGCGAAAATATGTGCGCTGAAAACGGACATTCTCGACCCCGATGGAAAAACGGTTGCGAGCATTTCTTCCACGCAACCGGTTCCCGCCGGGGCGACCATCACGTTCGATCAAACGACCGGCCCCATTGCCAGGCCAAAGCTCTGGCATCCCGACCATCCGTTTCTCTACACGGCGGTCAGCAAGGTTTTTGACGGCCCCCAATTCACTGACAATTTTTCAACGACGTTTGGCTTCCGCTGGTTCAAGTGGACGGCGGACCGGGGGTTTTTTCTCAATGGCGAGCATTACTATTTCAAGGGTGCGAACGCGCATCAGGATCACGCGGGCTGGGGCGACGCGGTGGCGGACAGCGGTTTTTACCGCGACGTGAAGCTGGTGAAGGACACGGGCTTTGATTTTATTCGCGGCTCACATTATCCGCACGCCCCGGCGTTCGCGGACGCGTGCGACCGGCTGGGCATTTTGTTTTGGTCGGAAAATTGTTTCTGGGGCACGGCGGGCTTCAAGAATTCCTGGGGCAGCAGCGCCTATCCACCGGAGCCGGAAAATCAGCCGGGTTTTGAGCAGAGTGTGAAGGACAGCCTGCGCGACATGATTCGCATCCATCGCAATCATCCGAGCATCGTCGTGTGGAGCATGGACAACGAGGTGTTTTTCACGGCCCAATCGACGCTGCCCAAGGTCCGGACGTTCCTCAAGGAACTGGTGGCGTATACGCATGACATGGATCCAACCCGACCGGCGGCCATCGGCGGCTGCCAGCGCGGCGACATTGACAAGCTCGGCGACATCGCCGGCTACAACGGCGACGGCGCGCGCTTGTTCATCAATCCCGGCCTTCCCAGCGTGGTCACCGAATATGGCTCGACGATGGAGGACCGGCCCGGCAAATACGCGCCGGGCTGGGGCGACCTGGTCGACTGCCCGGGCGACAAGTCACAGCCATTTTTCTGGCGCTATCCGTGGCGCAGCGGCGAAGCGCTCTGGTGCGCGTTCGATCACGGCAGCATCGCCGGGCGGCGCTTCGGCGCGATGGGAATGATTGACTACTTCCGCCTGCCGAAGCGCGAGTGGTATTGGTATCGCAACGAATACCGGCACATTCCGCCGCCGGCCTGGCCGGTGCCCGGAACGCCCGCCGCGCTGAAACTTACCGCCGACAAGACCACGCTGAAATCCGTGGATGGCACCGACGACGCGCAACTCATCGTCACGGTCGTGGACAAGCATGGCAGAGCGCTGGACAATTCGCCGCCGGTGACGCTGGCGATTGTCTCCGGCCCGGGTGAATTTCCGACGGGTCCATCCATCACATTCGCACCGGATTCCGACATCACCATCCGCGACGGTAAGGCGGCAATGGAGCTCCGTTCTTATTATGCCGGCAAAACGGTGATCCGCGCCACTTCGCCCGGACTCAAGGACGCGACGATCACTGTTACTTCACTGGGCGAGCCGAAATACATTTCGGGTGTCACGCCACCGGTGAAGCCGCGCCCGTATGTGCGATTCGAGGGGCAGGTTGTTTCCAGCGAGACGCCGCGGACGAATACCGTCTTTGGTCTTGAAAATCCGACACTGGCCAGCAGCGAAACACCCGGCCACAACGCCGGCCTCGGCAACGACGGCAATCCCGCGACCTTCTGGCAGGCGAAAGCCGATGACGCAAATCCGTGGTGGCAGGTGGATTTGGAGCGCATCGTGACGGTCAACAAAACCAGACTGGCGTTTCCGACGAATGGCAACTGGCGTTACCGGATCGAAATATCCGATGACGGCATAAGCGACTGGAAGCCCGTCACCGACCAAACCCTGGCCGCGAGCACTGAAAAAGTTCGGAACGACAACGCGCAACCGGGTGCGCGCGGGCGATTTTTGCGCGTGATATTTACCGGCCTGCCAACCGGGCAGGCCGCCGCGCTGGCGGAAGTGGAGGCGTCAGGCGCTTTGCAATAATTCCGCCCCCGGAGTTTTTCTGCAGCCGTCTGGAAAATTATTTCAGACCACGCAAAGGACCCGGCCCGCGATTTTGAAACAGTGCGGTTGTCCGGAAGGCAAATCCATTTCAGCTTGAATCGGCCAATAAAAAAACCTCACAGAAGCTGCTTCAGCGCCTCGCGTTCGCACGCGGCGTATTTTTCAATCAGCTTGTCGTAAATCTTCGCCGCCTTTTTGTTCGGACGGATTTCGCTGTTCGGAACGGGATTTGTGAAGCCCGCAACGACTTTTTCCCATTCCGGGTTTTCCCCGGCCTGGACGAGCCAGCCGTGCGCGGCCCGCAACGCCGCGCCCAGCGCCGCGCTTTTGGACACTTCAATGCGTTCGACGCGGCAATTCATCACGTCGGCCATGATTTGCAAAATGGGTGAATCCTGCGAAGCGCCGCCGGTGGCAACAATTCGATCGGGCGCGACCTTCATCCACTGCGAATGCCGCCGCATGGACATCATTTGCGCCTCGACGATGGCGCGGCAGTTGGCGGCGGCGTCTTTTTCGTCGAGATCAAAACGGCGAATGCCCGGCTTGTTCACCCGCGGAACAATCTCCGCTTCGAACCAAGGCAGCAGAATTCCGCCGTTGTTGCCCGGTGGCGTGGCCGTCAGCGCCTCCCCGAATTTTTGCCAATCCTTGATGCCATGGGCGTCGCGGATTTTTTCGCGGGCGAGCGAACCGTTTTTGAAACAGATGAGCGTCATGTAATAACCCGCAGGCGAACCGAAGACGTGCCCTTCGCCGTGCGCGTCGGTCTGGCATTTTTTCATCGAGCCGAAAAATGTGTCGCTCGTGCCCAGGCTGACGGCGACCTGCCCCGCCTTGATAAGACCGAGGCCGATGACGCTGCACGGATTGTCACCCGACCAGACCAGGGTCTGTGCGCCGGGATTCACGCCGAATTTTTTCACGAAATACGGGCTGACCGCGCCGATGACCTTCCAGGATTCGGCGAGCGGCGGCAGTTTCCGCTCCAGGTCAGGCGCGGTGGCCTCGAGCGCGCCCGGGTGCCAGACCTTTTTGTGGATGTCCATCAGGTTCATCCCCGCGCCATCGCCGTGATCAATCGGCGCAATCCTGCCCGCCAGCAAAGACGCCATGAACGAACTGACCAGCGCGATGCCGGCGGTCTGCGCATAAGCTTCCGGCTCGGTCTTGCAAAACTTGCGGATTTGGGGGCCGGTGAACCGTTCAAAAGTGTCTGAACCGGTTTGTTGCGCGGTGGCCTTGATGCCGCCCAGTGCCTTGCGGATTTCGGCGCATTCCACGGCAGTCGAGGAATCCATCCAGATCGGGGAGGTGTTGCGCGAGAAAATGCCGTTCAGGTTTTCGACCAGGGATTTCGCGGGATTGAGCCCGGCCAGCGCGTTCGCGGCGCGGTCATTGAAATAAACCGAACCGTGCTGCTGGCCGCTGCCGCTGATGGCCAGAATGTCGCCGAGCGCCACGCCGTTCTTTTTCATTTCCGCAAAAATCAAATCAAGCGCCTCGGCCCACATCAACGGCGGGCTGTGTTTGACCAGCGGGTCTGGATTGGGTAGGACGCCGTTTTGTGTTCGGTACTGCGGCAGCGCGCGGTCGAAATTGAGTGATTTGTCGTAAACGACCTTGCGGCTGTCATAGTCAATGACCACCGCGCTCAGGCTTTGGGTGCTGGAATCGAGTCCAAGAAATAATCTGGCCATGGGATTTCGAATGTTTCGTTTGGTTCTGTTTGGATGATTATAGGAAAAAGTTCGGGCAAAAGAAAGGGGCGTTCTGACTCGATCACGCTAATTGAGGCGGGAGTTCCTGATATTATGTCGGATTGGCCGTCTGGCGGCGCTTTACCAGTGAACCATGAAATACCATCAAAACAAGGTTCGCGGAGCGGCCGGTATTTTTTGCCAGCGTCTGTTTGCATTCGTCCGCACCGCAGTTTTTATTGTTTTCCCGACCAACCTTGATTAGTTTGCGCCCAATGAAAGCCACCTCCTCCCGCATATTTCTCGTTGTCAACCTCCTGCTCGCCACAGCTTGTTTGAACCTGTTTGCCGCCGAAACCAATTCGCCGCGCGAACGGCTGTTGCTGGATCCCGGCTGGAAATTTCACCTCGGCAATGAATGGGGCAACCCCATCGATTTGGCCAAGGCCGGCTCCAGCACCGGTCCGGCCGGCCGGTCGTTCAGCGACGCGAGCTGGCGCACGGTGGATCTGCCGCACGATTGGGCGATTGAACTGCCGTTTGACCAGGGCGCCGACGGCAGCCACGGGTTCAAGCCCGTCGGGCCGGGCTTCGCGGCCAACAGCGTCGCGTGGTACCGCCGCACGTTCGACCTGCCGCAGTCGGACGCCGGCAAAAGGCTGTGGCTGGAATTTGACGGCGTGTTCCGCGATGCCGAGGTGTTTGTCAACGGCTGGCACGTCGGCCATCACGAAAGCGGGTACAGCAGTTTTCGTTACGACATTACCGACGTGGCCAATGTCGGCGGCCAAAACGTCGTCGCGGTGAAGGTGGACGCCTCGCAATTCGAGGGCTGGTTTTACGAAGGCGCGGGAATTTATCGCCATGTGTGGCTGGAAAAAACTTCGCCGCTCGCCATCGCGCCGGACGGCATCTTCGTTTACAGCCAGTTCAAAAACAACGTGCCCGGGAAAGAAGTTGAGATTCATATCCAAACCCGGCTGCTCAATTCCCAGACCGGTTCCGCCCGCGCCAATGTGCGTTACGAAATCGTCAGCCCCGAAGGCAAAACCGTCGCGTCTGACAAGGATTCCGCGGACCTCAAGCCGTGGGCAAATCACGACGTGGATTCAGAAATCAGCTTCCACTCGCCTGAACTCTGGTCGCCTGAATCACCAAAACTTTACAAGCTCATCACAACGGTTGAGAGCGGCGGGCAAATTGTTGACAGCAAGGAAACCGAGTTTGGCATCCGCACTGTTGCATTTGACGTGGACAAGGGATTTTTGCTGAACGGGAAGCCTTACGAACTCAAGGGCACGTGCAATCACCAGGACATGGCGGGCGTCGGCGCGGCGTTGCCGGACGCGTTGCAGTATTTCCGCGTCGCAAAATTGAAAGAGTTTGGCGACAACGCGTATCGCACCTCGCACAATCCGCCGACACCTGAGTTGCTCGAAGCCTGCGACCGGCTGGGGATGCTGGTCATGGATGAATGCCGGCTGCTCGGCAGCGACGAGGAAAATCTGCGCCGCTGGGAAGATCAAATCCGCCGCGACCGGAATCATCCGAGCGTTGCCATCTGGAGCGTCTGCAACGAGGAGTCGCGGCAGAGCGCACCCGACGGCGGGCGCGTCGGCGCGACGATGCAGCGCGTCGTCAAGCAGCTAGATCCCACCCGGCCCGTCACCGCCGCCGAAAGTGTTGGCGACGAGTATACGGGATTGATGGGCACGCTCGAAGTGCGCGGCTGGAATTATCACGTCGGCCAGGACATGGACAATTACCACAAGGAACATCCACTACAGCCGGAAGTCGGCACCGAACAGGGCAGCACCGTCAGCACTCGCGGCATTTACGCGAACGATCCGGTGCGCGGTTACGTCAGCGCCTACGATGAAAACGCACCGCCGTGGGCGCACACCGCCGAACGTTGGTGGAGTTACTTCGCGGAGCGTCCGTGGCTTTCCGGCGGATTCGTCTGGACGGGGTTCGATTATCGCGGCGAACCGACGCCTTACTCATGGCCGTGCATCAATTCGCATTTCGGCATTCTCGACACCTGCGGTTTTCCCAAGGACAACTTCTGGTATTATCAGGCGTGGTGGACGGACAAGCCGGTGCTCCACCTGCTTCCGCATTGGAACTGGCCGGGCTTGGAAGGCAAAAACGTTGACGTGTGGTGCTATGCCAATTGCCAGGAGGTCGAATTGTTCCTGAACGGCCAAAGCCTGGGCCGGCAGACAATGACGAACGATTCGCACCTGCATTGGTCGGTGCAATATGCGCCCGGCGTCCTGAGCGCCAAGGGCTACACCGATGGCAAGGTCGTCTCGGAAACCAAAGTGGAAACCACCGGCGACCCCGCCGCCGTTGAACTCACGCCCGACCGTGCAGCCGTCAACGCCGACGGCGAGGACGCAAGCGTCATCACCGTTTCCGTGACCGACGCGCAGAATCGCGTCGTGCCCGTCGCCTCAAACATGGTCCACTTTGCCTTGAGCGGTCCTGGAAAAATTCTCGGCGTCGGCAACGGCGATCCAAGCTGCCATGAACCGGACACTTTCATTCCGTTGCCGCAAATCCGCAGCGTTCCCGTGAACGACGGCTGGCGCTGGAAAAAAGTGGCCAACATCAACACCCGGCGCCTCCCCGAGGCCAGGCCGGACTTCGATGACTCGGCTTGGGACGCGGCCGACGTGCAATCCGGCAGCGGCCCGCTGGGCGAACAGGAGCAGGCGGTCTTCCGCACGAAAATCCAGGTGAGCGAACAGGACCTCGCCGCGCAGGCGGTGGAACTTCGGTTCAACATGATTGACGACGAGGGCTCTGTTTATGTGAATGGCCGGCGCGCCGGCGAATCGCGTGACTGGCATTCACCTGCGATTCTTGACGTGAAACCATTTTTGCATCCCGGCGAAAACACCATTGCCGTTGCCGTGGCGAACTGGAGCGGTCCCGGCGGCGTCAACAAAGGCGTGCTGCTGCAATTCGCAGAGAAGCCGCTGGAACCCGAATGGCAGCGCAGCGTGTTCAATGGGCTCGCGCAAATCACGGTGCAATCCACCAGGGATCCGGGCGAAATCAAACTGACCGCCAGCGCGGACGGCCTGTCGCCCGCCACCGTGACGATTCAATCGCGGGCTTGCACGCCGAGACCTTTCGTGCCCTGACGGCGTCAATCCACCGCGCCGCAGGGCCGGGAAACGGCGTGAACAAATCCGTTTGACAATTGACGGTTCATTACCTACCGTTCGGTAGGTATATGGCCAGTCACGGTCCCGAAACTCGGCGGCAGATTCTCCGGGCGGCGCTCAAACGCTTTGCCAACGGCGGCTACGCCGCCACGTCCGTCCAGCAAATCGTCGGCGACGCAAAGGTGTCCAAGCCGGCGCTGTATTATCATTTCCGCGACAAGGCCGGCCTGTTCCAGGCGCTCGTCAGCGAGGCGCTCGACGAGCGGTTGCAGGTCGTCCAGGAGGCGGCGGCGCGCGCGCGCGATATTCGCGGGCAACTGGTTGAGATTCTCTCCGCGCTGTTCGATTATTTTCACAAAAACCGCGACCTGACCCGCATTGCGTTCGCCACCGCGTTTGCCGCGCCGGGCGAAGTGCCGCCGGAATTGCGCTATCACGACCGGTGCCAGCGCAATCTGGAGTTCATGCATTCACTCATCAAGCGCGCGCAGGCCGCCGGCAAGCTGGATGACCGCTTCGATAGCCGGGACCTGGCCTACGGCTTTTACGGGCAGGCCCACCTTTACGTCACGTCACACTTGTTGATGCCGAATTATCGTTTGAACCGGCGCGCCGCCGAGCGCATTGTTGATTTGTTTCTGGCCGGCGCGGGTGCAAAAAAAAGGAGACGGTAAAATTGTGAACATTCGAACCTTTAAAAACAGCTTAAGAAATCTGCCTGTCGCACCGGCAGTTGCGTTGTTGTCGTTGTCATTGGCGGGCTGTGGCCGTCAACAGGCACCCTTCGCCATGCCACTCCCGGAAGTTGGCGTCGTCACCCTCACCCCGGAATCCGTGGCGCTGACGACGGAATTGCCGGGGCGCATTGATCCGGTCCGCGTGGCGCAGGTGCGCGCGCGTGTGGACGGCATCGTGTTGCATCGGAATTTCCTCGAAGGCGATGACGTCACCAACGGTGAAGTCCTTTACCAGATTGATCCCGCGCCCTACCAGGCCTCGCTCGACAGCGCGAACGCCAGCCTGATGCAGGCGCAACAACTTGTGCAACGTTACGAGCCGCTGGTGGGCATCAATGCCGTCAGCAAGCAGGATTACGACAATGCCGTGTCCGCGGCGGCCCAGGCCAAGGCCGCGCAGGAAATCGCGGCGGTCAATTTCGGTTATTGCACCGTCACCGCGCCGATTTCCGGACACATCGGCGCGGCGCTGGTCACCGAAGGCGCCCTGGTCAGCCAGAGCGCAGCGACGGAGATGGCCCTGGTCACGCAACTGGACCCGATTTATTGCGACTTCACCGAATCGAGCACCGAACTGCTGCGGCTCCAGCGCGAACTGCAAAACGGCACGCTCAAAACCGTCGCGCCCGGCGAAGCGAAGGTGACGCTGTTGCTGGATGATGGGACGACCTACTCGCAACCCGGCAAACTGTTGTTCTCAGATGTCACCGTTGACCCTACCAGCGGCATGGTCACCCTGCGGGCCGAGTTTCCAAATCCCGACCATTTGCTCCTGCCGGGAATGTTTGCGCGGGGAGAACTGGAGCAGGCCGTGGACACCAAGGCCATCACCCTTTTGCAACGCGGCGTCAACATCGGCCCGAACGGTGTCGCCACCGTGATGGTGGTCGGAGCCAACGGCACGGTCGAGGCGAGGGTGATTAAAATCGGCCCGGCCGTGGGCAACAAATGGATCGTCACGGACGGGCTGAAGGCCGGGGAACAGGTCATCGTCGAAGGCCTGTTAAAGGTTCAACCGGGAATGACGGTAAAGCCGGTTCCCTTCAATTCAGGCGGCGACAATTCCTCCGTTTCGCCGGCGGCGGACCAGGGAAATTAACCGAACATCGCCATGCCGAAATTTTTCATCGACCGCCCGATTTTTGCATGGGTGCTTTCCCTGCTCATCATGCTGGGCGGGTTCCTGGCCATCACCCATCTTCCGGTCGCCCAATATCCCACCGTCGCACCGCCATCCATCGCCATCAACGCCACTTACGCGGGCGCATCCGCGGAAACGGTGCAGGACACGGTCACGTCCGTGATCGAGCAGCAGATGAACGGCATCGACAACCTGCTCTACATGTCATCCAGCAGCAGTGCCAGCGGGCAGTCCACCGTGACGCTGTATTTCCAGTCCGGCACTGATCCGGACATCGCGCAGGTGCAGGTGCAGAACAAGCTGCAACTGGCCGTCCCCAACCTGCCGCTGACGGTCCAGCAGGCGGGCATCACCGTCGTCAAATCCACCCGCAACTTCCTGATGTTTTTCGCCCTGTCCACGACCAACAAGGAGGTGAGCGACATCGCGCTGGGCAATTTCATTTCGGCGAGCATCCTGGATCCCATCCGCCGCGTCACCGGCGTGGGTGAAGCGGACCTGTTCGGCACGCAATTCGCCATGCGCATCTGGCTGAACCCCAACCAGCTCGAAAGCTACAATCTCGATGCCAACGATGTCCTCAATGCCATTCAGGCGCAAAACACGCAGGTTCCCGTCGGACAACTCGGGTCGCGCCCGGCGGTGAAGGGACAGGAAATCAACATCACGCTGCAAGGCCAGAGTACACTGACCACGGTCAAGCAGTTTGAAGGCATCCTGCTGCGGGTGAATCCCGATGGCTCGCGCGTGTACTTGCGTGACGTGGCCCGCGTGGAGCTGGGCGGCGACAGCTATTCCCTGCAGGCGCGGGTGGACGGGCGTCCCGCTGCGGCCGTGGGCATCCGGCTGGCCCCGTCAGCCAACGCCGTGGCCACCGCGAATCTCGTCCGCGCCAAAGTGGCGGAGCTTTCCAAATTTTTCCCGGCGGGCGTGCAGGTGGATTTTCCCTACGACAGCTCCGAATTCGTGCGCGCATCCATCCGGGAAGTGGCCACGACCCTGCTGGAAGCCATCGTGATGGTGTTCCTGATCATTTTTCTGTTCCTGCAAAATTTCCGGGCGACCTTCATCCCCACCATCGTCATCCCGGTGGCCCTGCTCGGCACGTTTGCCGTCATGTATGCGCTCGGCTTTTCCATCAACGTCCTGACCATGTTCGGCATGGTGCTGGCCGTGGGTGAACTGGTGGACGACGCCATCGTGGTGGTGGAAAACGTGGAACGCATCATGAGCGAGGAAGGGCTGGGACCGCGCGAGGCGACAATCAAGGCGATGGAACAAATCACCGGCGCGCTCATCGGCATTTCCCTTGTGCTGACGGCAGTGTTCATTCCGATGGCGTTCTTTGGCGGCTCGGTCGGCGCCATTTACCGCCAGTTTTCGCTGTCGCTGATTTCGTGCATGCTGTTTTCCATCTTTCTGGCCATGTCCCTGACTCCGGCGTTGTGCGCCACGCTGCTCAAGCCCGTGGAAAAGGGTCATCATTTGCGGAAGCAGGGATTTTTCGGCTGGTTCAACCGCGGTTTCGCCGCCACCCGCAAAAACTACGAAGGCCTCTTGGGCCGGACCATCAACAAGACGCCGCGCTACCTGGTAGTTTATCTGGCAATCGTCGTGGCGGTGGGCTGGTTTTATGTCCGATTGCCCTCCTCCTTTCTGCCGGATGAAGACCAGGGTTATTTCATCACCATCATCCAATTGCCGGTGGGCGCGACCCAGGAACGCACGGTGGACGTGCTCAAGCAGGTGGAGGCTTACTATCTGCAACAGCCTGAAGTGGCGGGCATGGTGGACGTCGCCGGCTTCAGCTTCAACGGCCAGGGGCAAAACGCCGGCCTCGCTTTTGTACATTTGAAAGACTGGAGCCAGCGCCATGGCGCGCAGCATCGGGTGGATGCGATCATCATGCGCGCCTTCATGGCCCTGAGCCAGATCAAGGACGCCATCATTTATCCCATCAATCCCCCGCCCATTCCCGAACTGGGCATCTCCTCCGGTTTCGATTTTGAGTTGGAGGACCAGGCCGGTCTCGGCCATGACCAGTTGATGGCGGCGCGCAACCAGTTGTTTGCGATGGCCGCGACCAATCAGGACATCGTCCAGTTGCGCTTTCAGGGATTGGAAGACACGCCGCAGCTCAAGGTGGACATTGACCAGGCCAAGGCCAGCGCGCTGGGGGTTTCGCTCGGGGACCTGAACACGGCGCTCGAAACCTATTTCGGTTCGTATTACATCAATAATTTTGTCAACGGCAACCGCGTGCAACGGGTCATCGCCCAACTGGATTCGCCGTATCGGATGTTGCCCCAGGATGTCAGCAAGGTGTTCGTGCGCAACAGCAGCGGCCAGATGGTTTCATTGTCCAGCCTTGCCACTTTGCATTGGATTTACGGTTCGCCGTCGTTGCAGCATTACAACGGCGTCCCGGCGCTGGAACTCGTCGGCTCCGCTCCGCCGGGCAAGAGCACCGGCCAGGCCATGACCGCCATGGAAAAGCTGGCCGAACAATTGCCCAAGGGCTTTGGTTACGAATGGACCGGCCAGTCCTTCGAGGAACGCCTGTCGGCCAAACAAGCGCCCCTGCTCTATGCGCTGTCGCTCATCGTGGTGTTCCTGGCGCTGGCCGCGCTCTACGAAAACTGGTCCATCCCGGTGGCGGTAATCCTCGTCGTGCCGCTCGGAATTCTTGGCGCGTTGCTGGCCGCCACGTTTCGCGGTTTGCCGGACGACGTGTTCTTCAAAGTCGGTCTGCTGACCATCGTCGGCTTGTCCGCCAAAAACGCCATCCTCATTGTCGAATTCGCCAAGGACCTGCAGGCGCAGGGCAAGGGTTTGATTGAAGCCACGCTGGAGGCGGCGCACATGCGGTTGCGCCCGATTCTGATGACGTCGCTGGCGTTCATCCTGGGCGTGTTGCCGCTGGCGTTGAGCACCGGCGCCGGGTCGGCCAGCCGGCACGACATCGGCACCGGCGTCGCGGGCGGCATGATTTCAGCCACGTTCCTGGCCATCCTCTTCGTGCCGGTGTTCTTTGTGCTCGTCCGCCGGATTTTTAAGAGCCAGAAGCCTTCGCACATGATGATGGCGCCCAAGCCCGCCGGCTTCGAGGAGGACGAGGGCAACAATAATTTGGCAAAGCCATGAGCAAATATCTTTCGCCCATCATCGTCCTGATTTCCCTGGCCCTGGCCGGTTGCACGCTCGCGCCGAAATATCACCGCCCGACCGCGGCGGTTTCCCCAACCTGGCCCAAGGTGCCGGCGCAAACCAGGGAATCAACCAATGCCATTCCGGCGGCGGACATCGGCTGGCGCGACTTCTTCCGCGACCCGCGCCTGCAACAACTCATCGAGCTGGCCCTGACCAACAATCCCGACCTGCGCGTGGCGATGTTGAACGTCGACCAAGCGCGCGCGTTGTACCGCGTTCAGCGGAACGCCCTGGTGCCCACCGTGGACATCAACGCCAATGGCTCGCGCCAGCGCATTGCAACCGGATTCGCCGGCGGCACCGAGTCGGCGACTTTCAACCAGTTCAACGTGAATCTGGGCGTTGTCTCGTATGAGCTGGACCTTTTTGGCCGTGTGCGGAGCCTAAAAAGGCAGGCGTTGGAAACCTATTTTGCCAGCGAAGAGGCGCGCAAGAGCGCACAGATTGCGTTGGTGGCCGAAGTGGGCGCGGCTTATCTGACGGAACGCGAACTGACCGAACAACTCGCCGTGGCCCGGCAAACGTTGAGCTCGGCGCGCAGCGCCTGTGACCTGACAGAACGCAGCTATGAAGCCGGCGTTCTTTCCGAACTCGATTTGAACGCCGCCGAAATCGAGTTGCAAACCGCGCGTGCCGCGGCGGCCGGCTACGAACAGCAACTTGCCCAGGCTGAAAATTATCTTGTTCTCCTGGTGGGCCGCCCGCTGCCCGATGACCTTCCCGCGCCGCAGCCGTTCGATCCGCAGGTCTGTTTGTCTGACATCCCGGCGGGACTGCCGTCCGACCTGTTGCAGCGCCGCCCGGACATTCTCGAAGCCGAACATCAGCTCGAAGCCGCCAACGCCAACATCGGCGCCGCCCGCGCCGCCTTTTATCCGACCATCACCCTCACCGGCTCGGCGGGCACCGCCAGCACGACACTCGAAGGTTTGTTCGCCCCCGGTTCGCAAGCCTGGAATTTTTCACCGCAAATTGTATGGCCCATTTTCGCGGCGGGCACGGCCTGGGCCGAACTGCAGGGCGCCAAAGCCGGCAAGCTTATCGAAGTCGCGAACTACGAGAAGGCCGTTCAAACCGCCTTCCGGGAAGTCGCCGACTCCCTCGCGGCGCGGGCGGCCGTCAAAACGCAACTGGCGGCAAATCAAGCCATGGTCAAGGCCCAACGCGAGAGTTGCAAACTGACCGAAGCGCGCTTCCATGGCGGCGTTGACAGTTTGCTCAACGTCCTCGCCGCCCGGCAGGCCCTTGACAATGCCCGGCAGAATCTCATCCAGTCCCAGTACTCCCGGCTGTTCAACTTGATCAACCTTTACCAGGCGCTGGGCGGCGGCTGGCTCGAATATTCGCCGCAACATTAATTTTTTTTGTTAAGATGAAAAAATTGAATTTATGAATGAAAGCAAACCAACCGTCGCACCGGTGGCGAACGGTGCAAAACTGGCGAAATTAAATTCACCCTGGTTCATCTGGCCTGCGACCGTCGTGCTCGCCGTGCTTTTGTTTTTCGCGCTGGATTATCTGATCGCCGCGTTCACCTGCGAAACCACCGACGACGCGTTCATCGAAGGCCACGTCGTTTCCGTCGCGCCGAGGATTTCCGGCCAGGTTTCAGCCGTGCTTGTGCTCGACAACCAGATGGTCCACTCGAACGACCTGCTGGTCGAAATTGACCCGGCGGATTACTCGACGACCGCCGCGCAGAAACAGGCCTCCGCCGACGCGGCGGAAGCCAACTACAAAACGATGCTCGCCGGGCTTGATTTGATGACCGTGAAAGTGGCCACCGCCGAAGCCACCGCCGATCAATCGAAGGCGGACGCCGCCGCGGCGGAAGCCACCGACGCGCGCGCACAAGCGGATTTTCAGCGCAGCCAGGAATTGCGGAAACAAAACACGATTTCACAGCAGGAATTTGATGCCGCACAGGCCGCGGTCAGCGAAGCCGACGCGAATCTCGCCGCCGCGAAACAAAAGGCCGTTGCGGATGCCTCGAGAATCAGCGAAGCCAGGGCGACCCAGACGGCGACCGAAGCCTCCGTCGGCATGGCGCTCGCGCTGTTCCGGCAGTCGCAGACCACCGTGGAATCGGCGCAACTCGATCTTTCCTACACGAAAATTTTCGCGCCGTGCGACGGCCGCGTGACGCGCAAATCCGTCGAGCCCGGAGATTACATCCAAACCGGCCAGACGCTTTTTTCCATCGTGCCCGAAGACGTCTGGGTCGTGGCCAATTTCAAGGAATCACAATTGAAGAAGATGAAACCCGGCCAGCCGGCGCTCATCGAAATCGACGCGCTCGGAAAATCCATGCGCGCGCACGTGGACAGCATCCAGGCCGGTTCCGGCGCGCGGTTCAGCCTGCTGCCGCCGGAAAATGCGACGGGCAATTACGTGAAGGTCGTCCAGCGCGTGCCGGTAAAAATCCTCTTCGACGAACCGCTGCCCGCCGGCCATGTGCTTGGCCCCGGCCTTTCCGTCGCGCCCAGCGTGCGCGTCAGCGGTTTTGAAATTCCCGGCTGGGCGATTGGCTTGCTGGCGATGGCTTTGGCGGGCGCGGTGGCGTTTGTTTTTCGATCCGTTTTGCGCCGGAAGATGGGATGAAAATGGAAACGTTTCCAGCCGCCGCTTGTTCTTTAATTTTCAATTTTAGTTTTCATGCCTGACAGCGCACATCCCGAGGACTGGCGACCGCGCCACAGCCCGTGGCTCGTCGCGGTGGGCGTGATGCTGGCGACGTTCATGCAGGTGCTCGACACCTCCATCGCCAACATCGCCCTGCCGCACATCGCCGGCAGCCTTTCAGCCTCGACCGATCAGGCGACGTGGGTGCTGACGAGCTATCTGGTGGCCAACGCCATCATCCTGCCGATGACCGGCTGGCTGGGGAACCATTTTGGCCGGAAACGGGTGCTGATTTCGTGCATCGGGATGTTCATATTCGCGTCAACGCTGTGCGGCATGGCCCTGAACCTGCCGATGCTGATCATGGCCCGCATTTTGCAGGGCGCGGGCGGCGGCGCGATGGTGCCCATCGCCCAGGCGATTTTGCTGGAGAGCTTTCCGGTCGCCAAACGCGGCGTGGCGATGGCGACATTTTCACTGGCCGTGATTGTGGCGCCGATCATCGGCCCGACGCTCGGCGGCTGGATCACGGACAATTATTCGTGGCGCTGGATTTTTTACATCAATCTGCCGGTGGGAATCCTGGCGATCTTCCTGGCGGAATGGCTGGTCGAAGACCCGCCTTACATCAAACGCAACGAAAAGGCGGCGATAGATTTCATCGGGTTCGGGCTGCTGGCGGTCTGGCTGGCGACGCTGCAAATCATCCTGGACAAGGGACAGGAGGTGGACTGGCTGGGCGCGATCTGGATCCGGTGGTTTATTGTGATATCCGTCTGTTCCATGATCGGGTTTGTCGTGTGGGAATTCAGGGTGGAAGATCCGCTGGTGGACTTGCGGATTTTAAAAAGCCGGAATTTTGCCGTCGGCCTGATGTTGATGACGGTGGTGGGCGTGATTCTTTACGGCACGACGGCGGAATTGCCGCTGTTTCTGCAAACGCTGATGGGTTATCCGGCGTTGCAAAGCGGATACGCGATGAGCCCGCGCGGCTGCGCCGCGTTTGTCACCACCCTCATCGTCGGGCGGCTGGTGGGGAAAATCCGGCTGCGCTGGCTGTTGTGTTTTGGTTTTTCGATGCTGGCGTTGTCCGCCTTTTTGTTGAGCGAGCTTACGCTTCAGGTGAGCATGCACAGCGTCATTTTCCCGACCGTGCTGAACGGCGTGGCCATCAGTTTTATTTTCGTGCCGCTGACGACGGCGACGATGAGCCAGTTGCGCCAGCGTCAGATTGGCAGCGCCACCGGCCTTTACAACCTCATGCTCAACATCGGCGGGAGCGTCGGCATCGCCCTCGTCACCACCCTGATTGCGCGCGGCGCGCAGGCGCATCAGGCGCTCATGGTCGGGTATTTGACGCCGACCGACCCGGCGTTTACGCGGCAACTGGACGCGGCGCAGGCCATGCTCGCCCGGCACGGCGACTCCGTGACGGCCCTGCACCAGGCCTATGCGCTCATTTACAACACGCTCGACCAGCAGGCGCATTTGTGGGCGTTTGTGGACACGTTCAGGGTCTTCGCGTTGATTGTCCTGTGCTGCCTGCCCTTGATTTTCCTGTTCAAACGCATCCGGCAGACGCCGGTGCGGCAGGTGGAACTCGCCTGAGAAATCGTTGAATTGAACAAGGTGGAAAACGGGCCGTCTCAACCCGCGATTGCAAATTAAATTCAATTCGAGAGCAAAATCCTTGTAACAAATCCGGAGGTGCCATCGTCCAACATGATGATTATGAAAAAATCAATATTGGTAAAAAGCCTTTTAATCGCAGCCAGCCTGCCTTTGCTTGCCGGCTGCATTGTTGAACGCCCGGTCCGGACTGTGACGGTGGTACAACCCGCCCCGCCGCCCGGCGCACCGCCTGGCGATGTGGTCGTAACCCAGCCGGAAAACCCGCCGCCGCCGCAGGTTGAAGTCGTGACGGCTGCTCCCGGGCCGTTGGATCTTTGGTTTTGGATCCCAGGCTGCTACGAATGGCGAGGCCCCCGCTGGGTCTGGGTGGCTGGTCGCTGGGCACCGCGTCCGCATCCTCATGCGATTTGGGCCGCTGGCCACTGGGGACACGGCGATCGCGGCTATGTCTGGGTTGGCGGCCACTGGCGTTAAGCCGGGTTGATTCCCCGCGAAACCTTCACGGCCACTTGCGTTGAATGACGCAGGTGGCCGCTTTCATTTAATCCGTTGCAAATTGGGTGGAAGCGGCGCACATTCCAGAAGATTTCCAAAACTGAAAACAAACATGAAAAATTCTATTCCAACCAAAATGCTTTGTATCGCCGCCGCGTTGCCGCTGTTCGCGGGCTGCGTGTCAAGGCCAACCAATGTCGGGCCGCAGGTCGCGACGGCGGACGACATCCATGTCGGCCAGCCCACACAAGCGCCGCCGGACAATCAATACGATGTCATTCCCGCGTGTCCCGGCCCGCGGACGCTGTGGTATTTCATTCCCGGACATTGGGCCTGGCGCGGCCAATGGGTCTGGGTGGCCGGCCACTGGCGGACGCGTCCGCATCCGGGCGACATCTGGCTTCGGGGCAAATGGGTGCAGCAGGGCAACGTCTATGTCTGGCAAAGAGGCCACTGGCGTTCCGGCGCGCCCGCGGATGAAGAATCCACCGACCGATAATCTTCCGGCCATCGGTTGAACAAAGCGCCCTGTTTGGAGTTCCGCGTTTACGCGGCAGAGTTGGTCTGTTGTCGCAACCGCCTGAAGGCGGGACTCCAAACCATTTGCTCGCCAGCTTGGTACGGTTGAAAAATTCCACAAAAAACGGCTTGGCATTGGCGATGCCGGTGATTCAATTGGCATCATGAAAACCCAGCCTGCAGCCAATCGAATCCAAGCATTCACCCGGAATGAATTGTTTGTTGTAATTGGTGTGATTGTTGTGCTGGCAGCACTGTTGTTGACCGCGCTTTCCGTAGCAAAACGAAAAACCTCGAGAATTACTTGTGTCGACCACCTGCACCAAATCGGGGTCTGCTTTAAAGTTTGGGAAGGAGAAAACGGCGAAAAATATCCAATGCAATTTGCTCTGACAAACAGCGAAACGATGAAATTGATTGGCAGCGGCAACGCCTGGGTTTTGTGGCAAACCATGTCCAATATGTTGGGTACGCCGCAAATTCTTCATTGTCCGGAAGACGTTGAACACACCGAGACAAACAGATTTACGTCTGATTTCAGTGACGCGAACATCAGCTACTTTTTCAGCTTGGAGGCCGCCGATACTTATCCGCAAATGATTCTTGACGGCGATGACAATCTGGCTGTCGATGGCGTGAGAGTTAAGCCCGGCATTTTGAATTTTCCAACCACCAGTTCGCTGGCGTGGACCAAGGAGCGGCATCACGGTGTCGGCAACTTCGGCATGGCCGACGGTTCAGTGATGCAAACCACCAGCAGCAGTTTAAGTTCGGCCATAATCGCCGCGACCAATGGCACCCCTGCCAATACGTTCCGTCTGGTGATTCCATAAGCACATTCTTCGCCGTTTGGAGTTCCGCGTTTACGCGGCAGGATCGGTGTGTTGTCGGAACCGCCTGAAGGCGGAACTCCGAGCCACTGCCCCTTCGGCGGTTTATTTTGCCCGCTGCTGCAATTTTGAATGGCGGCAGCCGTAGGCGAAATAAATGACCAAACCGATGGCCAGCCAGACGATAAGCCGGGCCCAAGTATCCGCCGGCAGATTATACATCAAATAGCCGCAAGAGAGAACGCCAAGTGGAGCGACCAGCCAGAATGCCGGCGTGCGAAACGGGCGCTTGATTTCCGGGTCGGTGAAGCGCAGGACGAACACTCCGGCACAGACGATGGCAAATGCCAGAAGCGTGCCGATGGAGACCAGTTCGCCCAGCAGACCGATGGGAAACAATCCGGCAATCAGCATGGCGGCCGCGCCGGTGATGATTTGCGCAATCCATGGCGTCCGGAATTTGGGATGGACGGCGCTGAAAACCGGCGGCAGCAAACCGTCCTTGGACATCGTGTAAAAAATCCGCGGCTGGCCGAGCAGCATGACGAGAATGACGGATGAAAGACCGGCGATGGCGCCGATCTTGATGAAGTATTCGAGCCAGGCGAGCGACGGGCCGAGGGAACTGACGGCCACGGCGATGGGCGCGGGGACATTGAGCTGCGTGTAGTTGACGATTCCGGTGAGCACCAGCGAAACGGTGATGTAAAGGATGGTGCAAATGGCCAGTGAACCGAGCAGGGCAATGGGCATGTCACGCTGTGGATTTTTCGATTCCTGCGCGGCGGTGGACACGGCGTCAAATCCGATGTAGGCGAAGAAAATCACGCCCGCCCCGCGCACAACGCCGCTCCAGCCGAAATGTCCCGGACTGATGGCCGGCGGCACGAAGGGATGCCAGTTGGCATGGTTGATGTAAGCGGCGCCGACCGCGATGAACGTCAGGATGACCGCCAGTTTGAGCGCGACGATGACGTTGTTGAAATTGACCGATTCCTTGATGCCGATGACGAGGAGAATGGTGATGGCGCCGACAATCAACATGGCCGGCACGTTGAGCACGGCGCCGGTGCTGGTCCAGCCATTGGCGAAGAGTTGCCAGAGGTTCCACCAATGCGCGCCGGTGGGCGTGAGGTGATCATAGGGTGCGGACGTGAACGCCGCTGGAATCGTGATGTGCAAATCCTTCAAAAAGGAAACCACGTAGCCCGACCAGCCCACGGCGACGGTTGAGGCGGCAAAAAGGTATTCGAGGATCAAATTCCAGCCGATGATCCAGGCGATGAATTCCCCGAGCGTCGCGTAGCCGTAAGTGTAAGCCGATCCGGAAAGCGGAATCATCGAGGCAAATTCTGCGTAACAAAGTCCGGCGAACGCGCAAGCAAGGCCGGAGAGAATGAAGGAATAAACAATGGCCGGCCCGGCGTATTGCGCGGCTGCCTGGCCGGTGAGGACAAAAATGCCGGCGCCGATGATGGCGCCAATGCCAAGTGCTGTCAGGTTGACCGGACCCAGCGCGCGCTTGAGGCTTTTGTCCGTCAGCACTTCGGCCTGCAGGTCGGCGACTTTTCTTCGGCGGAACAAATTCATGCAGGGAATTTCAGCTTGTTTTGCGGCTGTTAAATGAAGTGCCCGACATTGGAAGTCAAGCAAACGTCACCAATTCCGAAATCAAACGGCAGGTTGAAACTATGAAATTGGCGGTGGCGATTTCGGCAGCAACCGGGAGATGATGATCAGCAGCACCACAACGACCAGCGAGAGGACTCCCCAAAACACCACACCGCCCGTGCCGGGAATTTCATGCTCACGCCACGACGATTTTCCGAGCTGTTGCTCGGCGGCGAGCGAAGCGACGGCCTTGTCCGCCGCCAGCAATTGTCCGGCGACGAGGCTCAGGTCGTAACGCGGCGAGTCAGCGCGCGGATTGCCGTAATACAGGAAAAGTTTGTCGTCCAGCTTGGCTTTGAACAAGACGCGCGTCGCGGGATAAAAGCACCGGAATTGATCCAATTCAACTGGCGGATTGTCCCCGTTGTGCGTTTCCAAAATCAGCGTGTTGCTTTGCAGCGGGCCGTCAAGTGTCAGGGAAAATTCCCTGCTCTTGCGGTCGGGCTTTTGAATCCAGGACGCGCCGCCCACGTTATGTCGGTATTTTTCGCCGCGCTCATCGGCGAGTTCTTCATAAAGTGTAACGTCGCGCTGGAAAAGCGCCGTGCGCGCGATGCAACTCAGGCGCGTGACGGGCAGGCCGGACTGCGGCAGCTTGAGAATCCAGCGGCTGAGTTCGGGGTCTTTCGTGTCGTTGGTGGCATTGACCGCCGGCGCCAGTGAACGGCTGATGGAGGTGTGTTCAATGATGTAAGGCACCTGGTTACTGCCATGCAATAGCCGCAAGTCCTGAAAGTCCGGCTGCGCGTGCCCGAGTGCACCGAGGTCGAGTTCCAGTTGTTGCGCGCCGTCACGGACAATCTTTACCGGCTCCCGATATTTCCACGCCGTCACATCGAGCGCCGCACCGGTTTCATCAATCCCCGGCAGCACTTCGGGCGGACGATAATTTGGATTGTCCGCCGGCGGCGATAGTTTGAGTGGTGCGACAGCCACGGATTTGAGGTTAATGTCCAGCGCGGCCAGATCGTAATGCGGCGCAGGGCACTGGTTGTTGCCCGTCAGCAGATGGTAAGCGCCCGCCCGTTGCGCAAGAAACACGATATAAACCGGGTGCCGTTCAACGCGCACCGCCGTAATGGGCACCGCCGGGCTGTCCTGATTGTGGATGAACAACAGCAATTCCCGCGAATGGACCAGACTTTCCAGGGGCACCAAAAGGCTTTCCGCCGCAGGCTGGCCTTCGATGGCGATGCGATAAATCAAACCATGGCCGATGGTTTCCTCATAAACAAAGCCTTCCGAAATTTTTGGCACAGCGAACGTCACCTGCCGGCTGAAAAGCGGCTCGGCGGTTTCAAATTGGACGGCGGAGAGGCTCAAATTCGCCGCGCCGAGATTCAAGGCCAAGCGCGTCTCTCCCGGGCTTTCACTGCGTTCTGCAATGGCCGCCGGCATCCACTCGCCGGGTGCCGATTCGGTCACGGAAACGCGGATATGCGCGGCGGTGAAGGGGATTGGTGGCGTTCTCTGGTCGTCCACTGTCAACCGCAGCCACGGCCACGAGCCGGCGGGAAAGGAGACATGCAGCCGGTCCGCACCATCCGTCTGGCGGAATATGGGCTGGCCTTGGGCGAGTGTCTGCCAGCGCTTGAGGTCGGTGGAGCCCTCGATATGCACTGGTTTGATGAACGCCGCCGCCGGGG
Source organism: uncultured Verrucomicrobiae bacterium (assembly GCA_963764175.1). Classification (GTDB taxonomy): domain Bacteria; phylum Verrucomicrobiota; class Verrucomicrobiia; order Limisphaerales; family UBA11358; genus UBA11358. The sequence goes on along the minus strand of CAVXRE010000006.1, from coordinate 207,549 downwards.
TTTCCAATGTGACATCATCGAGCGGCTGCATGAGTCCGGTTTCCAGGACGATGATCGTATTGCTCGGGGTCAGCGAAACATGAAACGATTTTACGTTTTGAACGACTTTCACCGCCGGAACCGGGCATTCAATCAAATAAGGCAGTTCGTTGCCTGCGTCGTCGTAAAGCCGCAGGTCTTCGAGTGCGGGGCGCGCGGCATCGAGTGTTTCGACCGGCAAACTCAATTTCACCAGGCCGGGCGCAGGCACGCTGAAGGGTTGTTCGCGCTGCCATTCGGCGGGCAGACCGGCGGCATGGATGGAAAAACTGAAGGCGAGCGCAAGAAACCAGGGCCAGTTGATGCGGAATTTATTGGGCCGTTTCATTTTTGGTTTCCTTGTCTTTGTCCCCTGCGGCGTAGAATCGTTGATACGCGAATGAAGCCAGCATGGCAATTACCGCCACCCCGATGAACGCGCCGATGCGGTAAAGCTGGTTGAGCCGGGCCAGGTCGTGGAAGAAAAGTTTCAGCAACGTCACGCTCAACAAGCCGATGGCGCTGTACCGCGCCGCTGGAATTTTCCGGAGGATGCCGACGATGAGCAGGACCAGCGCGAACAACGCCCAGGCGATGGAGAATGTCATGTCCCGCTCGAAAATGACATCGGACGAAACGTTGCCGCTGAACTGAAACGTCAGCGTCGAACCGGGATCACTGAAGAAATCAGCGATTTCAATGTTCAACAGCAAAAAGGCCAACACGGTGCCCAAACCGACAAGAATAGGCGGTGCGTTGGATTGCAAAATCAGATTTCGCGGTGGTGCGAGCAGTCTCGCCCCGGCAAACAGGCAGACGGTCACGATACCGTAGGCGTAGAGATACCAGTTCAAAATCGGCGTGGCGCTGCGTACATGGTATTCGAGCACGGCGGGATTGAATGCGAGCCGGACGAACGCGGCGACGAGCAGTCCGACGCCGGTGAGTCGCAATCCCGGATGCGGCACGCGATGGAACAGCCACAACAGTGCCGCGCCTTCAAGCGCCCAGCCGATGGTGATCCATTGGCGGTCGAACTGGATCGGGAAGATGAGCGTGATGAAAAAAAGCGCCACGCCACCGAACCAGGCCAGTTGCGACATCCGCGCCGTGTTCGCCGCCGGAATGGTTTTCAACACAACGATCAAACTCAGCAGCGGCGGGATGGCAAATGCCGCAGGCAGCAGTCCCATGACCTGATTCGGATACGCTGCGGCTACGAGCCGATGGGTGAGGAAAAATTGCGGCAGTCCGGCCAGTGCAGCGGTCGCCCACGGAACGACCCGGTCGCTGAACTTTTCCAGGAACAGGAACGGGAACAGCGCGAACAAGGCGAAGAAAATCAAATACCACATCAGCGGAAGCGTTGGATTGGCCGGGTCGAACCGGCCAAAATGCCAGGCGCTTTCCAGCGCGGCCACGGAGGCCAGGCCGATGGCAGGCAGCCAGTCATGTGAGAATATTCTCGTCACTCCCAGCAACAGCACAACCAGCAGCAGGGCGAGGCCAAAGACGGGCGAGGGATTTGCCAGCGGCAACCGAAGCGTGGCCATGATGAGCAGCAGAAATGGCAGCGTGGCCGAACACGCCGGCAAGAGCGCCGCCATGGTTTCCGGTTGCAAGGCATCATCGTCTAGGCGGATGGCCTTGGTAACTGTGCAGGGTTTGAGCCTTCGTACTGCCCAGGCACTGATGGCAACGAAGAAGACCGCGAACAGACCGAGCAAGGAAAATGACATGGGCAGTCCGGTGAGATCGGCAGGGATTTTGAAAATCAACGCGCCGGTGGCGGCGAGGGTCAGCACCAGCACCATCAACACCGGCAGGAGCGTGGACATCAGTACGGCCAGAACAATGGCGAGCACGTCCACCAGCAGGACAAACGGCCAGACGATGAATGAAACTTCCGCGAGTTGGAAAACAGGGATGAGCACCAGCACCAGCGCCAGCGGCGGAAAAATCTGGCTGCCCCACATGGCAGTGTTGACGCCGCGCCGGCGTTGCAGCAACACGGGGAACACCGAGTGAACGATGGCGAAGATGAAATAGAACGCCAGCGCCGCATTCAACAGGTCGTTGTTCAGGCACTTGGCCGTCCACCCAGCGAGCAATCCGAAGACTGCGAGGCCGGCGATGGGTTGCACGGAGGCAATTTCGTCGTCCAGCAGAACGAGCGAGGTGACAATGACGTCTATCAGGAAAACGAAACCGAACATCAGCCACGGCCGTTGCGCCAGCTGCGTGAAGGTCAGGAACCACGCTGTGAAGGCGAGGGCAACGGCAGCGAGTCCAATGGCGGAACCCGAAAGCCATTTATTCGTCTGTCCGCGAAACTTTGACCACCAGGCTGCGGCGAGATACAGCACGTTGAACCCCAGCAGGACGGCGAGCGCGACCAGGATTTTGTCGCCTTCAAAATATTCTCCCGGCACGAAAAATTTTCCCGCCCAGACAATTTGCATGAATGCGGTTCCGATGGCGGCCAGAGCGGTCAGGAAATCCCAGCGGCGATACAGCGCCACCAGAATCAGCCCGGCATCAAGAATCGCAATGTAACCGAACAGGCCGAGTGGATTGTCCTGGCCGGTGGAGAGCAAAATCGGAGTGAGAAAACCGCCCAACATGCCAAGGATGGCGACGACCATGGCATCGAGGCGGGCGGCGATCAGAAACGCCGCGGTCGTGATGAGCGCCATCAACAGGAAAGTGGGAATCACGTCGAAGAACTGAAATTTGTAAATCGAATGGCACGCGAATGTGACCGCGTAAAGAATGACGATGCCGGTCGCGCACAATGTTTGCGCCCCGACGGCATATTGTTTTCGCCTGTGAAGCGCGACTCCGCCCCCAAGCAAACCGATGCCGGTGATAAAACCAAATGCCATTCGGAGTTCCGGCGAAATCAGATTATGGTCAAAGGAATACTTGATGGCGAAGGCAATGCCGAGAAAGAACGCCAGCCCGGCTGCATAGGCAAAGCCCTTTACACCCAGGAACTGTTCCCAATTAATGGCAGGACCGTTCGAGTGCTGTGGTTGTGGCGTGGGTTTGGGCTCGACGGGTGGAAGAGGAGGCAATACTGGCGGGGAAACAGCGGCTTGGGATTGCCCTGATGCAGAGGCCGGAGTCGTCTCCGGTCCGGTCGCCGGTGAATCTGAGGATTTCACGGGCAGGCCTGCGCGTTGTCGTTGAAGAATTTGCTCCCTGGTTGGCAATGCGAAAGCTGGTTTTGGTTCCTGCACCGGTTTGACTGGGGCGGCCGGTGTCGCCTTCGCAATGCCCCGGACACCCGGGGCAATCTCTTCCAAGGATGATTCAGGAACCATCTCCGGGCTGATTGCCGGTGTGGGTTGCGGTGAGACAGAAGACCGGGTCATTGTTTCTGTTTGCGGCGGGGGCGCTGGCATTTGAACTGGCTCGCCTGGTTTTGCAGATTCCCGGTCACATTTGAGCCGGCTGATTTCTGTCTCCAGTTCGCTGATACGGAAGGAAAGCCCCTCAATACGACTCCTGGCTTGGACAGCACACACGATCAACCAGATGGCCAGAACGGCAGGAACTCCAAGGACGACCAAGATGATGACCGGTATCATTTCCATAAAGTTTTCTTTCTGTGGAAGGAAGTTTGGTTAAGCACAGTCTGCGCTTCGGTGCCGGATTTTGGCAAGCAGGAATCAACAGGCTTAGCAGCCAGGCAAGCCTTTGCCTCTACTTTCACGCTTTGCACCCGCATCAAGTTCTGCTTTCATCGTGCCATGAGGAAACTGTCACTCGCCGCCATCGTGAATTATTGCGACCGGATTTTGCGCACAAGAGAGATCCAAGATTATGAGGGCGCCGTAAACGGCTTGCAGGTGGAAAACCACGGGGATGTCACGCGCATGGTCGCGGCAGTGGACGCGAGTCTCGCCACGGTGAAACTCGCCATCGCGGCCGGGGCGGACTTGATGATCGTCCATCACGGATTGTTCTGGTCGCCGCCGCGTCCCTGGACGGGCAAAAAATACGAGCTGCTACGGTTGCTCGTTGAAAACAATCTGGCGGTTTACAGTTCGCACCTGCCGCTGGATGCGCATCCCCGGCTCGGCAACAACGCGCAGCTTTGCGCCGCTCTCGGCTTGAAAAAGCTGAAGCCGTTTTTCCCCAGCCACGGCAGTTTCATTGGATTTCAGGCACGCCAAAAAGTTCCGTTTGCGGATCTGGCCCGACGTTTGGAGCGCGCGACGGGTGCAAGGCCGCGAATCCTGCCCGGGGGCAAAAGTGTTTGCGAAAAAATCGGCGTCGTGACCGGCGGGGCGGGCAGCGATTTGAAACCAGCCGCTGAAGAAGGCGTGGACACGTTCATCACCGGCGAAGGCCCGCATTGGACTTATTCACAAGCCGAAGAATTGGGAATCAACGTCCTTTACGGCGGCCATTACGCGACAGAGACGTTCGGTGTGAAAGCCCTGGCGGCGCATCTTTCGAAAAGATTCAAAGCGCCATGGGAATTTCTGGATCACCCAACTGGATTGTAGCCGGTTTTGGACCTGGCTTCCCACCGCTCAAAAGGCCACGGGTGATGCTTGCTGTTGGCGTGCTCGGGATCGGCAACGATGATTTCTGGCTGGCCATTGACCAGGCGCTCGACAGACTCGACTCCCTGCATGAAAGAATGGTCTTGATTGCTGACTTCGTATTTCCATGCGCCAAAGCGGCCGCGGGAAAGAACTCCGTTTTGCTCAAAGAACGGCAATATTTCGTCGAGAGCCTCGTCGCGATGCAGCCCCGGCGTTGGATAACCCCGTTCCGCGCGGTATTTCCAGACAGACACAATGTCCGACCGGCTTTCAATCAAACGCGTGTTCAAGAGTCCGGTGATGACCGATTCGGCCATCGTTTCCTGATTTTCGGGTTTGCAGGGCGATTCCGACACCTCCGCCATGAGCGACCATTGACGATCCGGTTGAGGCACGTTGTCGGGGGAGTAATTGCTGAAGACCGTGACGCGGTAGAAGGGGCAATCTGATTCCGGGAAATACATCCAGCATTTGGTTTTCAACCGTTCCGGCGGCCGGCCTTTCAAACCAATCCCGAAAATGTTGGACGTTGAATAAAGCAATCCGCGGCTGACCAGCGGTGTGAATTGATCCTGCCCGGAAATCTTCACCAGCCGGGAAAGGGGAATGGTGCTGAGCAGGGAGTCATATTGGATCGTCAAACCGGAACGCGTTTTTACGATCCGCCGCGGCAAATCAACCTCCACAGCCTCGTCCCTCAAAACAAGTTTCTCGGATGGCAGCCGCTCCACGCATTTTTTCCATATGGCCCCGGTGCCTCCCCGCCGCGGGAACCGGAAGGTCCGGTTGGGGCCCCATGAAATGTCCGGCTTCGCATAAACCAAATTGTGCAAGACACGCTTCAAATCTATCACGGCAACGCGTTCCCCCACCCAGACGGCGTTCAACATTTCAGGCGGGTAAGCCCACACTTTGAAATTGTAAGGCAGCATGAAAATCTCCGCGATGCCGGCGCCGAAATTGGCCAGAATCCATTCGCGGAAATTCCCGGCCTTTTTCACCGGCGTTCGGAGGGCGTCCACCAGCCCGGCAAGACAGCGGTCCAGGTCCGAGGATGGCAGCTCGTGGATGTTGTATTGAAAAGGATACGGAATGAATTTGCCGCGCATCCAGACCCAGGATTCCCTCTGATGATTCAGCCAGCCGTCGGCACCGAGAAGCTGGTCCATGACCCGGTCGAAATAGGCGTAGTGGGAAAATTGAACATGCCCGCCAATGTCCCATGTAAATCCATGTTCATCAACAAACGAGCGGGCCAGTCCGCCCACGTCATCGGACGCCTCGAGGAGGAGCCAGTTTTGGTCTTTAATTTCATGGAGCCGCCATGCCGCGCCCAAGCCGGTCGGCCCGCCTCCCAAAATCAAAAGACCTGTCTTCATTCAAGTTCAGTTTGTGATATCCTGCAAAATTGGACTCGCAATTTTGGAGAACCGACACTACTTATCAAGAATTGAATTGCTCGCGCATCATAACGGTCATTCCGGTTTACAACGGTCAGGCTTTCATCGGCCAAACCCTGGCGTCCGTGGCACAGCAGACATTGAGGCCGGACCGGGTCATCGTCATTGACGATGGCTCGACGGATGCCACGCCGGAAATTGTCCGCGGTTTCAAGGAACTTGCCTGCGAATACATCAGGAATCCGGCGAACTTGGGAGTGATCAAGAATTACAACCGGGCACTCGATTTTGCGAAAGAGACTGATTATCTGCAAATATTACACGCGGATGACGTGATTAATCCCGATTTTTACCAGGTCATGACGGAATTATTGAAAGACTGCCCCGGCCGGGGGATGGCTTGGTGTCTCGACGAACGCATAGACGAGAACAACCAGAGTCTGAGTTTGTCCGGCAAGCCCGACGGCCGCGTGAAGGCCGTTTCCAAAGACCAGTTCCTCCGCGCAAAGGCGGAGTTTAGGAACCAGGCTTTTTGCGCGACCCTGTTCAAAACCAATCAAAAGCCGGCGCCCTGCCTTTACGAACCCGATTTCTTGATTGTCAACGACATGGTGTTTTACGCGGACTTCGCAATCCATTGCCAGCGGCTGGTTCAAATCAATCTCCCACTGGCGAAATACCGCTGGCATGGCAGCAACACCACCTCCGCCTACGCTCCCACCATGCAATCACTCGTTCTCGATGAATGGAAGGCCATGATGCGAAATGAGGGACATCGCGAAACCCCACCTGGGTTTTTTCGAAAGTTGAAATTGAAGGGATTGTTTGCCGTGAGGTCCGGCATCAAAGCCAAGCGATTCCGGCAAAATGGCAACCCGGATTACGCCGGAAAGATTGTTCAAGCCGCGCAACCCATTGCCGGCCGGCCATTGTGGATTGCCGGGCAGGCGCTGGTCGAATTGCGCGATCTGGCGCTTTACCAAATCGGCGGCCGTCCCCGGCATCCAAAAAACATTTACGGCTAGACCGCCGGCCCGGCACCACGGCGCGTTGAGAAAATCAGAAAGCCGCACAGGAGGAGGCCGGCACCCATGGCCGTCAATGTGACGTAAAGCAGACTGTTCGGCAGACTGAACTGCAACTCCACCGTGTGCGCGCCCGGCGTCAGATAGACGCCGCGCATGATGAAGTTGCAGCGCAGCAGCTCCGCCGGTTTGCCGTCCACCAACACTCGCCAGAGCGGATCAAACTTGTCGTTGAGCAGAAGCACCGATGGGTTGTCGCACTTCGCGTCGAGCACGATGTTCTTCGGAGCATAACTTTTGTATGCGACCGTTCCGGAATTATCATTGATGGCGTTGGGGGTCGGGGTGACTGGCAGCGGCGTGGAAACCAAAACGGTTTGCCACGCGTCGAAATTTTTACTGGCGAGGGTTTGCAGCGTGGCGGTGTCATTGGTGCTGGTTTGCCATTGGGAATACATTTTGGCGCGGGGCAAAGCGCCGGTGAATTCAATGAGCGCGTAAGGGCCATTGTCGCCGGGCACGGCGGTCAACTGTTCAAGCCCGGTAACCTGTTCAACGCCCGGTTTAGGGGCGAGATCAAATCGCTGGATGATGCGGAAACGCTGTTGGACCGGGTCAAATTGTTCATTCAACAGTTCAAGCAGGCCCGCGGGGCCGAGCAGGTAGCGGGTGTTCGTCAATTCCCAGAGCCGGGTAGCTTGGGGGAAGGTGTTCGCATCCACCGTCAACCGTCCGGAACTGTCCTGCTTGATGCCAATTTGGAATGCGCCTTCAAATGCGGCCAGATCGGCCGGCATGCGCGGACGCTGGATCACATCGAGCGACTGGATGTTGTAATACGGGAAGTGATGCTGCATCCACTCAACCCTGTAAAGTTGATCAAACAGCCCGAACTGTGGTGGTGTTGACAGCGGCCTTGGCAATCCATAGGCGACCCGGTGTTCGTAAGGTTTGTCGCGCAGGAAATCAATGATGGGATTGCTCGCGTATTTTTGTTTGTAATCCCAGTGTGTGATATAGGGCAAATCCGCCCGTCCCAGGTCCGCCACCAGGAACACGCCGAGCAGAACGCCGCCGAGCCGGGCGCGTTTCCCCGCAAAAACCCCCGCAACCGTGAGCAGGCAGAGTCCAACGGCCAGCGCGAACAGGAGAATAAACCAACTGGATTGCCCGACGCTGAACGCCGCCATTTGGTTCGCCGTTTCCGGGTCGGGGAATCCGACCTCTCGCAGGTAGCGGGCGAGAGCAGGTTTTTCCGCGGAGTAAGCCAGCCACGTGATAACGCTGATGACAAAGGCTAGAAGGCAAAACCAAGTCCAGTTCCGGTCGAATCTGCCGGCCTTTGCCCACCAGTTCTTAAGTTGTGCCGGTGGTGAAGATGATCCGGTCGCAGGTGTTTCCAAATAACGCCGGTTCAAGGCATGGATGCCGTAAGCGAACAGGGTCACGATTGCGAAGGAAAAGACGAGAACGAACTTTGCGGGGTTCCGGATTGTGGAGAAATACGGCAGCATATACAAAAATTTGTAGAAGGGTGCGAATCGTCCCCAAGCCAGCAACAACGAAACTATCAGTACCACCGCCCAAAACCAAATGAGCCGCCGCTGAATTCCGGCAAAGGCTGCATTTTGCCGCCGCAGCGACTGTGCGATGGCCCAAAGCGCCAACAACGCCACCAGAATGCCGGCATAATTCTGGCCTCCCGCAAAACGCAGAATGCCCTGCGGCACCGGGCCTTTTTCGCCGCCGGCAAAATAGCGATCCCACTCCGGGTCGCGCCCGACTGCGCCCCAATAAACACCGCCTTGATAGCTGCCTTGGAGGGATTCCATCATGTCTTTTGGAGTGTCATATTTGTAACCGAAAACGCCGGGTACAAATAAGCCGAGTGTTTCGATTTTCGGCAGACTCCATTGCGTCGCCCAATCCCAATGCTGCGCCTTGCTTTCCGTGTCCTGTCCGGTGCCGACAACCCCCTGGATTTCAGTGCCGACGAGCGCCACGACGGTTTGTGTGGCGATGAATCCGGCGAACAACGCGATCATCGTCACTTGACCGATACCCCGACCCACTTTCGCAAACACCGGGCCGCCCTCATCTGCAATGGCCTTGAAAAAGACAAAGGCAGCGACGAGCAAGCTGAAAATGGCGCCGATGTCTGCCGCTTCCATCACGTTGATGCCGGTGGCCAGCCCGGCCAGGGCCAGCCTCGCCCAGCGAACGAGTCCCGGGGTTTCTGCCGTATTGGAAACCACGAGGGCCAGCGCAAAAAAGTCCATGCCGATGGCAATTTGTTGCGGCGCCACCCCCCAACAGGCCGTTGCGAAATAGGCGGAGTTCAGTGTTGCGGCCAGTGCCCCCAAGGTGGCTGCGAGCGGTGTGAGTTTCAGTTGCCGGAAAAAGGCCCACGCGCCGAGCCCCAAAACAAGCAACGCAATGGGCGCCAGAAATTTCGCGTAACCGACCGGACCCAGCACCCAGAAAATCAGCGAGTTCGGATCAGGCGCCAACACTCCGGCGTTGCTGCCAATGTCATTGAGGTCGTACCAGCTGCCGGTGAAGGCGGCTGGAAGCTGGCGCCACGCGGCGTTCTGTTGTCCCAGGGGACCGTCGTTGGAAAAATGGACATATCCAGGCAAAAAACTCTTCCAGAAAAGGGCGGCCAGTATGATGGCCAGCAGTATTGGGGTGAACAGATTGCGCGGTTTGGCCGTGATTGCGCGGTTGGCGGTTCTCATAATGGCGATGTCGAAAAATCGTAAAAGCCATTGTTAGTCCCGCCGTGCTTGGTGTCAAGGCAAGCTCCCGCGATTCTCGAAAACGGGTCGTGGTGTCGCAGATTGTGCAAAACCTCCAACCGATTAAGCCCCACTGATTGAGCGCACGTCAAATTTTTCGGTATTAAGGTTGTATCCAGCAAGAATGTAGGTTTCGTCAACCGAACGCTTCTGGAAAACCTTGATTCCGTGTTCCAGCAAGTTGAATATTCCGGAGATATTCTTATCGTATGCCTGAAAGACCATAACCTTAAAAGTGGCCTTTGCGAGCAATAGCTTCTCAAAATCGTATTTGATGGCGGATTGCGCTAACCCCCACTCTGATTCCAACACAAGATAAACTTCAGAAAGGTAATTGCCTGAATCGTTACAATACCAGACCAAATCATACAGCCACCCCGGATCGAAACGGTCAGGGAATCCTGACGCACAGACGGCCCACTCATGCTTTTGGCCGAGACTGCCAATGTCGTCTTTCAATTGTTTAGTCCACTTACGGTCTGCTCCTTGGTCTCCCATTCGTTTGGGCAGGCTGACGATGGACTCTGTGATAGCGGCTGTGATTTCAGCGGGGCTTGGATGCGTTTTTTGCATAAAACAGGGGTTTTGGCGTAATTCTGCGCTTAAACTTGCCTTTGTAAACGATTAAACCAGCATCGTAAGATGCTGATTTTAAACACCTAATGATAATTTTTATGGTAGGACAGCGGATGTCCAACCCACTGCGGTAAAATCTTGCCATGAAGATAAACAAAGAAGCCGCAGTGTTGATAGCACCACGGCTTCGCAACCAAAGGCGTTGCGGCCTCTGGACTGCATATCTTGCGATACGCCGTCATTTTAAGCCGTCCGCCCGGAAAGGCAAGAATGACGTGTCTGTGTTGCAATGGTGAAGCCAGAAAGTTTGCCCGATTCCAAAATAAAAATCGCACCGTCCAGCGTTATCGCTGTGTCCGCTGTGGAAAAACTTTCAGTGAAAAACAACCGCTGGACGGGCTGCGGACTGACCACGAAAAAGTCGTTCAAATCGTCAAACTGCTCTGTGAAGGCATGGGCGTACGCGCCACGGCGCGGCTGACCGGCTGCCAGCACAAGACCGTGCTGGCCGTCTTAAACGCCGTAGGCGAGAAATGCGGGCAATTGCACGACCGGCTGGTTCGTCATGTCCAGACCGGTTCGTTGCAGTTGGACGAATTGTGGAGCCGTGTTGGTATCAGCCAAAAACGGGCAACGGAAGCCGATATTGAACGCGGCGACCAATACACCTATCTGGCCATCACTGCCCGTGAAAAATTTATCATCAGCTTTCACACTGGAAAACGTGACTTGGACAACACAGATATTTTCGTTGAAGACGTAGCCAAACGGGTTGGCGGACGCATACAAATCACGACTGACAGCTTTCGACCTTACCTTCAAATTGTGCGGAAACACCTGCTCGACCGGCTCGACTTCGCCACGATGCAAAAGATTTACGCCGCGCCGGTTGACGCCAAGAGCGAAGCGTGGCGGCGCTATTCGCCGCCGCAATGCACCGGCGTAAAAATTCGTGTTCGCGCCGGAGCACCACGCCGGGACAGAATCAGCACGTCATTTGTGGAGCGTGCCAACTTGTCGGTCAGGCATTTTAACAAACGGTTTGTCCGGCTTGGTTTGGGCTGGTCACGGAAGCTCGAAAATCACCGTCACGCCATCAGCCTGTTCATTGCCGCCTATAATTTCTGCAAGGTTCACAGCACGCTCGGTTGTACGCCCGCCGTGGGATTGAAACTGACTGACCACGCTTGGACGATTGAGGAACTGGTTCGGGAAATCAGTTCTTAATTGTGCTATTTTGAGTTGCGATGAACTGGTTTTATGCTAAAACGTTTACGAAAATTGTTTAAGCCGTTTATGGAATCAAAGGCAGATAAGCCTGTAGAGGCGAAGGATTCAACTCACTTTGAGTTCATTTCCAGCGGCACTACGGCTATGGCTTGTGCTTCCGGTGGTGCTTTAATTGGAACCACCATAGCGGGGCCGGTTGGCGGTGTCATTGGAGCGGTAGCTTCTGGCGTTGTTGGTTTTTGGATTAGCGGTTCCCAACCCCCGCATCCAAATCCCCATGACAAATGAGAAAGTTTTTCTCTACGCTTTCATTTTAGGCCTCATCACCATCGTCGCATATTTCATCCGTCAATGGAGTAAGTCAGACCTAAAAGACTGTATTGTTATTTTCTTTTGTAGTTCAGGCATTTTGACCGGCATTAAAATCTGTTGCTTGACCTTGGATTCGAGTATCGCATTGGGGCCGCTCAGTGATTGCAAACTTTATCTTATTGTCGGCGGATTTTGTGTGATTTGGCTATCCGTCAGCACAATTTTCAAATGTTTTAAGGGAAAATAAGTTCATTTGCGTTTCCCCAATCCGGCGTTTTGCACAATCTGCGACACCACGACCCGAAAACGTATCTTGCCTTGACTCAAGGCCGCCAGCCTATCATGGTGCGCGCATGAAATTATTTGTCATGGGAATCCGTGGCTCCGCCGGCCCGATGGATGTCCCGGCGGACTTTTAGTCCGGCCGCTTTCTTTCTTAACAATCCCGCAGCACGCATTAAAACCATGAAGCCGGTAAAGCAGAAATTGTTGCCGCCCATTTGCTCCGTCAACGGACAGGGTTCGGCTGAAGGCTCTTCCAGATTTTGCCGAGCAATGCTTATCCAACACGCTTTGGCTGGGCATGCTAAAAACCTCCGCTGCGAACGCTTTGCAACATTGCCTGGAATGCGCCCCGGTATTTCAATGAACACCTGACGTTCGCGGCCAGTCGGGCTGCGATCCGGATTGAAATGAATGGCAAAAACAACTAACAATTTTGCAAGCTATAAGGCCCCATGAAAGATTTATACACAGCTTTAAAAGGCAATTTTACAATCGTGAATCTTGGCTGCATTGGTGATGCTGATTTTCTTCTGCCCAAGGAAATCCTTCAGACGCTCACGGTTGTCGAGGCGGATGCGGAAGGCGGCGCCGTTACCGGCAGGCATTATCACCGGAAAATCTGCATCCAGCAGCCGATTGCCGGCCAAAAAGGCAAACGCACTTTCCGTCGCAACAATTTTGCCGGGACTTGTTCATTGTTGGAACCGCTGGATGGTGTGGTGGAGGCTTTTGGGATGGAGCGGTATTGTGATGTGGTGGAACGGGTTGAATTTGACTGCGACACCGTTCCCAACCTGTTGCGCAAGGAACAGATTTTAAGCTTGGACTTCTTGAAAACAGATGTTGAGGGTTTGGATTACGAAATCATCCGGAGTTGCGGGGAATTTCTGGGCAAAACGCTCTTCGTCCAATGCGAGCTGCGGTTCAAACCTTTTTATCAGACGGAGCCTTGCTTTCACGAGACAGTCAACCTGCTCGCCAAGCATGGCTACGAAGTCCTGGACATAACGCACATTGACCGTTGGCAATACAAAACGCCAAATCGCGGATTTCAGGTGCAGGGCCGTGCCCAATGGGCCGATTTCCTTTTCGTGCTGCAGCCGGAACGGCTGGCCGGCACTTATGGAGAAGCCCTGCCCGAAGCGGTCGCCAAGCAAATCATTCTCGCGTGCATGTTGGGCAAAAAAAATTACGCCGAATACCTGCTTCACAAATTCAAAGATTCCATTCCCGACGATTGGTTCTGTGAGTTGGAACAATTAACACGTCCGCGCTTTCCCGGCGTGCGCCCGTTTTTCACTTCGCTGCGCCGGGTGTTTCGTCCGGTCGAATTATTCCTGAAACACCGTATCGGGCGGAGTCAGTTCGTAGCCATCCGCTGAACGCGAGCCAAGCCATCAGGGTCACGATTTGCCCGATCTTCCCGAAGTGTCAATCGGGTTCCACTTGACTTTATTCCCGTCAAAGTATCTTTTCGCGGCGAATAATGCGGAAGCTTTAAATGAAACGAATTGTCATGTGGATGGGTAGCGCGACCAATGAAGGTGCTTGGGCTGGAATTCTCTCTTCTTTCGGTGAAGTATTCCTGGTTCGTTGTGGCAAAAGGCGCGAGGATTCGATTTGGTCCGCTGGCCGCCAAATCTTTCTGGGCGCGAAAAAGCCGGTCACTCGCTGGCGATGGTTGGACAACTTGTTTTTGGGTTTCTTTTCAGCGTTTGGCATAATGCGTCAAACCCTGAAATGGGCGCAGGGAAAGCCCATCGCGCTTTTGATTGTCGAAGGGCCTCGCGGATTGCTGGCCGTGTGGCTAAAGCGACTGGGTAAAGTCCGGGCTTTGGTTTCGCTCCAGAGTGATTATCTGCCACCGGCTGGAAAGTTACACGTTCGGCTGCATCGTCGTGCCAACATGGCCTTGAACCGGTTCATCGGCCGCAACGCGGATGAATTGTGGAAACTTTCACCCCGCATTCCAACCGGTGAAGGCCATCCACAAACCCATGTAATTCCCGTCTATATCAACGACAATAAAGTTCCTCCAACACAGCGACGCGATGTGATGTATTTTGGCGTTCCATCTCCGGATCACGCTTTGGATGTGTTGTTTGAGATTGCACGACGGCACGACATTCCCCTGCACATAGTCGGAGATTCACCATATCTGGATTCAATTAAATCCAGCGCCACGCCGAGAACCATCTTTCATGGGTATATTGAGCCGGAGCAATTGGCGGAAATTGCGAGGCAATGCTATTGCGGCTATGCCGTTTACCGCAATACCAGCCCGCAGAATTACAGTTATTATGGTTTCCCGTCAAAATACTTTCACTATTTGGCCAACAATGTGCCCGTACTGACTACGAACACGGCGTTTTTCAGCCAAGACATTGAAAAGAACGGCGTCGGACGCGTCGTTTCGCCCGAACCGCGCCAGATAGAACAGGCGATTTTGGAAATGCGCGACCACAGTGCGGATTTCGACCAGGCCATCAACCGCTTCCGCAAAGAATGGAATCGCGGCGTGGAAAACTTTCTGGCCGGGCGGATGGCGGGGTTGTTGAAGTAGGTCTCCAGATGTCGCAACGATTGCCTCTTTATTAAAGGGGAGCGGAATTAGTCAACGGATTGGGCTTTTTGCCTGCAAACATCCAAGAGTGCCATGCTAGTCAATGCTTGCTTCCCGTTGCACGGCGCAATTGAATTTTTGGGGTCACCAAAGAAAAGGGCCGAGATTTCCTTTTGAAACACGTCATCACCGTCCGTTTCCAATACCAGCTCCTCGGTTTCTTTTTGGGATTTCCCGGACATCCACCCCCATCTTTTCCCGCGCAAATAGCTTTGCTTGCCGTAGCTTCTGCCCCTGCCTTCAACAATGCCATAGCCCTCATCGCCGTTGATTTCAATTTTGAACGCACTCCGCCACCGGATCACGGATAGCTGCAAATTGATTATGGTCTGTTCACTTTGCATCAGAACGTGGGCTTCCTCTTCAATGCCTGTGTTCCAAAAGCCGCGCCAAGTGAGAACATTGTCAACTTGGACTTTGTCGGCAAACATGCATTGGCACAAATCCAACAGGTGTATTCCGGGGTCAATCAGCACGCCGCCTCCGGCTTGTTCCGGATCCAGCTTCCAACTGTTTTTGTCCCTTGGATTTCCGCCGTGGCCAAGCATCATGTTGACGGATACAATCTTGCCAAACACTTTGTTGCGCATGTCTGCCAGGGCAGCGCTAATGCCTTCATAAAATCTGTAATTGCATCCCACAAAAAGTTGATTTTCTCTGACCTGACATGAAATGAGACTTTCCGCCTCAGGCAAATTTCTGCCCATGGGTTTTTCCATGAGGACATTATGTCCGCGAGACAATGCAATTTTGGCCAATTCCACAGCAGCACCGTGAGGGGTGGCAATAAAAATCCAGTCAGGTACGACGGAAAAGATTTCCTCGACTGAATTCACCAATCGCACGCCGTGTTTCTTCAAAATTTCGGGTGTTCCCTTCAAATAAGGATCATAAACAGCGCACAGTTCGGTTCTGTTTCCACCGTTCGCGGGATTCATCAGCGCGGCGATTCTTTCCCGTCCGATGAGGCCGGCTCCGATCTGGCAGATTTTTATGGGCTTGTTCGTCTTAGCTTCCATGCTTCTTCGTCGATTGTTCTGTCGTTATTCAAATAATCCCGCCAAATGTCCCTGACATGGACGAAGGCCCCTTTAAAACCACAGGTTCGGCTGAAAAGGAACTCGCGCACAAAATTGACCGGCTCGCTGATGTCGACAGTGGTTTTGATTTCTGCGCCAGCCCTCCTTATTTCCTGAAGCATCTTGGTTTCGTTGGCGCCGGGTGCAAGGCAGACGGCTGCAAAATCGCCTTTGCTATAAAGATCTGCTTGAATGTTCTCAATGGTTCTTACCATGGCGGCTTTTGAAGCGGCGTAGGCCGGAAAGAGAGGGTATGGATAAGCTGCTCCCCCCCCGGCAAACCCGACTATCCTACCGAAGTTGTTTTCCTGCATTCGGGGTAGCAAGCTGGAATAAACTGCAATGTTGCCAAGTACATTCACCCGATAGCACTCCTCCCATCCGATTAGATCTCCATAATCTCGCGGTCCCAAGATGCCGGCGGCCAAAACGAGTCCGATTCGCTTATGGGGTTTTGAGTTGATCCATTTGGAGAGCAGTGCCTTGGTCTTCTCGACATCGCCTATGTTTAGCGTCAAGGCTTCAGATTTCCCCCCCGCCTTTACAATTTCCGCCGCTGAAAGCTCGCAATTGGCCGTCTTTGAAAGGCACAACACATCGACCCCGCAACGACCAAGTTCCACGGCGACCGCTTTGCCAATGCCCTGACCAGCTCCTGAGACGACAACGCAATCCAAATTGTTCACTCAGGGGCCTTTCTTTGTCATAGGGTCTGGCAGTTTATAGTTCAAGGATTTGTTTCTGCAAGAAAAAATCAACAAAAGGCCGGCCAATGGGAATAATTAGTCTTCTGATCGCTGCATGAAGGTCACCAACTGCCGAGCAACGAGCGATGGTATTCATCCGCTCTTTCAAACCACCATCGTGCGCAGAATTTCCACAAAATGTCTCCCCACCGCCTCCCACGAGCACGTTTGTGTTAGCGTCGTAATAGCAGCCATATCAAGCTGAATTTGCCCCGCCCGGGCGCGGAGCAGCGTATCGAATGCCGCTTCTTGAAATTCTCGTAGATTAAATGCGGGCACATACTGGACCAAATTGCCGAAAACCGGACGGTACACGTCCAAATCATAAGCGACCACAGCAACACCGCTCGCCAATGCTTCCCTGACAGCAGATGAACCGGAGCCTTCATAACGGCTTGGCATGAGGAACAAGCGGCTTGCTTTGAGCAATCGAAATTTCTCGGCCTCGGTGACCATCTCAACAAAAGTCAGGTGTTTTAGAAGGCTCGATTCCTTGATCTGCGGTTTCAATGCCTTTTCCAAGCGGCCGATCAGTATGGCGTTGAAATCCGGCAGTTTCCTGGCGAGGTGGGTCAGTGTGGCGATCAAATCAGCCACTCCCTTCTGGCGGTGGGCGCGGCCAATCCAGACCACGTCAAATTGCTTGGACTGTTGCGCGACTTGTTCAGCGGTTTTAGAGTCAAATCCGGCGGAAATGTAAGCAAGATCCGGATCGCGAAAACCCATTTTGAGCAGACCACTTCTCATATTCGGATGAATGTACAGAAGTTTCTTGTTGCAGCACGAGCGGAATAGCCTAAGCGAAATATTCTGACTGAGAAAGTAGTGAAGAGAGGCGAGACGTCTGGCGTCCGCATCCGGCCGGCCGCCCTGTAGAACTTGCCTAAAGGATGGCGCGCGCATGTGTAACACCATCAGCTTGCGGCGGGCGGCGCAGCGCACTGCTGGGACAACGTCGAACCAATAATCACTCACCGCGTACACGAAATCTTCGGGAGCAATACACTCGCGCAATTGCAGTGTGCGGCGGCAGCGGTGGTAAAAATCCTTGAACATGGCGAACTGACCACTTAGCGCGCCTTGCTTGACTTTGGGCATTTTTGCGTCGTCTGTGAGGGTAAGGTTGCCTGGCAACTCATAAGTTTCGATGACCTCTTTTAAAGCATGCCCGCCAAAAAAATTCAGTTTGTACCCCTGACTGTCGGCGAATTCGGCAAGCTTTAGAAAGTGAAAATCACCACCGGCAATGCTTGTGCTGAAAACACCGTTGCAAATGAAATGGATTTTTGCGTGCATTGAAAGCGACATCAGCAGGGAGTTGAGGTGCAAATGTTCACGGCTTCAAGTCTTGTTTCACCTGCAATTCCGCAATGAGCGTTTTGTCCTTGCCCCGGCGGCGGTAGGTGAGCACGCCCCACGCGTTGCCGAGCACGCTCGCGGGGCTTGTGGCCACGTGCCAAAGCCAGCGCGCATCACGATCACGAATCAGGCCGCGCAACGTGTGCCATAAAGGGCCGATGAATGTAACGCAATAAACCGCTGCCAGCCAGAGTGGCACGGGTGGATTTTCCTTCATCCAGTTCGTCTTGGCTTCCTCCTGCACACGCAGAAAATGCACCGTGGCCCGGCGCCGCTTTCGCACAAACCCCCGGAGTGTTTGCACGTAATAGTGATGCACGCCGCGTCCACGGATGCGCAGCCATTCGCGTTTGCCGTTTTTCATCAGGAACAACGCGACGTGCGTGTCTTGGAATTTTTCATCCGCCTTCACGGATTCCAAATCGGCGCGGCGGAAAACAAAGCCATTCGCGCCGAGCGGATACGAAAATGATTTGCCGGGCAGGGTCCAGCGTTCAACCTCGCCGTCGTCCGCGACAAGCTGCGGGTTCGCGCTCATCAACCAGCAAATCGGATCGCTGATGTGCAACAGATGTGTTACGTAGGCACAGAATGAACTCATTTTCGGCGATGGCAGATAGTAACTCTCCACACCCAACGCCTGCGGATTGGCTGAGAGCGCCTGCACAGCCATTGCGATGTAATCGGGATGGGTGATTTCGTTGTCGGCGTCCACGAAAACAATGTACTCACCGGTTGCGTGGCGGAGCGCGAGGCGTTTGCCTTCCTCCATGTTTTTACCGTCGTCATCAATGACATTTGCGCCGTATTTTTTTGCGATGTCACGGGTCGAATCCGTCGAATGCGCGTCGGCCAGAATGATCTCGCAGCGGTCGCGCGGATAAGTCTGGCGTGCGATGGACGCGAGACAGTTGTCCAACAATGCCCCGGCGTTCAGCGTCGGCATGATGAAGCTGACGCGCGGCATTTTTTCCGAACCTAGTTGCATGATGTAAGTTTGGCTGACCACGGCAACAAATTCAAATCAGCTTTGCGCGACCGGCTTGTTGCGATGCAACGTGGCAAGCCAGACAAGGAACAGGGCGCCGAATGCAATGCCGGCGGTTACCGGCATCACGCGCAGCAAGTCAGCCGGCGTTTTCCCGAACGCAAGCAGCATCAGCCAGTAGCCAAGTCCAAGCGCGCCATAGGACAGTGATATTTTAAGCCAGCGGCTCGCCAGCGACCACAGCGCCAGCGCCTGGAGCAATCCGACGAAAACCATCGTCACAGACAGCCGGGCAATCATGGCCTCGGCCTCGGGCGACGACCGGCCCAAAATAATTTTGACGCACAAGTCACGAAGCAGGAACAACAAACCGGCGCCAAACAAGAGCGCCAGGACGTAAAGCCCCAGAAGTTTCAATTGCTCGGCCACAACGTTTCCCGAACGCGCGCCGGAGCGTGACGTAAACAGCACGGTCAGCAGAGGGGCCACGGTCATCGGTAACGCCGCCGCCAGCCGTTCGGCGCAGTTATAGGCGTCATTGTCAGCGCCGGAAAAGAATTTTTTGGCGACCAGCAAATCGCCTTGCGTGAAAAAAAATCCGCCGCTGACGCAGCCGGCGCTGACGATCAGATACAGGACAAATTCCCGGTTCCACGGCGAGGCCGGCTCGCTGTGGAGGATCAAATCGTTTCTCCAGAACAGCAGGAGGAGGTTGGCCAGCAGCGCGAAGGCCGAAGCCAGCACAGCCGCCTCCGGCACGGGCCATTTCAGGGTGACAAACCAGCCGAACAAGATCCGCAGGACGACCGCCAGAAAACCGATCAGCGCCAGCCGCTTGAACCAGGCGAGTCCCTGGCACAATGCCGTGGCAAAGGAACCCCACAATCCCAACAGCGTGCAGCCCAGCGTAACCAGCATCAGACTTTCGTCGTAATGGAAAAAATCGCTCAACGGCTTTGCGACAATCACGGCCAGCAAGGACCCGATGATGGTGAGGCGGAATAGAAACTGGCGGCAGCCGACGAACAACCCCTGCAGGCGCGCGTTGTCGCCGCTGGCTTTGAAATGGGCTATGTAATGCGTGACGGCAAACGTGGCAATCAGCGGCGGCAATCCGAGCAGCGGCATGAAACCGCTGATTGCGCTGTTGGCATCGCCGTATTGGCCTTGTCCGCCGAGATGCCGGCCCATCACGCCTTGGAACGCCAGGTTGCCGAGTCCGGTGACAAAACTGATGGCGGAGAAGATGATGCCGCTCTGCAGCAGATTTCCGGCGCGTGAATCGCTTTTCATACCAGTGGCCGCAACTCCTTTTCACGGGCGCGCACCCATTCAAAAGTGTCTGTGCCGCCGGTGGCCAAAATGCATTCTGGGAAGGTCGGATTCATTCAAGCGGCACGGCAGGCGGCATGGATTTCCTCAAGAATTTCCTTCAAACCGTAGCGGAATTTCCAATTGGGATAATGCGACTGGAATTTCCGCACGTCGCTGATCCACCAGATGTGGTCGCCGATGCGGTTGTCCTCGACGTAGGTCCATTTCAATTTACGGCCGCTGATCTGCTCGCAGAGTTCGATGGCTTCGAGCATGGAACAGTTCGAATGACGGCTGCCGCCGATGTTGTAAACCTCGCCAACGCGCGGCTTCTGGAAAAACTGCCAGAACGCCTCAACCAGATCATGGCTGTGGATGTTGTCGCGGACCTGTTTGCCTTTGTAGCCAAATACGCGATAAGGCGTGCCATCAACGGTGCAACGCATGAGATAGGCGAGAAAACCATGCAACTCGGTTCCGGCATGCGCCGGCCCGGTCAGGCAGCCGCCGCGAAAGCATGCGGTCTTCAGTCCGAAATAATTTCCGTATTCCTGCACCAGCACGTCTGCTGCGGCTTTCGATGCGCCAAACAGCGAGTGTTTGGTCTGGTCGATGCTCATCGTCTCCGAAATGCCGGGCTCGTATTCATGGCCGGCCTTGATTTCCCAGCGCTTTTCCAGTTCGACAAGCGGCAGGCGGTTGGGCGTGTCGCCATATACCTTGTTCGTCGAAGTGAAAACAAAGACGGCTTCGGGGCAGAACTGGCGGGTGGCTTCGAGCAAATTGAGCGTGGCGGTGGCGTTCACGCTGAAATCCGCGTGTGGGTCGCGCGCCGCCCAATCGTGTGACGGCTGCGCCGCTGCGTGGATGATCAGGACGGTGTCCTTGCCCAGCAGGCGGAGCAGATTTTCCACCGCCTGCCGGTCGCGGATGTCAAAATCGTGGTGTTGATAACCCGGCACGGTGGCGATGAGTTTTTGACGGTTGGTCAGGGTGGACGCTTCCTTGCCGAAAAACCATTGGCGCAGGTCGTTGTCTATCCCGACCACCTTGAAGCCTTCTCGGGCAAAACGCTTGACGCTTTCCGAGCCGATCAATCCGGCCGCGCCGGTGACAATCACTGTGCTCATAAAAATGTATAAGCAAACAGCTTCGGCGCGAGCGGGCTTGAGGCGCAAGCGGATTCTTTGCACCGAAAAACTATTTCTGCTTTCCAGCGTCGGGAAATTAGGTTGGTTTGCGCGCCCGGATCAAAAGAAAATGTCGGCGATTTTGAATTGAACAAGGAAGCTTTACTCTTCCAAGCCTAACATCTTCTGTTTCAAGGGTTACTGTAGCCTTATTTTGCAGGGGTTCAAGCCATTTGTTCAACTACTCGTTCAATACCGACTCATTGCCCTGTCACCGCCCATTTATAGGCCTTTAGGTGAAACTTTTTGCCATCATTCCGTGCACGTGCGACCAGGCACGCTAGCGAAGCTTGGCAATAGCGCAGCGGCGGCGGACGAGCAGTGCGGTAGCGCCGACCGCAAGTAAGGCCAAAGCCGAGGGTTCCGGCACGGGCTGGATAGCAAGTGCAATAGGATTAGCCAACCCGGATGCAAAAGTGCTTCGCGTTCCGCCAGGCGTGTATTCATAGATATTGTCGCTTTGTTCATCCGCCACAAACAGATCACCCGCGCTGTTAATGGCTAGTCCTTCAGGTTGGGACAACCCGGAGGCAAAAGTGCTTTTCACTCCGTCCGGCGTGAATTCATAGATGTTCCCGCTGCTTGAATCCGCTTCAAAAAGATCGCCCATGCCGTTAACGGCCAGTCCATAAGGATTATTCAACCCGGAGGCGAAGGTGCTTCGCGCTCCGCCCGGCGTAAATTCATAAATAGTGCCGCTGTTTCCATCCGCCTCAAACAGGTCGCCTGCACTGTTAAAGACGAGCCCAGCAGGAGCAGCCAGGCCGGAGGCGAAGGTGCTTCGCGCTCCACCCGGTGTGTATTCATAGATGTTGCCGGCGCTGCCATCCGCTGCAAACAGATCACCCGCGCTGTTAAAGGCCAGTCCATAAGGAGTAATCAACCCGGACGCAAAGGTGCTTCGCATTCCGCCCGGTGTGAATTCATAGATGCTGCCACTGTTGGGACCGAACTCATTGCCATCCGCCTCAAACAGATCGCCCGCGCTGTTAAAGGCCAGTCCAAAAGGATCGGCCAGTCCGGGGGCAAAAGTGCCTCGTGTTCCACCCGGCGTGTATTCGTAGATGTTGCCGCTGTAGTAATCCGACACAAATAGATTCTGCGCCTGCGCGCCGGAAGCAATCAGCATAACCGCTCCCGCACAGACAACTGCGCTGAATGGATGACACGCGACACAACTGGAGGATTTGAGTTTTGTTTTCATGGGTTTCACTTTCACATGTTTACTTTGTTTTGGGTCTTTTCGTATGGAGGCAAACCGCCCCCGGCAGGGGTACGATTATAGTAATAATGAATAAGATATGTCAAGTAAGATAAATGAACTGCGTCATGACCTCTTCCGCGCGAACGACTGCGCTAAATGGATGGCATGCGATACCGGTGATGGGAGAATTAGGTTGTCCAGAAGCCTGAAAGACTTTGTCTGGAACTTTTCTCCGGGCCTCGGAAAATCCATCATTGGTTGACAATATCATTGGCAGGCTTCCCGCCGTTTGCTAATTTGAATCAGTGCCGAAATTATGAAGCGTTGGATTCCCATCGCAATCGCCGGATTGGTTCTCGGCGCGGCGGCCACCCAGGCCTCGCAAGTCGGGCTGATTGAAATCAACGGCGCCATCGGCCCGGCCACAGCCAATTACATTTCCCGCGCGATTGAAGTCGCCGCAAACCAAAACGACGAGTGCCTCGTGATTCAACTGGACACGCCCGGCGGCTTGCTTCAATCCACAAAGGAAATCGTCCAGACATTTTACGCCGCAAAGGTGCCGGTTGTGGTCTATGTCGCACCGTCCGGCGCGACCGCGGCCAGCGCGGGAACTTTTATCACGCTGGCGGCGGACGTGGCGGTGATGGCCCCGGACACAACCATCGGCGCGGCGCATCCGGTTGAAATGGGCATTGGCGGCATTGGCGGCGAAGCCACGAACGACGTGATGGCAGAAAAGCTCGCCAATTACGGTTCCAGTTTCATGGAAACCATCGCGGACAAACGCCATCGCAATGTCGAATGGGCCAGATCCGCCGTGGTCGAAAGCCAGGCGACCACCGCCGAAAAGGCGCTGCAATTAAAAGTCATTGATTTGATTGCGACCAACATTCCCGACCTGCTCCAAAAATTAAACGGCCGTTCCGTGGACGGAAAAATTTTGAAAACGACGGGCGCAAGCGTCGTGGAAATCCCCATGAGCGCGGGTGAAAAGTTCTTCCAGCTGTTCTGGCAGCCGGAAGTGATGATGCTGCTCATGCTTATCGCGATTTACGGCATCATCGCCGAGATGAGCCATCCGGGCGCGATTTTTCCGGGTGTCGCGGGCGCGCTCGCGTTGATCCTCCTGCTCTATATGTCGGCCACGCTGCCGCTGAACATCGCCGGGCTCGCGCTGATTCTCCTGGCCGTCGCGATGTTCGTCATTGATATTTTTGCGCCCACGCATGGTGTGTTGACCGGAGGCGGCATCATCGCGTTCTTTCTTGGCGCGCTGATGCTGTTCAACCACGCGCCGGTCGGCTATCATTTGCCCGTGAGTTGGATTATTTCGTCCACGCTGGTCACGGCCTTGTTTTTCATCTTTGTCGTCAGCAAAGGCATCCGTGCGCAACGCCTGCCGAAAAGCGCGGGCGCGGAAACAATGATCGGCAAGACCGTGGCGGCGCTTTCGCGCATTGACCCGGCGGGCGGCAAGGTGTTCATCGAGGGTGAACGCTGGAATGCCGTGAGCGAAACACCCGTCGAAGCCGGCCAGCCCGTGGTGGTCACCGGCATCGAGGGATTGACGTTAAAAGTGAAACCAAAGAATTAAACCGTTGAATTGTTGCATCGTGGATCGTTGAACCGGAACCGGCGATGTGGCGATGCAACGATTCAAGAATGCAACGAACAAAATTATGGACCAACAATCAATTCAACACCTTGTCGGCGGCGGACTGGCAATCATCGTGCCCGTCATCGTCGTGTTTTTAATCGTCGTGTCGCAGGCGCTGCGCATTCTGCGCGAATATGAACGCGGCGTCATTTTCCGGCTCGGCAAATTGCAGGGCGCGAAAGGGCCGGGCATCATTTTTCTCATTCCCATCGTGGACAAGATGGTGCGGATGGATTTGCGCGTGGTGACGATTGACGTGCCCAAGCAGGAAATCATGACGCGCGACAACGTGCCCGCCACGGTGGACGCGGTGGTTTATTTCCGCGTGGTGGACCCGAACGCGGCGGTGGTGAAGGTGGAAAATTTCTGGAAGGCGACTTCGCTCATCGCCCAGACGACGCTGCGCAGCGTGCTCGGCCAGTCGCCGCTGGACGATCTGCTCTCGCAACGCGACGTGATCAACCAGAAATTGCAGGAGATCATTGACAAGCAGACCGAACCGTGGGGCATCAAGGTCACGGGCGTGGAAGTGAAGGAAGTCGCTTTGCCGGACAGCATGAAGCGCGCGATGGCCAAACAAGCCGAGGCCGAACGCGAGCGCCGGGCGAAGGTCGTGAACGCGGAAGGCGAATTTCAGGCCGCCGAAAAGATGGTGCAGGCCGCCGCGTTGATCAGCAAGGAGCCGATTGCGCTGCAATTGCGCTATCTCCAGACCATGCGCGAAATGGCGAGCGAACACAACACGACCACGTTCCTGCCGCTGCCGATAGATTTGTTCAGCGCGTTTTTGAAGAAATAGGCCGGCCAGAGCCGGTTTGAATTTCCATTCGACATTCGGCATTTGAAAATCGAAATTTGGCTGTGCCTCTTTACGAATACGAACTGTGCGAAGGCGACTGCAAGATTTGCGGCGGGAAATTCACTTTGAACCGGCCGCTGTCAGCCAAGCCGCTTACGCATTGCCCCGCCTGCCGCAAGCCGGTGCGCAAAATCATTTCCACCTTCAATTCGCCCCACAAACTCAAGCCGCTCTCCATCACCGACGCCAAAAAGGCCGGGTTCACCGTGCTCAAGCGCCTTGGCAAAGGCGAATACGAGAAGCAGTGAGCGCAGTTAAGATAAAACGAATTTTGACGCCGGGTGTCTATTACATTAGCGTATAAACCTGAAAATGAATTTCTGTCGGGCAGATTTCAGAATGCCGTTGCTGGCCGCTGCGTTGTCGATGGTGTTCTTGTCCGCTGCAGCGCAGAATGGCGCGCAGCCATTGAGCAAGTCCATCATCTTTTCCGCGCCCGCGGGGGAAAATGCCGGAACCAATGCGCCGTTGCTTGTGCCGCGGCTTTCTGACCGGCCGAATCTTGCCAGCGAGTTGCAGCCGCCGGTGTCGGTTTTCGATGCCCAAATTCCCGCTCCTTCCGATCCGTTCCCGGAACCCCCGCGCGCCCCCATGCTTTCGCGCGCCGAGGCCCGGCAATTGCAGAAGATGATGGACGAGCGGGAAAACTGGGCGCTGATGACGCCGGCGGAAATTCTGGGCGTGGATACATCCGGAAAAGCCTTCCGAACCCCGGAGCAGGAAGCTGCCGACGATAAAGAAAACAATTTGACCGTTACGGAGCGCTTTTTGGAGCGGCAGCAGCAATCGCACACGGCGGCTACCAACGGATACTATGGTGGCAACTCCTCGTCGGACTGGGATTTTTCGCGGGACCAAGGCGGGTTTACAAACGGGAGTTCGCACGATTCCGAGGGCTTCGGGTTGCCAGGCGCGTCACAAATTTTGGACCGGTTTTTCAACGACACGCCGTCCGACAACCGGTTGGCGGAACAAAACGGAAACAGGAGCGCGGGCTGGCTCAATTCGTTCGGCCTGCCCCCGCAGCCGGCGCCACCAACGCCGGAACAACTGGCGGAAAGGGAGCGTTTCAGCCAATTGCTGGATCCGGGTGCGTTTTCCGACACGATGACAAAGTCCTCGCCGGGTGGTTTTTCATCCTCGTCTCAGCCGTTGTCGGACGCGATGCCCAATGAAACGCCGGCGGTGAATCCGGTGGGAGTTTCGTTTGCGCCGTTGAGCAGCGGGATTGGCAGGCCGGCGGGATTGGCATCATTGCCCAGTGCCGGTTCCACCAACTGGCAATCCGCCGCTCCTCCGGCCTGGGCGCCGCAACCGCCGCCGTGGTTGGAGCGAACACCCCAGCCTTTTGGCATGCCGCAGCGGAAATTCTGAACCCGGTCAGTGCGACGAGGTGATCAACAGCACCTGCTCCAGGGTGGACATGCCATCCCGGGCGCGGTCGAGCCCAACCATGCGGAGCGTGCGCATGCCCTGGCTGATGGCCACCTTGCCCATCTCGCGGGTGCTGGCGCGGGCGATGATGAGCTTGCGAATCTGGTCGGACAGGGTCATGGCCTCGATGATCGCGAAGCGTCCGGCATAACCGGAGTTTTTGCAGCGCTCGCAGCCGCGTCCACGGTAAAGTTGCACGCCATTGAACATCGAGATGTCAATGCCGAGGTCTTCAAACATTTTTGGCGGATACGTCACCGGCTCGCGGCAATGTGAACAGATGCGGCGCATGAGGCGCTGGGCGCAGGCGAGAATCACCGAGGAGGAAATGAGGAAGGGCGCAATGCCCATGTCGTCAAGGCGCGCGATGGCGCCCGGCGCATCGTTGCAATGCAGCGTGCTGAGCACCTGGTGGCCGGTGAGCGCGGCTTCGATGGCAATCTCCGCGGTCTCGGTGTCGCGGATTTCACCGATCATGATGATGTCCGGGTCCTGGCGCAGGATGGAACGCAGGGCGTTGGCGAAAGTGAGGCCGATTTCCTTTTTGGTCGGGACCTGATTGATGCCGGGGATTTGATATTCCACCGGGTCTTCGACGGTGATGATATTGTAAATCGGGTTGTTCAGCTCGTTGAGTGCCGAGTAAAGGGTTGTGGTTTTTCCCGAACCGGTCGGTCCCGTGACAAGAATAAGTCCGTGCGGCGCGTCAATGGCCGTCTTGAATTGCCGGAAGGTGTCGGGATCCAGGCCGAGTTTGTCAATGCTTGCGGACAGAGAGCTCTTGTCGAGGACGCGAAGGACGATTTTCTCGCCGTGAACGGTGGGCAGGACGGAGACGCGCAGGTCGTAATCCTTGCCGCTGACGCGCACGCGCATGCGGCCGTCCTGCGGCAGGCGGCGTTCAGCGATGTCGAGACTGCTCATGATTTTGAAGCGCGAGGCCAGCGCCAGTTGCAGTTGTTTGGGCGGCGGGGTTGCGTCCAGAAGCGCGCCGTCAACGCGATAGCGCAGCCGCATGGATTTCTCGAACGGCTCCAGATGCACGTCGCTGGCGTGGTCCTTGATGGCCTGGACGATGATGAGATTTGCGAGCTTGATGACGGGCACCTCTTCGCTGGAGGCGGCGAGCTTGTCGAGGTTGACCTCTTCGAGAGCCTCGCGGACGGTTTCGATGCTCTCCGCGTCCGCCTCCTCCTCGCTTTTTTTCTGGGCGTCCTGAATGATGTCTTCCATGGAGCCGCCTTTGGCGGCTTCAAGGGCGTTGAGCTTGTCAAGGATGGCCTTTTCGGACGCGATCAGCGGCGTGATTTCGAGCTTGGTCATCCGCTTCACGTCGTCAAGGGCGAGAACGTTCAGCGGGTCGGCCATCGCGAGGAACAATTTATTTTCCAGCCTCGAAATGGGAATGACCTTGTGGTTGTGCGCGGTGTCATGCGGCAGCAGGTCGGCAATTTCAGGCGGAATGTTCACGCGGGTGACGTTGATGGGCAGAACATTGAGCACCCGCCCCATTGAAACGGCCAGGTCCAGTTCGCTGACATAGGCCTTGTCAACGATGAGTTTGACGAGGCGCGCGCCTTCCTTCTTTTGCTGTTCAAGCAGTTCCTGCACTTGGGCCACGGTCAACAGGCCGTCCTCGACGAGGGCGTCGGCGATTCGTTCTCCAAATGATTTGATCTTGGCCATGGCTTATCGAAATGCTTTGCGGAGGTTTCCAATCAATTCGGCCGGCGAGGCCAGATACCACAACAGCCGGTGCGAAGTGGCTTCGGCCAGTTCCTTGGCGGCCTGCTGGTTGTACGGGTTGGCCGTTGCCACCAGGATCGCCTTGCTCATCCGGTCAAACGGCAGCACGCACCATCGCCGGCACACTTCCGCGGGAAAACCGCGCGTCAGGTCAAGGTCCACTTCATAACGATCCAACGGTATGAACGGCGTGCGCGACTTGTCGGACAGCAGCTTGAGTGATTTCTCGATGTGGAAGAGGTTTTTTTCGTGCAGCATGTAAATGAACGGTTCGGCCGCGTCCGTCGGCGCCACCGTCAGATCCGTCGTGCGCCAGCACAAATCAAAATCGCCCGCGTTGATGTGCTTGCTGTCAACGAAAAGCTTTTGCATGGTCTGACGGCCGTCGTTGATTTCCACCGGCTCGGTCGTGCGCGCTTTTTTGTGGAGTTTCGCTTCCCCAGGAGGAGGTGCCAGGGCCACCGGCTCCATGCCTGCAGCCTCCACCGACATGTTGCTGGCCTTGTCCTCAATTTGCTTGAGTGCCGCCTGCACGTCCGCGTCGTCCGGGCGGCGTTGCAAGACCGTCTCGTATTCCAAAATTGCCGACGAGAGCTGGCCTTGTTGCATGTAAGCCTGCGCAATCCGCTTGGACGTGTTGACCACGTCCTGCTCGCGGCCCAGTTTTGAGTAAGCTTCCTTGAGAATTTCCAGTGACTGGCAATCGTTCGGCTGCGATTGCACAATAACCTCGAACATCTCAATCGTTTGCAACAATTGAGCTTCTTCGCCCTGCGTTTGTGTCAGCGTTGTCATCTGTTTGAAATCCCCTGCGCAGGACTTTAACAGCAATCTCTGCGCCATTTTCAGGTAATGGGTGGTTAGATTGTGCTGATTTTGTTGAGCAATTCAGCGATTGTCCAAACATGGTCTGTTAATCCCGCTGCTTGTGCCGGTGTCTGTTTCGTGGTCGTGTGTTTCCAGCACCAATTCCAATAACAGGTGAAAAGCGCAACCGAATGACGCAGGTTGGAAAGCTTTTTGCTGAATTCCATTCCGGTAAATAGAATAATTGGGGACGCTCAACGAAGGCTTCAGGTTCTCAAACTTGACTATACTAACGACCTGTTTTCGCTTCGATTGGGCGGCAATGAAAGGTTGTGGGGACTCCGCTCCAACGACGTGTTTTCTGTCCTTTGGTGGGACCCGGACCATCAAATCTGCCCGTCACCCAAAAAGCATACCTGAATTCAAAATTCATCAACAATCTGCGACACCACGACCCAACTTTATATTTATCTGATTTGCAACTATTTAAGCAAAATTGTATATTCTAGTTCGGTTCAATTATTGAACATGACGGGTTTTTGCCAGTCACGTTCTATTTTAGAACGCCACTTTTTGGCTGATTCCCTGACCGCAGGCTTCACAATCTAACCGACCACGACCCATTTTCAGGCGCTTTTCATGCAAAGCAGCGTTGCTTTCCACCGCCGTCTGCGGAATCGTAACGCCATCCGGCGGCCAACGCCGGGGTTAAAATGGCGCAACTGACACCCGTCATGAAACCGGCGACCGGCGAACGCCTCCTGCGCTTCGTCGGCGATCGTGTTTGCTTCTCCGTGCGCGGCGCTGGCGCGGCCTCCGCCCGGCGCGCCCTGCTCCGCACCAATCTCGGCCGCGCCGCCGCGCGCCGCCGTGAAATTGTCGCCGCCCACGCGGGTGGCGCCGTCCACGCCGGCGCATCCTGGCGCGACGTGCCGATGCAAAGGACCGGCGACAGCTGGGAAATCGAATTGCCGCTTGCCGAGGTTGGTTTCTTCAAAGCCAAGGCCTATCTGCTTGACGAAAACAACTGGCAGCATTGGCCGGACGGCCCGGACATCGGAATCAGCGTTCATCCTGATTTTGCCCGCACCGCCAACACGATTTACTGCGCCTTTGCGCGGCTCTTCGGCGCGACAATAAACATGTCTTCCACGCGCGATGAAAAGCTCGAAGCGCAAATCAAACCGCTTGACGCGAAAAATTTCACGGTCATTCCACCTTCCGGCGGGCTGCGCGACCTTGCCCGCCGGCTGCCGCACATTGTTCACACCCTCGGCTGCCGCATTGTTCATCTGCTGCCGGTGCAGCCCGTGCCGACGACGTACGCGCGGTTTGGCCGTTTCGGCAGTCCCTATGCGAGTCTTGATTTGACCGCGATCGACCCGGCTCTGGTCGAATTCGACCGCCGCTCCACCGGCGTGGACCAATTTTGCGAATTGACCTATGCCGCGCATTCGTTCGGCGCGCGCGTTTTCCTCGACATTGTCATCAACCACACCGGCTGGGGTTCAACCCTGCAGGAAAATCATCCCGGATTTTTCCTGCGCCAGCCCGATGGCACGTTCGCCAGTCCCGGGGCGTGGGGAACAACCTGGGAAGACCTTGTCGAACTTAAACAAGACGATGTCATGCTTTGGGACAAAATCGCCGATTCACTTTTGACCTGGTGCCGGCGGGGTGTGGACGGGTTCCGATGCGATGCCGGATACAAGATTCCCGTGCCGGCCTGGCAATACATCATTGCCCGCGTGCAGGACGAATTCTCCAAGACCATTTTTCTATTGGAAGGCCTCGGCGGTTCGTGGGAAGCCACCGAAGCGTTGCTGACCGACGGCGGGATGCAATGGGCTTACTCGGAGCTTTTTCAAAATTACTCCGGCCGCCAGGTTGCCGATTATCTCGATTATGCAAACCGCCAGAGCTCAAGCGTCGGCGCTTACGTTCATTATTCCGAAACGCATGACAACGACCGCCTGGCTGGAAAAGGGCGCGTCTGGTCGCTGCTGCGAAATCGTCTTTGCGCTCTGGCAAGCCCAAGCGGGGGATTTGGTTTCACCTGTGGCGTTGAGTGGCTTGCCGCCGAAAAAATCCGGGTGCACGGCTGCGCCGGGTTGAATTGGGACAGCCACGACAACATCGTTCCCGAGCTTGCACAACTCAACAAGCTCATCTCCGACCATCCATGCTTTTTCGACGGAGCAGAACTCACCCGCCTGAGTACGCCTGACTCGCCTGTTTATGCGCTGCTCCGCGAATCCGCCGAAGGCGGGGATTCGGTGCTCGTTCTCGTGAACACAGATGTCGAAAAGGAAAATCCGGTCACAATTTCCAGTGCCGGACTCCCGGCGCCAGACTTCGAAATTGATTTGCTTGGCCGGCCGCTCCCGGAATTTTCCGCTGAAAGCGGCAAAATCACTTTCACGCTCGCGCCCGGCGCCTGTTATTGCCTCACGCCGGCGGCGGAACCTCGCAGTTTGAGCGGTGACGCCTACCGCCGCGCCCGCGCACAGGCCGCTTTTGCGATTCAAGCGATGAATTGTGTCCTGCCGCTCGAAACAATTCCAAGCTTTCCATGGCAAGGGCTGGCCAATCTGGTTGATGAAGCTCCAGACAGATTTCTCGGAGCAGTTTCTCGCTTGGAAGCTGGACTGGCAAAGTTCAAATCATCAAACGCTTCCAAACCAAGCCTTGAGCAAGTGGTGGCGATGGCAAAAGAATATCCATGCGTCATCACTTTGACTTTGCTTGATGCCCGCCGCGTTACGCTCGTGCCGCCCGGCCACTGGCTGTTGGTCCAGGACAGCGCGCCGTTCCGGGCGACATTGACGATCCGGACGCCAGACGCCGATGCCGGGACCCAAAATGTCCATGTCCAGTCCATCGCCGTTCGCAGCGGCCATGTCGCCTTTTTCCCGCCGCTGGACATGGCGGCGGATGCTGAATTGTTTTTGGAGCGTTACGCCGCCACTTCGCAGAAAGTCAACGCCAGTATCCGCTTCCTTTCAGCCGAACCAAAACTTCCAACTCCCGGCCACCAACTGTCATCCCCTGTTTCCCTGGTCTTGCTGACCAACGGTCGTGGAGGCATGGCGCGGATTTGCGTGGACCTGGGCCGCGTGAATTCCAAATACGACTGTGTGCTCGGTGCCAATCTGGATCCGAACCTGCCCGTGGACCGTCATGTCTTTGTCAAACGTGTCCGCGTCTGGGTCAACGCAGACGGTTTTCTCTCGCCGCTCGACTTCAAGAACCTCGCTGCGTTCGGCGCCGGCCCGCCGGCGGTCTGGCGTTTCGTCGCCAATACCGGCGATGGCCGCACTGTCGAAATCGAGCTGCGCGCGGAAATGGTCGAAGGCGAGAACGCAACCGTTTTTCATTTCAGCCGTCCGACTGAAAGACGCGCGCATGGCAAACAATTGCCCGCCGAGGCCGATGTGCGGTTGACCGTGCGCTTTGACATCGAGGACCGGAATTTCCATTGGGAGACGAAGCGCAACGGCGGCGCGGATTTTCATTTTTCGGCCAACACTCACAACTTATCCGAACCACAGACTCCGGGCTCCGAACTTCCGAAGACCGGCTTTGCATTCACCCCCGCGCCAGACCGTCAATTGCGCGTGTTTGCGGATGCCGGCGCATATCATCCGCAGCCGGAATGGTGCGAGAACATCCCGCATCCGGTCGAACAGAGCCGCGGCCAGGCCGGCAGCGGCGACGCTTACAGCCCGGGTTGGTTTGAATTGCCTTTGCCAAAAGGCGCCAGCGTCAAGCTGGTCGCCACGGCGGAAACACCTTTGTCAGGATTTCTGCCTTCAGGCGAAAATGACTGGCTAAAGCCGGAACACCAGGCTTTCACGGCGCGGCTTGAACGCGCCGCTCAACAATTTGTCGTCCGCCGCAGCGGCGGCAAAACCGTCATCGCCGGGTATCCGTGGTTTCTGGATTGGGGGCGTGACACGCTTATTTGCGCGCGCGGCCTGCTGGCTGCCGGCATGGTGGAAGAAGTGGGTCAAATCCTGCTCACGTACGCAAAATTTGAAAAGGACGGCACACTGCCGAATTCAATTCACGGTCAGGACACATCCAACCGTGACACGTCTGACGCGCCGTTGTGGTTCGCGCTCGCGTGCGAAGAACTGGCCAGCATCGGGAAGGCCGGCTTGCCACCATCCCCGTCTTCATCCAAAAAAACGGGGCGCCGGCAGGGCGTCCTTCCTGCCGATGATTTTTATTCCGCATTGGTTGATGAAAATGGGCGAGCCATTCGCGATGTGCTGACAAGCATCGCCGAAAATTACGCGCGCGGCACGCCCAACGGCATCCACATGGACGCGGACTCGGCACTGATCTGGAGCCCGGGCCATTTCACGTGGATGGACACAAATCATCCCGCGGGCACGCCGCGCGAAGGTTATCCAGTCGAAATTCAGGCGCTGTGGATCCGCCTGCTGCGCCAGCTCGAAACAATCGGCAAAGGCGACGGGCAAAAAAAATGGCGCGACCTGGCCGGGCACGCGATGACTTCGTTTGAAAAGCTTTTCTGGCTGGAGGACAAAGGCTGGTTCGCCGACGTGTTGCCGGCGAAATCGCGTGTCATCGCGCGCGACGCCATGCCGGACGACGCGCTCCGCGGCAATTGCCTGTTCGCCGTCAGTCTCGGTCTGGCGACCGGTGAGCGCGCCAGGCGTTGTGTTGAGGCGGCGCAAAAATATCTCGTCGTGCCCGGCGCATTGCGTTCGCTGGCGCCGCTGCCGGTTTCCATTCCCCTGCCGATTTACGGCAACAACGGCCAATTGCTGAACAACCCGGCCGAGCCGTATTGGCCGCGTTATGAAGGCGACGAAGACACGCGCCGCAAACCGGCCTACCACAACGGCACGGCATGGGCGTGGACATTTCCAATTTTTTGCGAAGCGCTCGCCTGCGCCTGGGATTTTGCACCGGAAGCCGTTGCGGCGGCAAAGGCGTATCTCGGCAGCATGGAACAATTGATGAACAAGGGCTGCCTCGGACAGCTTCCGGAGATCCTTGACGGCGACGCTCCGCATGCGCAGCGCGGTTGCGACGCGCAGGCCTGGGGCGTGACCGAAGCATTGCGCGTGTGGAAATGGTTGAATTCGCCGGGCGCGCGGGCAAAATGACGCCGTGAACTTCCGCGACAAAATCATTGCGTGGGACAGATTGCCGGCGTGGCGCGCGGCGTTTCAGGCGACCGGCAAAAAACTCGTCGTCACCAACGGCTGCTTCGACATCCTGCATCTGGGCCACGTCACATATCTCGAATCGGCTCGCAATCTTGGTGATGCGTTGCTGGTGGGCGTCAACGGCGATGAAGCGACGCGGCAGTTGAAAGGAGCGGGCCGGCCTGTGAATTGCGAAACCGACCGCGCCGCCGTCCTTGCCGCGCTGGCAAGCGTGGATGGGGTCTGTATTTTTGCGGACAAAACGGCAACGAAATTCCTTTCGGCGGCCAGACCCGGTGTTTATGTCAAAGGTGGCGATTACACCCTGGACACATTGAACCAGGAGGAACGCCACGTGGTCGAATCGGCTGGCGGAAAAATTGTGATTTTTCCACTGGTGCCCGGCAAATCCACGACGGCGTTGCTGGCCAAAATTTCAAACCTTTGACGCAATTCGCAGACGCGGATGAAAATTCTGGTCATTTCCCTGGCAGGCATCGGCGACGCGCTGCTGTCCACGCCGCTCATCCACGAGCTGCGTGCGAATTTTCCCGATGCAACGATTGACACTTTGGTTTTGTGGGCCGGCTCCCGGGATTTGCTCGAAAATAATCCGCATCTCAACCGCGTCCACCAGAAGAGCCTCATCACCGACGGCAAACTGGACACCGCCGGAAAATTGGCGGCGTTGCGATTTTTCTGGTCGCTGCGGCGCGAGCGCTACGACGTTTCCATCAACACGCATCCGCAGAGCCGGATGACCTACCGCTTGGCGGCACGCATCGTCGGCGCTCCCGCGCGCATCAGCCATGAATACGAATGTTTCAACGCGCTCGACCGCCTGCTCGTGAACCGCATACTGCCGCAGGATTACACCCGGCATTCGATTGAGAACAACTTCGATGTGCTGCCCTTGCTCGGCGTGAAGGAAAAATTGCCGGCCCATGAAATCGAAATTTACCTGACGCCGGATGAGGAAAAATGGGCGGACGACTTTCTGACGCATCATAAATTGGCCGGACAAAAACTGCTGGGCATCCACGTCGGTTCCGGCGGCACGAAAAATCTGCGGCTGAAACGCTGGCCGTTGAAAAATTACGCCGGACTGGTCCGCCGTTTGAACCGCGAGCGGCGCGACATCAGCGTGCTGCTTTTCGGCGGCCCGGATGAAACCAGTGACCATGAGGTGATTCTGGGGCAAACCGACCGCGACCGTGTGTTTCAAGTCGGGGCGAAAAGTTTCCGTCAAACGGCTGCGTTAATGAAGCGGTGTCACTCCTTTCTCAGTGTGGACACGGTATTGATGCATCTGGCTGCCGCGGTCAAGGCGCCGAAACAAATCGTCATCGAGGCGCCGACGTTGAATGTGACAAATTTTCCGTACGGCAATCCCTTCACGCTCGTAAAGAATCCGGTCGTGAACGGACGCGGGCTGGATTTTTACCGTTACGACGGTGGCGACATCAAGGGCACGCGCGAGGAACTGCTGGCGTGCATGGCATCGGTGAAAGTCGAGGATGTGTTTGCGACGGTGACCAAGTTAATCTGAAATGACTAAACCATAATAACGAATGACGAAATCCAAATTCCCGATGGTGCTGCCACGCCTTCGTCATTGAAGCTTTGTCATTCTTTGGTCATTAGGTCTTAGCCATTAGTCATTACAAGGAAAATCCCGCCGCCTTGGCGTCCGCAGCAAACATTTTCACGGTGTCGAGCGACATTTCCTTCAAGCCAACGCCGGCGAGCTTGAGCGCCTTGTTTAGAATGTCGTGCGGCACGGTCACGATGTGGCAGCCGCAGGCATCGGCCTGAAAAATGTTCAGCACCTCGCGCACACTGGCCCAAAGCAGTTCGGCTTGGGGCAACCCGGCCAGTTTCTGTCTGGCCTCGCGCATGTGAGGTATCGGATCAGCGCCCGTGTCGGCGATGCGTCCGGCGAACACGGACACGACGGCGGGCACCTTGGGATTGAGCGCCTGCGCAACCCCGGCGATCTGCTCCTGTGTGAGAATGGCGGTGACGTTGAGCTTCACGCCTTCGCGCGCCAGTTCGCTCACCAGAGGCAGCGACGATTCACTGCGCGTGTTGGTGATGGGAATTTTGACGTAAACATTTTTCGCCCAGCCGTTGATTTTGAGCGCCTGCCGCCGCATTTCGGAAAACTCGTCGGAAAACACCTCAAGCGAAATCGGCTTTGCCGTGATGCTTTGCAGGATGTCTTTGGCAAACGCCTCGAAATCCGTCAGGCCGGCCTTGCGCATGAGCGTGGGATTTGTGGTCATGCCCTGGATGAGCGGGTTGGCGTTCAGTTGAAGCATTCCCGCCTTGTCCGCGCCGTCGGCGAAAATTTTTACTTTCAGGTCTTTCAATGTACTCATGGTTCAAAAAAGCCGGTAAGCCTAAATGTCAGTGATTTTTTGATTCGCGCAAGATAATGTCCGCTGCTTCGGCCAAATTGCCAGCGGAAAAGTGCGGTTTCTGCCGGAGTTCCTCGGAATAGCCGCAATCAATAAAGACCGTGCGGCAGCCGGCGGCGTGGCCGCAATCCACGTCGCGCCAGCGGTCGCCGACCATCCAGCTTTGCCCGAGGTCAATGCCCAGCTCGCGCGCCGCGCGCAGCAACATGCCGGGCTTGGGCTTGCGACAGTCGCAGTCGGACGCGCCCTGGCCGGGGTGATAACAAACCTCCACGCGGTCGATCGGCAACTGCCGGCACATTTCCAGGTGAATGGTTTCGACAGTTTCGCGTTTAAGCGTGCCGCGGCCAACGTCGGGCTGGTTCGTTGCCACGACCAGCAAGAAGCCCGCTTGCTTGAGCTTCGCGCACGCCGCGCCGACACCGGGAATAATTTGAAATTCGCCCAAGCTCGTCGGCGGATACGGTTTCGCGTCCCGCTCCAAGGCGCGATTGATGACGCCGTCACGGTCGAGAAAAACCGCCCGTCGCATTTCCGCTTTTACTTTGTGCTCTCCCATTTGGTTTGGGCGACCTTGAGCTTGGGATGCGACACAAGCAGATGCCAGATGACGGCTTGAAACGCTTCGCTGTGCGGCGTGACATGTGCCGGATTGACCGTCGGCACAATGACGCAGGCGGTCGCCTCCTTCGCCGTGTAACCGCCGTCACGTCCGACGATGCCGACGACCGCGGCGCCGGCTTTTTTGGCGAGTTGAATGGCGCTGACGAGATTCGGGCTGACATTTTTTTCAAGATTGCCGCCGCCGACGGAAAAAATGAGCAAACCGTCCTTGGCGTTGAGCCGGCTTCCCTTGAGCCACTCGGCAAAGATTGTCGCCCAGCCTTCGTCGTTCGTGCGCGCCGTCAATTCGGAAACATTGTCGGTGGGCGCGTAGGCCTCGAAACCGCAGATTTTGCGGAAATCGTTGACCGCGTGGCTGGCGTTTCCCGCGCTGCCGCCAACGCCGAGAATGAACAGCCTTCCGCCGCGTTCGCGCACGCGCGCCAGTTCGTCCGCCGCCCTTTCGATGGCGTCGGTGTTCAGTTGCGCGACGAGTTTTTGGACTTCGTCGAGAAATTGTCTGGCAAAGCTCATGGTGATTTTGATTGTAGCAGCGATTCCAATTCCGCCAAGCCCGCAGACGACCCCATTTCGTAGAAGCGTTCGCGCACTTCATAGCCGGCGAGTTGCCTTTCGCGAACAAGATTGCCCATGACCCCAGCCAGATCAAACGGTTTGTCGGCCGGGTACGCATTGAAGGCGGCGGCCTGGAACAGGCTTAACCCGTAATCAATGTGGTGCATTTCCGGCAGGCGGTTCTTTTTGTCGTAAACCACAACATTGCCGTCGCGGAAGACGACGTTGCTGATGTCGTAGCGGCCTTCGTTGCGGTAAACGGTCATGCAGCCGGATTTGCCGCTGCGCCGGAAGAATTCCGCGATGGGACGATACTCAATGGGCAGATACGAATCGCCGTAGAGCACAAAAAATTCCATGCCGAGCAACGGCAACGCGCGCTTGAGCGCACCGCCGGTGCCGAGCAATTTGGGGCCGTCGAAGGAATAATCGAGTTTGACGCCGAATGCCGAACCATCGCCAAATTCGCGCTGGATCATTTCGCCGAGGTACCCGACACAGAGCACGGCGCGGCGAATCCCGCGCGAACGGAGCAATTCGAGTTGATGGGCCAGAAACGGCTTGCCCGCGACGGGGACGAGCGATTTGGGGATTTTTTCGGTGATGGGACGCAGCCGCGTGGCGAGTCCGCCGGCGAGGATGGCAACGGGAATTTCCAGCGGCGCGCTCACGAATTCACCAGTTTCGTGCCCTCGAAATCGAACCGGAACCGGATTTCCTGGAGTCCCGCCTGCCGCATGGCGTGGCGCAGCCTGGCCTTGTCGTCGGCATAAAACATGAGAAAGCCGCCGCCGCCCGCGCCGATGAGCTTGCCGCCAAGCGCGCCGCTGGCCATTGCGAGGTCGTACCATTCGTTGATTTTCGGATTGCTCATGCCGCCGCTGCGCTGTTTTTTGCGCTGCCAGTGCACGTCCATGAGCCGGGCAAATTCATGCAGGTTTCCGTCTTCGAGCGCGCGCTGGCTTTGCAGTCCGAGGTCTTTGACGAAGTGCAGGTTCTCGATCATGGACTGGTCGTCCCGCTTCGATTTCTGGTCCTGTTCCTTCAAGATGGCCGAGGCCGAGCGCGAATAACCGGTGAAAAACAAAAGCAGATTGTCCTCCAGGTTGTCCCGTGTTTCCCGGGAAAGCTTGAGCGGCCACGCCTCGACTTTTCCATTCTCCAGAAATTTGAAACAGGTGACGCCGCCGTAGGCCGCGATGTATTGGTCCTGTTTGCCGATGGGTTCCTTCAGCCGGTCGAGTTCGATTTCGCAGGCTTGTGCCGCGAGGTCGGCGGGATGAACGAGGCTCTTTTTGTGGGTGTGCAGCGCCTTGAGCAGTGCGGTCGTGAAACTGCCGGACGAACCCAGCCCGGTTCCCGCGGGAATGTCGGCCATTGAGGCCAGCTCCAGTCCGCAGCCATCCATGCCGAGCATGGCAAACGCTTCGCGGAAGATGGGGTGTTCGAGCTGGCCGGCTTTGCTCACGCGCTCCAGCCGCGAGTATTTCACGGTCAAATCGGGCGTGAAACTTTCGTGCAGCGCGATATAAACATACCGGTCAATCGCGGCAGCGATGAGAAATCCGCCGAACTTCTCGTAAAACGACGGCAAATCCGTGCCGCCTCCGCCCAAGGTGACGCGCAAAGGTGAACGGGCAATGATCATTTTTAAATCGGGGGTTGGAGTTTTGCGGGC
The DNA here is from genome assembly GCA_963764175.1 of uncultured Verrucomicrobiae bacterium. GTDB lineage: Bacteria > Verrucomicrobiota > Verrucomicrobiia > Limisphaerales > UBA11358 > UBA11358. The sequence goes on along the minus strand of CAVXRE010000006.1, from coordinate 167,877 downwards.
TCGGAGTCAAAGTGAAATCCGCTCTTTCGGTAAATCTTTTCCACAACCCGCATCGCGGCGCGGGCTTCCGCCAGACCGGCCCCGGGTTTTCGTTTCGATTGAATGTCTTTTTCGAACTCCATCATCTCGTTGCGCCACGATTCATCCGGGCCGGGAAATTCATGCAGCTTTGTGTCGGGCGGCCCCATTTCCGGTTTCATCTGGTAATGATAAAGTTTCTCGACGCCGTAACTGCCGCCCAGACCGTCAATATGCAGCTTCGCATCGCGCCCGTAAATTTCAAACGAGAAAAGATTCTTCCATTCCGTGCAACTGACGTGCAGCCACGCCGCCCGGCCCTTGGTTGTGCGCAAATCCAAAAAGGCGTTGTCGTCCACCGGCATGTTCCAAAAAAAAGTTGCCGCATGACCGTTGACCTTTGTGAGCCTGCCAAGAAACCAGCCCGCGAGGTCAATCAGGTGGATGCCCTGGTCAATCAGCTCGCCGCCGCCGGAAAGTTTCGGGTCGGCGCGCCATTCCTTGTCGTAGCCCACGCGCCCGCCGTGGCCGTAGCGCGCGCGGATGAACATCAGATCGCCCATCACGCCGGATTCAAAAATCTCCCGCGCCTTGAGGAACGCGGGATGGTAACGATGATTGAAACCGACGCGCACGCGCACGCCGTGTTTTTTTGCAAGCGCGATCAATTCTTCAATTTGTTTCACGGAAACGCCCGCCGGCTTTTCCACCAGCACATGTTTGCCCGCGCCAATTGCCGCGGCGGAAGCTTCCGCCAGCACCGCGTTGACGGTGGCCACAATCACCGCGTCCACCTGCGGATCGGCAACGGCCTGGCGGTAATCGCCAACCGCGCGCCCGGTTCCGGCCAATTTCACGAGTTCTTCGGCGCGGGCCAGGTTTATGTCGCAGGCGACGGCGAGCTTTGAACCGGCGGGCAGACCGGCCAGCCGCTTTTTTCCAATCAGTCCGCAGCCGATGATGGCGTAGTTCATTTGTCGCCCCATGCCTTTCCACGATCCTTGGGAACGATGCGGCGCAGCGTGTAGATGTCGCTGTCCAGGTCCTTCCTGAAATCGCCAAGTTTTTCCCACGGGTCCCAAACCGCGCTGATAAGTTTGCCGGTGATGCCGTCGCTTTTCGACGACAGAAGAAACTCGGCCAATCCCAGAACCCTTTCGAGTTGGGCGGCATCGTCGCGCGACTGTTTGGAGGCGTGTTCAAATTCAACCTTGCCCGCCAACGCCGCGCCGTGCGCCAGAACCTGTTCGGTCATGCGGGTGAAAATCGCGCCGGGCGCGATGGCATTGATGTCCAGCGGCTGGCCCCGCCATTCGGCGGCCAGCGTTTCCACCAGGCGCACGACACCGGCCTTGGACACGCCGTAAGCCGCAAAATTCGGGCGCGGGCCCGTCGCGCCGCCGCCGGAAAAGCAGATGATTTTTGCGCGCCGATCCGTTTTGCGCAGCAGCGGATAAAACGCGCGGATGGAGAAAAATGTGCCGTCGAGATTCGCCGCCAGCGTGGAACGCCAGGCTGCCGGATCAATTTCCATGGACGGGCCGATGGGTTCCTGAACGGCGGCGCAACAGATCAATCCGTCCACCGTCTGCCATTTTTGCGCCGTGTTCTTCGCACATTTTTGCAGCGCCGGCCAGTCGGAGACATCGCACTGGAAACTGAATCCGTCCTGCGGCGAGCGCGCGATGCGGCAGACCGCATGGCCTTTGGCGGCCAGCGAATCCGCGAGGAATTTGCCGATGCCGCTGCTGCTGCCCGTGATGACGAGGTTCATCGGCGTTGGAGAACCCACTGGTTTTTTTGGAGCCATTGGAGCGTGCGGATGATGGATTGCTCGATGGTGAGTGTGGTTTTCCAGCCGGTCGCCCGGATTTTTTTTGTGTCCAGGAAAATGAACGGGTTGTCGCCCACCCAGCCTTTGTTGCCGCCGGAGTATTCCAGTTTCGGTTCAAGGCCGAGCGCGCCGCAAATATATTTCACCGAGCTGTTGACCTCAACGTATTCATCGGTGCCGAGGTTGTAGGTCTCGACGTTGTGCCTGGTTTGCTTCGCAGTGGCGCGATTCACCACATGCAACATCGCGTCGAGGCAGTCGCCGATGTAAAGATAGGACTTCCGCTGTTTGCCGTCGCCGAGTACCTTCAAACGGTCGGGATGGGCGAGCAATTGTTTGTAAAAATCAAGCACGTGGCCGTGCGTGTAGCGTTCCCCGAGAATCGAAACAAACCGGAAAACGTAGCCCTCGAAGCCGTAGCCTTCACAATAGGCGTGAATGAACCCTTCACAAGCGAGTTTCGAGGCCGCGTAAAGCGATGTCTGCACCGGGAACGGATGATTTTCCGGCGTCGGGATGATTTCGGCCTCGCCATAAACGCTGCCGGTGGAGCTGAACGCGATGTGTTTGATGCCGCTGGTCCGCATGGCTTCGAGCACGTTGAACGTGGCGGCGGCGTTTTGCTGGAAATCCTTGTGCGGATGGTCGAGGCCGAACCGGACATCCGCGTTGGCGGCCAGGTGAAAAACGAAATCACACCCCGCCATCGCGCGGGTCAACGCCGACAAATCAAGGCAATCACCCTCAATCAGCTTGAATTTCGGATTGGCCAGCGCCGATTGAAGGAATTCGTGCTGGCCGGTGGAAAAATTGTCCCAGCCGACGACGCGTTTGCCGTCGGCAAGCAGCCGGTCCACAAGATTGCTGCCAATGAATCCAGCCGCGCCGGTCACGAAGATTGTGTTCATCAGTGAAGACAGAGTGTAGCCGCAATTGCCCGCCATCGCCAGCAATTACTGCCGGTGACATTGTGGTTGCTCTATGGCTTGCACTAGAAGCACAGCGCAGACAATTCAAAGGCCGCGCCTGACTGTAACTTAATCAACAAACTACAACGTTGCAGGAAGATTCTCTTGTTTATAGATTCAACCTTTGAGAATCAAGCCTTTGGATTTCAACAACGAATTGAACCATCTGATGGACCGGTAATGGTTGGCAGTGAAATTAAAACAGAAAGCTACAGAGGAAAACGAAGTGTCTCGCCCTGCCGGGCTTGGCCTATTTATCCGAACTTTTTTCCATCGAGATGTTATTGCGGTATTAATGGTTGCTTTAACGGCCAGGTTGATCTTTATGCTGGCGATGCCTCCGCAAGCCCGATCCGTTGATGCCCATTCTTGGGAGTTTGTGGCGAACGTTTTGCAGGGAGGTGGGAATCCTTACCAAACCACGGCACTGTTGAACTGGCCTCCGTTTTGGCTTCAGTTGATTTTTGTCATTTCAAAAATTTCCACTTTTCTTTCAATCCCATTTTTTCGCGCCCTCCAGATATTCCTCATCCTTGTCGAGTCGGCGGTAATCATCCTGCTCATCAAGCTGATTCGAGGGATTGCTCCGCGGCACGTGTTCGCACGCTTGTAATTATCGGCATTGCGCTCAATCCCGCAGCGATACTTCTGATATGCCAGCACTGCAATTTTGATGTCATCGTGGCTTTGTGGCTGATGCTCTTTATGATCAGCTTGCTTCGGTATCACCAGACAAAGGATTACACCGATTGGTTGTGTGCATGTCTGTTTCTCGGGCTCGGCATTCTTACCAAGACGGTGCCGGTGGTCCTTGCTCCAATGCTTGCAGGCGGTTTTCGGGAGGCAACGACACGGCTCAAGTTTCTCGGGCTTGCCCTTCTGTTGGGACCTGTTGCCCTGGGCGTCAGCATCATTTATGTACTTGCTCCTGCCGACATAACAACCAAGGTTTTTGAATATCGGTCCATCGGCGGCTTTTTCGGTTTCCCAGGGCTTTTTCATCTTGCAGGGGCTGATGAGTTGGCTGGGTTTTATAAGGTGATTTTCTATATCCTGCTTTTCACGGTCATGTTGGTCTCTTCAATTTCATTCTGGCATCGGCATTTCATTGGCGGCCGGGAAACAGTTCTTTTTGCGGCGCTTTTGCTGGTATCCATTCCTGTTTTTGGGCCGGGATACAACTCAGAATACCTCTATTGGTTCATGCCTTTTCTAATTGCCACATTCGCTTTTTTCAAAGGCAAATGGCGCTTGGCATTGACTGGCTTTGCTTTGATTGCCGCCTGCACCTATCTGGTTGAATATGCCCTGGTGGGTTCCGATGGGACGTTTCTTCTGAATATACTGGTCTATAAAATGGGAGTGCAGCATCCACCGCTCTGGCTTTTGCGACCGATGGCGGCATGTGAATCACAAACAGGGCAGATTTTACTTCGTCTTCCGTTATTCGTGGCGTATCTGGTTTTGCTCGCGGTTGGAGCCGATGTTCTTTTACGCAGCATAAAGAACCGGTCAAAGGGTATTGGTCTGCCCGCCGCCACCCCTTCACCAACGTCTCCTTAGCCGGGGCCGCAGTCAGTTGCCGCCTGAAAATCCCTCGGCCAGCGTCACGGCCTTGCGCATGGCCATGGATTTGTTGACGGTCTCCTGAAATTCGCCTTCGAGCGTCGAGTCGTTCACCCAGCCGCCGCCGGCCTGAATGAAAGCCCTGCCATCCTTGATGAGCGCGGTGCGGATGGTGATGCAGGTGTCGAGGTTGCCGTTGAACGAAAAATAACCGACGCAGCCGGCATACGGACCGCGTGCGGTTTGTTCCAGTTCGGCAATGATTTGCATCGCGCGGATTTTTGGCGCGCCGCTCACCGTGCCGGCCGGAAACGTCGCGCGCATCAAATCGTAAGGCGTCTTGTCCGCCGAAAGCTTCCCCTCGACCTGCGTCACGATGTGCATGACGTGGCTGTAACGCTCGACGGTCATCAGTTCCTTCACCTGCACGCTGCCGAAATCGCACACGCGCCCGATGTCGTTGCGCGCCAGATCCACCAGCATCACGTGCTCGGCGCGTTCCTTCGGGTCGGCGAGCAGCTCCTTTTCAAGCGCCAAATCCTCCCCGGCCGTTTTGCCGCGACGCCGCGTGCCGGCAATCGGGCGGATTTCAACCTTGCCGTCTTCGCAACGCACGTGGATTTCCGGTGACGCGCCGACGAGTGAAAAACCGTCGAGTTCGAGCAAAAACATGTACGGCGATGGATTGACGGAACGCGCCGCGCGGTAGATGTCAATCGGCGACGCCTTGACCGGCGCGGAAAACCGCTGCGAGCCGACGACCTGGATGATGTCACCCGCGGTGATGTATTCCTTCGCCTTGAGGACATTGGCGCCGAATTTTTCCCTCGTCATGTTCGATTCGAATGGAATGGAAGGCGTTTCCGCCGGCAGACTCACCGGTTGATGTTCGCTTGGCTGTTCGAGCAGTGAAACAAGGCGTTCGATTTCGCCCACGGCGTTTTCGTAGGCTTCGGCCGGATTTTCGGCGTCGGCGAGAATCGCATTGACCAGAATGGTGATGGTTTGCGCGACGCGGTCAAAAATCAAAAGTTGGTCGGCGACGAGAAAATACATCACCGGCGTCTGCAGTTCGTCCTGCGGCGGTCTCGGCACAACCGGTTCAACGTCGTGAATGAATTCGTAGCCGATGAACCCGATCGCGCCGCCGGTGAAGCGCGGCAGCCCCGGCACCGGAACGGCGCGGAATTTTCCCATCACGCGCTCGACGATGGCCAGACCGTCTTTTACGTCCTTGCCGACGGTGGCAGTTTCAATGACTTTGCCGTTCTCGACGACCTCGACGCGGTTGCCGGTCTGTTTGATGGTGGCGCGCGGGTTGCAGCCGACGAAGGAATAACGCCCCAAATGTTCGCCGCCTTCAACGGACTCGAACAAAAACGACTCGCCTTGGCCGCGGATTTTTCGATAGGCCGAAAGCGGCGTTTCAATGTCGGCCAGAATGCGGCGTGTGACGGGAATCAGGTTTCCCTTTGCGGCGAGCTTCAAAAATTCATCAGGCGTTGGCGAATACATGCGGCCAACAGCTTAAACAATCCGGCCGGGCGGACGCGAGCAAGTTTCAATCACCAAAGTCCGGTCATTCGTCTGCCTGTCCTGTTCCGTCCGCAAGCGGCGTGCTTCACGTTTCGTGGCGCGATGTATCCGCCAGACGGCCAGCAGCGTATATAACGCCACGGCGATGGCATAAGCCACCATGCCCATGCCGATGGCGAACGGCACGAGCCGCATCCTGCTGAAATAAATCAACACCGCGCCAACACCGGCGGTCAGCAGTGTATTTCCGGCGAGGCAAAACAGGTAAAGTGTCACGCGGGTTTCCCGCATGCGCTGCACGTGCCACTCGCGGTAGGCATCTTCGCCCAGCGAACGCATGAGCCACGCGGACTGGAAATTGCGCGCGGCGACCAGCACGCTGGCAGTGGCGACGACAATCGCCGACAGCGGCCACAGCGCCAGCACGGTGACCATCACCACGTTCAGCAGCAAGCCCCACCTCCAGCCGAGCTTTTTGGCGAGCGGATTGCCTTCGAGCACGAGGTTTGGCGTGGCAATCCACGTGCTGAGAAAATCCATGGCGCGCGAAAAAAACAGCAGCGCGAGCATCAAAAAATATTCGCGGCTGCCAAATGAGACCGGGTCGTCCATTATTTTTTGCCGTAAATTTGTTCCGGCGTTTCGAGTTGCGCCTCCGTTGTCTTGAACGATTTCCCGTCCTTTTCCAGCGAGCGGAAGAAGCAGGACCGGTAGCCTTCGTGGCAGGCCGCGCCGGTTTGCGCGACCTGAATCAGCAGCACGTCGCCATCGCAGTCGAACGCGATGTCCCCGACCTGCTGCACGTGGCCGCTGCTCTCGCCCTTCATCCAGAATTTTTGGCGTGACCGGCTCCAGAAATGCGTCCGCCCGGTCTCGATGGTCTTCTCCAGCGACGCGCGGTTCATCCACGCCATCATCAGCACGCGCCCGGTTTTTTGCTCCTGGACAATTGCGGGAATCAAGCCGTTGGCGTCGAATTTCAACTGGTCGTAAAAGCTCATGTGATGCTCATTCTAGCATAAAATGGCCGGGGCAAAAGTCGAATTTGTGAAGGCTTTTCAAAGTCGCGACAAATTGGACGTCTTTGGCGGGCTTGGCGGAACATTCGTCAAGACGCTGGCGATTTTCGGAGAAAAAACCTGCGGATTTGTGCGAACCGGCAATCCGGTTGAAAGAACGGGCGGCAGGTTCGTTTGAACAATCATTGCATTGGTGGCAACGGCCGCGGCATTTGTCGGTGTGAAGAGGTTGTTGGCCGGAGAAACGGGGACATTCGTTGAAATGCCGGTGACAACCGGATTGGTCGCGGCGTATTCGCGTTCGGCGAGATTGTGTTCGCCCCGGTCTTTGAGGCCGGCATAAATCGAATTGGTCACGGCGGCGAGATGGGCGCGCGCTTCATCGAAACGCCCGGCAGCGATTTTTACCCGTGCCAGATGGATGTAAACTCCTTCGCGCTCGGCGTCGTTGCGGGCGGTCTGGAGCGCGTTTGTCCATGCGGCCAGCGCGTCGTTGGTGCGCAGCGGGCGGATGCCGTAATAGCTTTCCGCATAATCGGTCGCGAGCGGAAAATTGTCCGGGTCGAGCCGGATGGCCTTTTGGTAAAGAGCGATTGCCTTGTCAAAAACCTGCTGTTCGTTGAGGCCGTAAAAACGCATCGCATCCTTGCGGTAAAGATAGACGACGAGGGCGAGGTTTTGATAATAAACCGGTTCGCCGGGGTCCAATTCGATGGCCTTGGCAAAGTACGCAAATGCGTTTGTCATCGGGCCGTGCTCGCCGTAAAAGTTGGCGAGGTTGTTCCAGGCCGCCGGATTTTTGGGATCGAGTTGCCGGGCCTTTTCGTTTTGGAGCATCGCGGCCCCTTCGTCGTTGATGTTGTTCAAAAAGCTGGCATAGGCCAGATGCCCCCGCGCAGAGTCCGGGTAACGCTGCAAAAAATCCTCGTAGCTTTTGCGGACGATATTCAGCCGGGCCATGATCCGCGTGTTCAATTCCTCCTTCGATTCTCCCGCGCCCTGTTCGGCGAAGGCGTCATTGTCGCGAATCCATTTGTCCACCTCCGCCATGGCCGCGTCGTCCGCGATCATCAACTGGTGCAATTCCCTTTCCGCCGGATCATTTGAATTGGGGATGGAAACCGAGACGCCGGCGTTTTGCCGGATCAGATTGCTGACGGCCAGCGGCTGATTTGTCGCCACCAGCGCGCCAACCAAACCAATGAGAAGCTGATTCACGCGAACAAACTATCACCTTCGCGTGGCGAGTCGAGATTCGAACCGCGCGCCTGGAAACAGAAATGCGTTCCGCCGTGGATGCAACCGGAACCCCGCCGCCTTCACGCAACCTGCCGCATCATGTTTTGACCGCCGTAGGGATTCGGCGCGCGAAGGATGCATTCGGGATCATCGCGCCATTGGCCATCGACGATGAACCGGTAGTGGTGCATGCCCGGCCCCAAGTCCACCGTCGTCCGCCACACGTTGTCGATGCCTTTATGCAGACTGATGGGACGTTCCTGCCATTGCGTGAAGTCGCCGACCAACTGCACGCTTAACGCATCGGGCGCGCCGAGTGCGAAGGTTTGTTTGTGGGTATTGCCGCCAATTTTTGAGTCTGTTTTCTTTGCCATGATTTTTCCTTTCCAGCGCCCAATGCCGCGGCGCCTTTTTGTTGCACTGTTACGCTTCAAAAACTTCCTTGGAACGGCCCGCCTGCTCCATGCCGCCGCTCGAATCTTTCACTTCCGCAAAGCCAACTTTAAAGCCCATTGCAACCTAAGTCCGTAATGGCGACAACGCAATGTCAAAGGCTTCATTCATTGATGCCCCAATGCGGGGGCGGCCTCGGCGGCTGCGGCAAACTGGCAATCATTTCAGGCGCCGGCGCAGCCGGTTGCTTCCGCCGCCATAACTGGTGAACGAATTGCATTGAATCGCCGTTGTCCCGCACGTCCTGGCTGCTCAAGAAAGCCAGCCCGTGTCGCCCGGCGAATTGTTTTAGTTCGTGCCAGAGCGGCGTCGCGCCGCCGTGTCCTCCCGGCGACAACACCATGAAGGCGGTGTCCGCAATCTGCCGGCGTGCCTCCCAGTGCTCCAGCCACGCCGTCAATTCCGTCGGCGGCGAATCGGCCCTGCTCAAAGCGAACACAATCAAGTCCGCATCGGCGGCTTCGGCCACGGCGGCCTCGGCCAGCGATGACTGTTTCAGCACGTCGAGCCGCCACGGCTTGACATCCCATTTCATGGCTTCGCGCACGCGAACGGCCACGCGTTCCAGCAGTGCCGCGGCCCGCGTCGCAAAATCGAAGTCATCGTAAATGACGGTGGCCTTCAGCGTCATTTCAAAAAGACGCCCATTCCGGATGGCAATGGCATTCATACGACCTGTTCTCCCCCGTTTAGTTCTGACACCGCGACGAGGAATCAGTTCAACCAAGTGGAAAAGTTTTTCAAAAAAAGATTTCCGTCAGGAAAACGGAAGTGGGAATTTCCAAAATCAAATGGTTTTGCCGCCACGTCGAGCCGGCATGATGGATTCGCAGATGCCTGCAAATTCCTCCGGATTACCGGGCGTAAACCGGATGCACTTGATGAAGCCTGACTTTCTCCTGATCGCGACGTGACGGCGGATGTCCGACAGATCAATCTTGAGAGCGAGTGATTTCCAAAGTCGCCCGCGCCGGAAAAAGTCCGCGAAGACCACGGGAGGCCGGACCTCGACTTGCACGATTTCGTTCGCGGGAATGATGATGGAATGAAAGAGCGCCCATGCTTGAAGCTCGACCCTGTCCCCGTAAATCCGGTATTCCTGCCATAAACTCGCGCCGGAGCGGGGCGAAACGTGGAGCGGTGGCTCAAATGCGCCCACGTTCAAACCTCCTTCACCACGCCCCAATAAACATCCAGCCGCTTGCTGAGATAAAGTTTCACGGCCTTGACGAGCACGCCGGCTTCGAGTTGCCGGCCGCGCGTCAGGATGTCCTTGAACGCCATGCCGGGACGAATCTGGAACGAACTCTGGGCAATGATCGGCCCTTCGTCCAGCCGCGTCGAAACAAAGTGCGCGGTGACGCCGGCAATTTTCACGCCCTGCTCGTAAGCCTGGCGATAAGCCTGCGAACCGGGAAAACTCGGCAGGAGCGATGGGTGGATGTTGATGATCTTGTTTTTGTAGCGCCACACGAAGTTCGGCGAAAGGATTTTCATGAAGCGCGCCAGCACGACGAAATCAATCTGCCGCTCCTCCAGCAGGCGCAGCGCCTGCACCTCGGCCTTGGCGCGGTCGTTCCACGAAACGTGCGCGAAGGGCAGCCCGGATTTTTTCGCCAGCGGCGCGAAGTCGGCGTGGTTGCCTATGACCAGCGCGGCATCCGCCTTCAATTTCGCGGCGAGCAGCGCCTCGTAGCAATGCGTTTCCTTCGTGACCATGATGGCGAAGCGCTGGCGGCGGTTCGGCTCGGTGAACCGGACCTTGATTTCCATGCCGAGTTGTTTTGCAAGACCGTCCAAACCGGCGCGCAATGTGGCGGCGTTGCAGATTCCCGGCCTCCACGAAGCCTGGAGGGTCATGCTGAACTGGCCGCGCGTGACCTGTTCTTCCAGCGCCTCGATGTTGGCCTTTTGTTCGAAAAGAAAATTGGTGACGCGGGCGATGACGCCGGTTTTGTCGCGCCCGATGACGGTGATGGTGCCGAATTGTTTCACGGGAGACATGAATTACACGAATCAGCGGGAATTGAAATCCATTTTTGCGGCTAATTCAGGGAATTCGCGGCAAACCGCCCCGGCGCGTCGTGTCACAAATCACGCAAATTCCCGAAACTTTTCCCGGTTTTGGCTGTTAAAACGAATGCAACAAATGGCTTTTGGCTCGGTAAAGAATCTCGTCGCATCAGTCGCCGAAGCGACGCCGGCGCAGTTTGACGACATGCGCAAGACGTGGCGCGCGGCGGCGGACAGCGGCTCGACAGAACCCTTGCTGTCGTTCGTGGCCCGCGAACGCGGCGTGGCGGAGGACGTTTTCTTGCAACGGCTGGCCACGACGCTCGGCTGGCCGTTCCTCGATTTGCACAAGCACACGATTCCGCAGGAGGCGCGGAACAAAATTTCCACGAAGATCGCGTTTCAATTTTCCGTGCTGCCGGCGGCGGTGAACGACAACACGCTGCAGGTGGCCGTGAGCGATCCCTTTGACGCGGCGATGGCGAGCGCGGTGCGGTTCGATGCCCGGATGCCCGTGCAATTCGCGCTGGCGCCCAAGGCGGAAATCGAAAAGGCGCTCAAAAAACATTACGGCGTCGGCGCCGAAACGCTGGATGAGCTGGGCGAGGAAGAGCCGATGGAACTGGAAATCGCCAGCGACAAGGAAATCACCGAGGCCGACCAGGAGGCGAGCGTCATCAAGTTTGTGAACCAGATCATCTGGGAGGCGTTCAAGGACCGCTCGACGGACATTCATTTCGAGCCGGCGGAGGACGAACTGCGGATTCGCTACCGCATTGACGGCATCCTGCACCAGACGCCCATGCCGCCGCAGCTCAAACGTTTCCAGGCGGCGCTCATCTCGCGCATCAAGGTGATGAGCGGCATGAACATCGCCGAAAAACGCCTGCCGCAGGACGGCCGCATCAACGTCCGCATCAAGGGCGAGGAATTGGACATCCGCGTTTCCACCGTGCCGACGGTTTATGGTGAGAGCGTTTCGCTGCGCCTGCTCACGCGCGGGAAAATTTTCCTGAGCCTGGACAAGCTCGGTTTCGCGCCGCAGGACGAGGCGCTCATCCGCGAAATCATCGTCAAGCCGCACGGCATCTTTCTCGTCACCGGGCCGACCGGCTCCGGCAAATCCACGTCGCTCTACGCGTTTTTGAGCGCCATCAATTCGGTCCACAAACGCATCATCACCATCGAGGAGCCGGTTGAATACGAACTCAAAGGCATCAACCAGATCGCGGTGCGGCCGGAAATCGGGCTGACGTTTGCGATGGGCCTGCGCCACATTCTGCGCCAGGACCCGAATGTGATCATGATCGGGGAAATCCGCGACCTGGAAACCGCCGAGATTGCCATCCGGGCCTCGCTGACAGGCCATCTGGTGTTCAGCACGCTGCACACGAACGATGCGTCGAGCGCGTTCACGCGGTTGATTGACATGGGCATCGAGCCGTTTTTGGTGGCGTCGTCGGTCGAGGCTGTCATGGCGCAACGCCTCGTGCGCACGATCTGTCCGCATTGCAAGACCGAGCAGAAGGTCGAAAGGAATTATTTGCAAAAAATCGGCTTCCCCGCGGAAGACATCAACACGGCGAAGTTCTGGCGCGGCGCCGGTTGCGAAGATTGCCGGCAGCTCGGCTATCAGGGTCGCAAGGGCATTTACGAATTGCTCGTCGTAACCGAGGCCATCCGCCCGCTCGTGATGAACCGCTCGACGGCAACGAGCATCGCGCAGCGCGCCATTGAAAACGGCATGCGCACGCTCCGCACCGATGGCTGGAACAAGGTCAAGAAAGGCGAGACGACCATCGAAGAGGTGCTGCGCGTCACGCAGATCGAGGAACACATGGATGCGCTTGGCGGCGACGACCGCGCGCCGCGCGCCGCCCGCAAATAAGGATTTATGATTTGCGATTTCCGATTTGCAATTTGTCCGGGGGCGCGGCCAGGCGCAGCCCGCCACTTTTCACTTTTCACTTTTTAACATGGCCCGCTGGAATTCCTGCAACATTCTGCAAATCGCACCGGACGCGAACCGCCTCTGGCAGTTCGAGGCCAAGGGCGGCGGCTTTGTGTTGAACCGCGAGCATCACGGCCCATCGCTGCCGGCCCGGTTCGTGGCGAAATCCTGGAGTTCGTTGTGGCATCCGAGGTTGAACGTCGCGTGGCTGCCGCCGGAGAATGTTTTTCTGCGCGTCATCGAACTGCCCAAAAGCAATTTTGACGAAACGCTGGCCATGGTGGAGTTGCAGCTGGAAAAACTGTCGCCGATACCGGTGACGCAAATTGTCTGGACGATGCACGTCCTGCCGCAGCCGGCGGGCGGCGAAGCGACGGCGGGCAATTTGCAGAACATCATCGTTGTCATCGCCGCGCGCAACGCGGTCGAGGAATTTCTTGGCAGACTGGAAGGCCAGGGGTTTCTGGCCGACCGGCTTGAGGCGCCGTTCCTGGACCAGCTGGAAATGGACGGATCGTCGGGCCAGAGTGCCGCGGAGGCGAACACGTGGATTTACCCGCTGTTGCTCGGCGGCCAGAATGCGGCCCTGGTGGCGTGGTGGAGTGGTGGCGCGCTGCGGAACCTGAGTTTTGTCGCACTGCCGCCGTCCGGCAACCGCGCGGCGGAATTGAAAAAACAACTCGCCCTGCTGGCCTGGTCCGGGGAATTGGAGGGCTGGCTGGCCGCGCCGCCGAAATGGCATCTGGTGGCGGACCCGGTCAACGCCGCTGAATGGGAAAATGCGCTGCGTGAAGCCCTGGGCGAGCCGGTGCGGGTTTCACAGCCGTTGCCGCCGGCGGAACTGGCCGCGCGCACGGCACGGCGGGCCGCTGCCGCCAGCGGGCGCGTGAATCTTCTGACGGCGGAGTTTTCCACGCGCTATCACCAGCAATTTGTTGACCGTTTGTGGCTGCGCGGCCTCGGGGCGGCGGGAATTTTGTATGCGATAGGCGTCGTGATTTACTTTTGTGCGACCGGACTTTTGGCCATGCAGACGCACAAGGTCGAGCAGAAAGTCGCGGACATCAGCGGCGATTACACGAAAGCGATCCAGCTCAAGGCGCGGTACGGCGTACTCAAGGAACGGCAGGAGCTGAAATACGCCGCATTGGACTGCTGGAAAGTGATCGCGGAGCAGTTACCCGAAGGCATCTCGTTGCAACGGTTCAGCTTTGCCGACGGGAGCAAGCTTTCACTTAACGGGACCTGCGATTCGGGCCAGATTGACCTGATAACCGAGAAGGGTGGTTTTTATGACAGCGTGCGAAAGACAAAACTGAACGACCAGCCCATGTTCAACCCGGATCCTAACAGCAACGAGCAACTGACCTATCGAACCGCCGGCAACAAGGTGACCTGGAACTTCGGCCTGGAATTGCAGCGCACGGAGGAGGAGCATGATTAAGAAGTATTTTTCACAACTGCGCCCGTTGGAGCGCCGGCTGGCGGTCGGCGGGATCGTTGTTTTGATAATCGTGCTGAACTGGTGGAAGGTCTGGCCGCATTTTTCGGACTGGAGCAATTTGCGGCGCGAGCTCAACGATGCGCAAAAAAAACTGAGTCTTTATCAGGCGACCGCGGCGCAAATTTCCGATTATCAGGCGAAGGTGAAAGCCTTTGAAAGCCAGGGCGAATCTGTCGCGCCGGAAGACCAGGCCATTAATTTCACCCGCGCCATCCAGGCGCAATCCGCACAAAGCGGCGTCGGCATCGTCAATACCTCGCGGCAGTTGACGCGCACGAACGACGCCTTTTTCGTCGAGCAGATTCAAAACATCAACGTCACCGCCACGGATGATCAGCTGGTGGACTTTCTTTACAAACTCGGCTCCGGCGTTTCGATGATCCGCGTGCGCGACTTGGAGCTTCAGCCCGATGGCGCGCATCAGCATCTGACCGCGAACATCAAGCTCGTCGCCAGCTATCAAAAGAATCCAGCCGTCCCGGTCAATTCGAAATCCCCAACCGCCACAGCAAAATGAAAACGACCACGATCGCCCTGATTTTATTTCTGACCGGCTTAGATCTTTGGGCGCAAATGCCGCCGCCGACGATCACCAACTTTGCGCCGCGACAGCACCCCATGCCACAATACCGGATGGGAACCAACGGCGTCTTGGTGCCGGCGCCGTTTCCCGGTTCGCCCGTGCAGTCCGGTCCGACAACCCCGGCGGCTCCGAGAACTCCGGCGGGACCGGCAAATCAGATGACCCCCATTGCGCCTCCCGCCGCCGCAACGCCGTACAACAGCGCGGCACCCGCCCCGGTCGCAGGCGCATCGGCGGGAGCCGAAGTTCCCGCTTACAATTACAATTTTCAGGGAGTGGACGTAAATCAGGTGCTGGACCTTTACGCGGATCTGGTCGGGCGCACGGTTTTGCGCGCAGGACTGCCGCAGGCGTCCATTGTGCTCCACACCCAGTCGCTGTTGACCCGGACCGAGGCGATTCAAGCGTTGCAGGCGGTGCTGGCGCTTAACGGCATCTCGCTCATCAACGTTGGCGATAAGTTTGTGAAGGCGCTGCCGTCGGGCGACGCGAACACCGCGGCCGCGCCGTTGGATTATTCGGCCGCGACCAATTTGCCGGAGTTGGGGTCCTACGTGACGCACATCGTGCAGTTGAAATACGTCAAGCCGAGCGTGATGGCTCAAATCATCCAGCCTTTTGGCAAGCTGCCGAATTCCGTCTTTGCAATTGACAGCAACGGCATCCTTGTCCTCCGCGACTACGCCGAGAACGTGAAGCGGATGCTGGAAATGATTGACCAGATTGACGTGAGCGTGCCGGCGGAATACATCTCAGAAGTCATCCCCATCAAATACGCATTGGCGGATGACATCGCCAACGCCTTGAGCAACCTCGGCGGCAGCGGCGGCGCCAGTGTGAGCGTAGGCGGTTCGACCGCAGCCCCGCCCATCAGCGGCATATCACGACTCAACGGCACGTCGGGCGCGGGTGGCAACTATCAGGGCGGCAGCGCCAATCAATCGCGGTCATTTGGCACTCAGGGAAATTCCGGCGGCGCCCCGACGACGGGAACCTCTTTTCAACAGCGGTTGCAGTCCATCATCAACCGCACCGGGGGCGGCAGCGGCGACCAGCAGGGCCAGATCCAGCTATTTGGCCAGACCAAAATCATTGCCGACCAGCGATCCAATGCGTTGCTGGTTTTTGCCACGCGGGAGGACATGGCCACGATCAAGGGCATTATCAGCAAGCTGGACGTGTTGCTTTCCCAGGTGCTCATTGAGGCGGTCATCATGGACGTGTCGCTGGGCCATACTTTTAACTTCGGCGTTTCAGCGGCGCAGAATCCGGCGTCTTTGGGTGGCAATGTTCTTGGAGGCGGCGGCGTGAACAACGGCCAGTCGTTCATGCATTTTCTTCAGACCTTGACGACGAATTATACCACCATTGGCACAAACTCCGTGATTTCCAGCATCACCAGTTCGATAACTTCCTCCGCCGGCACGAACGCGATTTTTGGCAACAATCTTGGCAGCGGCCTCAGTTATTTCGGCAGCATCGGACCGACTTGGGATGTGGCGATGCAGGCGCTTGAATCCGACAGCACGGCGACGGTCATACAGCGTCCGCGCATCCAGACTTCACAGGCCAAGCCCGCGCAATTCTTTGTCGGCAGCACCGTGCCTTATGTCAACAACACCACTTACGACACCACCTATGGCAATAATTCTTCCTATTCCCAGTTGTCAGTCGGTGTCGAACTGGACGTCACACCGTTCATCAATCCCGACGGCCTGGTCGTGATGGATATCAATCAGGAAATTGATGACATCAGCGGATACACCAGCATTGATGGCAATCAAGTGCCAAACACGGACAAGCGCACGCTGTCGTCCGAAATCGCCGTCCGGGACCGTGACACAATCATCCTCGGTGGATTCATTCGCTCGGACAAATCCACGAGCAAATCCGGCGTGCCGTTTTTGTCGAGCATCCCCATCCTCGGGAACTTGTTCACCCAGCGTAGCGACACGAAGGACCGTCAGGAACTGATCGTTCTCATGCGTCCGACCGTTTTGAAGACGCCTGAAATCGCCGCTTTGAACACCACCAGGGAGGAGCAGCGGCTGCCAGGCATTTCGGCCGCCGCCGCCGAAGATACCGCCGATGAACGCAGATTGGTCGAAAACCAGCGGAAGCTGGAGGAAAAGCGCGCCAAGGACAAAGGTTACGACGACGGATTCTATGGCACGCAGCCAACAGACTCGTCCACGCCCCAAAACCAGAGCGACGGCTTTTTCAATGCTCCGCCGCCAGTCACGCCGTTGAACACCAACACCGTCGCGCCGCTCAATCCGCAATGACCCGCGCGTTATGTGGTGCAAAAATATGAACTGTTCCGGAAACAAATATTTTTATCTGGGCGCGATGCTTTTGCTGGTGGCGGGCAATGTTCGCGCGGAGACCGTCTTTTGGTCGGATGGTTTTGAAACCAACGTTCCCAGCCGCTGGACCACCAACAGCACGTGGCGCATTGGTTCGCCGACCGCCGGTCCCGCAACCAATGCCGCCGGTTTCCGCACCCATTCCGGCACCAACTGCGCCTCGACTCAAAATTATGCCTACAATGACTCCCGGCTCGTCTGCACGAATTACAATGGGGCGACTTCCTTGATCGTTCCCGCCGCCAGTCAATATCCCCGTTTGCGTTTCTGGCACTGGTTCAATTTTGCGAATGCATATGGCTTTGTTGAAATCAGCACCAACAACGGCGGCAGTTGGAATCAGATTTCACCAACCTATCCCAATGCCAACACCACCACCAGCGGCGGTGTCTGGTCGCGTCCATCCATTGATTTGAGCGCCTTTGCCGGACAGAGCGTGCAAATTGCTTTTCATTTTACCGGTCTCTGCTGCGGCAATGGCCTGGGCTGGTACGTGGATGATGTCGCCGTGGTCACTGGCGCCCCGGTTTTCAATGATCCGGAAAGTTTTGAATCCGGTGAGGGTGATTGGGCGGTGGAGATGGGGACTTGGGAAGTTGGCAAGCCGGCGAGCGGGCCGAATGCCGCGCACACCGGCACCAACTGCGCGGCGACCATTTTGGCGGGCAACTACGTGAACAACGTGGATTCAAGATTGATCAGTCCGCCGTTTGCCGTTCCTTCGAACAGCCCTGCCTTGCACTTCTGGCACTGGTATAATTTCAACAATGCGCTGGGCTTTGTTGAAATCAGCACCGATGGTGGCAACACTTGGAATCAGATTTCACCAGCTTATCAAAACGGCAACACCGGCGGCTCATGGACCAACGTTTCCCTGGATTTGAGCGCTTATGCGGGCCAGACGGTGCAAGCGGCATTTCATTTTGGTTCTTTAAGCTCAGGCACCGCCCCTGGCTGGTATCTGGATGACATTTCGCTGGTGGAGCCGCCAGTTTTGACGGTGCCCGGAACGCAGACAATTTATGCCGGGCAGACACTGGTCGTCACCAATTACGCCGTTCTCCTTCCAACCAACGGCACGCCGGCATTTGCGCTGGTCTCCGGTCCAACGGGCGTCAACCTGGACACAAACACCGGTGTTTTGACCTGGGCGACAACCATGTCGCAACCAGCGGGGAGCTATACAAATGTCATCATGGTCACGGACAACAACTCTCCACCACTCAGCACAACCAACAGTTTTGTGGTCGTAGTAACGAATCCGTGGGTGCCGGTTTTGATGGTTCCACCGACGCAGACTATTTATGCCGGCCAGACGCTCGTCGTCACCAATTACGCCACCAACAACTTTTTCCAGAACGACACGTTTACATTTGGACTGTTGCCTCCTTATCTGCCGGGCGTTAGCTTGGATGCAAACACCGGCGTTTTGACCTGGGAAACCACCACCGCGCAACCGGCTGGAACCTATACGAATGTCATCGCGGTGGTGGACAATGTATTGCAACTCAGCGCAACCAACAGTTTTGTAATTGTAGTATCGAATCCACCGCCGCCGGTTTTGACGGTTCCGCCAACGCAGGCGATTTACGCCCGCCAGACGCTGGTCGTCACCAATTACGCCACCAACAGCGTCTTTCCAAACTGCACGTTTACATTCGGAATCGTTTCCGCCCCGGCGGGTGTTTCGATCAATCCAGCCAGCGGCGTATTGACGTGGACGCCCACCGAGGCGCAGGCGCCCAGCTATGACTCGATTTCCGTCCAGGTGACAGACAACAACACGCCCCCGTTGAGCGCAATTGCCAGTTTTTCTGTCCTAGTCTCACCGACACCGCCGCCGGTTTTGTTGGTTCCGCCAACGCAGATAATCTATGCCGGGCAAACTCTTGTCGTCACCAATTATGCCAACAGCGTTTTGCCAAATACCACGTTTACATTCGGAATTGTTTCCGCCCCCAAAAATGTCTTCATCAATTCAACCAACGGCGTGTTGACATGGACAAATGCCGCGCCTTCGGTGGTGCCCGCCACGAACACCATTTTCATTTTCGCAACGGACAACAGCACATTGCTGGGGGCCACCAACAATTTCACGGTCATCACCCTGCCGGACCCGCCAGTATTGAGGATCTCCAACACCAACGGCTTTCAGCTCTCGTTTGACACTTTCTCGAACACCACCTGGCTGATTGAAGCCTCTACCAATCTGTCGAGCTGGCAGCCGTTATTGACCAACACGGCAGGCTCGGACGGCACGATACAGTTCACTGATTTGCTGGCCACAAATTATCCCTGGCGCTTTTACCGGGCGGTTTTTCCATGACACAGGCCGGAAAGATTGCGCCGATTGTCAGCGGGAATCAGCATCATTTGTCCGGCGGCGGACTGGAGAGAAAGTCGTCGGCGGGGAACATTTCCTCCAAACTCCGGATCGGGTGCAGCGGCATCAGCAGAAATTTGGGGACATAAACCGGGTCACTTTTCGGATTTTTCAGCGTGCCGGTGACGTGAAACTCGAACAACTTGCTCACCGGCCACAGCGCCGTGCTCACCAGCGGCCCGACCACCCAGGTGTCACGAAGCAGTTGCGCGGTGGCGAGTGCGTTCACATTCTCCCTCAAATCCAACGTGCCGGCGTATTGCAGCCGCATCATCGTCGAGCGGATTTCCAGCGAGTCGGAATTAATCACGCCGTTGGTGATTGTAAATCTCGTGGAGGCCTCCGTCGCACGCCAGTTGCCCAGGCCGGGCGAGACGGTGTTCAACACCGGCGACAGGACGCCAAAAACCGGAATGTCCCTGAGCAACCCGTCACGCAGGCTGGCATGGCCGAAACCGTCCCATGTCCGCCAGTCCCGCGAATCGGCGCGCGTGACGACGAGCTGTCCGTTCAGCGTGCCTTCCAGATGATTTGTGGACGGCAACAAATCCGCCGCCAGCAGATGCAGGTTCACGTTTGTCACATCGACGACAAATTGGTAATCCGCGCCCTCATGCGGCGCGTGAAAATCGAAATTGGCAAAACCCTTCCCGCTGCCGCCGTAAAGGGCCACGGCCACGTTCGTCAAAATCAGCGTCTGCCCGCGCCAATGAACCGTGCCCGCGATGAACGGCGTCTTCAGCTTCAACCACTGAAACGGCGCGCCTTTGATGATGTCGAAGCTCAAATCCGCGTCGTCCGTGCCGCGCAGGGGCACGCAG
Organism: uncultured Verrucomicrobiae bacterium; assembly: GCA_963764175.1. Taxonomy (GTDB): domain Bacteria; phylum Verrucomicrobiota; class Verrucomicrobiia; order Limisphaerales; family UBA11358; genus UBA11358. The sequence continues at coordinate 147,623 of CAVXRE010000006.1, read as the reverse complement.
CCGCTCACGCGGACGGTCGGCGGCTCCATAAATTGGTACGGTGCCAGCACGCGGCCTGTTTTTGGGCCGATGGCGCGCGCCACCGCCCCCGGGTCGGCGTTGCCGAAACCATTCACGAACCAGATCCGCTGGGCGTTCAAATCCAGCGTGATTTTGTCGGCGGTCAACGCCTGTGTTCCGCCGGCGCGCGACAAATGCGGGTTGAAAAATTCCACGACGCGGTTCGAATATTGGAACTCACTGGCGACGCTGTCCGCCGCCTGGCCGCGAACCGTGAAATTCGTCAGCGCCGCCCGCCCGGTCGCATTGATGCTGTCATAATCATACAAGCGCCCGCGCACTTCCAAATCCAGGGTTGCCGGTCCGGTGGAGGTGAAATGGCTCATGCCGCGAGCGGCATTGCTCGCCGTCAAAAACGGGCGAAGAGTTTCCGGGTCGAAGGCGCCGCGAATGTGCCAGCGATAATTTTTGGTCGCATCATCCTCTCCGCCTTCCAGTTCCAGCCGGGTTTTTGCCTGCGCGATCGCCAGATCGGGGAGCCGCCACACCAGATTCGAATAGCCAAAATGAGTTGAGGCTGAATCAATCTTTGCGCCGAAGGCCGTGCCGTTGGTGAAAGCCAGTTCGCCGTCCAAACGGATTGTCGGCTGCACTTCGCCACGCCATTCCGGTTGGCGGTTTGTCCACGGGGGCAAAATCAGCGAACCGCCCGCCCGCAACAAGGGCGGCTGCGTCCACGAAAATTCGGCGAGCCGTTCGCGCGTTTTCTCCGTCAGAATGGCGGCGACCGCGTGAACGTCAAAACTTGAAGAATTGGTGAACGTGAACTCGCGCGTGGCGACATTCAACCAGGCCTGCGCGTCGAGATGCCCGCCACCAAGCCCGGCGGACAGGTTGGTGATGGCCAGTTCCGGCGCCTGCCAGAGTCCGCTGCAGACGACCGAGTCCGCATTCAACTTTTCAGACTGCAACTGGGTGAGTTGCATCGTCCAGGCCAGCCGGTAAGGCTGCAGGTTTGTCCACCACGCCCACGTCGGATCAGGATTGGCGGGCACTCCGGCGGGAGCCGTCAGATTGGCGGCCAGCTGCATGTCGCGAGCGCCACCCCACGGCGTTTGCACCGCAGGCGCGTTGACGTTGAGGCGGACGACAAATGAACGGATGTCACGGGCGTCGCCCTTGACAAGGAGGCTTAATTGTGGCGCGCCCTCAAAATGGATCTGGTCGAGTGTGTCGGAAAACTTTTGCAACGACTGTTTTGCCCAGCCGCCGTTTTTCCCGCCGAGGAATGTTTTCCAATGGCGGATTTCGGGCGCATGGGCGATTTCGGCGGCCAGCGAAAATTTTACGCCGGCGAAGACGGCTTGAAAGTGGTCAAGCGACCAGGTGTCATCCGTCTGAAACCGCAAATCGGTCTGGATGTGGTCGACCGTGAGCCGGTTGGTGGATGTGAGCGGCCAGACGAGCCTTCCATCACGCAAAACCAGTCCGTTGATTTGCAGCCGCCGGTGCAGCATCGCGCGGTGATCCAGCTCCAACTGCACTTCGGCCAGCGACAGCGTCGGGCTGTCAGGCGTCGAGGCGTGGCCGAGGCGGACGTTTTCGGCGACGAGCCCGCGCACGAAATGAAATCGCAGGCGGGTGAATTCCAGTTCGACGCCGCGCGCGCGCAATTTTTCAACGAGCGGCCGTTTCAAGAAATCCGGCAGGCCGACGCGGTTGAACCAGATGAAGGCGCAAATCACCGCGAGCACCGCCAGCAATGTGGCGATGCGAAACCAGCGGAAGCCGATGCGGCATTTCCGCCAGAAGCCGGAATTGAAACGCATTACGGAACGTTCGCCGGAATGGTCAGATAACTCAAGACGAACTGGTAAAGCACTGGCGGAAAAACAAACGCCCAGCGTTCGCCGTCAAGCGTGACGGCGGCCAGCGCCGTTTGCGCGGAAGGAATCTCGACGCCAAAGTCCACAGTGTCCTTCTCGCCGTTCTTGAGTTCGACAGTGATCTCCAAGCTGTTGGTGTTGAGGCCATATTTTTCTGGTTCGGCGATATTGCGGCCCACCCAGCCGGCGGCGGTCAATTTGCCCAGCCGGTACGCGGTTTCCTCGATTGCCGGCGGGTTGATGATGCCTTGTGAGCCGGGCGCCAGCGACCATAGATTCACCCCGTTGCGGACCATTTGCCGCGTTTTGCCGTTTTGATGCAGTGTGATGGTGGCAACATTGGTCCCGTCAAAATCCCAGATGTGCCGGTCGCGAAATTCCCAGCCGTATTCCGGCAGCCGGTTGAAATCCGCCAGCGACAGGCCGTAGATAAAGTCCTCGTCAGCGCACCTGACGAAAATTTCGTTTGTTTGCATCGCGCCAAACAGCAATTGCGCAATGACGGAGTTGGTGTCGCCGGCCACCGAGCGCAAAGTGATCTGGCGCGCGGGCGCCGCCAGTCCGTACGCCTGCAAATCCGGCGGAGTCACGACGTCTTTGACGAATTCAGCGACCCGGAATCCGGCCAGGAGCTTGATGAATTGCTGTGCGTTGTCCGCGTCTGCGCGGAATTTTTCACCGGCAACCGTCCAATCATTCGAACCCTGCCGTTGGAGGGTGAAACTGTTCGGGCCGCGCACCTCGATTTCGGCGACCGGCGCGGTCAGTTCGAGCAGGTGCGGATCGCGGAAATCGTTCACCGCGCCACGCCAGAACGACAACGGCTCCCGGGCCGTGGTCATAATCGCGTCCCAGCCCTCGCGCCTGGCGAACACCTGCGTTGAATCATTCGTCGGGCTTTTCCCGATGTGAATGGCGGAAACAAAATTCGAGCCGCGGTCGAGCCACAAATCAAGGTCGGCGGGTTGCAGGCCGAAGGCGGTCAAATCCGCATTCGTGTCGTCATTGACGAATTGCGAGACATGCGCGGTGTAAAGCTTTTGCAGGGCTTCGGCGATGCTTTCGCTGTCGGCGCGCGCCTGCAAAGGCCGGAACACGCGCCAAAGATGATTGGTCGCGTCACGCTGGAGTTCGATGGCTTTCGTGCCGTTGGTCAGCACGATGCGATCGCAGTCCTTGCCGGTGTCCACGAGCGCGGTGTCGCGCCAGTCGTTGGCCGAACGCGGAATGGATCCAAGCCAGCCGGCATCGGTCACGAAAGCGCCGTCGGTGCCGACCACGCGCAGAAAAACCTGGTCGCCGGGGGCGGTTTTGTTGCCGACCTTGAGCTGCCAGCCATGGTCGCCCGCGTCGACGGCGATGGAAAATTGCGGATTATCAAAACCGAATTCCGTCTCCGTGGCCCGGTGTTCGCGCAATTCCGCCGCACTGATCTTGGTCGCAGGCGCGAGCTTTTCGAGGGTGTCCAGTAGTGTCTCGATGGCGGTGGTCTGCGCGGGATAAACGATGGGCTTGGTCAATTGCCAGCTGCCGTTGGTGTGGATGGCGCAGATTTCCAGAGCGCCCGCCGGGAAGATTTCAATGCTCGTGACGGCGGGCGGCCTTAATTCAGGGAGGATGTTTGGATTGGCCCCCGGCCCATGCAGGTGGTGTTCCCAAAACAAAATGAACGCGAACAAGGCCGCGGCAATCACGAACCAGATTCCAGTGGTTTTCGAGTTCATTATTTTCTTCGCACCAGCCAGACCAGTCCGCCAAACAGCAATACCGCGCCCGGCAGGGCACCAAGCAGCAGCCAGCGCACTTCGCGGCGCTGGTCCTGTGTCATCAGCAGGCGGAATTCCATCACGGGCCGCGGGCCGATTCCCTGCAGGAGCGAAGGCCGGTCGAGCAGCCAGTTGACGGCGGCACTCAGGAAGTCGCGGTTGGCGCCGCTTTCGCCCCCTTCGATGTAATGATTGCCGAGAAAAATGGAGTCGCCAGTCACGATGATGCGTGTGTTGCCGCGCGGGTTGACAACCCCGGCAACGGATTTCTGTTCGACGGCAGCCATGAGAGGATAACTGTGTGGCGGCTCCGCCGTGTCGCCCGCGAGTGTCGAACCCGGGCTGGAAAAGGCGAGTTCATCCACTTGCGGCGCACTGGCGGGCGGGTTCTGCATGTCCACCCGGACGATGGGCCGGGGCAGGATCATTTGCAACGAAAGCTGCCCCAGCGCGCTGACAACGGGGTGCTGGCCGAATTTGCGGACGATGACATCCTGGCCGGTGATGGTGCTGTCCGGATCCTTCACGTAGTCGTAGGCGACGTTGACGCCCCATCGCTGCAAAATGGGTTCGAGTCCGGTCGGCTGCCTGATGGAGGCATAATTGAAGAGCGCCAGCAGCCGTCCGCCTTGCGTCAGGTACTGATCAACCTTTTGCAGTTCAAGGCCGGACAGCGGCGTCGTGGGCGCGGCGATGACAAGCAGGTTGCAATCCATCGGGATGGTGCTGTCACCGAGCAATTCAAGATTTGTCACCGCGATGTAGTTTTGGGCCAGCGTGGAGGCAAATTTCAGAAAGCCAAAATTGCCGTCGTCGGAGAGCGACGGCTCGCCGTGGCCCTGCAGAAAATACGCCTTGAGCGGATGTGAATTTTCAAGAGCGAGCAGCATCCCGGTGAACATTTCTTCACCGCGGAACGCGACGGGCTTGCGCTCGAATTCAAGCTGCCGCTGTGCCGAATTCTTGGGCGGAATTTCTTCGAGTTTGAACTGCGTCAGCGCGTCACCGTTGGCGATTTTGATGCGGCCGTCGCAATCAAAAATGACGAGGTTCTTGTCCGTCGCCGAATCCAGTTTGTATTGTTCCTTGACCTTTTCGGCCTCGCCGGCATCCCGAACGTAATCCACCGTGCGGACGGAAACTTTCGGGTTGACCGAACGATACTCGTCAAGCAGTGCAACGATGTCCGGGTAAAAATCGTCCTGCCGGTCGTAGTAAAGCGTCACGGCCACCTGGTTTGTCAGCGAATGGAGCACGCTCACGGTGCGCGAGGAGAGTTCAATGCGCGTCTGCGGACTCAGGTAAAAACGGTGGGAAAATTGCGCGCCGAGATAATTTAACATCACCACCACCGCGATCACCAGGGCCGTGCGCACCACCGCGTCAAAACCGATTTTCCACCGGTGACGCGGCGAGAAGCTTGGACGGTTTGGAGTTTGGGGCGGCATTTTATCTCCAGCGTCGGCTTTCCACCGCGCGCAAGGTCAGGAACAAAAAAAACAGCGTGAGGCTGATGTAAAAAATCACCGCGCGCGTGTCCACCACGCCGCGGGCGAAATCGTGCATCTGTTCGAACAAGCCGAAATACGACAAAACCTGCGTCTGCCATTGCGCCACCACGGGAACCGCCTCGGCAAGAAAACCGAGGGCGAACAGGCTCACGCCCAGCACAAAACTGATCATGGCTGCCGCCATCTGGCTGCGCGAGATGGCGGAGGCAAAGCAGCCCAAAGACAGGAACAGGCAGCCGACCAGAAAGGTGCCCAGATACATTCCGCCGATGGTGCCGCCGTCCAGCGCGCTGGTCTGGCTCGTGAAATGCCGCACGATGAACAGGCACGCCGCCATTGGCAGCCACATCACGGTGTAAAAGATGATCGCGGCCGTGAATTTTGCCGCCACAACTTGAACATCGTCCACCGGCGCCGTCATCAGCGTTTCAAACGTGCCGCTGGATTTTTCCAGCGCGAACAACCGCATTGTGATCACCGGCGCGGCCAGCAGCACAATCAGCCAGAAAAAATAGGTGCGGTAAAACATCTCCGTCACCGGCATCGGCGACGGATCGGTTCCAAGATTGGTGATCAACACCACGAAGCTCAGGCCGATCAACAGCGTCACCGCCGCGATGATGATGTAACCCGTCGCGGAGAGGAAAAATGCGGTTAATTCGCGCCGTAGCAGCACCCCGAAAATTCGCATCAGCCTTCCTCCTCTTCCTCGTTCGGCTTGGTGATTTGCACGTAGATGTCTTCGAGCGAATGACGGCTGCGGGTCAGTTCACGCAGGAGCCAGTTGCGGTCGCGCGCCAGCAACCAGATCATCGGGCGGAGATCCAGTCCATCGCGCGGTGTGATCGCGCAGCGCAGAAATGTGCCGTCCATCGCCGAGACATCGAAATACGCCACCTGGGGCAACTGTGCCAGATGCTCGCGCAATTCCTCGGCGGATGCGGCAATTTCGGCGACAATTTGGCTGTTGCCGGCCACCAGCCGCTGCAGGTTGTCCGGCGTGTCGGCGGCCAGAATTTTGCCGTCATACATGATGAGCATCCGGTTGCAGGTCATTTCCGCTTCGGGGAGAATATGCGTCGAAATCAGCACCGTGTGTTTCTCCGCGAGGCTTTTGATCAACAGCCGCACCGAGCGGATCTGTTGCGGGTCGAGGCCAATCGTCGGCTCATCCAGAATGATCAATTCCGGTTCATGCACCAGCGCATCCGCCAGGCCGACGCGCTGCCGGTAACCCTTGGAAAGCTGGCCGATGATGCGGCGGCTCACGCTCGTCAGGCCGCATTGTTCCATCACCGTGTTGACGCGCTCCCGCGAACGCCGCCAGCCGAGGCCCTTGAGCCGCGCACGAAATTTCAGGTATTCCCGCACGCGCATTTCGAGGTAAAGCGGATTGTTTTCCGGCATGTAACCGATGCGCCGGCGCACCTCGTCCGATTCATGAAAGACGTCATAGCCCGCCACGCGCGCCGTGCCGCTCGACGCCGGCAGAAAACAGGACAGCACCCGCATCGTCGTGCTCTTGCCCGCGCCATTCGGGCCGAGCAGGCCGACGATTTCGCCGCGCGCCACCGTGAACGAAATGTCCGCCACCGCCGTGCGTCCCGCATAGCGTTTCGTCAGGTTCTTCACTTCAATCATTGTGTCGCCGTTCATTGCACGCAGAATGGAGTTTAGTCAGAAAATTCCCGCCCCGGCCAACAAAAAAATCCGCCATATTGCTTATAAACAGGCAAAACCGCGCTGGGCATGTTCAAAAATTCCGCGCCGCGGCTTGACTTTGCTGGACGGCGGGCGCAAAAGCAATGGCCGGTGCTCCCGCTGGCCGAAAATTTTTACGCCGACTGGCGCCTGCGTTGCGGCGCGGCGAATGTCCTGCGCGACGAAAATGATTCGCCGCCCGAACGCCTGCTGCAAGCCGTCTGGCAGCATCAGCGCCTGCGCCGCGACCAGCTCATGACTACGGATGACAGGGCCGTCCGGGTTCTCCATCCCGGCTTCGCCAGCGCCGAAGGCGGGCCGGACTTCCGCGGGGCGGTGATTCAAATTGGTGACGATGCGCCGCGTTCCGGCGATGTGGAGGTGGATTTGCGCGCAAGCGGCTGGCATGCGCATGGTCACGACCGCAACCCCAGTTTTCAAAATGTCATTTTACAAGTCATCTGGGATGATGCTGAAGTCCGCGCTTTGCCGGGCCAGGCCGGCAGAGTGACGAGCCGGCAGAAATTTGAGCTCCAACCTTCGCCACCCACGCTGGCCGTGGGCGACAGGCTGGACGCGCCGCTCGCCGAACTTGGTTTGTCGCTCGAAACAGAAACATCACGCGAGCTGCCCGAAAATCTGCGCGGCCGGTGTTCCCCGACGATGCGCGGGTTGAACGGGCCTCAGACGGCTGAACTCCTGCACGCCGCCGCCCGCGTTCGTTTTCAAGCCAAGGCCGCGCAATTCCACGCCCGCGCGCGGCACGTCGGCTGGGAGCAGGCATTGTGGGAAGGTTTGTTCCGCGCGCTCGGCTACAAACACAACGCATGGCCGATGCAGAATCTCGCCGAATCACGGCTCCGCTGGTCGAGTGACGCGGCTTCGGCGTTGGTCCTGCAGGCGCGGCTGCTCGGCATCAGCGGCCTGCTGCCGGCCGAATTGACTCGCGCTCAAAGGAGCACGGACGGTTATTTGCGCCGTGTCTGGGATTGCTGGTGGCGAGAGCGCGATGAATTCAGTGACTGCATTTTGCCCCGCGCGGTCTGGAGATTTCACGGGCTGCGCCCGGCCAATCATCCGCAACGCCGGCTCGCATTGGCGGCGCACTGGCTTGCGTCGGGAAATTTGATTTCAAAACTCGAAAACTGGTGCGCCGCGGAGCTGCCGGACAACACGCTGGTTGATTCATTGCTTGAAATTCTGCAGGTCGGGCGCGATGAATTCTGGTCGTGGCACTGGACGTTCCGCTCGGCGCGATTGAAAAAGCCCCAGCCATTGCTGGGCACCGCCCGGGTGACGGATTTGGCGGTGAATGTGATTCTGCCGTGGTTTTGGACGCGCGCCGCCGAAGGGAAAAATGAAAAACTCCGGCGCATGATTGAACACCGCTATTTTGCCTGGTTGCCTGCGGGGGACAATTCGGTCTTGAAACTGGCGCGACAGCGTTTGCTGGGCGGCCCGCCGGGCCGCGCGTTGCAAGGCGCGGCGGCGCAGCAGGGTTTGTTGCAAATTGTCCGGGACTTTTGCGAACATTCAAACGCCGTGTGCGAAAGCTGCCGTTTCCCGGAATTGTTGGGCGGTTGGAGCGCGGGGTGAACCCGATCGCGACAAATTCCCTTCTTTGAGATCCTGAACGGCACGCGGTCCTCTATCACCCGCAACCACTTCAGAACCGTCGCCGCGAGCCTCCCAGCACCGGTAACGCCGCTGAAAACGTGACTGCGGAATTTGGACGGCGTCTGAACCGGATGGGTCAGTAGGTTGCGACGGAGACGCGGAGCACGAGCGGTTCGGAACTGAAGTCCAGTCCGCCATCCGTCTGGTCGCCGTTCAGGAGGCGAACAAACTTAAAGGAGCCGTTTTCGTAAATCCCTTCTTCAACGCGCAGAAACTGCCGGTGCTTGTCCGGCGTGATGGTTTGGAAATCGACGCGGCAATGGAATCCCGCCACCAGAAACTGGTTGTCCTTGAGTTGAGCCACCAAGGCGCCACCCATCGGCTGGGGATTGCCCGTCGGATGACCGTATCGCGACCAGACGCCATAGGAAACGACAGCGTCCCACGCTCCGAACGAAAGCGTTTGAGTGACCTTGTCCTGTTCCTCAGCCACGGCCTGGAGCTTGCCTTAGAAATTCAAGCGGGCGATTTCACGCGCCATTGGATGGATCAATTGATAAGCGGGCGCGAAGGGGGCGACGAATTCCTTGGTCCCCGTTCGCGCCCAAGGCGGAAGGACTTCATCGCCCGGCCTTGCGGCGTCTGGAATGGTGTGGATTCGGGTGAAGTCCATGCCGAAGGGCGACCAGCCGATGGTTTGATGGCCCAGCGCAAAGAAGAAAAATCGCGGGCTGCCGCCAGTCTCGGGCACGAACAGAGGATTGTCATCGCGTTGATAAACATCGAGCATTTTTACGTAGCCGGTGGCGTCGGTCGCGTAGTCATCAGGTGAAATCATGTCCAACGCCGGCGCGGCAACTTTCCAGATCGGAATAATATTGCCGGAAGGGCCGCCATCTTTGTAGCTGGCCGTGCCGCCCGGCCTGGCGGGATCCCGCAATGCCGCACCGCGCTGCGTTCCTGGCGCTGCGTTGACATAGAGAGGAAGCGGATAAGCCGCCTTGCCGGCGGCGGCAACCTGCCCGATGTATTTCGCCACGGCCCAGTTGTGAAAACAAACCTCGGCATCCGGACCGAAGGCTTCCTTCCAGTTCGGTGACGGCCCGCTCATTTGGACGTGCATGGCCTTAAGAACATCGGCCGGCACCGGGCCGTCGAAAAGTTTCTGCGCGATTGGGGAATGATCGCGCATATTTCCGCCGGTGCCGGGTTCATTCTCAACCTGCACCATCAGTACGGTGCGCTGCGGGTCTGCCGTCTTGAGATGACTCATCAAGGCGGCAAAGGCACGGGTGTCTTCTTCGAGCGAAGCGGCGGCGAAGGGCGATGGCGAGTCCAACGCCCGGCCCTGCTCATCAATCACATGCGCGTAACGTTCGGGGTCCAGCTTCATCCATTCCGGCATGTAATGCTGGCTTCCGTTTTTCCAGGTGGCGAACCAAAGCAGGACCAGGTGCAACTGATGTTCGCGGGCTTGGGCCAGCAGGGTGTCAACCACGCTGTAATCGAACCGCCCCGGCCGTGGTTCGAACTGTTCCCAATAGACCGGAATCTCGACGGTGTTGGCGTGCATGAATTCGATGGCTGGCCATACCTTCGGGAGCATCTCCGGCCAGCCGCTCGAGTTGTTCACCTGCGCACCCAAAATGAAATAAGGCGCATCATCAACAAACAGGGCATAACGCCCGTCTTTTTTCACGATGCGTGGGATCGGTTGCTCCTTTGCCTGCGCGAACGTCGTTGTGGTGCTTAAAACGAGTACGGCAGCCAAGGCGGTGGAAACAAAGCCGCGCAGGGTGGTGGAATCGAGAGCGGACAAGAACGAGGCGAATATGGAGCGGTCAGCCATAACCGGACGGGGCGCATACAATGACAACGATTCCAGTTCCATTATCAGTTCTCCGGAGCACTTGTGCGACAATAACTTGACCTGTCCGGCTTGGAAAGGCACAACTTTCAACAAATCCACCGCCGATAATTCCATCATGAAACATCGAACTCTGTTTTTCTTCACCCTCGCGTGCGCGTTCGTCATGGTTGCGAGTCTGGTAAAAAGCAGTCCGGTCTCGACCAACTCCCCTTCGGAAATTCCTCACCTGCAGAAACAGGGGGCTGCCACCCAAATGATTGTGGATGGCAAGCCGTTTCTGGTCCTGGCGGGAGAACTGGGCAACAACACCGCTACCAGCCTCGAATACATGAAGCCGGTCTGGCCCAAACTCGTGGACAGCAAACTCAACAGCGTTTTGGCGGCGGTTTCCTGGGCCCAGATCGAACCCGAGGAAGGGAAGTTTGACTTCCGCGTGCTCGATGGCGTTATTCGGGAGGCGCGGAGACACAACCTGCGCCTCGTGCTGTTGTGGTTTGCCAGTTGGAAGAACGGCCAGTCCTCCTACGCGCCGGACTGGGTGAAGCGGGATTTCGAGCGGTTCCCGCGCGTCCAAAACGCAGCAGGCAGGAGCATCGAAGTGCTCAACCCGTTCAGCGAGGCAAACCGGGACGCCGATGCCCGCGCCTTTGCCGCACTGATGCGCCACGTCAAAGCCGTGGATGGCCGGAAGCATACGGTCATCATGATTCAGGTGGAAAATGAAATGGGAGTGCCAGATTCCCGTGACCGCTCGCCTTTGGCCGCCAAGGCTTGCGAAGCGCCGGTGCCCAAGGAACTCATGGACTACCTGCAACAGCACAAGGATGAACTGATTCCGGAGTTGCGCCAAATCTGGGAAATGAACGGATTCAAAAATTCCGGGACTTGGGAACAGGTGTTTGGCAAGGGAGCCGCGACCGATGAAATTTTCATGGCTTGGAATTTTGCGCGTTACGTTGGCTCGGTGGTTGATGCCGGCAAAGCTGAATACCCGCTGCCGATGTTCGTCAATTCGTGGGTGCCCGGATTCGCGAAGGACAATCAGCATGCCAACGGACAGAGCGGCAGCCCCATGCCCGACACGCTGGACGTCTGGCGGGCCGGGGCGCCGCACATTGACATGATCTCACCCGACATCTACGACTACGACTACGCGATGATGTGCGCGCGCTACACCCAGTCCGGGAACCCGCTGTTCATACCGGAGACGCGGGGATTGCCGCCGAATGGACTGGAAGCCCGGGTGCTCTACGCCTTCGGACGCCATGACGCGATTGGTTTCTCGCCGATGGGCATCGAACGGCCGGCGGCTCCCGACATCGAATTGACCAGCAGTTACGACGTGATCAAACAATTGTCGCCCATGATTTCAAAACATCAGGGCAACGGCACGATGTCCGCCGTCCTGCTGGGGGCCAGCGACCCGCCACAGAAAATTCAGGTGGGAGATTACACGCTGGAGGCCTCGTATTTGAAGCCCCGGGTTCTGCCGGGTTCACAGCAACCGCAGCCGCCCTTTCCCAACGCAGCGGCCATTTTCATTGCGACAGGCCCGGACAAATTTTACGCCGCCGGCAACGGTGTGACCGTCACTTTTACTCCCAACACGCCGGGACCACCGCTTGCCGGGCTGGCCACCGTGGAAGAAGGCGTTTTTGTGGACGGCCGCTGGATTCCAGGTCGTCGGCTGGCCGGTGATGACACCGCCACGCCAGGTCTGGTGCTGCCGAGGCTCCACGTGGTGGCGGACCATCCCGCGCTTTTCGGTCCGAGTTTCAAGGGAATCGTCCGCGTGACGCTGTACCGCTACCGCTGAGGCGTCGAACGCGATCAACTTTTGGGAGCATTCAAACGCTGCGCGCGAAAACTGCGGGTTCCCAAGATTTGTTCAAGCTTGGGACACGCATCGGGTCCAGCTACAGCCTGAGGTCAATTCCGTTGAAGGACTTGTTGTTAAGAGCGTCCGCAGGATTCGCTGGAGGTTTGGGCGCTGGCTTGGGAGCAGAAACAGACGAATCATTTCCATTGTCATCTGCCCGATGATTTCCTTCGACGGGCTGGTGCAGATTTTTTGCGCGTTTGTTGCGGGGCAGCGGGCTGATCATCACGTTGATGCCGCGTCCGATGAGCTTCGGGTTGAAATCGGGATGGCCGTAAGGCGCGATCTCGGCAAGAAATTTGTTCACCACCTGAAAGCCAAATTCCTGATGCGCCATTTCGCGCCCGCGGAATTTAAGCACGACCTTTACCTTCATGTCCTCGCACAGAAAATTAATCGCGTGCTGGGTCTTGATGCCAAGGTCATGCGGATCAATGCGCGGGCTGAGCTGGACCTCCTTGACGATGGAGGCGTGCTGGTTCTTTTTGGACTCTTTTTCCTTTTTGGCCTTTTCGTAGCGGAACTTGCCCAGGTTTACCAGGCGGCAGACCGGCGGTACGGCGGTGGCGGCGACTTCGACCAGGTCCACGCCATGCTGGCGCGCCATGGTCAGCGCCTCGTTCAGTGAAATGACACCGAGCTGTTTGTTGTCCACTCCAATGACCCGGACTTCCCGGGCACGGATTTTTCCGTTGACCCGGACAAACGAATCAGTCGAAGAATGACGTGAAGGAAAAGGGCGGCTCAAGACACCCTCGGCGGTTGGGTCATAACTGTAAGTATTCGCATCAATCAAACTGGCACGGCCAGTTCAAATTCTGGTGTATTTATAAGCCTTGCCGGCCGCGCGCGCAAGTAAAAATTGATGGTAAATTCAAAAAGCATTACAGCCCGGTTTTGGCGTTTTTAACGACGGCTTCGTATATTTGTCTCAACGGAACCTTTGCCCGCGCCGCCAGCTTTTTGCACGACTCGAATTCGGGCGTGGCGTGAACAACTTTCCCGCCGAGCCTGCCAAGTTTTACCGTCGCCTTGCCAAACCGGGTCTGGACCGTTGTGAACTCGCGCCGCAATTTCCGCCGCCCGGCAAACGTGCGCCGGACGCCAAACGCGCTCGTTTCGCGCAAAATCAATTCGCTGAATTTATCCGCGTCCGCCTCCGCGCACAAAACCGTCAGCACCACGCCGGGCCGGCTTTTCTTCATCTGGACCGGCGTAAAAAAAACATCCAATGCGCCCGCGGCCAGCGCGGTTTCAGCAAAATGCCCCAGAATTTCCCCGCTGCTGTCGTCGAGATTGGTTTCGAGCACCGCGATGGTGTCCGTTTCCCAATCCAAAGCAGTTGAGTCTTGAGGGTTGAGGGTTGAGTGCTTGCCGAGCACGGCACGCATCACGTTTGGCCGCGTTTGATGGTCCCGCGTGCCGATGCCAAAACCGGTTTTTTCGGCGATCAATCCCTGCATCGGTCCAAAACGTTCGGCGAACTCGGCCAGCAATGCCGCGCCGGTGGGCGTGACCAGTTCGTGCGGCTCCTCGCATTGGGTCACGCCGATGCCGCGCGCCCCGAGAATCGCCAGCGTTGCCGGCGCGGGAACTGGAAAGCGTCCGTGCGCGCAATCAATCCAGCCGACTCCTTCGACCACCGGCGATGACAGCACGCGCGGTTTGCCGAGCATTTCGACCGCGATGCACGCGCCGACAATGTCCACGATTGAATCCACCGCGCCGACTTCGTGAAAATGCACCCGCTCCGGCGGCAGGCCGTGAATTTTGCCTTCGGCCTCCGCAATGCGCTCGAAAACGGCGATCGATTTTTTCTTCACCCACGGCGACAATTTGCTTTGCGCGACGAGTTTCTTGATTTGGGTGAACGTCCGGTTCTCGCCATGATGATGATGGTCGTGGTTGTTTGGAGTTCCGGCTTTAGCTGGTCCATGCCGCCTGAAGGCGGAACTCCGAACATGGGAGTCGTGCTCGTGATGATGTCCGTGGGCTTCGGTCAGATGGACATCCAGCTTCACGCCGGCAATGCCGGATTTTTGTTTGCGCGTGACGTGCAGATGATAGCCGTCGAGCTTGAGTTTTTTCAACTCGCGCTCCAGCCTGACGGCATCCACGCCCAGATCAATCAACGCGCCGAGAAACATGTCGCCGCTGATGCCGCTGAAAAGGTCGAGATAAAGCGTTTTCATTTTTCCGCCAACGCGTTGATCTGGCTGGCGGCGTAACCGGCGCCGAAGCCGTTGTCAATGTTCACGACCGTCACGCCGCTGGCGCAACTGTTCAACATCGCCAGCAGCGCCGCGATGCCGCCAAAGCTCGCGCCGTAGCCCACGCTCGTCGGCACGGCGATGACCGGTCCGGAAACCAGTCCCGCCACCACGCTGGGCAGCGCGCCTTCCATGCCGGCAACAACGACCAGGACGCTGGCGCGCCGGAGGTTTTCCGATTTGGCCAGCAACCGGTGCAGCCCGGCCACGCCGACGTCGTAAATCCGTTCGACGCGGTTCCCCATGATTTCCGCCGTGACCGCCGCTTCCTCGGCCACGGGCAAATCACTGGTCCCGGCGCAAATGACGCCGATGGTCCCGTGACGTTTGGGCAACGGTTTTTTTTCGATGGTCACGCACCGGGCGGTTTCGTGGTGAATGATGCGCTTGAATTTTTTGCGCAGCGCGCGCGCATGGGCGCCAGTGATGCGCGTGATGAGCACGCGCGAATCGGACGCCAGAATTTTCGCGGCGATCTTGACGACTTGCTCCGGTGTTTTGCCGCCTCCAAAAATGACTTCGGGAAAGCCTTTGCGCAGCGCGCGATGGATATCCACCTGCGCAAAACCAATGTCGGCCACAGGCGCGGCCTGAAACGCCTGCAAGACCCTGTCGCGGCCCACGCCGCCGGCGCGGAATTTTTCGAGCAGACGGATGGCTTCGGCAATTGTCACGCCATCACGATGCCACAGGAATGCGCCCCGGTCACGCGGGAAACTCAAGGGTGATGCCGGAACAGCCGTTTCCGGTTTCTAAGCAGATACCAGACGATCAAAACATTCAGCGCCAGCACAACAGCCAGTCCAATTTTTGGATGGGGAAACAATTCCGGCCGGGGCAGGCCCGCCGCGTCAAGCCGGCGATGGCGCACCAATTCAAATATTTCAATCGGGATGAAAAACGCCGATTCGCCAATCGCCAGCCAGATTGCCCATTTTGCCCGGAACGCCAGTCCCAAACCCAGGATAATCAGAAACAATCCGGAGAGAAACGTGCCGGACGCCACCACCCGCACATTGGCCGGCGTGATGGTGTCCAGCCAGTCGCCGATGCCTTGAAAAAAACTCCGCTCCGGGTCGAGATGCACCCACCGCAGAAATTGGTCAAACGTGTCCGACAAATCCTTGTTCGCCAGCGAAAAGACGCCCAGCGCCAGCAGCAGGAGCGCGACGCCTTTGGTCAGCTTGATCGCGACGATGAAATACAGCGTCGGAGCGATCTTCTTCGGAGTTTGTGCGTTCCCGGTCATCAGCGGATTTTTGGCAGCAACCAATTTAACAATTCGCCAATCGCCAGACGCTCCTGCCTGCCGTCGTCGCGATGCCGGATGGTCACGGTGTCCTTTAATTCAGGTTTTTCGCCCAGCGTGTCGAAATCAATCGTCGCGCAGAACGGCGTGCCGGCTTCGTCCTGGCGCGCGTAACGGCGGCCAATCGAACCGCCATCGTCGTAAAACACATTCATCCACGGCCGCAGCAGTTCGCGCACTTCGAGGGCCTTCTTCACCAGTTCGGGCTTGTTCTTGAGCAACGGCAGCACGGCCACCTTGATGGGCGCGACGCGCGGATGAAATTTCAAAATCACGCGCGTTCCGGTTTTACCCTTGTCGTCGGTTTCGGTGACTTCGCTGTAGGCGTTGCAAATCAAGGCGAGGATTAGACGGTCCACACCCGCGGAAGGTTCAATGACGTGCGGGATGTATTGGCCCTTGGCCAGGCCATCGGCGTCTTCCTTCGCTTCATTTTCCGCCTTTGCCTGCTCGACGCCCATTTTCGTGAGATATTTCAGCCGTGCGTCGTGATAGCGCTTCGACAGCGCGGCCTTTCTGGCGTCGTCAAGCTTGCCCCAGGCAGCGCGGAGTTCCTCGTCGAAAACGCCCATCGGTTTGCCGGAGAAACGTTCGTGCTGGCTCAAATCGAAATCGCTGCGCGCGGCGACGCCTTCAAGCTCCTGTGTGCCGAACGGGAACTTGAATAGAATGTCCACGCAGGCGCGGGCGTAATGCGCCAGCTCTTCCGGCTTCTGCCAGTATTCCTCCAGCGTCGCGCGCGACAGGCCGATGCCCTCGTAAAATGCGACGCGCTCCCCGACCCAATACTTGTGCCACGCTTCCCAGCCCCAGTTTGGTTGAGGGTTGAGAGTTGAGGGTTGAGAGCCGGAAGCAGTCGCCACGCTGCCGTGAATCGCCTCAATGACTTCATCCGGTTTGATGAAAAATTCCAGTTCCATCTGCTCGAACTCGCGCGAGCGGAAGGTGAAATTGCGCGGCGTGACTTCGTTGCGGAACGCCTTGCCGACCTGCGCAATGCCGAATGGCACTTTCTGGCGCGACGTTTCCAAAACATTTTTGAACTGCGCGAAAATCGCCTGCGCGGTTTCCGGGCGGAGATACGCGACGCTGTCATCGCTTTCAATTGGCCCGACAAAAGTTTTGAACATCAGGTTGAAGGGACGCGGCTCGGTTAATTCAGCACCACTTTCGGGATGAAAATCAGTTGAGTTTTTAACATTGCTGACTTCTTCGTCAATCAATTCAGGGTTAAAAACTCCGCAAATTTTAATGTAAAATTCTTTTGCGACTTTGCGGGCAGATTCAGCAGGTTTTCCCGAAGAAAGTAAAACCGCGAAAGTTTTATCAGAGCGTTGTCCCGGCATCATTGGAAAAGAACTAATCTGTTCTTTAATATTTGCGTCCCGATCGGCCCAACCCAATAAAAACTCTGAAAATTTTTCAAAAGCCAAACCCGGTTTCAAGAATTCTGTCAATTCTAGGCAAAATTGTTTTTTTACTTCCTCCGAAGTCCATTTTACTATTTGTTGAGTAGGAATTAATTCTCGGAGTTGCGCGACTTCATCGCTCGTAATTGTTTTAATAGCTCCTGAATAGCGATAAACTTGCCCTGATTGCGGTTCGACTTGATCTGCGCGAACTCTTTTTTTTGTCAGCGGACATTCACGCATCAAATCCGCGAACGTGTCCACATGCCCGCTGGCTTTCCAGATTTGCGGCGACATGATGATGGTCGCTTCGAGGCCGGCCACGTCGTCGCGCTGGCGGGTCATGGTGTTCCACCAGAGTTCCTTGACGTTGCGCTTGAGTTCGGTGCCCAGCGGGCCGTAATCCCAAAAGCCGTTGATGCCGCCGTAAATTTCAGAGGATTGAAAAATGAACCCGCGCCGCTTGCACAGCGACACGATTTTTTCCATCAAAACGTTTTCTTTTTGCTCGGCCATAGGGTCGGGCAGTGTTTGCGATGCTTGCCCTCGTGTCAAGGTGACGCCGCGTGACAATGTGAATAAGCATTGAAAGGCGTGTGAACAAGATTTTGCGATTTGGTGTTGTGAAAACCGGTCTCGAACTTGAGAATCCGCCCGCCTTCCTGACCTTCTCTCAAAGCAATGGAACCGGCACATGAGGGGCGTTCAAAATTTGGACGCCTCTCTTTTATTCGTTATGCCGCAAATCTTTCATAACCTTTGGCGCGAATTGCGCGCCTCAAAACGCGTGGGCTTCACGCGAGACGCGCGGAAATTTCACGCGTGATTCGCTTCAAAAAAAACTGCTTGCCATTTTCATTGGGATTTTTTCAGAAAAAGCAATTGGCATCAGCAGTGCTAAGGATTTCTCAGAACGTTGGACAGCGAGCGTGCTTTTAGTGAAGCCTGTCAACTGTCTCAGTCGAACGAAAAAACCAAATCCGTCAACTTATGAAAAGCATCCTAAAACAAAAAAGGGCCTTCACGCTCATCGAACTCCTCGTCGTGATCGCCATCATCGCCATTCTGGCGGCCATGTTGCTGCCGGCGCTCGCCGCTGCCAAGCGCAAGGCACAGCGCATCAACTGCGTGAACAACCTGCACCAGATCGGTGTCGCCTTCAAAGTTTGGGAAGGTGACAACGGCGACCGCTATCCCATGGCGGTAAGCACGGTCAAGGGCGGTGCGCTGGAAAACATCTGCAGCGTTGCATCAGGCTTGACTGCCATGCCTGCCGCCGGTATCACCAACGTTTTTTGCGTGATGTCGAATGAATTGAGCACGCCCAAGCTTCTATGGTGTACTTCTGACACCGCCGGCTCACGCGGGCCTGCCACAAACTTTCCGCAATTAGGTGTCGCCGCCCCCGGTAATGTCATTGAAGGCACAAACTGCATCAGTTATTTCGTTTGTGGCGATGCTGCGGATACATATCCCCAAATGATTTTGGATGGCGACCGCAACATAGGAAGCACCTCCTTGATTGGCGTTTATGCTCCCAATATATCTTTTAACAGCGGCGTGCAGTGGCCGGCCACAAAAATATGGGCATGGTCGGGGAACGATTTGCACCTGAAGGTCGGCAACCTCGGCATGGCTGATGGGAGCGTTATACAGACGACGCCTGCCAGCTTGTGGTCCACGATGATAAATGCGACGAACAGCACCCCTTATCCAAACCCGTGGTATGACTTCCCGCAATAAACGGCGGTTTGGGCTTTAACTTTTGTGCAATCAAGGCATCCGCAAGGGTGCCTTGATTTTTTTTGGGCAGGGAGGCCCGCCTGAACAAATCCGGTTAAAGGTCAATAACCGGAATCGCCAACCGCAGTCGCCGGCGGTTGTTTCTCACTTTTTCAAGTGCCGCTGCCGGGCGAAAAAAGTTTGCAGCAATGCGCGGGATTCCGCCTCACGCACTCCGCCCGTGATTTCACACCGGTGATTCAACGCCGGGCACTGGAGCAGGTTCATCGCGCTGCCCGCCGCGCCGCCCTTCGGATCGCTTGCGCCGAAAACGACCCGCGCCACCCGTGTATGCACTATTGCGCCGGCACACATCGGGCACGGCTCCTTTGTCGAGTAAAGCACGCAATCGGTCAGCCGCCAGTCGCCCACGATTTCTTCCGCCTGTGTGAGCGCGAGCATCTCGGCGTGGGCTGTGGCGTCTTTGAGCAATTCCACCTGATTGGACGCCCTCGCAATGATTCTGCCTTCATGCACGATCACCGCGCCGACCGGCACTTCCCCGGCTTCAAAGGCTCTGGCAGCCTGGAGCAGCGCGTCGCGCATGAAATAATCATCACTGTGCAAATCAATGATGGGTTCTTCCATGAGATTTCAGATTTTTAATTCCGGATTTCGGATTGAAACGGATTCTTCCAGCGTCCACTCGTTTCGCCCGTCGGGATGACAATGGCAGTGCGCGGCGAAAAAACCGCCGCGGAATTGCCAGAACCACGGCCAGATTTTTTCGCGGTCGGTTTGCGGAATTTTCAAGCCCGCCAGCGCCGCGCGCGGGAAAAATTTGAACATGCCCTCGGAATGCGCGGGCGGCAATAATTTCAGTCTCGTCTTTACTTCAAATAAAAACATCAGCCAATGCGTCCGGCCTTGATAACCATGTTCGCTGACGATGCCGGTCAGATGCAGGTCCGGCGGGAGGATTTTGACGCCGAGTTCCTCCCCGGCTTCGCGGCAGGCGCAAGTGTAGGGCGATTCGCCAATGTCCATTTTCAGTTTGCCGCCGCACGGGCTCCAAAAACCGCGGTTCGGTTCCCGCGCCCGTTCGAGCAGGAGCACTTCGTCCCGCTCGCTGAAGCAATAAAGCAACGTGGCGATTTTGTAAGGCAAAACCATCGCGCCGAATTTGGGATTGTGATCGGCGAATGTCGAGTGCGTAAAATTCCGTTGTCACTGCGCGTCAAAATCGTAGCATCGCTGCTCCAGACTCATGAAAACGATCAAAATCGCAGCCTTGGCCGGTGACGGCATCGGCCCGGAGGTCATGCGCGAGGCCATCAAGGTCCTGCGCGTGACCGGAAAAAAATATGGAATCAAGCTTGAGATCAGCGAAGCGCCCGTTGGTTGGGCGGGCATTGACGCGTCCGGCAAGGCCCTGCCGGAGGCCACGCTCGCGCTGTGCCGGAGTTCGGATGCCATTTTGTTCGGGTCGGTTGGTTTGCCGGACCGCGACCCGACGATTCCAAAGGAGGAACGTCCGGAACGTGCCGCGCTGCTCCGCATCCGCAAGGAATTCGGGTTGTTTGCCAATCTGCGGCCGGTGCGGCTGCCCAGGGCCCTGGCCCATGCCTGTCCGCTGCGACCGGAACGGCAGGGTGACGGCATAGACATCCTCGTCGTGCGTGAGTTGACCGGCGGCATGTATTTCGGCCAGCCCAAGAAGACCGAGGAAATTCCCGGTGGCCACCGCGCGATTGACACGATGGTTTACACGACACCGGAAATCGAGCGCATTGCGCACGTCGCTTTCAAGGCCGCGCGTTTGCGCCACAAGAAAGTCACGAGCATCGACAAGGCCAATGTGCTGGAAAATGGCGTGCTTTGGCGCGAGGTGGTGACGCGCATTGGCCAGCAGTACACCGATGTGAAGCTCGAACACATGTTTGTGGACAACGGTTCCATGCAGCTCATGCTCAAGCCGACGCAATTCGATGTGATGCTTTGCGAAAACATGTTTGGCGACATTTTGAGCGACGAGGCGGCGGCACTGGCGGGATCGCTCGGCATGCTGCCCAGCGCCAGCCTCGGTGTGACCAGCGGCGAAAGCACCTTTGGCTTTTACGAACCTGCCGGCGGCACCGCCCCGGATATCGCCGGCAAAAATCTGGCAAATCCCATTGCCCAAATCCTGTCCGTCGCGTTGATGCTTCGGCATAGCTTTAATTTGAACGAAGCCGCGGCGGCAATTGAAAGCGCCGTGACCAGGGCCATTGAAGCGGGCTGCCGCACCGGCGACATTTTTAATCCCAGCGAATCCCGCGCCCGCAAGATCGGCACGCGTGAAATGGGCGACGCCATCGCGGCGGCGGTTTGATCCGCATGAAAAGCCTGACCGAACATCTCTGGTTCGAAACGCCGCATCGCCGTGATTACCTCAACATCACGGACAAGGTCGAACAGCTTGTCCGCAGAAGCGGCGTGCTGGAAGGGCTTTGCCTCGTCAACGCCATGCACATCACCGCCAGCGTTTACATCAACGACGCCGAGGATGGATTGCTGCACGATTATGATGTGTGGCTGGAAAAACTGGCGCCGCACGAGCCGGTTTCTCAATACCAGCACAACCGCACCGGCGAGGACAATGCCGACGCGCATTTGAAACGCCAGGTCATGGGCCGCGAAGTTGTGGTGGCCATTACGAAGGGCAGGCTGGATCTCGGCCCGTGGGAACAGATTTTCTACGGTGAATTCGACGGTCGCCGCCGCAAGCGCGTGCTGGTGAAAATCATCGGTGAATGATGATCTTCACCCGCTTCAAGCTTGCTGTGTTTTCAGACGAAAGGCGCTCCAGCCGAAACCAGAGCGCCTGACGATGATGATTCCTGGGTTAATTGGGCAAAACGCCGTTTGTCTGCGTTGTTATAAAGTAGAACTGAATGGGCGGCAGATTGGTGACGGAGAACACGCCCGCCGAAGTGGAGAAAGGCTGTCCGTAAATCACCTTAAATGAATTGGTGAGACTGCTGGCGCTCCAAAGTGTGCTGGCCTGGCCAGAGACGGCGGTGAACTGGAGGACAGCCTGATTGTTGACCACGCCAATCACGACGTTATTCACGCCCGTGGGAATTTGCGCCGTTGAACTCCAAAAGCTGCCGTCGTATTGCAGACCGGCAGTCGTGAAATTGGTGCTGACGTAGGCTTGCGGCACAAAGGGGCTGTTAATGGTTGGGAACCTCGACAGCGAGCTGTTGGCATTCAGGTCGCCGCCGGAATAAACAACGCGGTCAATGACATAGCCGTTTGGATTTCTTAGCACAATCACGCCGGTTCCGCTGGTCGGGAGCAGCAGGCTGCCGCTCGTTGCCGTTATCGCGGGCAAATTGGGCGACTCACCCGTGTCGCCACCGTAAATCACCACGGAACTTGAAGGAGACACGGTGGTCCCGCTTCCAGCATTGGAATCAAAGAGTTTGTTGACGCTGGGATTGCCAGCGTCAATGTCCCAGCCGTAATCCAAAAGTGTATCGGAGAGGTTGACCACTTCGATGAATTGATCGTTCGTGCTGACGCCAATCGTGTCAGTCAAACGATTCAAAGGATTGAAGTCCGGCGCGCTGGTGTTGGTGGCCGGGTTGGCCAGGAATTCGGTGATGGCCATCTGTTGCTCCGCCGGCGTCGGGACGTAAACATTCCAGTAATTGGTGCCGACAAAGCCGCTGGTTGAGGACTCGGCCAAAGTGACAACGTAATTGCTGCCTGCGTCACCCGCCAGCGGGCTGAAGTGGAAAACGGCAGTGGCAGTTTGTCCGCCCGTCACATTCGACCAGCTCGCGCTGGCAGGCAGGCCATCGGTGACTGGCGTCAGAGTCACGCTGCCGCCGGCGGCATCACTGGCGCTCACGTACGTGGTCAAGGTTTCGCCGGGGCGCAGGGCGCTCTCGGTAAACGTATTGGTCAGTGCATCGCCCCAATGGCTGACGTTGCTCAACACGTTGGTTGCGTGGAAATAGGAGATGATGTCCGCAAACCTGCTCGGGGTGAATTCATAGCCACCAACATAGGGGCTGGAGTTGACGAACTGCCCCAACACGCCATAAATCGTTACCGGGCCGGTCGGCTTGGTTTGGCCGGGGATGTCAGTATGGGAATTTAAAAACAAGATGAAGGTCTGGCCGGCATCGTTTGTAAAGGTGTAATTGTAAATGGCGTTGGTATCTGAAAGTACATGGTAAGCCAGGTTGGTCGTTGGGTCATTGGCATTGGCTCCAAATGTTGGCGTGCTCAGATTCAGCATCACATTGGATGCGACAAAATAACTGCCGACCAACGATTCCATCACGGGATAATTGTTTTGTACATTCGGGTCAAACGGCAGCGGCTGCGGCGTGGGCAGCGGATTGTTGGTGCTGAGAACGGCCACGAGATTCAACGGCGTGCCGAAAACCGGCTCCAATTCCAGCAACCCATCAAACTGGGCCAATGGCGCTGTCACTTGAACCAAAGCGCCGGCCGGCGGCAGGTTGGTGCTGGAGGCCGCACCGGACCAAAAGACAGCGATGCCGCCGGAATTGTCTTGAATGTAAAATTCGCTGTTGCCGCTCGTCGTCATGTTGGTCCACGTGGTCACGATGCCTTGAACGGTGAATAGCGATGTGGTGTTCGTGGGCGCGTAAGTGGTCGGGTCCACCATCGCGTGCAAGCTGGCGATGGTCACAAAAGGAATCGGGTTCACCACCAGTGTTATCAACGGGCTGTTGGTTTTCCCAACCAGATTGGTGACGGTGGCAAAATAAGCGCCGGACTGGTTGGTGAGCACGGATGTAATGGTCAGCGTGGGAGTGTTGGCACCGGTCACGTTCGCTCCGGTCACGGCATTGGTCACACCATTGGTGACGACAAACCAATTATAAGCCGGTGCCGGAACGCCGGAAGCAGTGACCGTAAAATTCACCGTGTCGCCAACAATGTTTGTCTGGCTATACGGGCTGGCGGGGCTGGTAATGCTCGGCGCGACGGGAACCGGGCTGATCAGGATATTGGCCTGGCGCGAAGTGACGACCCCGGCGACATTCGTCAAAACGACATAATAGAATCCAGATTGATTGGTCTGAACATTGTTTAGCGGGAGATTTGGGTTCGTGGCGCCGGAAATCACAGTTGTCACGCTGTTGCTGACGAAATACCACTGATAGCTCAAGGTATCACCCCCGGCCACCACGCCGTTGGTTACGCTGTTTCCGATAAAGAGATTCGTATTGTCCTGTGGCTGGGTGACAATAAATGGAGGGTTGGAGCCAACGCTCGATGGCAGCACCTCACCAAAGGATGTGGCCACAACGAGATTATTGAGGCTCAACAGCCCGGTGCCGAGGGCGTTGCGCAATCCAATGCCAGCCGTGCAATTGTTGGTTGTGGCGGTGAAATATCCCGTCAAAGGGGAAACGGTGTCGTTGGCCACGACACTGGAAGCATTGTTGGTTTCAGAAGTTGGATTAACCCACACGGTGCACAGCCCGTTGCCGGGAATGTAGCGGGCCACAATTGTATAAGTCGTACCCGGCGACAGATCCTGTTGAACCATGTTGGTGAGGAAGCTGTAACTGAGCGTGGTGCTGGTGGCCCTGACGCCGATGCGGTAATTCCCGGTATTCGGAGCGTTCGTGATAACAACCAGACGGCACCGGTAATTGAAATTGGTGTCAGTCAGATAGGCAAAATAGGTGTTGGTGACGGTTGCGGGCGAATTTTCGTTGATCGTAAAACTATAATACAAAGCCGCGACCGGACAGTTGCTTGGGAAAAAGTAGGTCGTGTTCGGGAAATTGGGCGCGCCGGGGGCGGATGGGATGCCGGCGGGCGCATTGGTGAAATACGCGCGCGGCTGGTCGCTGGTGCTGCTGCCGGCAATCTGCGCCGTGCCGCCGGCCACGGATATGGCGGAGTTCAAGGTGTTGCCCGCCCCGGCCACCCATGTGCTGTTCGTCAAGATGCCGTCGGGATAATTAAAGTTGTCCTGAAAAAGAATTGTCGCCTGCGTGCTGACGCCCAGCAGACAGATTACGAAAAGGCTTCCGAAGATTTTTAGGTTAGTTTTCATAGTTTTCTAGTTTGGGTTTTGATTTTACATTAATTTGCAAAATTACAAGTAACGTCTGCGTGACAAATTATTATCATCCATCCCCTCAGTACCCGTTCACATACCGATTGGGATTCCAGAAAATGTCGCCATCGTACGGTTCCTCGCGGGAATCATGACCCGACACGGGATGCGTGTTGTAGACGTAGTCCCAGCGGAAACTGGCCGCGTGACCGTCTATAAAGACCAGGGTCCCACTTCGGTTATGGCGCCAGCTAAAGTAATTCCATCGCGATGCTGGAAAAGTGCCGTTTTGTGCCGGGGTCGGCGGAACCTTTGTTCCTGCCCATGTGGTCACATCAATCGTGGGACTGAAGGTGGCCTCCGTAAGCAGCACGGTGGCACTGGGATTTCGCAGCGAGCTCAGCTTGGGCATGTTCGGATAGGAGAAGCTGTTGCCAATGACCCCGTTTTTGATGCTGCTGTTAAGCTTCAGATCAATGTTCATCATGTAACAGAAGAACCCATACTGGCCGCCGCTCATGAAACTATCGCTGGCTGACACCTGGATGCTCGGGCATATCCAAATTTTCCCGATGTCATTGGCGGGAAAAGGATATCGCTTTTGGTATGGCCCCGTCTGGGCGGAATAGTAAGACAATGAATTGTCACCCACGAGCGGTGGCAGCGTGTTGAACCAGGCATAAGGATCGTTCGGTGTCCCGGCGTTGGGAGGACTTGTGGCACCATACGTGATATATGTCGCATTGGCGTCCGTTCCGTCCCGCGGGATGGCATCGCCGCTGTCACCGGCATAAACTTGAAGACCAAGCCCCCACTGCCGCAGGTTGGAGATGCAATTGGTGAGTTGCGCCCTTTTTTTGGCTGCCGCCAGCGCGGGCAATAGCAGTGAGGCGAGAATGGCGATGATGGCAATAACAACCAGCAATTCGATCAGGGTAAAAGCCCGCCGCGCCTGTCGGGGATGAATCTCTAAAAAAATCTTTTCCCGTACAGCTCCGCCTATTGTACGCGTATTCTTCATGCTTCCAAAATCCGGGCCGTCTTCTGTTCGACATCCACACACAATCACCATCCCTGGCCGCCGGAAGTTCTTGCACGGATTCCCGGCGATGACAAGCATTTCTAAAAAAAGTTGTTCACAACTTTCACGGAATTCACAAAACCGTGACTCGTTCGACACACAACTTGCGTTTCCTGGGGCGAAAGCGCATTTTCCACGGCGTCAAACAGGAATTTGAAATGAAAAAAACAATCTGGATTTCACTGACGGCGCTGGCGGTGGTCGTCCGCGCCGCCGACATCGCCCCAACCAATCCGTCCGCTGCCGGCACCAACACGCCGTCCGCGGCAAAAACCGAGGTCGCCACCATTCCGGACGCGAGCCACAAACCGGTTTTTGTCACCAATACCGTCGCCATCGCCGGTGAGCGTGTGACCTATGTGGCCGAAACGGGAATGTTGCCCATTCTCAAATCCGACGGAACTCCGCAAGCGTCGGTTTTTTATGTTGCCTACACCCGGCAGGGCGAAAAGGACGTGGCCGCGCGGCCCGTCACATTTTGCTTCAACGGCGGACCAGGTTCATCGTCCGTGTGGCTGCACCTCGGCGCGCTTGGCCCGCGCCGGGTGAAGATGAACCCCGATGGCACGCTGCCCCCGCCGCCGTTCGGGTTGGTGGACAACGAATATTCCATTCTGAACGGGAGCGACCTTGTGTTTATTGATCCGGTGGCAACCGGGTTCAGCCGTCCGGCCAAGGACGAAAAACCCGATCAATTTTTCGGCGATTCGGCGGATCTCGATTCCGTGGGCGAATTCATCCGGCTCTGGACAACGCGGCACGAGCGCTGGCTCTCGCCAAAATATCTTTGCGGCGAAAGTTATGGCGTGTTTCGCGCAGCGGGGCTGGCCGACCATCTGCGCCTGCGTTACGGCATGTATCTCAACGGCTTGATTTTGGTTTCCGGCGTCCTGGATTTCTCGACCATCTGGGACAATTCAGGCAATGACATTCCTTATCCACTCTATTTGCCGGCCTACACAGCGGCGGCGCACTTCCACAACAAGCTGCCGCCGGACTTGCAAGCCGATTTGCCCGGGGCGCTGGCCGAGGCGCGCGCCTTTGCCCGGGGAGAATACGCCTCCGCTCTGCAACAAGGCGATGCGCTCTCCGCCGGGGAACATGAAAAAATTGCCGCCGAACTCGCGCGGCTCACCGGTTTGAAACCGCAGGTCATCGAAGACAGCCATCTCCGGATTGACGAGGGTGTTTTCCGCAAGCAACTCCTGCACGACGAAGGTCTGATTCTGGGCGCTTACGATGCCCGCATCACCGGGCGCGACGATGACCCCGCTGCGTCGTATCCCGGTTTCGATCCGTCTGACGCTGCAGTGCATGGGCCGTTTTCGGCGGCGATAAACAGCTACATCCGCAGCGAACTGAAATTCGAGGATGATTTGCCTTACGAAGTTCTCGCCGGGGTGCAGCCGTGGAATTACGGCGTCCGCAACAACTACGCCAACTCGGGGGAAAAGCTCGCCTCAACGATGAACCAGAATCCTTACATGCGAATTCTCGTCCTCGGCGGGCGTTGCGATCTGGTTTGTCCCATTGACACGGTGCGCTACGCGCTCGACCACATGCCGCTCGACGCCGCCTACCGCACGAACATCACCTACGCCGAATTTGATGCCGGCCACATGATGTATATCAACCTGCCGGACTTGAAAAAGCTGCAAAAGGTGTTGGAGAATTTCCTGAAATAATCCGGGAGGGCCGCCATATCGGCGGCCTTGATTTTTTGTCGGCGGCACACCGTCCCTCCCGTTTATTCGTGAACGCGGATCAGCGTTTTGATGGCACGATTGCCTGCCGCCATGGACTTGAAAAGCTCAGGCAATTGCGTCAACGGGCATTCGCCGTCCACAAAATCCGCCGCGCGAATCACGCCTGCCTCAATGAACTCCAGCGCCCGCCGGATGGTGCGCGGCGTGTGATGAAAACTCGCGAGCAGCGTGAGATTGGAATAATGGATGAGCGTTGTGTCCAGCGTGATGTCCGTGCCGGATGGACAACCGCCAAAAAAATTCACCACGCCGCCCTTGCGCACGAGATGCACGGCGGCTTCCCAGGTGTCGGGACGCCCCACCGCTTCAATCACAACGTCGAAAGGCGTCTTCGTTGCTTCGCGAACTGTCACAACCAATCCTCCGCCGGCGCCGATGTCAATCGTCTGGTCCGCGCCGAGGCGGTGCGCCGCTTCCAGCCGCGCCGCATGGCGTCCGGCCACGGTCACTTCACAGCCGGTCTTTTTTGCAAGCGCGGCGAACATCAAACCAATCGGCCCGGCGCCAAGAATCAGAACATGCAGGCCCGCGCGTAAGCCGGCGTCTTCGACGCCTTGAACAACACAGGCAAGCGGTTCGACGAGCGCGGCATCGCGAAATCCGGTTTCCGGCCTGAGCCGCAGCAGGTTCTTTTGTACGAGCCGCGCGGGGATGACGATGGACTCCGCGTAAGCGCCGTTCAAGAAAAGCAGGTCTTCGCAGAGGTTTTCCTGCCCGGCCCGGCAATACAGACATTCGCCGCATGGCGCGGAATTGGCCACGGCAACGCGGTCGCCGATTCGCCATCCCAACTCCGGGCTGCCGTCTCCCAGCTCCGAAACGACGCCTGCCAGTTCGTGGCCAAAAGCGGTGGGCGCCACGATCATTTTGGCGTGATAACCGCGTTTGAACACTTTCAGGTCCGTTCCGCAGGTGAGCGCGGCCTCGATGCGGATGCGGACTTCGCCCGGTTTGAGCGCGGGCGGCGCAACGTCTTCAATCTGGATGTGTTCTTTGCCGTGCAGAATGGCAGCTTTCACGCACACAGCTTATGCGCGTGAAGGGGCAAAGCGAAGCAGAGTTTTTGACGACGCAAAGCTAGTAGGCAAACCAGGAGGCGCGGATGACGCCCTTGGCTTGCGGCGTGAGCGGCGGCAACCCGGCTTGCTGCACAAAATTTGTGTTGAAAGCCCAGTTGCGTTTGGGTGCATTGTAATAGTTGCCGGTTGCAAGCCAGGAATTTGTCGCATATTGGCTCGGGAACATGACCACAATGGAACCATTATAGGTTAGGGGTATGCTGCTTGACCAACTCTCCAGCAAACGGAGGAAATTTTCCAGCCCGCCGCTGTAAACACCTGAATTGGTGGTTGACTGAACTATCCCTTCAAGCATCGCGGCGTTGACAGTGGTGGCGCCGGGCGTGGGATTCTTGCTGGTGGTGGCATCATTCCAGTTGGTGGAAAGGATGGTGATGGCGTCGGCCATGAACGCGGCAGGCCATGTGTAGGTGTCGCTGGTTTGGCCAAGAGACGAGCCGGCGGTGTTTGACGCGTTGTAGTTGCCCCACACATAAAGCGGCATCGCTGTGGCGACGGTGAAGCCTCTACCTAACGTGTTCGGCGGCAACATGCCTCCGTTGACGACGCGTACCGCCGGGAGGGTTGTGCCAGTCAACGGAACATCATTCCAAATATAAATGGAGTCAATTGGATGGGATTTGTGGCTGGATAACTGGCACTGCTGGTTGAAAGACTGCCCGCCGTTTACATTTGTACTTACATACGCACCTGTACTTCCATTGTAATTTGAACCTGCAAGCCATGCATTAAAATATTGGAGGTCAATCTGAACTGCTTGAACGGCTTTTCCTTTGCCGCTATTGACACCGCTCCCCCCATTCCAACCTTCGCGCCAGTCGTAGAAGATATCATTCGTCACAAACGAATAGCCGGCATAAATGATGTTGGTGTAATAATTGTAGTTGGTGGACTGGATTGAATTTGTAGCTACCCAGTTGGTAAAGAAAATGCCGCCGCTGTGGTGATTCGTCATTATGTAAAAATCATACGGTATCTGGGTCAGATAGGAGGAAGGGCCATTGGCCCCATCGTCATAATACATAATCATGTTGGTGCCACTAGGTGTGAGAGTGCCCCAATTGGTGCCGTTGATAAAGTTGGTGAGGAAAAGATCAGCGCCGTTGGCGAAATAAGCCTGGCCGTTGGTCGAGTAGGCCGCCGCCGTGCCCATGGAATAAGTGGCAGGCGGAAGATTGATAAGCCCTTCAACGGTGCTGGGATTATTGTTGGTACCGATTGGCATGGTTATCCGATCGTTACCGGAGGTCGGCTGGCCTGCCTTTGAGTAAGTGGATGGGCCGCTGCCATCATAATAGGTAGGGAGATCGAAGCAAAAAGGATCGGGAGTGCAATTGGTGGCCAATTGAACGGCGGAAACTGTATTCTGGAGGGTGAGGACAGTTGACCCCGTCCAAATGCCGGCATTGGACCACACCGGGCCCGTGATGGTCATGGCTTCGCCGGGATCAATTTCCAAATTCATGTTATAGAATACCGCGAATTGAAAGAGGGGTATGGAGGCGAATTGAATTGATTCGGTGACCGTCGCCGGCACGGAGAACTTCTGACCAATCGGAGTGGCGGTGGCGGTGATGGTGACAGGCTGGACCAAACCGTACAAATTTGTGTATTCCGAGGTCAGAGGTACCGTATTGGTGGTCCACGCACCCATGTTGACGCTGATCTGGCCCGTAACACCGTTGGTGTCACTGTAAGTATATTTGATCGGCCAGCTCGACTGATCGTTGATGGGCCAGTTCGCCTGCTGATTGGTGCTCGTAGTGGGAATCATGCTGCCATAATAGGTCGCGCTGTTCGAGAGGCTTTGGGCGACGTAGTCGTAATTCATCTGGGAAAGGACTTTTTCGGTGGCAGCTTCCGCGGCAGCTTGGCTCAAGTTGTACTGGTTGTTCCGCGCGGTTATGGAGGAATTGCTGGATATCCAATACATCGTGGTGGAAAAGACGAGCAGACAGACGCCCAAAAATATCATGATGATCAGCAATGCGACGCCGTCACTGTTTCGCCGTATGGGTCTGGGTAAAGTTTGCATAAACGTCCTTTGTTCTTTCAGTTCCACGCGCGGCGGAAGACCCGCGTTCGCAACTGATAATAATCATACGCGTTGAGACCGGTACCGCCGACAAAGGCGATTGGATATTCCCATTGCGAAAATTGCATCGTCACCTCTATGAGCAGACGATTATCCAAAGCTTGATAATTCGTCACAATATTGTTCTGCCAGTCCCTGGCATCGAAAACGATTTGGTTGGTAATGTATTTGGCAAGAGTGTTGGTGTAGATGGTGGCGCTGTTGGATATATTAAATTCCACCAGGTTATTGGTTCCGGTGCTGGTATCCAGGTAGAAAATCGTGTAGTAGGCCGTGTTCGTGGTGGGATAGACTATCAGCGCGTTGCCCTGTTGCGGCGACGTATTTGTAATATACTGGAAGGAAGAGGAGCTGGGAGAGGAACAGGTTCCGACAGCAACCGTTTTCCCCTCCCGGATTTGGTCCCGGATTAGATTCAGCGCATTGCGGCCACCGGCAGTGGCCACCAGCTTGGTCGCCGCCAAAGTGTAGATGCGCAACCCGAACTCTTGAATGGAGATCCAAATGCCGGTGAAGATGAATAGGAAGACGAAACAAGCGATCAACATTTCCACCAGCGTGAACGCTCGATCATTTCTCCGGTGCGCCCGGCTTTGGATGTTTTTGAAAAGTTTCATTGGAGCTGGTCCGGTGCGCGCAGGGTAACGATGGTGTTGGTGAACAACTGGCCGGTCAGCCGGAAGGTCCACACCACTTGCGAAACGAGCAGCTTCAGCGGCGGGTTGGTTGAAATCTGCGTGGCGGTCATGGTATTCGTGACGTAGATTGGGGCACCGCTTGTCGGGATGTCCAACGTGTCAACCTGAACAAGATTCGTCGAAGCTCCCAGAAAGTCAGTGGTTCCCGACCCGCTGCCCGTGGAATATTCCTCTGCATCCCATTGAGCCGAGCGCAACTGCTCCATTCCCTGCGAGGCATACGACATGGCCGCAAGCGACTGCGAGCTCCATTCGGCTATCCGGTTGGCCTCCACGTATCCGTAAATCATTCCCGCTGTCACCATGCCGAAGATGACGAAGGCAATCAGAATCTCAATCAACGTGAACGCGGCACACGCGACACGCGATTTGCATTTTGCGGCTTTGCCAAAGTGGATAACCATAGATTCTTTCGCCAAAATTCTTGTATGCCAGAATCATAAGATAGCAACCTGCATACCATTATGGTGAGACGGAATGGGTGCCAGTTTAAAGGCAGGCAGAGGGGCTTGTCGGATTACTGTCTTGAAAGTTGACAATTTTGTCCACAACCCGGACTTGGTGCAAACGGAGAAATTTCCCTTAAATCGCGGCGGACTTCCGCTCCGTGGTTTTAGCGAAATTCGCTTCCCGCAAATAAATCGGCTCCAATTTTTCGCCGGCGACAAAGTCATCCCGCTCCGATGCGAGCCGGGCCAAAGCCGCCGCGCGTGGGAAAATTGTCCGGCCCCCGGGAAACCAGCGCTCCACATCCGGCCCGATCAAAATTTCCCGCGCCCTGGCCCGTGATTGAATTTCTTCCATCGTCAAAATTCGCAGCGGTCCGATTGCATTCCAGCCGTCCGCCGAAATTTCGTATGTCGCCAGGTAAAATTCATTCCGCTGTGCGTCCACCATCACGTTCACGCGGCCGAAGATTTTTTCAGTTCGCGCCTGCGCGGCCAGACAGTCCATGCCGCTCACACCGAGCAATTTTGTCCCGCACGCCAGTTGCCAGCCCTGTGCCACGGAAAGTGCCACGCGAACACCCGTGTAAGAGCCGGGGCCCAGGCCGACCACCAGAATTTCAATCTGCTCACGCTCCAATTTTGCTTCGCGCAGCACTGCCTCAATCATGCTGAAGGCCCCGGTCGCGCCTCCCTGCCGGGACGAAGCCGCGGCTTTTTGATCGGAGTGAAAGCCGGCGCCGGTTTCAATCACTTCGCCGAGCACACGACCCGCGCGCGCGACTGCCACGCTCCGCTGCGGCGAGGAAAATTCAAGCGCCAATGTCGTCATAAACAATTTTACGTTCGGTCCCACCCGAAATTTCAATTTTTGCGCGAATGAACTTTTTTTCATCGTCCAACTTCCGTGGCCCATCTTCCAGCCGTTCCGCCCATTCAATCACCGCCAGGCCATCAGGCGACAGAAATTCCTCCAGACCGGCGGACAAAATCTGTTCGCGCGTTTCCAGCCGGTATAAATCCAGATGAAACAGCCGCAGCCTCCCGCCGCCATATTCGTTCACCAGCGTGAACGTTGGTGAATGCACGCGTGCTGCGATGCCGAGTCCGCGCGCCACGCCTTTCACCAGTTGCGTTTTGCCCGCGCCGAGTTCGCCGGAGAGCGCGATGACCCAGCCGCGTTGCGCCGCGCGTCCCCACTCTTCGCCAAGCGATTCCGTCTCCACCGGGCTATGTGAAATGAACGTAGCCATGATCGTTGAGCGCGCGCGCGCCGTCCTTGTCACGGATCGTGATGCCGCTGCCGGCGGTGATTTTACCGATGCAACTTAATTTCAATCCCGAAAACGTTTTCTTCCAGGCGTCAAGCAGCTTTACCGCGTCGCCGCCGGCAATCGTGAACAACAATTCAAAATCCTCGCCATCGGTCAGGGCGGCGGCAAAAGCCGGTTTGGCCGGGGCATTTGCCCGCGCCTGCAACTTTGCCGCGCGGCTGATCGGCACCGCCGTTTTGAGCAGTTCCGCGCCGGCGCTGCTTGCCTTTAGAATGTGCCGCAAATCGCCGGCCAGGCCGTCACTCAAATCAATCATCGCATGGATGTGAAAATGTTCCGTGAGCCAGCGTGCCTCGGCCAGGCGCGGCTCGAATTCCAGGTGTCTGCCTGCCGGCGAACCGCCCAGTTCGCCGGTGACAAAAATCGCGTCGCCCGCCTTCGCGCCGGAGCGGAGGATTTGTTTCCCCCGCGCAACCGTGCCGAGCAGCGCAATGGAAATGAATATGCGGTCGGGATTCATCGTCGTTTCGCCGCCAACAATCGCCACGCCATAATTTCCGGCCAGTGCGTTCATGCCATCGTAAATTTTGCCTATAAATTCCGGCTCGAAGCTTTTTGGCAGCCCGATGGTCACGAGCGCGGCGACCGGTGTGCCGGCCATGGCCGCGATGTCGCTCAGGCACCGGGCAACCGCCTTGCGCCCGATTTTTTCCGGCGGCGTGTCCCTGGTGAAATGAATGCCCTCAACCACGGCGTCGGTTTTGAACAGCAACAATTTTCCCGGCATTCCAAAATCAAGCACGGCGCAGTCATCGCCCGCGCCCGCCAAAACATTTTGGTTTGAGGGCAGCGATTTTGTCAGGCGCGCAATGAGCTCAAGTTCATTCATTTTAGGCAATAAAGCACAATCAGGTTGGCGGCGTTGAAGAAGCTGTGCGCCGCGATGGGTGCGAGCAGGTTGCCTGTCTTTTCGTAAAGCCAGGTCAGAGCGAGTGCCAGCACAAACAGCGGCACGAGCGCCGCGGCGTCCATGTGAATCAGCGCGAACAGAAAATTGACGCCGATCCACGCGAAGCGCGGATATCCGAGCTGCTTGACAAACGGATACAGCACGCCCCGAAAGATAAATTCCTCGGCGACCGGCGCAATCACGACGGCGAAGACACCCAGATAAACGCGTGCCCACCACGATTTCGCGCCCGCCAGCAGCATTACGGCGGTTTCTTCCTCGGGCACAACGCCGATTTTTCCCAGGAGAAGCACCGAAACCTGTTGCAGCGATAGCGCGACGGGCAAAACCACAAGCACGGTCAACAACGCCGCGAGCAGCGCGCGCGGCAGGCGTGATTCACACAGTCCGAAAACATCGCGCACGCGGACTTGATGCAGCCGCAAAAAAAAATAAATCAGCACCCAGGTCGCACCTTGAAAACTCAGCGTGGCGAGCAGCACCGCGCCAAAGCCATCCGGTGCTTTGAACGCCGCGAAACCGGCCTTTTGCAGCAGGCTGACAATTGTCACGCCGAGGCAAAAGCAGGCCAGTTGCGCCGCGCAAAACTGGAATACGGCTTCACCACGCCATGGTTTGGCGGATAACATGCCGCCAGCCTATCGCAGCCGCGCGGCAGTGACGACGGAAAATTGTTCGCCGTCGGATTCACTTTACGCCGTCTCCATTCGCGCCATACTCCTGCCGGATGGCAGCCCTCCACACAAACCGTCTTGCCCGTGAGAAATCGCCCTATCTGCTCCAGCACGCGCACAACCCGGTGGACTGGTTCGCGTGGGGCGACGAGGCGTTTGCGAAGGCGCGCGCCGAAAACAAACCGGTTTTCCTCAGCATCGGCTACTCGACCTGCCATTGGTGCCACGTCATGGAACGCGAATCGTTCGAGGACGAAAAAGTCGGCGCGTTTCTCAATGAACATTTTGTCAGCATCAAGGTGGACCGCGAGGAACGGCCGGACGTGGACAAAATTTACATGACATTTGTCCAGGCTTCCACCGGCGGCGGCGGCTGGCCGATGAACGTTTTTCTCACGCCGGAATTGAAACCGTTCTTGGGCGGCACGTATTTCCCACCGGACAACCGTCATGGCCGTCCAGGCTTTTTGCAGGTGCTCCAGCAAGTCGCCGCGCTCTGGCGCGAACGCCGCGGTGAAATTGCCGCTTCCGCCGGCGAAATCCACGCGCGGCTTGAAGCCGCGACTGCAAATGCATCCGCCGGCAGTCTGATCCTGACGGCGGACGCGTTGCGCAACGCGGCGGCGATTTTCAAGTCCACCTATGACCCGCGCCACGGCGGCTTTGGCGGCGCGCCAAAATTTCCGCAGCCGTCCGTGCCGGCATTTTTGCTGCGCTGCGCAAAACGCTTTCGCGACGACGAGGCCGCGCGCATGGTCCTGCACACCTGCGACTGCATGGCTGCCGGCGGAATTCACGACCAGCTCGGCGGCGGCTTTGCACGCTACTCCGTGGACGCCGGATGGCTCGTGCCGCATTTCGAGAAGATGCTCTACGACAACGCGCAACTCGCTCAGCTCTATCTCGACGCATTTCTCGTCAGTGGCGACGCGCGCCACGCCGCCACCGCGCGCGACATCCTTGATTACGTCCTGCGCGACATGACGCATCCTGAAGGCGGATTTTATTCCGCCGAGGACGCCGACAGTGAAGGACATGAGGGGAAATTTTATTGCTGGACGAAGGACGAGCTTTCGCAACTGCTCACCGTTGAGGAATTCAACGTGGCTGTTCGCCATTTCGGCGTTACCGACCGGGGTAATTTTGTTGACCACAGTCATCCGCACCCGTTGCCGGGACAAAATGTTTTGAGCATGGCCGGGTCGGACGTGAGTGCGGAAGACCTGCCGCTGCTCAAATCAGCAAGGAAAAAAATGTCGGGTGCGCGGACCAAACGCATTCGCCCGCACCTCGACGACAAAATCCTTGCTTCATGGAACGGCCTGATGCTCGGCGCGTTCGCGCGGGCTTACGCCGTGCTTGGCGACAAGAAACATCGCGACGCGGCGGAGAAAAATCTGGCGTTCGTTCAAAAAAACCTTTGGGACAAAAAATCGAATTCGCTTTACCACCGCTGGCGCGACGGCGAGCGCGACAACGTCCAGTTGCTTGAGGGCTACGCGTTCCTGCTGTCCGGCGTCATCGAGCTTTACGAGGCGACACTTGAGCCGGAGTGTCTCAATTTTGCCATCGAACTGGCCGAGGCAATGATTTTGAAATTTTACGAGGCGGAGAATGGCGGTTTTTGGCAAAGCACAACCGGCGCGAAGGATTTGATTTTGCGTGTCAAGGACGATTACGACGGCGCGGAACCGTCGGGCAATTCCGTCGCCGCACTCGCGCTGCTCAAGCTGGCTGCCATCACCGGCCGTGGAGATTTGAAAAGGCCGGCCGAGGCGACGCTGGGGCTTTTTGCGCATCGCCTGCAAAATTTTCCACAAGCCATGCCGTTCATGCTGCACGCGCTGGATTTCTGGCTGGACGAGCCGCTCCGTGTCGTCGTCGCCGGCGATGCACATTCCGCCAGGGCGCGGGAACTGTCGCGTGCCGCGCACTCGGTTTATCAGCCGAACAAAATTGTTTTGGGCAACACCGGCCCGGTCGAGGAATTCGCGCGCAGTCTGCCTGAAAAAAACGGCCCCGTTGCCTATCTCTGCACCGGCAAGGCGTGTCAACCACCGACGGGTGAAGCTGTGAAAATCCGGGAATTGCTGCAGTAGGCGCCGAACGAACTCAGTCCATTTGCTGCGGTGGCTCGCGCCTTTCGCCCCGCGGCTGATGAATTCTGCGCAACGCTTGGCGCAACGATTCAATTTCCCGCTCGTCAGCGACCTTTTGGCGTTCGGCCAGTTCGACCAGTTCGAGCACTTCTTCCATTTGGTCGAGCGTTTGTTTGAGCGACTCGACAACCTGCGTCACTTCTTCAATCGCCTGGCTGATGGCGGAAGAAGGGGTTTCTATTTTTCGTTCGGGCAATGCAGGCGCATCCGCGGGTGGAGCGGCTCGGGGAATTGGTTCCGTTCGACGCGGGCCGCGCCCGCGCCCGCCACGGTGGCCACGCCGCCGCCCGCCGCCCGGACCTCGTGGCGGCGCGGGAGGAACTGGTTCGGTCTGCTGGTTCTCCGGCATTGCTGGCGCGAGCATGACGCACCGCCGGACAAAAGCAAAGGTGAATTGTGATTACTTCTTCACAAACAGCGCAAGCGATGCGGTGTAGCTGTGCAGAAAACTTTTTTCACCGATGGGGCCGATTTCGCCATTGCAAAAGAATCCGGTGAGGCCGAGCGGGCCGAGCTGGTTTTGCACGAATTCCGCGTCATGGTTCGGCAGGCGGAAAAGATGTTTTCCACGTCCGTTGCAACAGCAGAGGCAACCGCCGTAAACCGTGGCGCCGGCCAGTTTCTTTTTTGCGCGTCCGAGCAATTCGTTCATGTCCTCGGTCGCCGCCGCCGCGTCCCGCCGCTGAAACTGCATCGTCTGTCCCGTGCGCGGCAACGCGCCGACGGCCAGCACGCCTGAGCGCGGATCAACGCCGATGAGATTGCGCACGAGGAAATCGCCGCGGTGAAAATCCTCGAGGTATTCGTTGACGACAAGGCCGATGAGCAGGTTGCCCTGCGCCTTGAGCTGTTCGTCGGGCGGAAGTTTCTTGAATGTTTCGTCGAGTACGGCATACGCGGGCCGGTTGCCGATGTGACGGATCAAATTGCGATCCACGCCCGTGAGCGTCCACGTCTCGCCGATGGGCGTGCAACCCTGCGAAATGACGCCGGTCAACGCCACGTCGCCACCAACCGAAACTGCCACGCCACCGTCCTCAAAAACCTCGCCATCGAGATAAACCTGCGTGAGCGGTTCGGAGGCGGCGCCGCTGGCCAGTCCGCCGTAAAGCGGCAGCGGCGCGTAGGCGCCATTCCACAGACGAATCCAATCCTCGACATCGAGGTGAAACGGATCAATAAACACGAGCCAGCCGTTGGTGCGTGAAGGTTCGATGCCGGTTTCCAAATGCCAATACACCGGGCCGTTTGCCTCGTCAACCTGTGCCTGGGTGAAGCGGAAGCCCTTGAGTTCCGCGCCGGGCAGCGAATAAAGCGAGAGCACAAGCCCGGGGGCATTTTCAATTTCCTGTGAACCGACAATCAGGCCGCAGCTCGAACAGCCCGCCAGCAGCGGAACCTGGGCATGCACGCGCAAAATTTCCAGCGTCTGCTTCGCGTGCGGAAAAAATTGCGGCGACATGAACACGAGGCCGAGCGAGACCTGTGGCGCGGGCAGTCGCCGGCGCAGGTCTTCCGCCCACTGGCGCAGCGCGGCTTCATCGAAACCGCCCGGCCAATGGGCTGCAATGGAAAATTCGGCGCTCACACCTTCAGATTAACGCTGAAGCGCGCAATTGCAAATGCTCTGATGGCCGGAGAAACGGGGTTTGTCCGGCAGACTTTTGGCATTATGCTGTGCCGCAGATGGCCGTGACACCGACACTGAATCCAGCGCATAACCGGCAAGAAGCGGCCCGCCCGTCGCGCCTTCCTGAATTGCTTGCGCCCGCCGGCGACTGGGATTGTGCCCGCGCCGCGGTCGAAAATGGCGCCGACGCGATATATTTCGGCCTCGAAAAATTCAACGCCCGGATGCGCGCGCACAATTTTACGGAGGCGGATCTGCCGAAGCTGATGGAATTCTTGCACCGGCGCGGCGCCCGCGGCTACGTGACGCTGAACACGCTGGTATTCGAAAATGAACTGGCTGACGCGGAAAAATATCTGCGCACGATGATTGCCGCCGGCGTGGACGCGGTGATTGTGCAGGACGCGGGCATCTGCCGGCTCATCCGCCGGCTCTCGCCGGATTTTCCGGTTCACGCCTCGACGCAAATGACCATCACCAGCGCAGGCGGCATTGAATTTGCCCGCGAACTCGGCTGCAACCTCGTCGTGCTGGCGCGGGAATGTTCCATCAAAGAGATTGAAAAAATCCAGGCCGCGCAGGGTGGAGTGGACAATCCTCTGTCCGCCGCATTGCCCCTGGAGGTTTTCATCCATGGCGCGTTGTGCGTTGCTTACTCCGGCCAGTGTCTCACCAGCGAGGCGCTGGGCGGGCGTTCGGCCAATCGCGGCGAATGCGCCCAGGCCTGCCGGATGCCTTACGATTTGATCTGCGACGGCAAACAGGTTCCGCTCGGTGACCGGAAATATCTGCTCAGTCCGCAGGATCTCGCCGGATTGGAGTTGCTGCCGGATTTGATTCGCGCTGGTGTCGCCTCGTTAAAAATCGAAGGCCGGCTCAAGACGCCGGAATATGTCGCCAATATCACACGAATTTATCGCCAGGCGCTGGATGATTTACGATTTACGAATCACGATTTACGCGTCACAAATCCATCTGCTCGCAAATCCGAAATCGTAAATCGTAAATACGACATGGAGATGGCGTTTTCGCGGGGGCTTTACACCGGCTGGTTTGGCGGAGTGAACAACCAGGAACTCGTTCACGCCCGGTTTGGGAAAAAACGCGGTGTTTATCTCGGCGAAATCGAGCGTGTGTCGCGCAACTCGGTTGTGGTGAAACTCGAAGGCCCGCTCAAGCCCGGTGACGGCGTGGTTTTTGACGCCGGCAACCCGGAGGAAAAAGAGGAAGGCGGACGGGTTTATGGGATTAAAATGCAAAAAGGAAAAGTTCAAAATGGCCGGAGCGTTGTTCTGGAATTTGGACGTGGCGACATTGATTTCTCGCGGATCCATGCCGGCGATAAATTGTGGAAAACGGACGATCCCGAGTTGAATCGCCGCCTGCGCCGGAGTTTTGAAGGCGACACCCCAAAATTCCAACGGCCGGTTGAGATTGAAGTCCACGGCGCCGCCGGTGGCCCGCTCACACTTGTCGCGCGCGATGAATCCGGCCATGTTGTTCAACTCGATTCGGCCAAGGCGCTGGCCATGGCCGAAAAGCAGCCGCTGACGACCGAACGCTTGCGCGAGCAACTCGGCCGGCTCGGTGGAACGCCGTTCAGGCTGGGCGAACTGAAAAATCATTTGAACGGCGAAGTCTTATTGCCCGTCAGCGAACTGAATCGTCTGCGACGCGATGTCGTGGCGGAACTGGAAAAATTGCGCGTGCAACCAAAGCGTTGGACGCTCTCGAATTACCGGTTGATTTCCGCCTCAGAAACCACCCGAAATCCGCAATCCGCAATCGCCAGCCCGCAATTGACTGTCCTCGTCCGCACTTTCGCACAACTCGAAGCCGCGTTGAAATGTGGTGTGGAGACGGTTTATTGCGAGTTTGAGGACCCGAAGAAATATCGCGAGGCGGTGCAAATGTGTAGGGAGCCGGACATTGGCAAACGCCCGGCCATTTTCGTGGCTCCGCCGCGCATTTTCAAAACAGGCGAGGAATGGATTTTGCAACAGGTCCGCTCCTGCGGCGCCGACGGCTACCTCGTCCGCAATTATGATCACCTGAAATTTTTTGCAAACGACCGGCGTCGGGGCGATTATTCATTGAATGTGTCCAACCGGCTCGCGGCGGATTATTTCAAAAACCAGTTTGAGCTTGAGCGCCTCACGCCGTCGTACGATTTGAATTTCCAGCAGCTTGAAGCGTTGCTGCGCGCCACGCCGCCGGAATGGTTCGAGGTCACCCTCCACCAGCACATGCCGATGTTTCACATGGAGCACTGCATTTTCTGCGCGTTCCTGTCCAGCGGCACGGATTATTCGAACTGTGGCCGGCCCTGCGACCGGCACGATGTGAAGCTGCGCGACCG
Organism: uncultured Verrucomicrobiae bacterium; assembly: GCA_963764175.1. Taxonomy (GTDB): domain Bacteria; phylum Verrucomicrobiota; class Verrucomicrobiia; order Limisphaerales; family UBA11358; genus UBA11358. The sequence goes on along the minus strand of CAVXRE010000006.1, from coordinate 106,355 downwards.
CGTGGGCGCCGAGCACGGGTTGAAGGCGGACGCCGGCTGCCGCAACACGGTGTTCAACGCGCTGCCGCAGACCGGCGCGGAATACGTCGCGAAAATGATTGAACTGGGCGTGCGGCACTTCCGCATCGAATTTTTGGACGAAGCGGCGGAAACCGTCGGGCGTACCATCACCAGCTACCGGCAGCTTTTGCGCGGTGAAATCAGCGGGACACAACTGTGGCGTGAGTTGAAATTGATGAACCAGCTCGGTGTCACGCGCGGCCAAATCGGAAAGTGAGTCGCCTCACTTCAGCCACGCCGCGATTTTTTCCCCGGCCCGGATTTCTTCGACAGCCTGGCGTTCGCGAGCAACGGCAGCGCGTTTGCCATTCACCAAAATCTCGCCGGCCAGCGGCCGCGAATTGTAATTCGATGCCATGACAAAGCCGTAGGCGCCCGTGCTCAATAACGCAAGGTAATCGCCTTCCCCGACTTTTGGCAGCGGACGGTCCTTGCAAAAATAATCGCCCGATTCGCAGATGCCGCCAACGACATCGGACGAAATCATCGCGCCGCCCGTTTTGGTGAGCGGAACGATTTCGTGATAGGCGTCATAAAATGCCGGGCGGATGAGATCGTTCATCGCAGCGTCCACGATGACGAAAGTTTTTCTGCCCGTCCGTTTGATGTATTCGACGCGTGTGACGAGAATTCCCGCGTTGCCGACAATAAACCGGCCCGGCTCAATCAAGATTTTCAAGCCCAGCGGGCGCAGCAGCGGCAACAATTTTTCCGCGTAACTGGCCGGTGTCAAAATGCCTTTCGCCGCCGGAGATTTCCACCAGCTTGCCGCACCGCTCGCCAGTGCCGGATTGTAAACGATGCCGAGTCCGCCGCCGGGGCTGAAAAATTCCAGACTATGTTTCGCCGCCAGCTTTTGGACGAGCGGCGCGACTTTTTTGATCGCTAGTTCGTAAGGCGTTGTCTGGGTCAGCTGCGAGCCGATGTGCATTTGCACGCCGCGCAGCCGTAGATTTTTCAGTCTGCTCGCGCGGGCATAAACGCCCTCGACCTGCTCGAATTGAATGCCAAATTTGTTTTCATACGTGCCGGTCGTGATTTTTGCATGGGTGTAGGCATCCACGCCCGGGTTCACCCGCACGGCGATGGGCGCAATTTTTTTGATCCGCGCGGCAATGCGGTTGATGCGGGCAATTTCCGGCTCGCTTTCAACATTGAAGGAATAAATCCCTTTGCGCAGCGCAAATTCAATTTCGTCCTCTGTTTTGGCGACTCCGGCAAAAACGCATTTACGCGGATCGCCGCCCGCCGCAATGACGCGCTGCAATTCACCGCTGCTGACGACGTCGAAGCCGGCGCCGAGATTCGCCAGCGTTCGCAGCACCGAAAGATTTGAATTCGCCTTCATCGCGAAACAAACCATGTGGTCGAGCGGCGCAAGCGCGGCATCCAGCCGCCGGAAATGCTCCGTCAGCGTGCATTGCGAATAAACATAAAGCGGCGTGCCGAATTTGCGCGCGAGCGACTCGACGGCGACGCCTTCGCAAAACAGCCTGCTGCCAACGTAACGAAAATGATGCATGACACCGTGAGTTTAGGCTTCAATCTTCAAAGTTCAACCTTGAAGGTCTTGGGGTTCCAGGTTGTGAAAAAACCCCCGCCGATGAATGCCGGCGGGTGGGGAAACACTTTGGCTTTTAAGGCTCCGCCAGAATTTTGGCGCGCTCGGTTTGATACTCTCCCGGCGTGATCTGGTCGGCCTTGTATCTTTCAAGCAAGGCTTGGAGCTGCGCTTCCTTGGAGGCGGAAATCGGCAGGGGCGGCGCTTCAATCGGCTTCAGCCCCAGTTCCTTTCCGGAAAAGTTCGCATTGTCCCGGTCCGGCGGCGACATCATCTCCGGGCTGATTGCGGGCGGCGCGGGTGAAGCTGCGGGGGCAATTGCGGGAGTCGCCCAATCCTGTTGGTTCATATTGGCCATCTTCTGTTCCAGCGCGGCCCGCGCCCTGGCTTGGGCTTCGGCATCGGAAAGCGCCGGCGTTGTCTGGGCCGCGCCCGAATCCGGCACGGGGTTCATTTGGGCGGCTGGAACCGCCGGTTGCGCGTGGACGACGGGGCGTGAAACCACGACTTTGTTTGTCGGCTGGCTTGGTTGCACCATCGCGGCCCCGGAGGGAGTAACCACAATGGGCGGCGGAGCGGGCTGGGCGGGCTGGGCCGGTTGTGCTTCCGGCGCGCTCATTTGTCCCATCAATGCCGAGCGCGCGGCGGCCTGCGCCGGAGTGTCATCAGCCTGGACGGTGATGGAACCTGCAAAAAAGGCGACTGCGCAAACCGCCGGAAATAACTTGGAAATTTGCATAACACTTTCTTACGCCAATTTTCCGCCGGATGCAACAGCTTTTCCTGCCGGTGGAGGCAGCCTCCGCCATGCCTTCGGGAACGGACTGGCCAGGACCGAGCGGATCACAATCCCGCGCACTTCGGTGCGGGAAACCTTCACGCGCTGCTGCAATTCAATCACGTTCGCCGCGCGCAGCTTTTCAATCGTCCGCCAGCCGATCAAAATCGGCCACGCGCAGGCCAGCCGCACGCGAAATTGGCCGAACGGCAGCGTGTTCGTGTAAGTCCAGCCCGCCGCCAGATGCGATTCGGCCTTGTCGAGGTGCTCGTGAAACAAGGGCAGGAACCTCGCCTCGTTTGCCGGCGAAAGAACGGTTTCCGGCAACAATTTCACCGCCTCCAGCTTTTCCGCCGGCAGATAGCAGCGGCCCTTGTGCAAATCCGCCGGCAGGTCGCGCAAAATGTTCACGAGCTGCAAACCCTTCCCAAACCGGACACCGTCGTTGAGCAACTGCACATCATCCAGCCTTGCCTCCGGAAAGAGATGCGCGCGGCACATTTTTGTCCAGAACTCGCCCACGCAACCGGCGACGCGATAGGTGTAATCGTCCAGCGCCGCCGCCGTTTCCAGCGCGACGATTTCTTCGGCGGAGGCGCCGGCAAACCGGCGCAAATCCAGTTCCTGTCCGCCCATGATGGTTGTGAGAACATCGCGGACCAGCTTCAAATCGGCGGGTGAGAGCTTCTGAAGCAGCGCCAGACTGTCCTCGGCCTTTTCCAGCAAGACCCGCTCGGCGGGCGAAGCTTGCTGTCTGGCCAGGTCACCGAAGTTGAGGGGTGCGGTGGACGAACCCAAAATCCGGTCCCGCAATTTGTGGAGCGCATCGAGCCGTTGTTCAAGCGGGACGAGTTCGGTGTCGGCGATGGTGTCGGTCGTGCGCGCGAGCAGGTAGGCGAGGCCGATTTGCGGGCGCACCGCCGCCGGCAGCACGCGCAACGTCAGATAAAACGAGCGCGACGTCGCCTTGAGCAGATCATTTAACGCTGTTGGCATTTTTAGACAGACCCATTTTCAGAATTCAATTTTTTGAAAGCCTATTCTTGTTCCAGAAATTCATCGGCTTGAAATTCTTGGATTTTTTCTGCTAGATGATTTGCCCTTGAAGCGCACAAATCTAAATAACTATGCAAATATTTGAGAGTCACTAAATCAACCCGATAACCGCCTCTTTCGTATTTAGCACTGCGAAAATCAAATTCAAAAGGTGCATATTCAATTTCATCTAGCTGCGTTTCACCTTTGTCAGTTAAACGAGCTGAAACCAATAGTCCATCTAGAATAATTACTGGATTGCACATAGTCAGATATGACACATCCTTGAAAGCCATTTTCATATAACCTCCAGAGAAAAAATCATGACCTATGTAATCCTCACAAGCTTTGCAAGTCGAAGCAAATGCTGAATACCAACGACTGGGTTGGTTTGGATCTTTGAATGCCTCATGAATGCTGCGCGCCATCCATCCAACCTTTTTTCGGGGTGAAGTTTCTGCAAGAACTGGGCTTAACATTGAAGTGTTAAAAGGAATGCCCGCTTTCACATAAGGATTAACCCAAGAGTCGCCTTCATATTCTCCATCGTCTTGATGCCGGAAAACAATCCAAGGTCTTTCAGTTTTTTTGACTTCTGCTTTGACCATATACTCCAAAGTGACCTTTGAACTTTTCTCGGCTGAGTAGTGTGCAGAAATATCTATCTCCCGTGTTTTGCCTTCGTCGCGGTCAAAGTATGCCTGCGCGCCATAACAGCCCCATCCTTTGGCTAGGAAAACTCGAATAGCCCGCATCTCCGACCCGAAACCGCTTTTATCGATGTCAGCAGCGAGTTTTGATTTCAGTGAGTCATCCATTGAGGTTTCACGAAAGCTGTTCCCGCCACCTTGCCAGTTGTTTCGCGACTTCCTTTGTTCCTGGTGCGCCGGTCAGATTTCGTTTCGCCATCGCCGTTTTCAGATTGAACACGCCCAGCGCGTCGCGGCCAAAAAACTTGGTCCCGGTCACCGGGTCCACGGATTGCAGTTCCGCGAGCGTCAGTTGGTTCAGCGCTTTGCCGGTTTTTTCCGCCAGCGCCACGACTGCACCAACAACATGATGCGCTTGTCGAAATGGCATTCCCTTTTTGACGAGATAATCCGCGAGATCGGTCGCCAGCAACGCTGGGTCGGCGGCGGCGCAGGCGCACACCGGTTTGTTCACCTTCGTGTTGTTCAACATCGCAGCCATGAGCCGCGTGGTGGCGCGCACGGTGTCGGCAGTGTCGAACAGCCGTTCCTTGTCCTCCTGCAAATCGCGGTTGTAGGTCATCGGCAATCCCTTCAGCAGCGTGAGCAGCGCAATTAAATTTCCGAAGACGCGGCCGGTCTTGCCGCGCGCCAGTTCCGCGACATCGGGATTTTTCTTTTGCGGCATCAGCGACGAGCCGGTGGTGTAGGCGTCGGCAATCCTGATGAAATTAAATTCCGTGCTGGCCCAGAGAATCAAATCCTCGGCCAATCGTGAGAGGTGGACCGCCAGCAGCGCGCCGCCGGCGCAAAATTCGACGGCGAAATCGCGGTCGCTGACGGCGTCCATGGAATTTTGCGTGAGCTGCGGTTTGCCGCTGGCGCCCACAAAGCCGAGCAGCCTGGCGACGAGCACGCGATCGAGCGGCAGCGTGGAACCGGCAATCGCGCCGCTGCCGAGCGGGCAGACGTTCACGCGGCAGCGGCAATCCCAAAGCCGCTCGCAGTCGCGCTCCAGCATTTCGACGTAGGCGAGCAAATGGTGCGCGAGATAAACGGGCTGCGCGCGTTGCAGATGTGTGTAGCCGGGAATGAGCACGTCGGCATTTTTTTCGCCGAGCGAGACCAGCGCGCGCTGCAAGTTGGCGATTTCGCCGAGCAACAAAGTGATTTCGTCGCGCAGCCAGAGCCGAACATCGAGCGCGACCTGGTCGTTCCGCGAACGGCCGGTGTGGAGTTTCGCTCCGGCAGGAACGCGCCGGGTCAGTTCGGCCTCGATGTTCATGTGAACGTCTTCGAGTTCCGGCTTCCACTTGAATTTGCCTGCGGTGATTTCCCTGCCGATGGCGTCGAAGCCTTTTACGATGGCGACGCATTCCTTTTTCGTCAGCACGCCGATTTTGTGGAGCATGTGCGTGTGGGCCATTGAGCCGAGGATGTCGTGCCGCCAGAGCCGGTGGTCGAACGAGATGGATTCGGTGAATTGGGCGACGTCCACCGCCGGGCCGCCGGTGAACCGTCCGCTGCGGGAGACTGGAGATATTTTTTTCATACCAGAGCTGCGTCGAATGTGCTTCCGGTCAAACGAAATGTCACTCCCAAAGACGCGGGCAAACCGGCAGGGTTGATTGCAAGCGTCGCCATAATCTTAATTCCTTCCGTCAAATGACTGTGATTTGCAAGCAGGACAAAGATCAGGATTTGGCAAAAAGCGTATTGCCGCCGCCGCCTGGATATGAAATGTTTCCCGGACAGCCATGAGCGAGTTTAAATTTGCCTGTCCCGTATGCGGCCAGCACATGAAGTGTGACTCGTCGCAAAGCGGTACGGTGATGGAATGTCCGACTTGCTTCCAGAAAATCACCGCTCCACAGGCACCCTCGACAGATGACCCGAAATTCATCATAACGGGAACGAAGAAGGGTGAACGTCCCGTTTCGACTGCGCCGGTGGATTCAGGGATGGCAACTCCGCCCGAAAAGGATTTTCCGGCGACGACGTTCGTTCTTATTGTTCTGCTTTGTTTGGCGCTTGCGGCATTTTTGTTTCGCGGAGATATTTTCAAGACGGCTCCAGCAAAAACAGCCGTCATCACCAATGCCCCCGCCACCGCTCCGTCGAATCCGGCGCCGGGCTTCTCGAAGGCCGGGAACATCGCCTTGGGCAGGCCGGCGTTTGCCAGCAGCCAGGAGGATGGACACCCGGTGGAAAGCGGCAATGATGGAGATGACACGACTCGTTGGTGCGCCATAAACGGCGGCATATTGCAATGGTGGGAGGTTGACCTTGGGGCCACGGCTGTCATCACCAACACCCGGGTCCTGTGGGAACAAAATTCCATATACCAATACAAGATCGAGGTATCCACCAACAACGCGAACTGGACAAGGGCGGTCAATCAAACCACAAATTTCACGCTTGCCCAGACCAACTCGGATTATTTTTCCGCCACCGGAAGATATGTGCGAATCACACTCACCGGACTGCAGCCGGGGTCATGGGCGAGTTTTTATGAATTCCAGGTGTTCGGTTCCACCAACAGCGCAAAGTGAAGAGCCGCAAGCCCGCAAAAAATCCCGGCACGAACGTTCCTTTTTCAGTTGAAGAAATTGAAGCCGTCATTGTTCGTTTGCTGGCAAAACGGAAACAGACTCTTGCGCTGGCTGAATCATGCACAGGCGGCTGCATCGCACACCGACTTACGAATGTGCCCGGCGCATCGGCGGTTTTTCCGGGCGGAATGGTGGCTTACAGCAATGCCGCAAAGGTAAAATTTCTTGGAGTTCGCGCAGAAACGCTTGCCGCTCATGGAGCTGTAAGCGAAGCGGTGGCGCGCGAAATGGCCGAAGGCGCACGGAAAAAGTTTGGCGCGGATTTTGCTCTAGCGGTGACGGGCATTGCCGGACCAACCGGCGGCACAAAAGCCAAGCCGGTTGGGACAGTGTTCATCGCGCTGGCCGGCGCGCCGCGGACCGTAGTTGAACGCAAATTAAATTCCTACGCGCGCAAACAATTCAAAAATATGACGGCACAACAGGCATTGGAAATGTTGAAGGCGCGGTTGGCTGGGTATTGACGCTTTATGCTTGAGGGCGGAGTTTTTTAAGATAATTTGATTTCTAGACATGGCCTTGACAGCTGATCCACCAATGCAAACGGGCAGCACTCCTGCCGACCCCATCCAACCAACAGCGACACCAAGACGGAGGGGCACGTTGTTGATTGTTGATGATGAAGAGGGCCCGCGGCAATCGTTGCGCGTCATCTTCAAGGACGATTATGATTTGCTGATGGCCGAGGACGGGCCGACGGCCATCGAGCTGGCCCAAAAAAACAAAATTGACGTGGCGGTGCTGGACATCCGCATGGCCGGCATGTCAGGCATCGAGGTGCTCGAACGCCTCAGATACGTGAATCCCGACATCGAGGCGATCATGATCACGGCGTTTGAAACCACGGATACAATCCGCCAGGCATTGCGGTTGCGCGCGTCCGACTACATCAACAAGCCGTTTGACATCAATGTCATCCGCGCCGCTGTCAGCCAGGCGATGCAGCGTCGCACGCTGGAAAGTGAAATTCACAGCAGCGCGGAAAAAGTGCAGGAGCTTCTCGCCGAATTGCAAAACCAGCGCATTGAGGAGCAAATTGCCAAGACGCGCGGCGACATTTACGCCAGCATCATCCACGATATCAACGGCCCGCTCACCGTCATTTGCGGTTTCGTGCAGGTGCTCAACCGCCGGCTCGGCCAGTCCTCGGGGTTGGAGATGGCGGATTTGGAATTCATCCGGGAACGGCTGGGCATCATCGGGCGGCAGACGAGCAACTGCATTGATATTTCCCGGCGCTACCTCGGCTTTCTCCGCCGTCAATCGGACGAAACAGCGCGCGTGGGCGTCAACCAAATGCTCAACGATTTGAACCAGCTCATTCGCGTCCATCCCAGCCTGCAGGACAACGAGTTCAGCGTACGGCCACTGGCCGAGGACATTGGCGTCAAAATCAACGGCACTGATCTCATCCAGATTCTGCTCAACCTCGCCGTCAATGCATTCCAATGCGCTCCTTTCAGCCACCGCGTGGACATCAGCGGTGAAGTTTTGCGCGAGCCGCTTGATTTGCAGTCATTCAAGGACGGCACGGAAGACCGGCTGTTGAATGTGGAAAGTTTCAAGAACACCGCGCCGCTGGTGAAATTCTGGGTGCGAGACAACGGCCCCGGGATCCCGCCGGAAGTGCTGCCGAAAATTTTCCAGCCTTACTTCACCACCAAGGGCCCGAGACAGGGAACCGGCCTTGGCCTCAACATCGTCCAGCGGCTCGTCAAGGAAGGCGGCGGCGCGCTGCACATCCACACGCACGTGGGTGAAGGCACGACCTTCACGATTTATCTGCCCGGTGCGAAGTTGACGAAGTAAATTCAGAACATGCGTGCCGGGATTTTCATCGCGCTTGGTTTGATGGCTGCGATCTGTGTCGCACGCGCGGATGAGAATCTGCCGATGCTCAAGGTGGGTGGCAACGTCTATAGCAATGTGACGGTCACCACGGTCACGACGACGGACATTTATTTCACTCACGGCGACGGGATGGGCAACGCGAAACTGAAGGACCTCGACCCCGACCTGCAAAAGCATTTCCACTATGATCCGGTGAAAGCTGGCGAGGTGGAGCAAAAGCAGGCCACGGCCAATGCACAATACCATCTTCAGGCCCTTCGCCAGCCTCCATCGCGGCCGCCGGACGAGAGCCGGGACCAATCCACCGCTGTCGCGCAGACTTCCGGATCATCCTGGGGCACCGACCTGCCTGGGGCTTTGAACCAGGCGCGGTCGGAGAACAAGATGGTGCTGCTTGATTTCACAGGCTCCGACTGGTGTCCGTGGTGCATCAAATTCGACCACGACGTGCTGTCCACCGGAAAGTTCGCCGATTATGCCCAAAACAAGCTGGTGCTGGTGCTGGTGGATTTTCCGCGTCACAAACCACAAGACGAAGCGCTCAAGCAGGCCAACCAGGACCTGGCGAAAAGATTTGGTGTTGATGGATATCCCACGTATGTGCTGTTGGACTACGCGGGAAAGGAATTGGGGCGGCAGGTCGGTTACGCCGAAGGCGGACCAGACGCCTTCATCGGGGAATTGGAAGGTTTCAGCCGGAAATGAACCGCTGAATTTTTCGCTAATTCCCCAAATACTCCCGCGGGTCAACAATACTTCCGGCAATCGCGCTCGCCGCCACGGTCATCGGCGAGGCAAGGAACACCTGCGATTCCTTGTTGCCCATGCGGCCGGGAAAATTGCGGTTCGTGGCGCTGATGCACTTGATGCCGGCCTTGTTGATGCGCCCAAACGTATCCACCGGCCCGCCAAGACACGCGGCACAACCGGCGTTCTCCGTCATCTGCACGCCGGCATCCACGAGAATTTCCCAAATTGTTTTCTCACCCCAGCGCGTGGATTGCAAATCGTGAACGATCTCCGGCGTTGCGGGAACGCCGAATGTGTCAATCGTCACATGCTTGCCGCGCAGCACACGCGCGAATTCCACAAAATCGCTCGTCTTGCCGCCGGTGCAGGATCCGACATAGGCGCGGTCCAATTTGATGTGCCCCATTTCCTTCGCCTTCTTGCGCTGGCCGGGATCAGGATGGCACGCCACGGTCGGTTCGAGCTTGTCAAGATCCACGACGAGTTCGTAAACAAACTTCTGTTTCTTGTCCGGCGCGACCGGCTCGTAAGTGGATTTTGTGCCGTTCAATTTCACGCGCGCGTCCACGTATTCCTGCGTGCGCGCGTCAAATTCAAAAATACCGTTCTTGCCGCCCGCTTCGATGGCCATGTTGGCGATGGTCATGCGATCATCCATTGAAAGGGATGCCGTCCCGGGGCCGTCAAATTGCATGGCGCGATACGTTGCGCCGTCGAAACCGATTTCGCCGATGCAGTGGAGTATGATGTCCTTGGCCATGACACCCGGCTGCAATCTGCCTTCGAGCCGGAAGTGCATCGTCTCGGGGACCTTGATGAGCAATTTGCCCGTGCCCATGACGAAGCCCGCGTCCGTGTTGCCAATGCCGGTGGCGAACAGGTTGAACGCGCCCGCCATGCACGTGTGCGAATCCGTGCCGAACAGGATTTCGCCCGGCCGCGTGTGGCCCTTGGCCGGCAGCGCCGTATGGCAGACGCCTGCGTACTGCGAACCGTATTGCCGGTTCAACATTCCCTTCTTCGGGTCGAATACCCAGTGGCCGTTCGGGTCGTCAATGACGTCGTAAAAATACTGCAAGCCCTGTTCCTTCACAAAATCGCGGAGGATGTCCACGTTGCGGTTCGAGAGCGAGTCGGCGGTGAAAATGTAATGGTCGGGAATGATGACGATCTTGTTTTTGTCCCAGACCTTCGCGGTCTTGCCGAATTCCCGCTTGAAAACGCCGATGGTGCCCGGTCCGCAAACGTCGTGCGTCATGAGCACGTCGGCGTTCACCCAGATGTTGTCGCCGGCCTGCACACGCTTCTTGCCGGACGCGCGGGCGAGCAGTTTTTCCGTCAAAGTCATAAGCTTCAGAAGATAGCCGATGGACGGGGCGAGTTCAACTGCGGCTTTGATACAGCGCCACGAGCGCGGCGCCGATGGCCTGCGAAAGATCACCCAAAACCGCCGGATTAATTTTGATGGTGTTTTGCTGTTGCGGCCAGAGATGCGGCGTGGCTGTCTCGCGAATGATGCGCAGATAACGCTCGCGGAATTCCGGCGTGGTCGTTTCATGATCCATCAAGCCGCCACCGATGATGACGACGCCCGGATCGAGAAGCGTCACCAGATTTGCCACGTGAAAGCCCATCGCGCGCGCTTGAAAGTCAAAAATTTCCAGCGCCAGCGTGTCGCCTTTTTGCGCGCGGCTGCGGAGCGAGAGAACTTTTTCCTTCACCGGCGCGGTGGATTTGGCGAGTTCGTGGTCGGGGTATTTCAAAAGTTTTTCCGCCAGCAGATACGGCAGGCCGGCGATTGTCGTGCAGGGTTCCACGCAACCCCAGTCTTTGCCACAACCGCACGGAATCGGTCTGCCGGCCAGGCCGAAAAGGTGCAACGGCGCGGCCATGTGCGCGGTTTCCATGGCGGTAAGCGTCTGTCCGATGAGCGGCAGGCCGTCCTGTCCCACAAACGCGCTGCCGAGGCCGGAGCCGGGCATGAGCATCAGCACCGAAAGATCGCGACCGGCGCGCGCAATCCGCGCCTCTGCCGCGCCGCCGCAGTGGCCGTCATTGCTCACGGTCAACTTCAGCGGACGACCGGCTTGTCTTGAGAGTGCCGCGCTGTAATCCTCATGAACATTCCAACCCGCAAAACTCGCCGGAAGATTCGCCGCCTTGCCGAGGACGCCGTAGCGCTCGTAGGGTCCGGGAATCGCGAGCCCGGCGCCTTCGACCTGCGGCCATTGCAAATTATTCTGCGCAAGAAATTCGTTGATGGCTGAAATCCAGCCGCTGATGACGGCGTCGCGCCCGCCCTGCGCATTGGTCGGCCGCTGGAGAAGCTTGGTGGAGACGGCCTCGCCATTTTCCCGGACGGCCGCGATTTTGGAGGTGGTCGCGCCGCTGTCCGTGCCGATGAAAATCTTTTGACTGGAACTCATGATCGAGCCGTCAGGTTGCGGGCGGCGGCGTTAAAGGCAAGAATTATTCGCCATTCGCCGCCAATCCCGTTTAACTTTGCCGCGCGTGACTCCGTCCGAAGCCCTTTTTAAACTGCTCCGCAGCCCGGCGCCCTTGCTTGCGCTTGCGCCGATGCAGGACGTGACGACGCTCGAATTCTGGCGCGTGCTGGCACGTTACGGCGGGCCGGATGTCTGCTGGACGGAATTCTTCCGCGTCCACGGCGATTCGCGCCCTGAAAAATGGATTCTCCGGTCCATCACTGAAAATCCCACCGGCCGGCCGGTCGTTGCGCAGCTCATCGGCAACAACATCCCCGCGCTCATCCGCACCGCGGAGGAATTGCAGCGCCATCCCGTCGCCGCAATTGAGCTGAATCTCGGCTGTCCCGCGCCGGTCGTTTACCGCAAATGCGCGGGCGGCGGCCTGCTGCGCGAGCCGCAGAAAATTGACGCCATCCTCGGCGCGTTGCGCGACGCGGTGACGATTCCGTTCACCGTCAAGACGCGCATCGGTTTCGAGTCGCCTGCTGAGTTCGACACGCTGCTGCCGTTGTTCGCCAAACATCCGATTGACCTGCTCACCGTCCACGCGCGCACGGTCACGCAGATGTACCGGCCCGGCGTGCGCTACGATCTCATCGCGCTGGCGGCGCGCGAGCTGCGCTGTCCGGTGCTGGCCAACGGCAACGTCCACGGTCCGGCCCAGGCGCGGACGGTGCTGGCGGAGACGCGCGCGCACGGGCTGATGATCGGGCGCGGCGGCATCCGCAATCCGTGGTTGTTCGACCAAATCCGCGCGGAACTGCGCGGTGAAAAAATAAAACTGCCAGCCGGGCGCGACGTGCTTGCTTACATCCGGGAACTCTGGGAAAGCGAAATCACGCCCGGGGTGAAGGAATTGGCGCAGGTGCAGCGGATGAAGAAATTCATGAACTTTATCGGCGAAGGCGTGGGTGAAAAGTTCCTGCACGAGATCCGCCGGGTGGAGACGGCTGCGGATTTTTTCCGCCTGTGCGAAGATTCTCTCAATCACGACGAGCCGCTGACATTGGAACCGGGCGCAGTGCCCTGCGATAAACTTACTTTATTGAATCCATAACCTCTTGTTTGTTTGTGTTCCCGTTCCATGCAACGGGCCGGGGCTGGCAGTTTTTGAGGCTGTCATTTCAAAAGTAGACAGCAAAATTTGCCGGAATTTGGGAATCGTTTGATTTTTCACCACGCCGTTTCCCGGATTTGGCGGCATCGTTCCTGCTTTAGGCGTACGGTATTTGTGCGCATAAAAGATAACGTTACCTGGATGCGCACAAGTTAAACAAGGTCTTATGCGAAGAAAAATACTGGTGGTGGAAGATGATCCTGATCAACTTGAAGTGATCCGATTGAGTTTGAGTACGGCAGGCTTTGCCATTGGCACAGCTGCAAATGGCACCGATGCCCTGGTGAAAACCCGCACGATATCGCCCGACTTGATCATTCTGGACCTGATGTTGCCCGGATTAAATGGCTTTGACGTTTGCGAAAGCTTGCGGCGGGACCCCGCCACGGCTTCCGTGCCGATCATCATGCTGACGGGGATGCGCAGCCAGTTTGGCCGGTTCGCCGGGCTTGAATCCGGCGCAGACGATTTTCTCCTGAAACCATTCGATCCGGAGCAATTGGTGTCAAAGGTCGAAAAATTGTTGAGCCGGGTCTGCGCTTCTGCAAACACGCCAAACACGCCAAATAAATCCAGGCCAGAGCAGGGCAGTCGCCCGTTGCGCAAAAAAGCCTCTCCAACCGTGTCCGATCGCGAACGAAATAATTGACCGGCGACTGCAATTTCCGATGGCGACAATTTATTCGCCAATCTGCCTTTGAATCGCGCCGCAGATTTTGTCCGACCATTTTTTGAGCGATGCGGCATCGCGGCCTTCCAAAAGCAGCCGGGCTTTGGGTTCCGTGCCTGAGTAACGCAGAAACACGCGCCCGCCCTGCGCTTTCAGTATTTTCCCGGCTTCGCTGACGAGCTTCGTCAGGCCATCGAGCTGCTCGAAGGGTGTTTTTTCGCGCACGCGCACGTTGGTGATGAGTTGCGGAAAGCGCGTCCAGCATTTCGCCAGCTTTGAAATCGTCGTCCCGTTCGCCTTCATGATCCTGAGAGTCTGCAATGCGGCGACGAGGCCGTCGCCGGTGGTGCCGTAGTCGCGGAAAATCAAATGCCCGCTCTGCTCGCCGCCGAAGTTGAAGCCGCCGTGCAGCATTTCATCAATCACATTCTTGTCGCCGACGGCGGTGCGGATTATTTTTCCGCCGGCGGATTTGATTGCGGCCTCAAGCCCGGCGTTGCTCATCACGGTGGCCACAAGGGTTTTTTGGGCCAGGGTGCCCTGTGCGAGCATGTCGAGCGCTGCGATGGCCATGATGTCATCGCCGTCGATCAATCTGCCCTTTTCATCGCAGAGCAAAACCCGGTCTGCGTCGCCGTCGTGCGCAATGCCGATGCAGGCCTTGTGCTCGACGACCTTGCGGCAAAGATTTTCCGGATGCATCGAGCCGCAATCCCGGTTGATGTTCATGCCGTCGGGCTGATCGCCATAAACGACGACTTCCGCGCCGAGTTCGCGCAGTACGCAGGGTGTGGATTTGTAGGCGGCGCCATGCGCGCAATCCACAACCACCCGCATTCCCTCGAGCGTCAGGCCGCGCGGAAACGATGCCTTTGCAAATTCGATGTAACGCCCGAGTGCGTCGTCGATGCGCACGGCCTTCCCAATTTCACCGGCGGTCGGGCGGATGTTTTCGATTTTGCCGCTGAAAACGAGATGCTCGATCTCGTCCTCGATTTTGTCGTCGAGCTTGTAACCGTCGGCGCGGAAAAATTTGATGCCGTTGTCGGCGTAGGGGTTGTGCGAAGCGGTGATGACGATGCCGGCGTCGGCGCGCAGGCTGCGCGTGACGTAGGCGACGCCGGGTGTCGGCAGCGGGCCGATGAACAGCACGTCCACGCCCATCGAAAGAATGCCGGAGGAGAAGGCGTTTTCGAGCATGTAACCGGAAAGGCGCGTGTCCTTGCCGATGACGATTTTGTGGCGTCCGCGTCCGCGCGACTGGCGTTCGAGATTTTTGAAAACGTGCGCGGCGGCGCGTCCGAGTTTGAGCGCGGTTTCAGCCGTGACCGGTTCAACGTTGGCCGTGCCGCGAACGCCGTCGGTGCCGAAGATTTTTTTTGGTGAACTCATTGCTTTTTCCCCGATGCCGGAGGGACGACCACGTCCACTTCCGACGGTTCCACACTGACAAGCGTCAAGCCGGATGGCATCGAGACATCCACGCGCCGTTGCAGCTTGTGAGCGGACTCGATGTCCGTCAAATCCACGAACGCGCGGACCTGGGCGGCCTGAAGATTGGCGATGTCATCAGGCGAGCCGCTGACAGTGACGGCAACCATCGAGGGCTTGACATGAAAATTGCGCACATCCGCCGCCGCCGAGACGATGAGCACCGGCACATTGCCGAATTTCAGGGTGCCCAGATCGCCGGTTGCGCCGGGCGTTTCCGATTCGTTGCGGATCTGATTAACGGTCAGCCAGATGGCGACCGCCAGGACGACGGAAAACAATTTCCAGCCCAAATCCTTTATGAACGAGTCGCGCAGCACCATAAAATTCAGTGTCCGGTTTGTTTAAGCGCCGGGCGAGGCTCATTTTTGGTGATGATGGCGGGGCCGGGCTTGGGGCGCTCGCCAAAGCGGGCGCGCAGCCATTCGATGCCATGACGCGATTTCGTCGGCTGCACCAGCACGGAGGTCAGGAACGCGCGCAATTCCTCCAGCGACACGCCGCGCACGAGCTGGCCCTTGTAGGCGTGGGAAATCATGCCGGTTTCCTCGGACACAACAACGATGACGGCGTCGGTTTCCTCGCTCAAACCAATCGCCGCGCGATGGCGTGTGCCGAGCGACTTGTTCAAATCCTGCCGCTGGGTCAGCGGGAAAATGCACGCGGCATAGGCGATGCGGTCGCCCTTGATGATCACGCCGCCGTCATGAATGGCATTGTTCGGGAAGAAAATCGTCTCCAACATTTCCGGCGTCGCCTCGCAATCCACCGGCACGCCTGATTCGACGGCCTCCTGAAGCTGGATGGATTGTTCGATGGCGATGAGGGCGCCGATTTTCACCTCGGACAAACGTTCAACCGTTTGAATGATGACTTCGATGCTTTCACGTTGTTCGTGCGCGCTGGCGAAGAGCGGCAAATTGCCCAGTTCGGCGAGCATCCGGCGCAATTCGGGCTGGAAAATGATCATCACCGCCACGGCAAAAAACGCCGAGAACGTGCCGAGCAGCCAGCGCAACACCTGCAATTTCAGCAGAGTCGTCACCAGGGCCAGGGCGAGCAGCACGACCACGAAGCCGATGACGACCGGCCAGCCGCGCGTGCCGCGCAAGAAACGAAAGGCGTAGTAAATCAACACCGCGAGGATTAAAATTTCCAACGCGGGACGCCATAAATCCTGAATGTGAATCTGATCGGGCATCAATTTCTCTTCCGGGCCAGCACCGCTTCCGTCATGCGCGCGGCCTGGACCGTTTCCGCCACGTCATGCGTCCGGATGATTTGCACGCCACCGACGATGGCAAGACTCGCGCAAGCGAGCGAGGCTGGCAAGCGTTCATTCAATTTCCCGCCGAGCAGTTTTTCGATGAACGACTTGCGCGAAACTCCGAGCAGCAGCGGACGTGCCATCGTTGTAAAACTCCGCAAGTTTGCGAGCAACTGCAAATTATGTTCAAGCGTCTTGCCAAAGCCGATGCCGGCGTCCAGCACGATCTGGTCGGCAGCCACCCCGCACGCGTCCAATTTCTCCAGCCGGCTGCGAAAAAATTCGCCGACTTCGCGCACCACGTCGGCATAAACGGGATTTCTCTGCATCGTCTGCGGTGCGCCCTGCGCGTGCATGCAAATGTAACCGGCGCGAAATTCCGCCACAATCTTCCACATTGCGTCTGCTTCGCGATTCGCGGCCACGTCGTTGACGATGCTCGCGCCTGCTTGCAACGCCGCGCGCGCGACGGCGGGTTTCATCGTGTCAACCGAAAGTGGTATTTTAACATTCGCCGCGAGTTTTTGGATGACCGGAATGACGCGTCGCAATTCCTCGGCCTCGTCGACCGGTTCGGCACCGGGGCGCGTGGATTCGCCGCCGATGTCAAGGATGTCCGCCCGCTGTCCGGCGAGTTCGAGCCCATGGGCGATGGCGGCATCCGGATTGAAAAATTTTCCGCCATCCGAAAACGAGTCAGGGGTGACATTGACGACGCCCATGACGAGGGTTGGCCTTGGAAAGGTGAATTCAAACTGGCGCGCGCGAAAAATCATTTGGCGAAATCCGCACTCAACCCTTGGACCTGAAATAAGCGATGGTCTGGGTGAGGCCTTTGTCGAGTTGGATTTTGGCGGACCAGCGGAGGATTTTTTTCGCGCGGGTGATGTCGGGTTTGCGCTGTTTCGGGTCATCCTGTGGCAGCCGTTTGAACACGATTTTGCTGCGTGAACCCGTGGCGCGGATGATTTTCCGGGCGAATTCAAGCACGGTCAGTTCAGCCGGATTGCCGATGTTCATCGGCGAATCGTAGTGGCTCATCATCAGGCGGTAGATGCCTTCAACCAGATCGGACACGTAACAAAAGCTCCGCGTCTGCTGGCCCTTCCCAAAAACGGTGACGGGTTTGTTTTTGAGCGCCTGGCTGATGAAGGAGGGGACGACGCGGCCGTCGTTGAGCCTCATGCGCGGGCCGTAGGTGTTGAAGATGCGAACGATGCGCGTCTCGACCTTGTGTTCGCGGTGGTAGGCCATCGTCAGGGCCTCGGCGAATCGTTTGGCCTCGTCGTAACAGCCGCGCGGGCCGATGGGATTGACATTGCCCCAGTAATCCTCCGTCTGGGGATGGACAAGCGGGTCGCCGTAAATTTCCGAGGTTGAGGCGAGCAGGAAACGCGCGCCCTTTTCCATGGCGAGGCCGAGCGCCTTGTGCGTGCCGAGCGAGCCGACCTTGAGCGTTTGGATCGGCAGTTCCAGATAATCAACCGGGCTGGCGGGCGACGCGAAGTGCCAGACATAATCCACAGGCTCGTTGAGGAAAATGAATTCGGTGACGTCCTGCTGGATGAATTTGAAATGGGGATTCCCGCCGAGGTGCGAAATGTTGTCCACCGTGCCGGTGACAAAATTATCAATGCCGATGACCTTGTGGCCGCGCGCCAAAAGCAAATCGGTCAAATGCGATCCAAGAAATCCGGCGGCGCCGGTGACAACGGACGTGGGCTGTTTCTTTTTCATCAAGGACAATTGTCCCGGCGATTCCACTGCCAGGTGAAGGAAGCGTAGTGAAACGGGGGGAGGATTCAACGACTAAACGACCGGGCGTCTCATTTGGCGCCGGTGGCCGCGAACACGGCGGGGATGGTGCGCAGCAAAATTTTCAAATCAAGCCACAGCGACCAGTTGTCGATGTATTCGAGATCGAGCCGCACCCATTCCTTGAAATCGGCGATCTGGTTGCGTCCGCTGATCTGCCAGAGGCAGGTGATGCCGGGCTTTACGCTCAGGCGGCGGCGGTGGGCCAGGTCGTTGAAACGCCTCACCTCATCCACCGGCAGCGGACGCGGGCCAACGAGGCTCATTTCGCCGCGCAGCACGTTGAGGAGTTGCGGCAGCTCGTCGAGGCTGTAACGGCGGAGCCATTTGCCAATGCGCGTGACGCGCGGGTCGTTGGTCACCTTGAAGACCGGCCCGCGCATTTCGTTCATCGCCTCCAGCTCGTGTTTGAACTGCTCGGCGTTGGTGGACATGGTGCGGAATTTATAGAGCGTGAATGGCGCGCCACTGAGGCCGGAACGCTGCTGCTTGAAAAAGACCGGACCGGGCGAAACACATTTGATGGCTGCGGCAATCACCAGGAACAGGGGCGAAAGCAGAATCAACAACACCAGCGCGCCGAAGAAATCGATGAGCATCTTGGCCAGGCTTTGCCATGAGGTTTCCGGCGCGGTGCGAAAGACGAGCAAGGGCTGGCCGAACAATTCATCCAGGCTCGCGCGCGCGATTTGCGTTCCAAAAAAGTCGGCAACGAGCCAGGCATCGACGCCCTCGAGTTCGCAGACTTTGATGACACTTTCGACCCGCTCGAAATACGCCTGTTTGGCGTTGACGATGACGCCGCTGGCGGAATGCTCATGGAGCAGTTCGATGAGCTGTTGCAAGGGCGCTTCTATGAAGTCAAACTCGCCCATGACTTCGATGCCTTCGTCCGCCTGTTTTTCCAATTGCTGGCGCATCCGGGCGATTTCGTTGCGCGCGCCGACAAGAATAAAGCGGCGTTTGTATTGGGCCTGGGCGAGCTTGCTCTTATAAACGGAACATAGAATTTCTTCCTTCAGATACACCACGGCGAAGCTAAGGCCGCCGAACCAGACCATCACCCAGCGCGGTATGTTCAGGTGCAAGGCGTACAGGGCGAACACCAGGCCAATGGTTATGAGCACGCAGCCTTTGAAGAGGGGCCACAGAATTGCGTGGCGCGGACCCAAAACGGGCCGGTTGTAAAAGCCCTGCAATTCCAGAACGAACGGCGCGCCCGGGATGAGCACGAAATAAAGCCATCCGACATTTTCAAACGCATCAGGCGGCAGCGGCCTGAGATTCAGCCATTCGATAATCCGCGGATCGGCCCGCAAAACCACCATGAGCCAGAAACAGACCGCAAAGAGAAAGGCGTCCACCAATTGGTTGACTTGCGCCCGCATCTGACGATCACGCCTCAGCATGGTTTAATTCAATATAGACGGACGGTTACATTAGTAGATTTTTCGTGTTACGCAAAGGTTTTCTCATCCAGGCGGGACGGCATTTGCGAATTTGGGCGGCAGTTGAAACTCCGGCACCGAGGCCGTAATCAGCTTCTTCATGCGCGCAAAAGTGGCTTCTTCCTGCCCCGGCAGGCAGGGGGAAAAATACGAAATGTACGCCCAGCGCTGCAAAACCCCCTTGAGCAGGAGGTCCCTGACCAGATAAGACTGAAACTGGACATTTCCCGTGGCCTGCTCATTATCCGCCACAAACCAAAACACATAAACGCCGGAAATCTTGACGTTTTGCCCGTCCGCCTGCTGGACCAACCGGCTGACCTCCCATTTTGAAACCGGCAATTGATAGGGTTTCGGACCTCCCACGGGAATATCCGCAACGGTTTTTTCATCACAGGCAAAACCCTGGCCCGCCAGACAGTATTCAGGCCGGTGAATGCTGGTGCGGTCCGCGCCCATTAAAATGACGGTGGCGTAAATGCCGGGAGAATCGTCTTGCGACGTGTAGCAACGCGCCGCGTAGCTGGTGTCTTTGGGAAAATATCCCAGTTCAATTTCGGATTCCGGCACGTTGCTGGAAGTAAAATCGAGCACCTGCGCCGGCAGATCAATTTTCATCGACACTTTGCCGGGAAACGATGCGGCTATGATGCCCGGTTTGCCGAGCCTTAGGTTTGCCTTGAGCCACGTCAGCGAGCCGGCGGTGGCTGCAATCAAAACCAGCACGACGAAAAGGATCAGCCATTTTTGTTTATTCATGGTTGCTCCTTTTCACCCGGTTTCCGGTGTTTTTCCATCCAGTGTCCGACCCAAAGCAGTCCGATGATCGCGGGAACATAGGGAACCAGGCTGATGAGGGTGCTTTCATGGACGTAATCCCCGGCTGACTGCCCGCCCAGCTCTGCCGCGATGATGATGAAAAGCATCCGCGTCAGGTTTCCCAAAACGGCAAAGGGAAAGGCCAGAGCCATGAGGAAAAGTCGTTTCCAGGGAGACCGAAACGCGACAAATCCATAAATCGTGGCGAGCAGAAAAATTGCGACCAGGCTTCGAATGCCGCTGCAAGCCGGGGCGACGTCATATTGATAGGTGCCCGATGGATCAATCAGTTGTGTCCCCACCCGCATCACATCGATGCCCAGAATCCAATGTGACACCATTTCCACCAGTTGGCAGACCAGCAAGCGCAGCGGGAAGGTGATGAACTTGGCCTGGTCGCCGAGTGGAATTGAAAAAACGAAAAGAAAAAACGGGAAAAAACTTCTTCGCAACCATTCGCGGCCCCAGCTCAATCCCGTCAACCCGTAAATCCCCGTGAACAGCGCCACGATGGAAATGCGCGGTTGCTGGAGGACATAGCCCATGACATGCAGCACCATCGCCAAAACAAGCAGCAACAATCCGGGCCACCACAGGCTCAACGGCTGCGCGAGCAGCTCCCTGCGCTTCCACCAAAACAGGCCGATGACCAAAAGCGGAATGAAGTCGCCGTGCCCGTCGTCGGCGGCGGGATTGGGACTGTTGTATGACTCGGACATCCACGAAAACAGCGAAGGTGTGTGGATGTAGCCCAAAATGGAATTGCCCAAGAATTGAAACAGCGCCAGCCACGCCGCCAGCAACACGAGGAAAAATGTCTTGTTGGGCAATCGCTGCCAGCAGTCCGCGGCATCCTGCCAAAAAGACCGGGGTGTTTCGTTTGGTTGAATGCCGTTCATTTGCGAGTATTGCCAGTCTTGAGATACCAGAAGCCCCGTTTTCGCTCAAACAAAATCGAACCGTTTAATCGTTGAATTGTTAAAGCGGATTCCCTATGCTTTAAGCTTGAATGTTTCGCCCCCTTAATCCCTGAAACGCCCGATGAAAAAAAATCAATCCGTGTTTCTCGTCACCGGCGGCGCCGGGTTCATCGGTTCGCATTTGATTGATGCCCTGCTCGCCAGCCCGGCCACAAAGGAGGTCCGCGTGCTCGACAATTTTTCCTCCGGCCGCCGCGAACATCTGGCGCAACACGCCCGGGACCCGCGCTTGAAAATCTTCACACTCGATTTGCTGGATTTGAAAAAGGCGCTGCCGCGCTTCGCTGGCGTCGAACAGGTTTTCCATCTGGCCGCCAACCCGGACGCGCGCTGGGGCATCAAAAATACAAAACTGGATTTGGAGCAGGAGACCATCGTCACCTACAACGTCCTCGAAGCGATGCGGCGAAATTCAGTGCCGGGAATCGTTCTTTCCAGCTCCGGCACGGTTTATGGCGACGTGGGCACGACCGTGACGCACGAAAAACTCGGCCCATGCCTGCCGGTGAGTCTTTATGGCGCGGGCAAGGTGGCGGCGGAGGGGCTTGTCACGGCGTTTTGCGCCACATTCGGAATGCGCGCCGTCATTTTGCGCTTCGGCAACATCGTCGGCGACCGCACCACGCACGGGGCGATCTTCGATTTCATGAAGCAGCTCGCGAAAAATTCCGCCAAGCTGAAGGTGCTGGGCGACGGCCGGCAGGCGAAACCTTATGTCTATGTCCGCGACCTGGTCGGCGCGCTCGTTTTCAGCGGGAAGAAATGCGCGGCCTTGGAAGCGGGAAAATTCGACGTGTTCAACGTCGCGCCCGACGGCGCAACGTCCGTGCGGTTCATCGCCGGGGAACTGGTGGCGCAACTTGGGTTCAAGGGCCGGACAAAAATTTCCTACGGAACCACCGCCGGCGGCTGGCCGGGCGACGTGCCGCAGTCGCGCATGAACTCATCGAAAATCCGCAAGGCGGGTTTTGCCCTGCCGCGCGGTTCCGACGAGGCCGTGCGGCTGGCCATCAGCCGCATCATCGAATGGCTGCCTCAACGCAAAGGTGCGAAGGATGATTTGCGTTTGCCGTCCGATGCAAAAACTGGCCGGCCAGGCCAACGCTTCAATCCAGCGGGTATTTTTTCAGGCCGCAAAGCTGGCCGGCGATTTTCAGCACAAACAGCGGATTGTTTTTGAAGTAGCGTTTTGCCAGCCGCCGCGGCTCCTGGCACAGCCGGTAAAACCATTCCAGCCCGCTCCGCTGCATCCAGCGCGGCGCCTGCTTCACCCGGCCGCTGTGAAAGTCAAAAGCCGCGCCGACGCCAATCATCAGCGTCACGTCCAGCTTCGGCAGAAATTCGGCCATGAACTTTTCCTGCTTCGGCGTGCTCAAGCCGACCCACAAAATGTCCGGCTTCGCCGCGCGAATCTTTTCCGCAAATTGTTTTTCCTCCTCCGCGTTGAGAGGACGGAACGGCGGTGTGAAAGTCCCGGCGATTTCCAGCTTGGGGAATTTGGCCTTTAATTTCTCCGCGAGCAAATCCGCCACGCCATTTGCGCCGCCGAAAAAAAAGTGGCGGCAGGGATTTTTTTCGCTCCACGCGCACACGTCCAGCATCAGGTCCGGGCCATAAACACGGCGCATTTCGGAATGACCGCGGATTTTCCCCATCCAGACCATCGGCATTCCGTCGGGTGTGCAGAGAAACGCCTGGTTCAGAATGCGCCGGAAATTTTCATCGTCCTGCGCCTCGATGACGCCGTGAACCCCCGTCACGCAAACGTAGCCCTTGCGCCGCGCGCGAATTGCCCCAGCAATCGCATCGAGCGCTGTCTTTAAATTCAGCACGCTGACGCCGACGCCGAGGACGTTGACACGATTCGTCATTTACGATTTACGATTTACAATTTACGATTCCAAAGTTCACACGGCGCGCAAATCGTATATCGTAAATCGCAAATCCGAAATGAAATTGCTCATCTTTGCCCATGTGCCGCCGCCGTATCACGGCCAGAGCTACGAAGTGGAACGCCTGTTGAATGGCTATGGCGGCGACCATCGCAAACGAAAATGCCGGGCAGCCGCTGGTTCGGCAAACCCTTTCGGCATCGAGTGTTATCACGTCAACGCCCGTTATTCCAGAACGCTGGAGGACGTCGGGGAATTCCAGGGCGGAAAGATTTTTCTGATTCTTTTTTACTGTCTGCAAGCGATCTGGTGCCGCTTCCGTTACGGCGTGGATGCTTTTTATTATGTTCCAGCGCCGGGCAAGAGTTTCGCGCTTTACCGCGACTGGCTGGTGATGCTCATCTGCCGGCCGTTTTTCAAAAGGGTCATCTTCCACTGGCTTGCCGGCGGGCTGGGCAAGTGGCTGGAAACCACCGTGTCCATCCGCACGCGCAGCTTCACCTACTGGCGGATGCGGGACGCCGACATGAGCATCGTGCTGTCGGAATCCAACCGCCGTGACGCCGAAAAACTCACCGCCCGTCGCATTGCCGTGATCGGCGGTGGCATCCCCGATCCATGCCCGCAATTTGACCGGGAAATTCTGCCGTTCCGCCGCGCGCGTTTCGCCGCGTGCAAAAAAATCCTGTCCGGCCCCCCGCACGCGGATGGCCGCGCCGAAACCGTCCAGGTTTTGTATCTGGCGCATTGCACGCGTGAAAAGGGAATGTTCGACGCGATTGAAGGCGTTGTTCTGGCCAATGAAAAAATGGTTGCTGAAGGGATTTCATTGCGATTCCGCCTGGCGCTTGTCGGCGCATTCGCCGACGACGCGGAGGAAAACGAGCTTCGCGATTTGATTAAACGACGCGGCCTTCAGCAAACCATCGAACCGGTGGGGTTCGTCTCCGCCGACCGCAAGGCGCAGGCGTTGCGCGACGCCGATTTGTTCTGCTTCCCAACCTATTACAGCGCCGAAAGCCAGCCTGGAAATTTGATCGAAGCCATGGCATTCGGCGTGCCGATCGTCACCACCCGCTGGCGCTCGATTCCTGAAATGTTCCCGCCGGATTATCCGGGGCTGGTGGCGCCCCGGGCGCCGGTGCAGATCGCCGGCGCGCTGTTGCACATGATGACGACCGACGTTGCGGCGTCGCTGCGCGAAACGTTTGTCCGCCGGTTTACCCTCGAACGGCACCTTGCCGGCATGGCCGAAGCCTTCCGCAGCGTTGAAAATGCCGGGCCGACACCGTCGTTGCTGCCTGCGCCGCAGGCTTGCTGACCTGAACGAGCAAATTCATTGCGAAGTCGCCCGTGACGGTTATTCTCGCCGCCGTGAGAGTTGGCATTCTGCAATTAAATTCGACCATCGGTGATTTTGCGGCCAACCGGCAGAAGCTTGCCGCCGGTTATGGCCAGGCCGTCGCGCTCGGTGCGGAGTTCGTTCTCGCGCCGGAAATGTTTCTTTGCGGCTATCCACCGCGCGACCTGCTCCTGCGCGACGATTTCATCGAAAGCAATCTCGCCGCGCTTGCCGAAACCGCAAAAGGCATCGGCACGGTTCCGCTTTGCGTCGGGTATGTGGACAGGAACGACCAACGCCCCGGGCGCGCCCTCCGCAATTCCGCCGCCGTCCTGCAAAACGGGAAAATTATCTGGCGCACGCACAAATGCCTGCTGCCGACCTATGATGTTTTTGACGAAGACCGCTATTTTGAACCGGCCAAATCTGTCGCCCCATTCGAGGTCAACGGACGCAAACTGGGCATCACGATCTGCGAGGACATCTGGAACGACGAGGATTTCTGGCCGGAACGGCTTTATCGCCGTGATCCCATCAAGGAACTGATTTCACAGGGCGCGGAAATCATCCTGAACATTTCCGCGTCGCCGTGGCATGACGGCAAGGAAAAAAACCGGCTGGCGATGCTCCAGCGCGTTGCGCGTGATGAGCGCGTGCCACTGGCCCAGGTCAATCTCATCGGAGCAAACGACGAATTGCTTTTCGACGGCCACAGCGTCGCGCTGAACCGCCGCGGCGAAACGGTTGCGCTGGGAAAAGGGTTTGCCGAGGATGTTTTCGTCGCGGACTTGGACGCCGGTTCGTCGCTGGCAAAGATCGGGTGGCCTGTGCGCGAGCAACAAATTTTCTCCGCGCTGTCGCTCGGCATCCGCGATTATGTCCACAAATGCGGTTTTAAATCGGTCATTGTCGGCTTGTCCGGGGGCATTGATTCGGCGCTGACGGCGGTGCTTGCGGCGGACGCGCTCGGCCCCGACAAGGTGCTGGGCGTTTCCATGCCCGCGCGTTATTCGAGCGAAGGCAGTTTGAGCGACGCCGGGGCGCTCGCAAAAAATCTCGGCATCCGCTACGAAGTCCTGCCGATTGAACCGGTTTTTCAGTCGGTCGAGAAACAACTGACCCGGGTTTTTGCCGGGACCAGGCCGAATGAAGCCGAGGAAAACGTCCAGTCACGCCTGCGCGGCGTGACGTTGATGGCGTTGTCGAACAAATTCGGCGCTCTGGTGCTGACAACCGGCAACAAATCGGAGATGGCCGTCGGCTATTGCACGCTTTACGGCGACATGTGCGGCGCGCTGGCGGTGATCGCGGATGTTTTCAAGACGGACATCTACAAGGTTGCGCGCTGGGTGAACCGCGGGCGCGAGATCATTCCCGCCGCTTCGATTTCCAAGCCGCCGAGCGCGGAGTTGCGGCCCGACCAAAAGGACCAGGATTCACTGCCGCCCTACGAAACACTCGATGCGGTTCTTGAGCTTTACGTGGTGAAAAATTCGAGCAAGGAGGAAATCATCCGGAACGGTTTTGACGCCGCGGTGGTGAATGACGTGGTTAACAAAATCAATTTCAGCGAATACAAACGGCGGCAGGCCGCGCCCGGCCTGAAAATATCGCAGCGTGCCTTCGGCGTGGGAAGGCGCATTCCAATCGCACAGCGGTTCCGAACCGGGAAGTGACGGTCGGAAGGTGGCTCCCAGTCCATTCTTGGGCAGGTGTACGCCGCCTTTTAAGAGGCTTTGCCATTTGAAATGTCTGTCATGGAAGAACCCCGTTCGCGGATTTTTCAATTGAAGGGGGACGGGGAAAATGGCATCATGAGCGACATGTTTCGAGAAATCGAAAAAGATTCCGGGCACCCCAAAGCAAACCCGATCTTCGTGGTTGGGATTTTTCGTTCCGGCACGTCCCTGCTCTACGCGTTGCTGAATCAGCATCCTCGGATCGCGCTGATGTTTGAGTGCAACGTTCTGGATTTCCCGGAAGCTTTTTCAAGAAGGCGGTTCAAGCGCAACTGGCTGGAGCGGCAGGAATTTTACAACGCGGCGCTGTCGCGGCATCGCCTGACTTTTGCCAACCGCTTGAGCGGACTGGAACACGTGCGGACGCCGGAGGATTTGTATCGCACGTACAGCGACGGGAAACAGGCGGCGTATTTTGGGGAAAAATCTCCGGCCTACTGCCTGCGCCTCCGGCAATTGGCACGGCGCTGCCCTGGCGCCTCTTTTATTTTGCTTTGGCGCGATCCGGAGGAAATTTATCGCAGCATCCAGGACGCCGGACGCAAGGTCGGGTTCTTCCGCCGGCTCGGAATGAACCGCTTTATTTTTTATCAGGAGCAGATGATCCGGCAGGGGGCTGAACTGGAATTTGCCGGGTTGAAAATCCATCACGTCAGTTACAATGATCTAGTGGACAAACCCGGGGAAATTTGCCGTGGCATCTGCCAGTTTCTGGGCATCGAGTTCGACCCGGCGATGCTCCAACTGGCCGGGGCCGATTTGTCCGCCATCCACCACGGTGACTACCGCCAGCTCATGCACGGCCAGTTGATGCGCGGCGTCATTGAGCGCCGGAAATCTTCCGAAGATGGTCTGGCACCCGAAGTCGCGCAAAAATTGCAGCGGTTTCACGCCCGCTGGCATCGTTTGGTGGGCAAACGCCTTCCGCCGCCAGTCTCCGCGACCGAGCCAGCCCTGCACGAAAGACTTTACCACGGAATGGCAGGCAGAATCCTGTTTCTGGCGGATAATGCCCGGCGCGCGCTTCTGGAGTTTCTGCCTTTGGTGTGGCTGGCCAATTACCGGCGGGCAAAAAATTGGTTCCTGAGCGGGCGCACCGTCCATTCTGATTCGTTCGCGCAGGAATTTTCACGGCACCGCGTCACCATTCTGACCAGTTGCCTGGTTCTTGCCGCCGTGGCTGCGTTTGATTTGTTGATTCCTCCCCAGATGGTGTTCATTCCCTTTTATGTGGTTCCTTCCGCGCTGCTGGCATTCATTGTTAATCGCCGATGGGGAACCTTGGGCGCCGTGGCATCGGCGGTGGTTTGGACGGGCGTAAAAATGCTTCAACAGCCGGAATTGGATTCGCATTTTGGTATGCTGTTGTGGAATTGTGCCATGCGGTTCATCCTGCTTCAAGGCGTGGTCGTGGTTCTGGACCGCATCCGCCTGGAGGTTGCCGCCGCCGAGCGTGAATGATGTTTTATCCGGCTCAGGTTGTTGGTGTTGGAACCGCCGGTATTTGGCCGCCATGAAATTTTCCATCGTCACGCCGAGCTTCCGCAATTCACAATGGCTGAAGCTTTGCATTGCGTCCGTCGCGGACCGGCAGGGTGTGGAATATGAGCACATCGTGCAGGACTCGTGCTCGGACGACGGCACGCAGGACTGGCTGCCGCATGACAAGCGCGTCAAGGCGTTCATCGAGAAGGACAGCGGCATGTATGACGCGGTCAATCGCGGTTATCGCCGGGCGACCGGCGACATCCTCGCGTATTTGAATTGCGACGAACAATACCTGCCTGGCGCGCTCGGTGTGGTGCGTGATTTTTTCGAGAGGCATCCGCAAATCGAAGTCGCGCTTGCCGGTACCATCGTCACTGATGGCGACGGAAAATACCTTTGCCACCGGCACTCGATGGTGCCGCATCCGCAGCATGTCTGGGTTCGCTTTCCAGTGCTGACCAGTTCGGTGTTCATCCGGCGCAGGGTCATTCATGAACGCGGGATTTTCTTCGACACCCGCTGGCGCGACCTCGGCGATTTTCACTGGGTGCTCGCGCTGATGAAAAACCGCGTGCCGATGAAGGTGCTCGACCATTTCACTTCCGTTTTCGCCGACACCGGCGAGAACATGAACCTGAAACCGAATGCCATCCGCGAAAAGGCCGGGACCGATGCGATGACACCGCGGTGGGTTCGAATGCTCAAGCCAGCCTGGGTTTTGCATCATCGCCTGCGCAGGCTGGCTGCGGGACATTTTTCATTGAAGCCGATGAACTACGAAATTTACACGCGGCAAAGCCCGGAGCGCCGCGTGCGTTTTAATGTGGCCAAACCCACGGCAGTCTGGTGGAACCGGCTGTAAATCACCGACCGTTCAGGAATTTTGTAGGCGTACGAGGTAGGAACGCTCCGGAGGGAAGTAGGGATCCCCGGTAAATTCCCATTGTTTGACCAAAATACCGTTATATCGGGCAATCCATTGCTGAAGGGTCTCCCCGCTCCAGAGCAGAAAGACAGGCTGAACTACCACGTAATGAACTCCCCACGAGCGTAATTGTTCGGGTGTGTCGTCCGGCAAGATTCTCTGCACCCGCCGGTGCCCATAAGGAAGCCATAACAACGATTCGCCCTCGCCGCCGGCAGTAGCGAACCCTAGGATCATTTCATCCGGCGGCAGGTTTTTTTTTAAAAACCGTCGTTGCTCCTCAAATGCCGGCGTTTCCGCGTAAGTCTTGGAAATATTGGAGACCAATTTTGAGTTTGGATATTTCGATTCGAGCCAGCCCAAGACTGTTTGCGATGGAAATAAGGGACGGTCCCGCGAAATGATGACCAGCATTACCGCAACAGCCATCACCAACAGGGCAGATGATTGCCACCATCGCCGCCGAACCAAAACAGACTGGCCAGGCGAAGTCAAAAGTGACGGGAAGAGGAAGAAATAGTAGGAAGCAAGTAACCGTCCGTTTTCAAACGTGCCAACTTTGGCCATAAACACCAACAACATTGCCCACGGTGTCCAGCGCAAAAGCCGAAGCAACAGCGGTGTGTTGTTCAGCGCACTGGCGAGATTTGCCGCTCGACGGTAATGACGCGCGGCAAAAAGCGAAATGAAAATCAAAATGCAAATGCCCGCACCGAGTGCGGCGGTGGATTCGGCGACGCCGAAGCTCACGTGTCCAAAGTCTTGAAACCCGGCAAAATGCGACCCAAATGGGGTCTGCACGAAATGTTTCATGGTGGCGTTCCAGGAATTGGCAAAGGGAAACACCGGCGGCTTGAGATTTTGGATGGCCAATATAAAAATATTGCCGACAACGCCCCAGAAGGGTGAATGCAATTCTCCTCTCGCCAACGAATCTGCGGGTACACCCGACCAAGTTCCAGTAAAATGTAAATTGGCAATAATTATTGGCAACGCAGAAACCAGAAGGCACACGGCAAGAATGCCTGCCGATGAAAGCGGCCGTTTGAATAACAATCGCATACATGGCCAAATGGCAATCAATGCTGGCATCACCAGCAGGATATTGGTCTGCTTGACGCCAGTGGCCAGCGCTGCCGCCAGCATGCCAAGCCAAAGTTCACGGATGTTCTTATTTTCCCGGGCGCGCAGGGCAAAATCCACGGCTGCCAGGGCGTAAGCCGTGGCAAACGCGTCATTGATGGTGGAGCCGGCCTGCATGATAAAAATCCAGCCCGATGGTAAAATCCACATCCACCACCAAGCCACGCGCAAGCGCACGCCCAATCGCCTGAAGACGCTGAAAATCAGGCCGGGCAGCAGCAAAAACGAAAACCAATTAGGCAAAAACAGAAAACGGTCACTATGCGTCAACAAAATCAACGGGGCTAAAAGCCATTCAAATCCATTGCCCGCGATATTAATGCGCATGCCTGCGACGTCTGTCCGTGCATCAAATGTGTGGATCCAATGCCAGTACCCCTCCGCCAGCCAATGCATTACCCGTGGAATGCGGTAGCCGGTCGAACTGCCGTTTGAAGGTGAATACAACACACCCGCCAGTAATGTCAGCAGGGCCAGCGCCAGAAAAATCATCGGTGCGATTTGTCTGAAGCGGCGGCAGGATTTGCGAAACAATTGAGCCGGATTTTTTTTTGGCCGCCATTTTGTTTGTCGTTGCCAGAAAAAAAGCGATATTCCGGCCACCGTGAAGATCAATCCATAACCAACCGGGCCCAATTGATGGACTGCCGATAAAATCCACCCAGAAGCAACCAGCAACGTGGAAAGCAGAATCCAGATTCTGACGAGGTTGAGCATTCACAAATGCTGGATAGCCACATCAGGTGTGTCAAGCGGTTCTGTTTTCCCAACTGCTGGTTCCAAGGCTATAGCTGGGACCACCGACCTTTTATTTCAGTCGATGCGCAACTGGAAATCCTCTGACGCCGGGGTGTTAGTAGCGCCGCGACTTCAGGGATTCTAAATATGTTTCCGATGGGCCGGTGTTGTTTTTTGTTCGTGGTATTCTTGCTCTGCATTCACAGACCACACCGTCGTCTTATTCGGGTTTTTAGAAAGGATTAAATCCACCACCGTCATTGCGGTCAGCATTGAGTGGTCTTGGTTGTTGTATCGATGCATCCCGTTTCTTCCCATGAGAAAGAGATTCAGGAAACCGTCCAGATAAGTGCGGACTTCTTCAAAACGGTCGTAGGTGCCAAAATAAGCCGGATAGGTTTTCTCCATTCGGATGACCGTCGCATCAAGCACGTCCTCCTTGGTTGCGAATCCCATTCGTTGCAACTCTTCGGTTCCAAGCTGAATCATTTCCGAATCACTCTTTTGCCACAACGTGTCCGATTCTTGGCAGAAATATTCCAGCCCGACCCAGATTCGGGAAGGGTCTTGCACCAGGTAGGGGCTCCAATTATTGAAGATCTGAATCCGCCCCACCAGAACATCTGATTCTTGCACGTAAATCCAGCAATCCTGAATTGTGGGAGGCTCTTTACCTTCGTTACGTGGCGGGGTGAATTTTTTAAGCAGAAGCCCAACGGTGATGAAATCCCGATAAACCAATCCATTGCCCACTTCGAGCACGTTTGAGGGTTTTTCACAGTCCAACGCGAGCACGAGCTCCTTCACTGGCATGGATGACAATAAATATTCCCCACGATAGATTTTGGATTGTCCGGTGCGTCCATCAACGATTTCGACTCCGGTGATTTGCTTGTTTTCAGTCGAAATTCGCCGCACTTCACACCGTTCCAAAATTTCTCCTCCCTTGTTCCTGACTTGTCGCGCGACTTCTTCCCACATTTGTCCCGGCCCAAACTTCGGGTAGAGAAACTGCTCAATCAGGGAAGTTTCCACGTTTTTTTGTCTGATATCAGCCGTCTTTTTGGGGAAAATCCTTTTCAAGGCGTGGAACAAGGTTTTTGTAATGGAAAGCCCCTTGACGCGCTGGGCTCCCCATTCGGCATTGATGTCCTTGCAAGCAATTCCCCAAACCTTTTCTGTATAAGACTTAAAAAAAGTCCGGTACAGTTCCCGCCCGAACCGGTTGATAAAAAACTGCTCCAGGTTCTTTTCCGGCCGGATTGGAAACAAGCAGCTCCAAAAATAGCTGCAAGCGATCCGAATCATTCGGGCTATCCCCAGATTGGCCACGGTGTTCTTGTTAAGGCTGATGGGATAATCAAAAAATCTTCGTAGATAAAAGATGCGTGAAATCCGTTTGCGAATTAACAGGACTAAATCCAGTCGTTCGGGGTCTTTTGCGGAATCTTTTGCTTCAGGAACAATCGTCCGGGTGGCGTTTTGATATGAAACGACTACTTGACCCAGGGTCTCGTTCTGAAGAGGCATGAAACGAAGCCACCAGTTCATGACCCGGTCTGATTTGGAAAAGAAACGATGGCCTCCGATATCAATCCGGTTGCCTTTATAATTACAGGTTCTCGAAATACCGCCCATGTAATCGCTTTTCTCAAAAATTATCGGATGGATGTTTTCATCGCGCATTAAGAGTTCGTAGGCGGCGGTCAAGCCTGCGGGACCGGCCCCGATTATAAGCGCTGTTTTTTTCTTGGGTTCCATCAAGAGTGCAGTAAAAAACTTCGGACGCGAAAACTCCAGCAAAATTCAGGCCTGATTCTTTGGTGATGGGCATCTCACTTTAAATCGTCATGCAGAAGACGTTCGCGGTTAAATGGCTAAAAGCAAAAAGTAAGCGCAAACGGTTGTCAGCGCTCACGCAAAAATGGATTGCCATTGCGACCCATGTCGAGCAGTTTATCGCTAGCCATGCAAAAGAAATTTTTCATGACTGGCAAAATGGCAATGTGCAACGGCCAGGCCGCGGCTGGCTTGGTAATAGGCTTGGCGGTGGAGCGTCATTCGTTCGCTCCTCATCCGGCTGGGGAAGGTAAACCAACAAAACAGGAGTCAATCTGGTGAACTTGAAGAACAGGAAAATATTGGTGTTCGGCGGCGCCGGTTTTATCGGCAGCCACCTGACTGAACGGCTGGTCCGGGAGGGCGCCTCCGTCACGGTGTATGACAACTTGAAGACCGGCCGGATCGCCAATCTTGCCCAAGTCTGGCAGCAGCCCGGCTTCCGCTTTGTTGAAGGCGACGTGCGCGAAAAGGACAAGGTGGAAGCGACTGTTCCTGGCCATGAGATCATTTTTCACTTTTGCGACGACAGCGACATTCGTTCAGCCGCCGCGCATCCGGACACTTATGTCGAACAAAACATCATGGGTCTGTTTTATGTTTTGGAATCCATGCGCAGGAACCGGATCCGTCATATTTTGTTCCCAAGCAGCACCACCGTATTCGGAGAACTGGCCAACCCGCCGGCTTCTGAGTTGCATGGTCCGATGATTCCCCTGACCTTGTATGGCGGGGCGAAGCTCGCTGCGGAGGGACTGATTTCGGCCTGGGCTCACACCTACGATTTTCAGGCCATCGTGTTTCGTTTCGTCGGCATCATCGGCGGACGCATGGATCACGGAGTGGTTCACGATTTTGTCAGAAAACTGCAAAAGGATCCGGCGCAACTGGAAATCCTCGGCGACGGCACTCAAAGGCGGTCCTTTGTCCTGGTGGATGATTGTGTGGAGGCGATGCTCTTCGCCTTCGCGAAAGCCGAGAAGAACTACAACCTTGTTCATATTGGCAACGTGGACGAGATTTCGATAAACGAAACCGCCAAGGTCATATTCAAGGTCATGAAGCTGAAAGACGTCAGACTTCGCCCCACCGGGGAAAAGGTGGGCTGGAAGGGCGATGTTACCTCCAATTTCATTGCCACCGAAACTCTGACCGCCTGGGGATGGAGGCCGTCACATTCGAGCCGGGAGGCGGTG
Source organism: uncultured Verrucomicrobiae bacterium (assembly GCA_963764175.1). Taxonomy (GTDB): domain Bacteria; phylum Verrucomicrobiota; class Verrucomicrobiia; order Limisphaerales; family UBA11358; genus UBA11358. The sequence continues at coordinate 72,621 of CAVXRE010000006.1, read as the reverse complement.
TTTGAAGCAGCGGGGCGCCTGGCTTTGGAAAAAGGCCGCGCATGAAGCGGCCAGTCGCATCAGCCGGTGGTTCTCTTGCTCTTGGCCGGAACTGGTGAACCCGCGGAAGCCCACACGAATTCAAGAGGCGTTGATTCAACGGCACGAGCGTTCTCTTGAACGGGCGGCATGGCGAGGATTTCGCGAAACAACTCCAGATTGGCATTCACCCAACGATGGAGTTTCCGGATGCCCTGTTCGGCGGAACACGCGGGACGCCATCCAAAATTTTTAAAGGCCTTCCTGATGTCCGCAACGAACACTTTTTGATCGCCCCGCCTCGGCGCGGCATAACCGATTTCAACCGGCGCGCCGCTTTCCACCTCGATCCAATGGACGAGTTGCTTTATTGAAAATTGATTCTGCGGGCCACCCCCGATGTTATAAACCTGGCCGGCAACCTTGTCGCGCTTCTGCCACGCCATGCAATAAGCATCGATCAGGTCATCTATAAAAAGCAGGTCGCGAGTCTGTTTGCCATCGCCGAAGATGGTGACGGGATGGCGCAGGGCATGGGCAATGAGAAACCAGGCGACCCAGCCCTGATCTTCCATGCCGAATTGTCGGTACCCGTAGATGCAGGATTGACGGAAACACACGGTGGCCAGTCCATAAATTCTGGAATAATCCCGCACGTATTGGTCCGCAGCCCCTTTCGAACAGGCGTAGGGCGAATAAAAATCAAGCGGCTGCTCCTCGGAAATTCCCTCCCGGAAATCGGCCCATTCATAACGATCATTGCACTCAACGACGCTGGCGCCCTCGAGACTGCCATAAACCTTGTTGGTCGAGGCGAATATGAAAAGGGCCTCCGGACAGAACAGACGGACGGCTTCCAGAAGGTTGAAGGTGCCCAGGACATTGTTTTCCAAGTCATGCCGGGGATTGGTGAGGGATGCGGACACGGCAACCTGCCCCGCACAATGAAGCACCAAGTCATACCGTTCCCGCTGGAAATATTCGGTTACCGTCCTTTCATCGCGGATATCAATCCTGGAAAAATGGACCGGGCCGAAACTTTGCAGCCACTGGAGATTATTTTTCGCGCCGGGTCGTGAAAGGTTGTCCCACACAAACACGTCCCAACCGTCCTGCATAAAACGGTGCGCCGCATTGACGCCGATGAAACCGGCTCCTCCTGCAATGAGCACTCTTGGCACCCGGCGCTTTGACATTTCCGGCATATTGTTGTGGTGGTTGGCGAAAAGGAAGAATTAAATTCAGTTGTACTCCTGGAAATCAGGCGATGGTTAACTCCTGCACAATTTTTTCGGCCACGGCCGGCCAATGATGGCGACGCAGCAGTCCTGCCGCCCAGGCGTGGATGGTATCTTGAGGCGTGGTCAAAGCCCTGTCCATTGCATTGAGAAAGGACTCTTCCGAATCGTTTGCAAATGGGCAGCCGGCCTCGCCCATCGCTTCGCGCAACGGTGGAATGTCCGAAAAAACCGGGCAACTGCCTTCCAGAACAGATTCGACGGGAGGCATGCCGAAGCCCTCGTACTCGGAAACATAGATGATCGCGCGTGCCCGGCGCATCATTTCGAGCGATCGCGCGGGAAGCACCCGGCCAATCCATCTCCAGCCCGGGCCTTCGGGCTTCGCCATCCGCGGTGACAGAATTCCAATGCAATCGATGACCCCGTCATACTTCGATTTCTGAAGCCAGCGGCTCAGAAAACGGATGGCAATGTCAGTCCGTTTGTGTGGCATTCCACTGGCAAACAACACAATCCGGTTTTCCTTTTTCGTCCAGCATGGTTCGGGCGCGTCAAAGCCGTAACCCGCCACAACCACCTTGGGACAAGGCAATCCGGCGCGTTGAGCCCAACCGGTCAATTCGCGCCTGGAAAACTCGGTGTTGGTAAAAATCACGCTGCTCTGCCGAAGGGTCGCCGCCAGACCGCGCGAAAAGTAGGACGATTCGAATTTTGACTGAAATCCGGGGTAATGTTGGCAATAGAAATCGCCCATGATGTCGTGGACAAAGGCGGCGACTTGCAGGCGCGGGCGCGCCACGAACGAGCAGAAGCCCTTCGGCAGAAAAAGCCAGCGATGTCCCGTGGCTTCCGCCGAGCGGTAAAGGCCCCACTGGTCCCACAATATCCGGCCCAACTTGCCCCGACGGGCAAAATTAAACTCTTGGACGCGCGCCTTGGCCGGTAGCCGCAAATGGGGCGAAACCTTGCTGTTGCTGAAGACCGTGAATTTCCGGAATTGCGGGTGTACTGACAGATAATGCGCCAGTTGAAGCGAAAAATTGTAAATCCCGATGGACTTGGTCGTCTCGACGTCCTGTTCGGCAATCGAATAGGCCAAGTCAATCATGATGGATTCTCCGGGTTGTATCTGTCTGTTGGCAAAGCTTCAATAGTGTCGGGCCCGCCATGCTTCTGAGTTCGTCACCAAAATCTTTCAAACTCTGTGCCGAATTTTCGTTTTTGTCACGCGGTATTCTTTGGCGCCAGCCGGCTTGATGACCCCGGCGGAACCGTTTGAGCCTGTGCGCGGGCCGGAGCAACGAGAGCAGTTCCATGTCTTCAAATCCGTTGCCGTCTGGTAATACCGCCCGGTTCGTGGTATGATTTGCAATCTGGAGCGGGTTTTTTTCTTGATCAAAAATGAACGATGATTTGCAGAAGCGGATTCAGGCTGCACTGGCCAATCCCCAGAATCTGGGTGAGATGGCCGGGGCGGATGCCGTCGGCACGGTCGGCAACGCGGATTGCGGCGAGATGCTGCGCCTGTGGGTGAAATTCAAGGAGCAGAACGGCAAAAAGGTCATTGACCGAGCCACGTTCCAGTCATTCGGTTGCGAGACTGCCATCGCTGTTGCCAGCCTTGCCACGGAACTCATCCGCGGCAAGACCGCCGAGGAGGCGCTCGCGCTCAAGACCGGCGAACTGGCCGGCGAACTCGGCCCGCTGCCGCCGATGAAAATCCACTGCGCCCAGCTTGTCGAAGGCGCGCTGCGTTCCGCGCTCGAACCGCAAGGCGCTGAGGCCAGGCCGCCATCTACGCCCTCAAACGCACCGACGTTGCTCGACAATTTTTCCAAACCCGGGGAAGGCGGCGTGAAGCTGACATTTCTGGACGAGGAAAAAAAGTAGGGTCGGCAAGGCACGCCGGCCGAACGCCGCCGCGAGGTGTCCATGCCATTCATTTTCAATTTCCCACGCGGAATGTTTTTGTTAGGGTCTTCGCAAATTAAAAAGGACTGATTATGAAAATGATTGAGGAATTCAAGGCCTTCGCCATGCGGGGCAACGTGGTGGATCTCGCCGTCGGCGTCATCATAGGCGCGGCGTTCGGAAAAATCGTCAGCGCACTGGTTTCGGATGTCATTATGCCGCCAATCGGCAGGCTGGTCGGCAATCTTGATTTCTCCAATCTTTACCTCTCATTGTCGGAAAAGGTCACGCAGGCGCAGACAACCTACGCGGCGGATCCCAAAACCCTCGGTGCGCACCTGCCGCTTGACCTCGCGCAAAAGGCCGGGCCGGTGCTGGCATGGGGCGATTTTGTCAGCGTCACGCTCAACTTCGTCATCGTGGCGTTCTGCATTTTTTTGATGATCAAACTCATGAACAAGGTGATTCGCCACGAGGAGGCCGTTGCCCCGCCCACGCCCACGGAACAACTTCTCACCGAAATCCGCGACCTGCTCAAGAACCGGTCTTGAGGTTTGATTCCCGCGGCGACTGTTCCCGCAATTTTTTCAACGCCGCCGATGCCGCGTCGCTCTCGGCGGCTTTCTTGCTTTTGCCCCGGCCGTGCGCAAGTTCCACGCCGGCGTGCTGCACCGTGCATTCAAACACGCGGTCATGGTCGGGGCCGGTCGCGGAGACGACGTGATATTCCGGCGCTTCCGGCGAGCGGGACTGCAACAACTCCTGCAATTCGCCCTTCGGATTTTCGATGATCGGCAACGTGCTCAACTTGCCAAATGCGGCGCTGAATTCGCGCAGGATGAATTCGCGCGCCGAGTCAAACCCGCCGTCCAGAAAAATCGCGCCCAGCAGCGCCTCAAACGTGTCCGCCAGCGCGGACGGGCGTTCCCGCCCGCCGTGCATTTCCTCGCCGTGGCTCAAAATCAGATGCGCGCCAAGGCCCAGCGCGCGGGCGTGTTCGGCCAGCGTGCGGCGGTTGACGAGCTTCGCGCGCGCCTTGGTCAGCGGGCCTTCGTCGGATGCGGGAAATTTTTCATACAGCTCGCGGGTGAGGACGAGTTGCAGCACCGCGTCGCCGAGAAACTCCAGCCGCTGGTTGTGCGCGGGTCTTCGCTGCGCCTCGCTCCCGCCGGCGGCGGCCGCGCCGCTTTCATGCGCGACGGACGGATGCGTCAGCGCCAGCCGCAACAGGCTTTCGTCGCGAAAGTCGCGACCGAGACGGTTTTGAAGTTCGGAAAGTTCAGCCATGGAATTTTAATTCCCAGCCGGTTGTTCAGCGGGCTGTGACGCAGTTTCATTTTCAGCGGCGGGGGCTTGTTGTGCCGGGGCAGATGCGTCCGGGGAGACGGGCGGATTCAATCCATGCTCCAGCAACGCCGCCACGTCGCGCTGGACCTGCTCAAGCTGGTCCAGCCGCAAATCCGGGTCGGCGATGGTGAACACGTCGCCGGTCTTGGGTTGCTCGTAAATGAACACGCGCTTGCCGTCGCGGATGATTTGTTCCTTCACCTTGAACACGCGCTTGCGTTCGAGCATCACCGCCAGAATGAACATCGCGGGCGCGTAACGCGGGTCGTTTTGCTCGATGAGCTTTCGCAGCAATGTTTCGGCGGTTTCGCGGTGAATCGGATCCACGAGCGCCACCGGCGCTTCGTAAATCCCCTGCCAATGCGAGATGAACCCGGCGCGGTTGCGGGTGTCGCCCGTGTTTTGCTTTTGCCAGCAAGGTTCGCAGATGTCCGAACGCCGCAAGTCCGGCGACACGTCGAACAACAGCGTGTGATACTCCTGCCGGTCGGCAAACGGCTGCGCGCAAGCCTCGCACGCCGGTGCGCGGGATTGAATGTTCCAAGTGTTCATGAACACCGCCATTTAATCACGAATGCACAAGATGAACACGAACAAATTTTCAACTTTGCCACCGAGACGCAGAGTCGCAAAAATGGAAATCAAAACTTCGCCTCGGTGTCTCTGTGCCTCTGTGGCGGATCTTTAGCCCGCGAAATCGAAATCCGAGCAACTCATGAAATAATGGCAGCGCGGACAGCGCAGCTTGCATTTCTCGTTGATCAGCTCATGCCCGCACAGCGGACAAAACCGCCAGTACTCGCCGGAAATCCCTTCGGATTGCGCGCCGCAGGTGCTCTCAGGCGAGTTGTCGGAAGAAGGCGAATCAAGCTGTGACTTCATGTAATCTCAACCCGATTTGCTTTGATGAATCCAAATATCCCGTTTGATCATCAGGATTGTTGTCCCAGTTTTTTCGATTTTTCCGTGGCGGCGCGGACGGCGCTCATCACGGCGGCGCGCAGCTTGCCTTTTTCCAGTTCGTGCAGGCCTTCAATCGTCGTGCCGCCGGGGCTGGTCACCTGGTCCTTGAGCGCGCCGGGATGCACGCCGGTTTCCAAAACCATTTTCGCGCCGCCCAGAACGGTCTGCGCGGCAAGCTTCGTCGCAATGTCGCGCGGCAAACCCGCCGCCACGCCGCCGTCGCTCAAGGCCTCGATGAATTGATAAACATAAGCCGGCCCGCTGCCGCTCAAACCGGTCACGGCGTCGAGCAGCGGTTCCTTCACCTGAAGCGCAAGACCAACGGCGGAAAGAAGTTTTTTTGCCAGTTCGCCGTCCGCCGCCGTCGCGAATTTGCCGGTCGCGAACGCCGAGGCGCCCGCGCCGACAAGCGCCGGGGTGTTGGGCATCACGCGGATGACGCGCGAGCCGGCGGGCAGCGCGGCTTCGAGTTTCGCGAGCGTCACTCCGGCCGCGATGGAGATGAGCAGGTGTTTTTCGGTGAACGCGCCGCGGATTTCCGCCAGAGCGGCGGAAACATGGTCGGGCTTCGTGGCCAAAATCAAAACACCGGCGAATTCCGCGACTTCGGCGTTTGCCGCAACCGTTTTCGCGCCGACCTCGGCGGCGAAATGCTTTCGCGCGGTGTCCACCGGGTCGCTGGCGATGATTTCGCGGGGGCTGGCGAGTTCGCCGCGAATGAAGCCGCGTGCGAGCGCGGTGGCCATTTTGCCCGCGCCGAGAAATCCGATTTTCAATGGGGTTGCCATGAAAGTTTTGTAGCAGGCCATTTTGTTGAACGGAAGAAAATAACACCGGCAACTCGCGGCTTGAATTCGCCGCGCTTGCGCTTATCCTAAGCGCAGGTAGAAAAGCCGCCGGGCTTTGTTTTTACAACATGTCAAACAACCGTCGCACTTGGGACAATTTTGAAGCCATGCGCCAGGCCGCCGAAGAAGGCGACCCGCAGGCGCAATGCTATCTCGGCGTGTGCTTTCAAAATGGCCAGGGCGTGGCGCAGGACAACCAGGAGGCGGTGAAATGGTACCGGCGCGCGGCGGAGCAGGACGACCCGGTCGCGCAGTGTTATCTGGCCGTGTGCTATCTCAATGGCACGGGCGTGCCGCAGGAGTTCGGCGAGGCGGCCAAGTGGCTGCGCGAGGCGGCCGAGCAGAACGATCCGGCCGCGCAATTCAATCTCGGCATGCTTTACGAAACCGGCCAGGGCGTGTCGCAAAATTATGCCGAGGCGGTGAAATGGTATCGCGAATCAGCCGAGCGAGGTTATCCGGCGGCTCAATTCAACCTCGGCGTCTTTTACGAAACCGGCCAGGTCGTGCCGCAGGATTACACCGAGGCGGTGAAATGGTATCGCGAAGCCGCCGAACAGGAATGCGCGCCCGCGCAGTGCAATCTCGGTCTTTGTTACCAGACTGGACGCGGCGTGGAGCAGAACCGGCACGAGGCGGTGAAATGGTTCATCCGGGCCGCGCGCCAGGGCGACAAAACGGCGCAGCACAATCTCGGTCTCCACTACGCCGAGATGGAAATCAAGGAAGCGGAGGCCGCCGAAGCCACAAGGGAAACCCCGCGCTGAAATCAGCGGGCAAGTTCCGCGAGCTTCGCGGCGGCCTTGCCGGAATCAATCGTTTCAGCCGCTGAATCCCACCCTTCGGTGAGCGATTTTGCCCTGCCCGCAACGAACAGCGCGGCGCCGGCGTTCAGCAAAACCACGTCGCGCCGGGGGCCGCGCTCGTCACCGCGCAAAATGCGGCGGACGATCCCGGCGTTGGCATCGCGGTCGCCGCCGAGCAGGTCCGCCAGCGCCGCAGGCTGCAATGGAAATTGATCCGGCGCCAAAATCGAACTGGCAAATCCGCGCTCCTGATAAAACTCGGCAAGGGTGTTTTCACCAAGCGTGGACAATTCGTCGAGCGCAGCCGCCGCCCGGCCCTCGCCCTGCCCGCTTCGCACCTCTCCGCACACGACCATGGCGCGCCGCACGCCGAGCGATTGCAGCACGCGCGCGATCGGTTCGCACAATTCCGGCCGCGGCACGCCGACAAGCATCGCGGACGGTTTCGCGGGATTCAGCAACGGGCCGAGAAAATTGAAAATCGTGCGCTGGCCGCGCCCGGCGCAAAGCTTGCGCGCGGGGGCGATGTGCTTGAACGCGGGATGATACGCCGGCGCAAAGAAAAACGCGAAATTGTGTTCGCGCAATGAACGCGCCGCTTCCGCCGGGGTCAAATCAATCCGCACGCCGAGCGCTTCGAGCACGTCCGCACTTCCGGCTTGCGAAGTAACCGCCCGGTTACCATGCTTGGCGACGGTCACGCCGGCGGCGGCGCAGACGATGGCGGCGGCGGTCGAGATGTTGAACGTGCGGAGCCGGTCACCGCCGGTGCCGACCACGTCGAGAATTTCGCGCGCGCGGGTTTCGGCATCCAGCGGCGGCGGGATGGATTTGTCGCGCAGCGCGCGGGCGAATGCGGCGATTTCCTCCGGCGTTTCGCCCTTTTGCGCGAGTGCCGTTAGAAAACCGGCTTTCGCCGCCGCCGAAATTTTTTCGTCGGTCAACTGCTCGACTGCCAGACGGACCTGTTCGTCCGCCAGCGGACGGGCGGCAATGAGTTGTTGGGCCAGTTTTTCGAGCACGGCGGGATTCTAAACGCCGGAGCGGGCGGCTCAAACTGAAATTGTGTGCCGCTGAAAACATGGACACGCGGCGAAAATCGAGTAACCTGTCCGGCACCGGCACTGTCTCAAACATGAGCGGTGAACGCATTGATATTTATGGCAGGCAATCGAGGCAGCGGATGGATGAAGTGGACGGCCGTTATTTTCGCGGCGATCGTGATTGTTGTCGGCGGCGTCTGGTATTTCCGGCACGGACAACAGGAAGCGCCGGCTTATCAGACGGTGGCGGTGACGCGCGGTGATTTGACGCAAATCGTGACGGCCACCGGCACGTTGAGCCCGGTGGTGAGCGTGACGGTGGGCAGTCAGGTTTCGGGCATCATCAACAAGCTTAAGGTGGATTTCAATTCAATGGTGACGTCCAACGAGGTGATCGCGGAAATTGACCCTTCGACATACCAGGCGGCGGTGGAGCAGGCCGAAGCCGATCTGGCCAATGCGAAGGCCAATTTGGAATTGCAACAGGCCGAGGCGGAACGCAGCGCCGAGTTGTTCACGAACAAATTGGTTTCCAGTTCCGATTACGACACCGCCGTCGCCACGCTGCACGAGGCCGAAGCCACGGTGCAAATCAAGCAAGCCGCGCTGGACAACGCGAACGCAAACCTGGGCTACTGCAAAATCCGTTCGCCGGTGGATGGCATCGTGATTTCGCGCTCGATAGACCTCGGCCAGACGGTGGCTTCCAGTTTCAACACGCCGACGCTTTTTCAAATCGCGAACGACCTGACGAAAATGCAAATTGATTCGAGCGTGGCCGAAGCTGACATTGGCGGCGTTGTGGAAGGTCAGAGCGCAGAATTCACGGTGGACGCGTTTCCGTATCGCACATTTTTTGGCGCAGTCGTGCAAGTGCGCAACTCGCCGACCAACGCCAACAATGTCGTTACTTACGATTGTGTCATCAGTGTGACCAATTCCGATTACAAACTGAAACCGGGCATGACGGCAAACATCTCTTTCATTGTCGCCGAGCGCGAAAATGTGTTGAACATCCCGAACGCGGCCCTGCGTTTTCATCCGCCGGATTCCGCCGTGGCGGAGACCAATTCCGGCGCGACGCAGACGGCCACGAACAACGGCGGTTTTGCCGGTGCGTCCGGCGGACAGGGCCGCCGGGGAGGCCATACACACGGCGAGCGCCCGGTCTTTCACACGGTCTTTGTGTTGTCAGGCACGGGGGGTGGTGCGAAACTGCAGGCGGTGCAAGTCAGGACCGGAATCAGCGACGGGATTTCGACCGAGGTGATTTCTGGGCTGGACGAGGGCGCACAAGTTGTAACCGGCATGATTTCAACCGGCGCTCAGGCCGCCAGGACATCGACCCCGATCGGCGGCTTCCCCAGAATGCGTTGATCCGATTTGCCGTGCAGACCAATCCCGTCATCAAGCTCGCGGACATCCACAAGGTGTATCATACCGGCGAAGTGGACGTCCACGCGGTGCGCGGGATTTCGCTGGAGATTTTCCCGGGCGAATTTGTCGCCATCATGGGTTCGAGCGGCTCCGGCAAAAGCACGCTGATGAACATGATCGGCGCGCTCGACCGCCCGACCGGCGGCAATTATCTGCTCGATGGCATTGACGTTTCAACGCTCGACCGCGATGCGCTCGCGGATGTCCGCAACGAAAAAATCGGCTTCGTTTTCCAGGGGTTCAACCTGCTCTCGCGCACGTCGGCGCTGGAAAATGTCGAGATGCCGATGCTTTACAACCGTCATCGCATCCATTCGCACGAACAGCAGGAACGCGCCATGCACGCGCTCGATCTGGTGGGCCTCAGCCAGCGCGCCGACCATCATCCGAACCAGCTTTCCGGCGGCCAGCAGCAGCGCGTTGCCATCGCCCGCGCGCTGGTGAACAAACCATCGCTCCTGCTCGCGGACGAGCCGACCGGCAACCTCGACAGCCAGACAAGCATTGAAATCATGGGCGTGTTCCAAAAGTTGAACGACCAGGGCATCACCATCGTCATGGTCACGCACGAACTGGACGTGGCCCGGTTCACCAGACGCATGGTCATTTTGCGCGACGGAAAAATCGTCACCGACGAAGCCGTGCAGAACCGTTCGATTGCGGGAAAAGAGTTGCAGCAGCTTCGCGCGGCACAACAAGCGGTCAAACTCGCGTCATGAGAATTTTTGCCTCACTCAAAATCGCCGGGCGGGCATTGCTCCGGAACAAGATGCGTTCACTGCTGACGATGCTGGGCATCATCATCGGGGTCGGCGCCGTCATCGGCTCGGTGAGCCTGACTTCCGGCGCCACCAAACAGGTCGAAGACCAGGTCAGCAGCCTGGGCGAAAGCGTGATCACGGTTTTCTCGGGCAATTTCACCAGTGGCGCGATGCGCGGCGGCTGGGGGAGCGCGCCGACGCTGACGGTGGCCGACGCGCTGGCGATTGGCGGGTTGAAAAACGTCGTGGCCGTCAGTCCCGAAGTGCGCGACCGCGAACAGGTGCTGGCAAACGGCCTCAACTGGAACACGCAGGTGATGGGTGAATCGCCTGATTATCCCCAAATCCGCAACTGGGGCATCTCCCGTGGCGCGATGTTTTCGGACCAGGACGTGCGCAGCATAGCGAAGTCCGCCGTCATTGGTCAGACCGTCGCCGATGAATTGTTTCCGAACGAAAATCCGGTCGGCCAGACCATCCGCATCCGGAATCTCCCGTTTCTTGTCGTCGGGGTGCTGGCCCCCAAGGGCTTTAATCTCTTCGGGCAGGATCAAGACGACACCGTCGTCGTCCCTTACACGAGCCACATGCACCGCATCACCACCCGCATATTTATAAACGACGTGCTGGTGGAGGCCGCCAATGACAAGGTCATAGACAGCGTGCAAGACGACATCACGGATTTGCTGCTCACGCGCCACCGGAGCAAGGAACAGGATTTCACCGTGCGCAACCAGTTGGAATTGATGCAGGCGGTCACGGCCACCTCGCGCGCGATGAGTTTTCTTCTTGCGGGCGTTGCCGCCGTCTCCCTTGTCGTTGGCGGCATCGGCATCATGAACATCATGCTGGTCAGCGTGACCGAGCGGACGCGCGAAATCGGCATCCGGATGGCCGTGGGCGCGCGCGCGGCGGACATTCTTGTGCAATTCCTGATTGAGGCCGTCACGTTGAGCGCGATTGGCGGTTCCATCGGCATCATTGGCGGCGTTGGTTTTTCAACCATTGTCGCCTACATAAAAGACATGCCCACCGTCACGCCCGTGGCATGGATTGTCATCGCGTTCGTTTCAAGCGCCATCATCGGGATCATCTCCGGGTTTTATCCCGCATGGAAGGCGTCCAAGCTCGACCCGATTGACGCGTTGCATTATGAGTAGGAAAGTCGTTGAATCGTCAAAGTGTTTCATCGGCAGCACAAACCGATTTGATCATTCACGATGTAACGATGCAACGAACCGAAATCCTGCCCACGCACACGCCGGAGCTTTTTCAAAAAGCCGTCCTCCGCGCGGCGGAATTTTTGCGCGCGGGCGAAGTGGTCGCGCTGCCCACGGAAACCGTTTATGGCCTTGCAGCCAATGCCCTCGATGCGGAAGCGGTCGCAAAAGTTTTTCAAATCAAAGGCCGGCCGGCAAACAATCCCATCATCGTTCACGTTGCCGGCTATCAAATGGCAAAGCGCTGCTTAAAAGCATGGCCGGGGCTGGCGGAAAAACTTTCAAAGGCCTTCTGGCCCGGCCCGCTGACGCTGGTTTTGCCGCGCGCGCAAATAATTCCTGAAATCGTGACGGCGGGCGGGGCGACGGTGGGCGTCCGCTGGCCGGGCCATCCGTTCATTCAGGCCGTGATTCGCGAATGTGATTTCCCGCTTGCCGCGCCGAGTGCGAATTTGTCGAGCCGTGTTTCCCCGACGAACACGGAGCACGTCCGCGCACAGCTCGGCGGCAAAATCCCGTTGATAGTGGACGGCGGGCAGTCGCAGGTTGGCATCGAGTCCACCGTGCTTGATTTGTCGGTCAGCCCGCCGCGAATTCTGCGGCCGGGAATGATTCATGCGGAATCGCTCGCTGCGATTTGCGGTGAAGTCCACGGGCCAAAGTCCGAAGGCCAAAGTCTGGATTCCGCGCTGCGCAGTCCGGGTTTGCTCGCGAAACATTATTCGCCAAAGGCCAGGTTGTTGATTTTAAGCTGGGACAATGACGAGGATTTGAAATCGCAAATTGCGAACCGCAAATCGCAAATCACAGGTTGCTTTGTCATCGCCCACACGCACATTCCATCAGTGGAAAATTTCGCGCGCGTAAGCGTCATTCCGCACGACGCCGAGGCGTTTGCGCGGGCGATTTATTCGGAGTTGCACAGCTGTGACGAGGCGGGTGCGGAGTGGATTGTTGTGGAGGCGCCGCCGGAATTGCCGGAATGGTCGGGCATCGCCGACCGGTTGAAGCGCGCGGCGGCATGAAGGTTGGTGACGGTCACCAGCGCACCCGGTCGGTCAGGAACAAACCGGACGCAATGGCCGCGGAACCGGATGGCGCGCGGGTCAGCGGAAAATTCGCCGAAATTTGATTTTGTGCCAGGGACTTAAGCAGGAAGTTTCCCCAACTGTTTTCACTGCCGCGCACGCAGTCGGAGAGCAATTTGGAATCCATCGTTTCCGGGGTGAGGTAAAGCCCCAGGACGGGTTTCTGGTAGTCATCGCCGATGGCGAAGAAATCATCCTGCGTATTCAGGGTCAGCCAGACGCATTGATGGTGCCCGTACCAGGCGACCGCCCATGGCACATCGCTCATGATCAATTCATTCTCCTTCATCCAGCCGGCGGTTTTCTGGATGTCCGGCGGGTAATATGGCGGGAAGGCCACCGGCGAAGCCTTCGGCCCGCACAGGGCGAAAATCATCGGCAGGCATGACACCCCCACAAAGAGCGCGGTGATGGCGTAATGCAGTTGCGCCACGGGCAGTTTCATTTGCCTCAAAAGGGTCAGGAAGAAAACCCCGCCGTAGATGAACACCAACGGCACCGTCAGCACGATCAGGTTCTCGGAATTCACCACCGGCGATTCGGTGGAAAGTGCCGTCTGCCCCAGGGCTTGAAAGATGATGAACGTTCCCAGGCACATCAGCAAAAAATAGCGCATGCGACGCGCCGCCGTGCTGCGAAATCCCAGCAGCAGACCCGTCAGGAAAAACATGCCGGCCCAGCTTCCGCCCAGTTTCATCAGGTCGTTTTCAAAGATGTCGTGCAGATTCCCAAAAAGCTTGTGAATGATTGGCTTCAGCAAAAATGCATATGTCAAATCCGGATGCGCGGACCGTTCCAGAACCGTTCCGGGGAAGGTGGCTCCCGCGGTTATCGCATAACCTGCCGTGCCAAACGGCGTGCCGCTCACCATCCAGTTTCGAATCACCCACGGCATCAGCACCACCGCAAATGCGCCCAATGCCGCAGCCGCCTGCCACATCCGTTGCTGTTGACTGCCGAACAACGCCAGAAACACCACGACAGGAATAATCGTCCAGCCAAAGGCATACTGTGTCAACGCACCCACGCCCGCCAGCACGCCCGCCGCCGCCGCCAGGGCGAGCAGCGACTCCGGGCGCGGTTGAGGGTCACGGGCCAGTTCTTCAAACTTCAGCACACACCACGTCAATACCAGGAAAATGACCATCAGCAACAGCGTGGACAGGCCCGACACGCTGAACCGCCAGAGCAGCGCGCACCCCAGCACCAGCAAGGCCGACAGCCAGGCCGCAGCCGGGTCAAACAATTTCCGCGCCAGAATAAAAGTCAGAACCATCACCACCAGCAAAAGAATTTCGTTGAACACCGCGATCAAAAAATCGGGTTGATAACGCAGGAACCGCCCGCCCTCGGACCAAAATGCCTTTTTCAATTCCAAGTCGAAGTGGAATGGCAGAACTTTCATCAAACCCGCCAGTATCACCGGATAGACTGGTGGATTGGCCAGATCCGGATGCGGGGCCTGGATTTGTGCGAAATCCGCGCCCGCGCGCACCGGCGCTTCCACCTGCTTTGCCTCGGTGTTTTCTTGCACCAGGAAAAGACTCAGGGGCCGGATAAACAGCGTCGTGTAGCCCTTGCCATCGGCGATGTTCCGCGCCAGTTGCGCCATATCCATCGCCTCCGGCGCGGAAAAATTCCGATACGCCCGCAAATCATACAGGAACGCCAGCGCCAGCACCACCAGCGTCAGCACGACACTCCGCAAAACGCGCTGCCCCGCGCCGACCTCCAGCTTGTGAATCAGGTTCTGGACAAATTCGCCGATGTACATGGCTCAAAATCCTTCCAAGTGATACGCGTGCAATTTGCGATGAAACGTCCGCCGGCTCATGCCGATTTTCCCCGCAGCCAATGTGCGGTTGCCGCCGGTTTCTTTCAAGGAGCGAATAATCAATTGTTTTTCCGCCTCCTTCACCGTCAGGTCGTTGCGCTGCAGCAATGGCGTCCCGCCACGGCCGCCGCCGCCGCGCACGAAGGGCGGCAAATCCCGCGCGCCGATTTTTTTCGCCCCGGCAGAACACCACGGCATGTTCGATGGCCGTGCGCAATTCGCGCACGTTGCCCGGCCACGAATAATTCATCAGGGCTTCGAGCGCGTCCGCCGTGAAATCGTTCACCACCTTGCTGTTTTCACGCGCAAATTCGCGCAAAAAACTTTGCGCCAGCAACGGAATGTCGCCCGCGCGCTCACGCAACGGCGGCAGATGAATTTCCACGACGCGCAGCCGGAAAAACAAATCCTCCCGGAACGTCCCGGCCTTGACGAGATCCTCCAGATTTTTGTTTGTCGCCGCAACGAGCCGGGCGTCGGCGGTGAGCGTCTTGTTTGAACCGACGCGCTCAAAAGTGCGTTCGCCAAGAAAACGCAGCAGTTTCACCTGGAGCGTCGGGTCAATTTCTCCGATTTCGTCCAGAAACAGCGTCCCGCCCTGCGCCTGTTCAAATCTTCCAATCCGCCGCTCGTGCGCGCCGGTGAACGCCCCCTTTTCGTGGCCGAACAACTCGCTCTCCAGCAACGTCGGCGCCAGTGCCGCACAATGCACCGCCACAAAAGGCTGTTTCGCGCGCGGGCTCAACCGGTGAATCGCCTTCGCAACAAGCTCCTTGCCCGTGCCGCTTTCGCCTGTGAGCAGCGCCGTGGCCCGCGTCGGGGCAACCTGACGGACGATCTCAAAAATCTCCTGCATCGCCGGGGATTTGCCGACGATGTTTTCCAGGCCGAATTTGGAATCAAGCTGCTGGTGCAACGAAACGTTTTCCGATTCGAGCCTTAGCTGGCGCAATGCTCGCGCGATGCGCATCTCCAGTTCGTCAATTTGCAGCCGGCCTTTGGCGATGTAATCGTCGGCACCGCGCTTCATCGCATCCACGGCCAGTTCCTCCGAACCGTACGCCGTCATCAAAATGCAGACCGGCGGCCTGGCCAGCGATTTGGCGCGAGCAATGAGTTTCATGCCGTCCTCGTTGGGTAGTCGGAAATCCGTGAGCAGCACGTCGAAGTTGTCGCGTTCGAGCAAATCCATCGCCGCCTTCGCGTCCTCGGCCACATAGACGTCGTACCGCTCCTCAAGCGCGGCGCGCAGCCCGTCGCGTGTCGGTTTCTCGTCGTCCACGATCAGCAATGTCGGTTTTTCAGCCACAAATGTTCAGTGATGCACGTCGGCGGTTTTCTCTTCCAATAAACGCGGTTTGCGCTCGTGCAATGGCAGCCAGATTCTGAAAGTCGTTCCGCGACCGACGTGGCTTTCCAGTTCTATTCTGCCGTCGTGCGCGCGCACGATGCGTTGCACAATCATCAAGCCCAGGCCGGTGCCTTTTTTCTTGGTTGTGTAGAACGGCTCGAAGATGCGGTTGATTTGTTCCGGCGGGATGCCGCCACCGGTGTCGGCCACGCTCACCCAGACCCCGTCGCCGCCTTCGCCGGTTTGCAGCGTGAGCGTGCCGCCCTTTGTCATCGCGTGCATCGCATTCTTGACGAGGTTCACCAGCACCTGCTGCATTTGCGTGGGATCAATCGGCGTGGCGGTCAACTGGTGCGCCAGCCGGGTCTTGACGGTGAGACCGCGGTTGTCGAGCTCGGGTTGAAGCAACTCGAGCATTTTTTCCACCACGGCATTGAGCGAAGTCATTTTTAGCTGCAGCGGCGCGGGACGGATGGCCTGCAAAAATTGCGTGATGATGTAATCCAGCCGGGCGATTTCGCCTTTGGCCACACCCAGGAATTGCTCCAGTTTTTGGGAAACTTCCGCCGCGTCCGCCTCGGCGGACAGGATTTGCGAACGCGGTCGCGAACCCAATTTGGGTTTCGTGGCGTTCGTCCGGAGCTTTTTCAACTCACGCTCCATCAACTGCAAATGAATGTGCAGCGCGTTGAGTGGGTTGCCGATTTCGTGTGCGACGCTGGCGGCGAGCAGGGTGAGCGCCTGGACGCGCTCACTTTCGATGGCTTCGAAAGTTTTTTGCCGCGCCTCGGTCGCATCGTGCAAAATCAGCGCGACGCCGGAACTGCCCGTGGCCTGGCCATCGAGCGGCGCGGCGTAGAGCCGGAGAAAGCGCGGGCGCGGATAATGCACTTCAAATTCGTGGCGCACGACGTGCTCGCCGCCAGCGTGGTCGCCTTTGGAAATTTTCTCCCAGTCCAATTCCGGCAGAATGTCCGCGATGAGCTGGCCCTCGACGTCGGGTTGCAAGCCAATGAGCCGCGTGACGGCTTGATTGAAATAAATGATGCGCCCCTGCTCATCCGCGACCAGCACGCCATCCTCGATGGTGTTGAAGAGCGTTTCGAGAAAGCTTCGTTCCCGAGCGAGGCGCTGGACGACAGTTTGCAGGCCTTCCGTGTCCAGCCGCCCGATGCGGCCAAGCACTTTGTCGAGGAAACTGGATTTTGCCGTCGCCATCCTAGAATCAATGATTTAAAGCAAAAAGGAGCGCCAATATGACACAATTAAATAAAAAGTCAACCGTAAATCAGGTTGTTTTTGGCACAACATTTCCGTCGGTTGTCAGTGCTAGGAAAACGTCTTCGAGCGGGCCGGACGCGCCGCTTTGTTTGCGGAGTTCGTCGCGCGTGCCGACGGCAATGAGTTTCCCACCGTGGATGATGCCAATCCGGTCGGCCATCTCCTCCGCCACGCTGAGTTCGTGCGTGGACATCAGCACGGTCATGCCCGTGCGCGAGCGTTCCTTGAGAACATCCTTCACCACGCGCGCGTGCTGTGGGTCAAGGCCGACCATCGGTTCGTCAATCACAAACACCTCCGGGTCGTGCAACAGCGCGGACACGATGGCCACGCGCTGGCGCGTGCCGTGCGATAGACTTTCCAGCGGGAGGTCGGCAAACCCGCCCAGATGAAAACGCCCGATCAGTTCCTGCGCGCTGGCTGCGATGCGCGCGTCGTTCATCTGGAACAACTGGCCGATGAACCGGAAAAATTCCCGCGCCGTCAGCTTTTCATAGAGAAATGGAAAATCGGGAACATAGGCCAGGCGGCGGCGCGCTTCGAGCTGCTGCGCTTGCACGTCAAACCCGCACACGCGCGCGTTGCCGGAGGTCGGTTTCATCAGGCCGGCGAGAATTTTCAGCGTGGTCGTCTTTCCGGCGGCATTCGGTCCCAGCACCGCGAAAAATTCCCCTCGCGGGATGGTCAGCGTCACGTCGTTGACCGCGACGAGGTCGCCGAACTTTTTGACGAGATGGGCGAGTTCGATCACGGCTTGTTCCATTCGTCGAGCAGGGCCGTCACGCCGCCGGGCAGTTCCACGCGCAAAATTTCGCCCAGCGAGCTGACGTAAATGACAACCGGATGATCGAGCACGCGCGTTTCCAGGCGATATGCGGTCGCCTGCTCATGGCCGATTGTCGCGCGATCACGATGCGCTTGCCATTCGATGACGCTGGGAGCCGCAGCCGGCGATGATGGAACCGGAATGACAGAGAAGTCCAGTTCGTCCGCCAGCCCGCCACCCAGCGCGCCCAACAGTGCATTGGGATTTTGCAAATCGGCGAAACTCAGGACGCGCTCGAAACTCGCGCCGTCGCTGGTGATCTTGAGACGCATGGTTTGTTCCGCGGCGACAGAATGAATGTCCACCGCCGCGTCGCGCGTGGACACTTTCAAATTCAGCTCGCGCCAGGCGCGGGAGGCGGAAAACAGGAGCCGCCCGTCAAATCTCACCCGGTTGGTGATGGCGCCGAAGCTCATGTTGCCATTGAAATGGATTTGATAACCGCTCTGCGCCGACAGACCCTCTGGCGGCACGGTGTTCTCGTCCAGCGCCGCCATGGCCTGTTCGACGCTTGTGGAAAATTCGCAGAATCCGGCCCTGCGCGCGTCCTGATAAATGGTCAGGGAGGAGACATCGGGCGCGGTCAGGATTTTGCGCCAGACCAAATCCACCGGCACGGATATTTCGCCTCCGTGCGAACCATATTCCATGCGCCAAAGCAACACATTCATCGTGACCCAAAACGCCGCAACCAAAAAAAATGTGACGCGTGGAATCATGCGACATCCTCACGATGAAGGAATGTTCAAAACCTGGCCGACACGGATCCGGGTGGGATTCATGTCCGGATTGGCGGCCTCCAAAGCGCTCAGTTTCACGCCGCACTTGCGTGCGATGCCCACCGCTGTTTCGCCCGCGACGACGGTATGCGTGTGCGGCCTGGCAGTCGCTGCCGGACTGGCGGGATGGCTTGGGTTGGTGCTTGCCGACGGAACGGAAACATTTTGGGCCGTTTGGACTGACGCTGGCTGGATGGCGGCATTGCCCGGAGGCGGCACGTTGGTTTTGGCCGCTGCAAGCTGGCTTGCGTAATACGCGCGCCATTTGTTCACCTCGTCCTGCAATTGCCGGTTTTGCTCGGCCAGGTTTTCCAACTGCTGTTGCGCGGCCGGCGCGCTCGGCAACGGCAGCACGTCCGCCGCCAGTTGTTGTTTGCAACGGTAAATGCGCTGTTGAATGACCTCGGCGTTGTCGGCGTTCGGGCACAACTTCAAATACTGCCCGTAATGATAAATGGCCGCGGCGGGGTCCGGCACCTTTTCGTCATAAAGCCAGCCGAGCTCAAAATGCGCCGCCGTCGAGTGCGGGTTTGTCTCCAGCGATTGTTCGAAAGCCTCGACCGCGCCCTGATAATCCATCGCGTTCACCCGCCCCTTGCCCAGCACAAAATGCGGCTCCTTTTCCTCGTCCAACTGGCTCTGGTCCGACGCCGAGCAGCCATTGAGCGCGACACCGGCGGCCATGACGCACACGCCGAGCATAAAACGAATCCAAAGCAACATGCAGCGAACGTACTCAAATCGCGCGGCGCGTGCAATCGCGCGCTGCGGCGGGCAAACTTTGCAAGGAACTGCCCGTCAAAACCGGGCTTGAGATTTTGGGACGCGGGGCGCAACTTAACACCGGTTGCGCGCGTGGCGGAATGGCAGACGCGCCAGACTTAGGATCTGGTTCCGAAAGGATTGGAGGTTCAAGTCCTCTCGCGCGCACCAATCTCCGCTCGCCCGGCACCCATTGTGTGACCGGAACCAAAGTTTGTCTCGGATGGCGAACTGTGCTTCTTTTTTGGCCAAGTCAAACTTTGCTTCTTCACGAAAACATGCCTTGAGGACCACAGTTTGTCCTGAAGCTGTCCGATTCCAGGACGGACTGTGATTCCTAGTTTTCATGATTCAGCAAGGCGTCTTAGTTCCCGAAGAATGAAAATCATGCCTTCGGTGTCATTGGTTCCTGTGCTGAGGGTTTTATTGGCGGCCCGTAGCGGATAAAACCCATCTCCGCCGCGATACGTTTCCATTCAACCCGAACCCACTTTTCGAGCAGCCAATTCGGATCTTCTAGTTCTCTTCGTGTTCGTTCCAACGTCGGGAATTCACCTCTACCATTTATTTTCAAGATCGCTTGACGTAGCGCTGCCACAATATTTCCACGCCGTTCAGCGGTGCGTTTGTTCACGTAATTCTTGTAGCGCTCCATTATCTGCCTTGCAAGATCCGGGAACGCCTTTGCTATTTGGCCTTGGTCAATTTGAGCCCGAATGCAGACTCGACGGAATGAGGGTGGAGGGTCGATTTTGGCGTTTAGCGTCAATTGCAAGTAATTCCTGATGCCTTCCTGATCTCTCTTACGCTTACGTCGTTTGACGTGCACTGTGACTTGGTCTGGGCATTGGCGGATGTCAAGCGATCTGTCTCCAGGTAGCTCGGCAAGGAGCAAATTCTGCGGCAGAAGTTTGAAGCGATACGCCAGAAACAGCACTGAAAGGAGTTGTGGTAACTGCTCACCCGCAGCCCATTTTTTCAAAGTGAGCCTAGAATGATGCGCCAGTCGGGCAAATTCAGAAACGTTGCCTTTGAATACATGGTCGCAGAGAAAGCGAATGTTACGAGAGAATATTTCGGTCGTGCCGGCCGTGATTTGTTCCGGCCGAACTGCAACGAGGTGACCGACGCCAAGAGATTTGAACCGGCGCCACTTGTTAATTGATGAGAGCGACTCTGGCTGTTTACAGTATTGGTCAAACGCGTTGTAGCCCAGCCAACTTTTGCAGCGCGGGCAGTAACCCGGTTTTGAATACCATGTCAGTAGGCCATGAGCTTTGTTGCACTTCGGACATTGCGTCGCTAACGGAACAAAATGATCGACGCAGACGTCGGTTTCCTTCATTGCCCAAAATAAAGGCTCGTATATCGGCCTGCTCTTAACCTTCCATTCCTCGAAACAAACCGGGCACCAAGCTCGGTACTTGCGCACCAATCCAGTCTGTGCGAACACGTGACCCCACCTCTGCATCGTCAGCTCGGCCAGTCCGGAGCGACCGGTCAACTCTTCCATGATTCTTACGACTTCGACTGCAGTACTGCAAAACCCGTTGAGCGAGGCGCCCATCTTGCCGTACAGGTCGGAATGGCCACTTGGCTCGGCCAATGTCTTCCGCGCCATTTTGGGAGCAATATCCTTGGATACTATAAACCAAGGCGGGACTTGATGTTCCGATGCTTCACGACCAATATAGGACGTGAGGCTTTCAACATAGGGAGTGCCGAGTCCGATCGGTTCAAGGTTGAACAGTCGTGTTCGGGTCGGCAGCTCGGGCCAAGTAGATTCCCAAGCAGGAAAGGTCGTTGTATTCATGCGCTTTCAATCCCGACTTTGTCGCGATGGGGTTTACGCTGTCCAACGGGCCATTTCTTTCGTTTTACTTCCTCAGGATCGGCTTCGGTCTGTTCGGTCGATTCCTCGGATTTCATGATTTTGCGGAACACATCAACAGGTTCGTCGTAATCCGCCGCTCTCCTTTCACCTTCGCGGATCTCCTGCTCAATCCTGTCCAAAGCCGGCTTTGACAATATTGTGGCCTTCAGGTGCTCCAGCGTTATCCGCTTGGATCCGGACTCAATGGCAAGGGCCAATGCTCGATTGAGCCAACACTTCAGCAAGCCAACACAACCGAGACTACCGCGATACAAAAACTCAACAAATTCCATAAGCGTACCGTTTTCAGGAAATGGCAAGGCCTGCTGAAATGTTAAAACGACCTCTCGAAAGGTCCGCCAGTCATTAGGAATATCTGCCCGGTATCGGGCCAAGTGGATGGGAAGCATTCGTCGGGCAAGTTGCCCACTGCGCGGTAAAAGTTCCAGCAGCTCGTAGGTTCCAGCCAAAATGATGAATGTTCCCGACAGGCTCGCCAATGACTTAATATAATCCTGCTGTAGCTGGCTGCTCTTGGCCCCAGTCACCAGGGTATAGTGCTGGGCTTCGTCATAAATAGCCAGTGTGCAGCGCCGGTTCTTAATCGTCTTTTCAAGGTCACGACGAACATCGGCACTGTTTATGCCGTTGTAATTGCACTCTGTACCTGCACCCTTCCGATCAAGATGCGGTTCATTCAACTTTTCACGTGCCCGGATGTTCAGATCCCGCCAGTTCATTTTGCCATTGTCTGGCGCCGGCACTTCAACATAGAAACTGGGAATCACCGAATGATCCTGTTCGATAAGGTCAGCGTATTGATCATTGTGTTTGCGAAGGAGGCGCTGTAACAGCGTGGTTTTGCCCGCTGCTGTTGCGCCGAAAAGCAAAGCCATGGACGTGCCGCACGGGTTTCGGATACCGCCTCTCCCACGGATGACCTGGAACTCTTGTTAGCGGATGCGCGACTCGCCTGTAGAATCGAGGATCCCAATGAACCACAGATTCTTATAGTGCTCACTTCCCGGTTCCAGCGAGTTTCCTGGAAATACCGAGGAATCGCCTATGCTCTCATGCTCAAAAATATCGGTGTCCTACAGGCAATCATGAATTTGGTCGCCACCGCAATGGGTCTGGCTTCCTGTATCCTCGGAGCTGGCGACTCAGACCGGTTTTCCGTTGTTTCCAGGATTGATTACTATGCCGAAGGCTCGACTGGGGAATTCATTATTGGCAGCCCCATGAGGCCACCCAGCAAAACCCACGCTCCTGAAAGATAAGCAATCCTGTGGGCCTGATAGAACTGTTATGTCCGACTTTGACTCTTCGATGGCGGTGTTCAAAAGCCGTGCGAAAAAGCTGGCCACGTTGATGGCGACGGGTGAGGAACGCGCCAAACTTTGGCGTCCCGACGCATTAGCGGCGATTTACCGGCACCAGATGTCCGCGCCGATGGTGGTGGGTTTGGGGACTTTTGATTCACGCACCGCAACGAAGTTAAGAACCTTAAGCGAAGCCCAAGGTTTGCTTTTGAAAAGCTTTGCCGACCCCTTTTACCATCCGGCACCGCTTATTGAACTTTTGGAACTGGTCAAGGATTTTGCCAAGGTGAACTTGGATCATCCCGAGAGCGGTCTGCCGGACGAAATTGCCACTACACTTTACTACACGAGCATCGCTGCCGCTCTGATTCGTCCTGACGCGCGCATTTCTCAATTGCCTGAAGCCGATTTACAGTGTGGCTTTAACTGGACAATGGAGCAAGCCTGGTTTGATGAAAAAATAAACGGGTTGCTCGCCAAAGCGTTGGGAAAATATCTGGCGGCCGGAAAGGAGCCGGGTCATGAGTGAATACGCGTCCAAGGAGAACCCGTCGGTGTTTGTGCCACCTGTCTCATCATTCACGGGGCCGATTGACCAGTTGATTACCCAGCGGATGCTCTTTCCCCCGCCACGACCGGGTTTGCTGGCCATTTTAGATCAATTTGAAATCCTGCGCGTTCTCGGCGGCGGGGGCATGGGCATTGTTCTCCTGGCACGGGATTCAGATACCGGACGGAATGTGGCAATCAAACTTGTCAAATCCGACTTGGTGACAAATCAAAATATCATTCACCGTTTTCTCAAGGAGGCGGGGTACCTGAAACGGTTGCGGCATACGAACGTGGTCCCGGTGCAGGAGATTTCAGACCGGGCGGAAGGTCCATACTTTGTCATGCCTTATTTTGAAAATGGCAGTCTGGCCAACCGAATCAAACCCGGACAACCCCTGGATACCGAGTCCATTTTGGACATTGCCACACAAGTTGCCGAAGGGTTGAGCTTCGCGCATCGTAGCGGCATTATTCACTGTGACTTGAAACCAGCCAACATCCTGTTGGGGGCTGATGGCAAGGCTTGTCTGGCTGATTTTGGTCTGGCACGAACGCTCTTCAATGACACGATGGTAGATGAAGAAAACCGAAGCTGGGAGGGAGCGTTGCCTTATATGTCTCCGGCGATTGTGACTGGTGACGCCGAATACACGCGCTGCGATATTTATTGCTTCGGATCATTGCTTTACGAAATGCTGACCGGACACCCACCCTACAAAGGCCGGGGCACAAAGGAATTCATTGATCAAATTATTGCGGGACCGCCCAAGCCAATCACCAGCTTGAACTCCAATGCAGATCGTGGTTTGGTTGCCGTGGCTGAAGGTTGCATGGCGAGAGAACTCCGCGATTGTTATGCTGACATGCGGGATGTCCTGAAAGACTTACACCGAATCAAGGAAAACAAACAGCCGATGGGACAACGCAAATTCAAAGGAGAAGTGAGCGACAAGCTGTCCCAGGTTCGTCGTGCGCTGAAATCCGCAAAAGCGCGCGGAGGCTGAGTTTGAAACGTGACGCCGTTCCACCGAGGGTAAAGTTTCAAGAAGTCCGGATGTCCTGCCCAGCTTCAGGCTGGCCGGTTGAAGTTGTCAAGTCCGCTAGGTTGGATCGTGAGGCTGCAAAACAGCTCCAATGTGCAGCAGTTGCCGGAACTGCTACGGGTGATCCACGTGAGCAAATAGAGGAAGCCCACCGCTCGTCGACAGCAGAGCGGCCCAGTTCCAAGTATACCCAAAAAGGAGTCGCAAGCGCCAGCTTGAACAGGCCTCCGTCAAACCAGAACCCGATCAGAAGCACAATGAGCGCCCCGCGACACCCCAGCAGCAACAAGGAATGTGAATCCGATCTGTTACAAGCCGGCGCCTGAGGCAAATGCAATTGCGGGGACCACGATATTTCTCGGTGACACTGCGAGGCCCGATTCCAGCCGACCCACAACAGGCACGCAAAGCATAGCAAGGCCGGGACCCCAAGCGCCATTCCGACAGTAAGATAATCGTTCAGGATGATACTCCAGTATTCCACGAGTATCGGGGGGGCATATAGCTGCTGGAACTCACGTTGAACTCCTCCCAATCCGATCCCCGACAGCGGGTGTTCCGCCATAATCTGCAGTGCCCCTTTGTAAGAGAGCGTGGAAATCCATTTATGTTGCAGTTTCCGCAGTCTAAATTACGCGGGATCAGAAGCTATAAACTATGTGACGGCCAAGCCTAAGTCACTGGTCTTTAATGAAATCAAAGGAAGTTGCTTGGCACAAACCAAGGGTCTGAGTCAAACTTTGGTCGCCACTCCGGCCAAAGTTTGGTTCCAGTCACACATTGCAAAATTGCCCGTTCAACGACCGGCAACGCGGCGCACCTGCTCCTTTTTTTCCTCCAGCTCGGCCTGGAGCTTCTTGCGTTCGTTAACCAGTTGCTGCTGCAGGGTTTCAACCTTCTCAAAATCGCCGGCGGCGGCAACCCTGGCAATCTCGTCCTTCAACGCGAGTTCGCGCTCGGCTGTCTTCGCCGCGTATTGGGAATCCAGCTCAGCCAACCGCTTCTTTTGCCCGGCGGTGACTTTGACGGTGGGCGCGGTCTTGCCCAGTCGCTCCATTGCAAGTTCGTAGGCGGTCTTCATGTTTTTGGGTCTGGCGTTTGGGTGATGTGAGCCGGGGTGTCGGTGTCGGTCTTTTTCTTCTTCCACGGCTGGCTTGGAAATTTGACCGGTGGCGGTGGTTTGGGTCTGGCCATCTGCAAATCAGGTTCATCACCGGTTTTCACGCCGGACGGGACGGCCTTGGCATCAGCGCGCCACGATTCAATTTTTGCCTGCAAGCCGTGATGCTCGGCCCTCTGCCGGTCGCCGCTTTTCATGTAAAAGAGCGAAAGATTCGTATGGACGAGTTGTTCCCTGGGGCGAAGCGCCTCGGCCTTGTGGCCTTCGGCGATCGCAGAGGCAAAGTCGCCACTGCGGTAATAAGCCATGCCGATGGCGAGTTGCGCCTCAAAGTGCGCCGGGTCGGTCGCCAGCACGGCCTTTAGCCTGGTGATCGCCCCGTCAAAATCGCCGCGGCTGAAATCAAACATCGCATCGTCGTATTGCTCCTGCAAGGTCATGCAAATTTTCAAACGCACGCTACGCACAATGACGGCGTCGCGCAAGCGACAGATGGCTTCAGGCGACAAGATAATTTTTCCAAGCCGCCGGGGTTCATAAATATCACTAATCAATCTCTTAAACGCTAAAAAGACGCCGACATGTTAAATTATAACTTGTTGATTGTCAGTAAGATAAAACGTAGATTAGAATTTGACACGTTTACCTTCAGTGTTTAGTGTGAAGTTGGCAATGGTGTTGCGCTGATTTGGCTTCAGCAGCCGGTTCGCCTTGCGTCGCAGTAAATTTTAGCCGTGAGGGTTTCATGAGTGATACAACCGCAACCGCCCCGTCGGGCGGCGCGCCGAAAGTTTCGCGGATCAACGAAGTTGTGATCCGCATCGCTGGCAATTCGCAGGATGGCATTCAGGCCATCGGCGGTTTTCTCGCGCGGCTCGCCGGCCGCAGCGAGCAGGAGGTCATGACGTTCATGACCATCCCGGCCACGATTTCCGGCGGCCCCTCGATTTTCCAGGTGCGCATCGGTTCCGGCGAGGTGTTGAGCGCGGGGGATGACGCCGACGTGCTGCTCCCGTTTTACCAGCATTCCTACGAAGACCACATCGGTTCGCTCAAAAAGGGCGGCATAGTCCTGTACGATTCCGACCACGTCGTGCCAAAGCCCGAATGGCAGAAGGATTACCACCACGTCGGCGTTCCCATTTCCACCCTGACCGTGGAAGCCATCGGCGGCACGGCCAAGGACAAGGGTAAAAACATATTTTCGCTTGGGCTTATTGCGCGGACGTTCGACCTGAACGTGACGAAGCTTGAAAAGCTCATCGCCGAGCGTTTCGGCGGCAAGGACGAGAGCATCGTCAGAAACGCGCTCGCGGCCTTCCACGCGGGTTATGCATATTCCGTCGGCGATTTGCTGGAGACGTTCCAATTTTCCCCGAGCCGGAAGCGTGAAGGCCAGCAGGTCGTCATGAATGGCAACGAGGCGCTGGGTTTCGGTCTCATTGCCGCGGGCGTGCGTTTCGGCGCGGGTTATCCCATCACGCCGTGGTCGGACATCATGGAATTGCTCCGCCGCGAACTGCCCAAATACGGCGGCACGTTCGTGCAATGCGAGGATGAAATCGCGTCCATCTCGATGGCGATAGGCGCTGGTTACGCCGGCCGGGTGGCTGTCACCGGTTCCAGCGGACCGGGCATTTCCCTGAAGAGTGAGGCGCTGGGCTGGGCGGTCATGGCCGAAGTGCCGCTGGTGATTGTGGATGTCCAGCGCGGCGGGCCGTCCACCGGTTTGCCAACCAGCGTCGAGCAATCCGATCTGAACATTGCCCGCTTCGGCAGCCACGGCGATTCGCCCCGTGTCGTGCTGGCGCCGGCCGACGTCGAAGATTGTTTTTACACCGCCATCGAGGCTGTCAACATCGCGCGCAAATACAACGTACCGGTTTTCATTTTAAGCGACCAGGCCATCGCAACGCGAATTGAGGCGTTTCCGGAACCGAACCTCGAAAAGGTCTGCCAGGACATTTCGCCCGACCTGACAACGGTTCCCGATTTCAAACCGTATGATTTGTCCGCCCCGGACGGGGTTGTCCCGCGCGTCGTGCCCGGCACGCGCATTGCCAGCGGCAAATATCCGGTGGCCACGGGCCTGGAACACGACGAGCTGGGGCATCCGTCCGCGTCGCCGAAATTGCACATGGCCATGGTCGCCAAACGGCGCAAGAAACTGCTGGCCCTCCAGACGACGTTGCCCCTGCCGAAGGTTTACGGTCCGCCGGAAGGCAACGTCCTTCTCGTCGGCTGGGGTTCGACGCAAGGCCCGATTCGCGAAACCGTGGATCGCGCCCGGGCCACGGGCGACAGCATTTCGTCGCTGCACATCAAACATCTCAATCCGCTGCCGAACGGTCTGGAAAACATTTTCTCCGGTTTCCACCACGTGTTCGTCGTGGAGATGAACGATGAAGGGCTTTACGGTTACGGCCAGCTTGCCGGCATGCTGCGCGCCCGTTTTTGCGATCCCCGGATCCGTGGCATCAACAAGACCGACGGCCTGACGTGGAAGGTGAAGGAGATTCTCGCGGCGGTGAAACTTAAATTGTCATCGAACGGACAAACCGCCAAAACCGTCTAATTTTCAAGGACGAAAAATTTTATGAACGAAACGATTGCCGAAAGTCCCGTGCGTGTGGACGCTCCCGCTGCGCCGCCGCCCGGTTCCGAGCGCAAAGGGCTGACGAAAAAGGAACTCGCCGCCGATCATCCGACGTGGTGCCCCGGTTGCGGTGATTTCTCGGTGCTCGCGCTGTATTTCAAGCTCATTGAAAAGCGGAAACTGGCGCACGAGGGATTCGTCAGCATTGCGGGCATCGGCTGTTCGAGCCGGTTTCCGTATTTTGTGCAGGCGCATGGGGCGCACTATATCCACGGACGCGCGCTGCCGTTTGCCTCGGGGATTTCGCTTTCCAGGCCGGATTTGCACGTGTTCGTTTTTGGCGGCGACGGCGACGCCTTTTCCATCGGCGGCAACCATTTCAACCACACCGCGCGCAAAAACGTGAAGCTCACCTACGTCGTCATGGACAACTGGGTTTATGGCCTGACGAAAAAGCAGACGTCGCCCACGTCACCGCTCGGTTTCAAGAGCAAGACCGACCAGTGGGGCGCGGTGGATTATCCGATCAATCCGCTCAAACAGGCCATCGCCGCCGGGGCCACGTTCGTCGCGCGCACCACGTCCACGAACCCGAACCACGTTCTGGCAATGATGGAAGCCGCGATGGACCACGACGGCTTCAGCTTCGTCGAATGCCTCAGCGAATGCGTGGAATTTTACGAGGGCGCGTTCGATGCCGCGAACCCGCGCAAGGGCGGCATGTTCAAGGAAGTGCCGAAGGACCACGACGTGACCGACGAGGTGGCCGCCTACCAGCTTTCCGGCGCGGATTTTCCGGGTTACTTTGGCATCTTTTACAAGGCCAGCAAGCCGACCAAAAACACCAAGGAAGCCGACATCAACAAGGCCGCGATGGAAAAGGTCAAAGGGTTGAAGGATTGGCAGATTCTCCAGAAAAATTTCGACCGGTTGAAATAATTGCGGCGTCTGATTTTTGATTTGCGAGTCCGTCGAACCTTCGCGGGCTCGTAAATTATTTTCTGGCGCGGCAATCGTGAATCGTAAATTGTAAATCACCGATGCCGATTTACGAATTTGCCTGTCCCCGATGCCGCCGGATTTTCAGCTTCCTCTCGAAACGCCTGAATCCCGGGCGCCCGCCGGTCTGCCCCAAGTGCGGCAGCAAAAAAATGTCCAAGCAGGTCAGCCGCTTCGCCACGACCAAAGGGCTGAAGGAGCCATCCGCCAAAACCGGGGCCGGCGCGCCGGACGCTCCGCCGATGCCCGATTTTGACGACCCGCGCGTGGGGCGCGCGATGATGGAAATGGAACGCGACATGGAGCATCTGGACGAAAACAATCCGCGCCACATGGCGCACATGATGAAGAAGATGAAGGACCTGATGCCGCCCGGTTCCGTGCCCAAGGAACTGGACGTGGCCATCAAACGGCTTGAAGCGGGCGAAGATCCGGAAAAAATCGAGGCCGACATGGGCGACGTGCTGGGCGAGTTCATGGGCGGCCCGGAAGGGGGTTCGGCCGGCGGCGGTTACACGAAGGACAGCGGGCTTTATGATTATTGATTCACTGAATCGCAAATCGTTGCACGGTCGCATCGTTTCAACGATTCACGGTTAAACGATGTAACGAACTTCATGGCCCACATCCACGAAAAAATTGATTTCACCGTCGCCATTTTTGTCGTCCGCGACGAAAAGATTTTGCTGATTCACCATCGCCAGCTCGACAAATGGCTTCCGCTCGGCGGACACATTGAATTGGACGAGGACCCGGAGCAGGCCGCTTTGCGCGAAGCGAAGGAAGAAAGCGGGTTGGAGGTTGAACTGCTTGGCGAGCGTCAGCCCACGACCGGGCCGGGCACCCGCGCCCTCATCGCGCCGCGCTTTCTCGACATCCACCGCATCAACGAAACTCACGAGCACATCGGCATGATTTATTGGGCGCGGCCCCGGGGCGGCAGGCTGGCGTTGGCGGCAAACGAGCATCACGACATCCGCTGGTGTTCCGCCGCGGAATTGGCCAAGCTGCAGCCGCCGATGTCGGAGGCGGTGAAATGGTATTGCCGCACCGCCATCGTGGAGATTTCCAGCCAGATATGAGTACCCGGGAAAGCCGCCAGTTTAAGACCGTTTGTTTCGCCATCGAAGGCATGAGTTCCTTCTCCGTGTCCCTTTATTCCTATTACATTTATTTTCTCATGCGGGACCGGTTTGGATTCAGCGGACGGGACAATCTCGCCTTTGCCGCATTGAACGGCCTGATTTATGTCATCGCCTCATGGCAGGGCGGACGGTTTGGACAGCGGCGCGGTTATTTCAACGCGTTCAAGTTCGGCTTCAGCTTGATGATTCTGGCGCTGGGCGCCGGCTGGCGGTTCGATTCCGTCCCCGGCCTGGTGCTGGCGACCGGCGCGTTCAACGTCGGGATGTGTTTCATCTGGCCGACCATCGAGGCGCTCGTCAGCGGAGGCGAGGACGCCGTCGGCCTGCCGCGCATGGTCGGCACTTACAACGTCGTCTGGGCTGCCACGAATGTGCTGGCGCTGTTCGGCGGTGGCACACTGGTGGAAAAGTTCGGATACAAAACCATCTTTTTTCTGCCCATCACCGTTTTCATCGCCCTGCTGGCCCTGGTTTTCCGGTTGCAAAAACACCCGCACGCCGCCCGTGCCGGCAGCCACGATTCCGCGCCCGTGCCCGCGGCCGTTCCCGATGCTCACCGCCCGTCGCCCGCGAAAACCCGGGCGTTTCTGCGCATGGCATGGCTCTCAAACCCGTTCGCTTACATCGCCATCAACACGTTCATCCCCTTGCTGCCAACGCTGGCCGCGCATTTTCATCTCACGCCGATGTTCGCGGGATTTGCGTGTTCGTTGTGGGGCTTCGTGCGGCTCGGCACCTTTATCGTGCTGTGGGCGTGGACGGACTGGCATTACCGTTTTCGCTGGCTCGTGACGGCGTTTGCGACGCTCATCATTTCATTCGCGGCGATTCTCATCGTCCCAAACCTCGTCGTGCTGTTGCTGGCGCAAATCTTCTTCGGCGCGGCCATCGGCCTGATTTATTATTCATCGCTCTTTTACTCGATGGACGCGAGCGAGGCCAAGGGCGAGCACGGCGGCATTCACGAAGCCGCGATTGGCGTGGGCAACTGCATCGGCCCGGCGGTGGGCGCGGCGTCGCTCCAATTCCTGCCGCAATACGCCAACAGCGGCGCCATTGCCGTGAGCGTCCTGCTGCTGGGCGGACTGGGCGGATTGCTGGCCATCTGGAAAACCGCCCGATGATTGCCGCCGAGGCACAGAGGCTCGGAGAAAAATTTTATTTTTTAATCTCTGCGACTCTGCGACTCTGTGGCTAATTTGATTTATGGAAGCTGAACGTAAAACTTTGGACGACCGCGCGAAGATGACCGAGCTGGAACGCCTCCGCCATTCCGCCGCGCATGTCATGGCCACCGCCATCCTGCGGCTGTGGCCGGAGGCGCAATTCGCCGCCGGGCCGCCGGTCGAAAATGGATTTTATTACGACGTGGACCTGAAGCACCGCATCTCGCCGGAGGATTTCCCCGCCATCGAGGCTGAGATGAAAAAGGAGATCAAGGCGAACAACGTCTTCGAGAAAATCGTCGTCACGCGCGAGCAGGCGATCAAGGATTCCGAGAGCGGGCGGCTGGGCGGACTGACCGAGCGGCCGGGCAATCCGAGCAAGTTCAAGATCGGCAATCTTGAAGCCATTCCCGAGGGCGAGCAGATCACCTATTTCAAGAACGGCGATTTCGTTGATTTGTGCGCCGGGCCGCACGTGATGCGCACCGGCAACATCGGCGCGTTCAAGCTCACCAGCGTGGCCAGCGCCTATTACAAGGGCGACGAGCGCAACCCGCAGCTCCAGCGCATCTACGGCACGGCATTCAAGAACAAGACCGCGCTCGACGAGTATTTCAAGATGATCGAGGAGGCCAAGCGCCGCGACCATCGCAAGATCGGCGCGGAGATGGGGCTGTTCGCGATTGACACCGAATACGTCGGGCCGGGCCTGCCGCTGTGGCTGCCCAAAGGCACCGCCATCGTCGAGGAACTGGAAAAGCTGGCGAAGGAAACGGAGTTCGCCGCCGGTTACGTGCGTGTGAAAACACCGCACATCGCGCGGGAGAAAATGTATTTAACCTCCGGTCATTTGCCGGTGCTTTATGCGGAGTCAATGTTTCCGCCGATGACACTCAAGGGAGAAGGCGAACTCGGCATCGCTACAACAAGGTGGGACAAAAAATCAGAACTAATTTACCAAAAAATTCGCGAGAATTGTGCGGATGTTCTTCCTGCTAAGATTCCGAAGGATTCTACGAAATTGGATTTCTTCTTCAATCAAGTCGATAAATTCATTGAGAAATTGCCTGCGAAGGCTCGTGAGACAATTGAATTTGCCGGCAGGGAGTTACTGATAGTCAACTTACTTCGCACATATCTTGAAGAACCCGAGCGCTACTACCTCAAAGCGATGAACTGCCCGCATCATCACCGCATTTTTGCGGCGGAACCGCGCAGTTATCGCGATTTGCCATTGCGCCTCGCAGAATACGGCACTTGCTATCGTTACGAACAGTCAGGCGAATTGTTCGGCCTCATGCGCGTCCGCAGTTTGAATATGAATGATGCGCACATCTATTGCACGCCGGAGCAGTTCGCCGCCGAATTCAATGCCGTCAACGAAATGTATCTGAAGTATTTCAAAATTTTCGGCATCGAGAAATACGTCATGCGCTTCAGCACGCACGACCCGTCGCGCCTGACCGGCGACAACGCCAAATTCGTCAACGAACCGGAATTGTGGAAGCAGACGGAGGATCTGGTCCGCAAGGTTTTGATTGATTCGAAGATCCCCTACGTGGAGGTGCCGAACGAGGCGGCGTTTTACGGCCCGAAGATTGACGTGCAGGTCTGGAGCGTCATCGGCCGCGAATTCACGCTGGCGACGAACCAGGTGGACTTCGCCGTGCCGCGAAAATTCGGCCTGGTCTATCGCGACAAGGACAACACGGACAAGACGCCGCTGTGCATCCATCGCGCGCCGCTCGGCACGCACGAGCGGTTCATCGGCTTCCTCATCGAGCATTACGCCGGCAATTTCCCGCTCTGGCTCGCGCCGGAACAGGTGCGCGTGATGACCATCGGCGAGGAGGAGCCGCTGGTGAATTACGCCAAGGCCATCGTGAGCGAGCTGCGCGCCAGTTTCGTCCGCTGCGAGTCGGATTTCACGTCGAACAAGATCAACGGCAAGATTCAGGACGCCGAAAAGGCGAAAGTCCACACGATGCTCGTCATCGGCGGTCGCGACATGGAAGCGGGAAATGTTTCCGTCCGATTGCACGGCAAAGGCAACATCGGCGCGAAGCCGAAGGGCGAGGTGATTGCGGACATTCTGGCGAGCATCAAAGAGCGAAAGGCTTAAATATGCAGGCAACAACCAAAATGCCGGAAACGCAGCATGGCACGTTACGTGCGGCGTTTGACTGAAATCAAATCGGAAGGAAAACGCATGGACATAAAAAAAACCGTCATTACCGCCGCAGGAGAAAGCCAGCGCACGCTGCCGTTGCAAACCCTCGTGGATGGCAACGGCCAGACCAAATCCGCCCTGGCCATCATTGTTGAAGAATCGCTTCAGGCCGGCATCGAGGATATTTGTGTGGTCGTCAGCCCCGGCGATCAGGATGCCTACCGCGCCGCCGCCGGGCCGCATGGCCGTCTGTTGAAATTTGTCGAGCAGGCCCGGCCGCTCGGATACGGCCACGCCGTCTGGTGCGCGCGGGAGTTCATCGGTTCATCGCCATTCCTGCTGCTGGTGGGAGATCACCTCTACATCAGCCGGAGCGCAAAGCGCTGCGCGCAGCAACTGGTCGAAACCGCCGCCGCCGAAGCCTGCACGGTTTCCGCCGTGCAAGCCACACACGAAAGCAAGCTGCCTTACTATGGCACGGTGGGTGGCCGGCTGGCCGGCGCGCGCAAGGGACTTTATCTCGTGTCGGACGTGGTGGAAAAGCCCACGCCCACCGAGGCCGAACAGAAACTCATCGTGCCCGGCTTGCGCGCCGGCTACTACCTCTGCTTTTTCGGCATGCACGTCCTGACGCCGCGGGTGATGGCGCTGCTCGGCGAGGACGTGGCCGCGGCCGGCAAAACGGGGCGGGTGCATTTGAGCGCCGTGCTGTCTCGCCTCCCGGAGCATGAACGGTATCTGGCGTGTGAACTGGAAGGACGCCGCTTCGACATCGGCGTGCAATACGGCCTCCTGACCGCGCAACTCGCCCTGGCGCTCAACGGCAAGGACCGCGACGAGGTTCTTTCGGGCCTGGTCGAACTGCTGGCGATGGGCGGCAAATAACATTCATCGCCCCTGAACCCAATCATTTTTTCTTTTTGTCATGGCCGGCTCCCTGATTGAAATCATCACCTCGACCGATTCGAGTGTCCGAAACCGGTCGCTTGGCTCCGTGTGCAACGCCGCGTCCGTGGAGCAGCTCGTGGCGGCCTGCGCCGAGCTCGACGACTTTCGCCGGCACAGCGACAATCTTTACGAGCGCGTCCGGGCGCTGTTTTTTCTTTACGCCATCCACCGGTTTCACCTGCCGTTCAAGCCGGGCGTCAGCCAGCGCGGTCTGATTCCATTTGAAGGGTTCAAACACCTGCTGCACCGCCGGTTCGCCGAGGCGATCGAAAACTTTCTCTCGGTGCAAAATGCCGGAGGCCCCAGCGATCCCATCTCCAGCGGGCTGGCGGCGGCGTATCAACGGCTCGCGTTTCAAACGCTGGCCGACCAGGTGCGGCGCAGCGTGCGTTCAGTCCGCGGCAATCAATGGATGTTTCGCATGGGTCATCCGGCCGATCATCCGCTGCGCCTCCGGCCTGAATTGCTGCGGCGCGACGCCGAGGGCGGCCGCCCGATTTTGCGCGAGCGCACACCGGTGCGCATGGACCTGAGCCACAGCGGCTGGAGCGATATTTTCTTTCTGGGCATGGATTATCCCGAAGGCGCGCGGGTGCTGAATGTTTCCATTGATCTGGGCGTGCATGGCCGGGACACCTCGCCGCGTCCGCCGGTCGAATCGTATTTGCGGGTGATTGACGAACCGATTCTCCGTTTGACCAGCGTGGATCTCGGCGCCAGCGCGGATATCAGCAGCCTGTCCGAGGTCTTCGATTTCGCCCGCGATTACCTTGGCCTGCTCAAGGCGGCGGTCATCGCGGCGGGCATCGTGCCGCCGGGTGTCGAAGGTTCGGGCCAGCAACTGTCGGACCTGCTCGCCCGCGTCGTCGGGCCGGGCCGCGGCCTGGAAATCGTCAGCAATGTCAACAACATCCCCAAAGGCTCGCGGCTCGCCGTTTCCACAAACCTGCTGGCCTCGCTGGTCTCGGTTTGCATGCGCGCAACCGGCCAGGCCCGGTCGCTGGACGGTCCGTTGCAGGAGGACGAGCGCCGGCTGGTGCTGGCGCGCGCGCTGCTCGGTGAATGGCTCGGCGGCTCCGGCGGCGGCTGGCAGGATTCCGGCGGCGTGTGGCCGGGGATGAAACTCATTTGCGGCGTGCTCGCCGCCGAGGGCGATCCTGAATTTGGCATCAGCCGCGGACGCCTCATGCCGACACACAAGATTCTCGACCAACACGACGCTTCGCCGGAAACGCGCCGGCGTTTGCAGGAAAGCCTTGTGCTCGTCCACGGCGGCATGGCCCAAAACGTCGGGCCGATCTTGGAGATGGTCACGGAAAAATATCTGCTGCGCTCCGATGCCGAATGGCGCGGACGCCAGCAGGCCATGGTCATTCTGGATGACATCATCGGCGCACTCCGGGACGGCGATGTGCGGCAGATCGGCGCGCTGACGACGCGCAACTTCAACGAACCGATCCAGACCATCATTCCCTGGGCCAACAATCATTTCACCGAATCGCTCATACGGCGTATCCGGAAGGAATTTGGCCAAAATTTCTGGGGCTTCTGGATGCTCGGCGGCATGTCGGGCGGCGGCATGGGTTTTATTTTTGAACCGGAGCACAAGTCACGGGCGCAGGAACGGCTGGGGATTGTCATGTCAGAGCTCAAACACGAACTGCAAAACGCCCTGCCGTTCGCCATGGAACCGGTGGTTTACGATTTTGCCATCAACGAACGGGGCACTTGGGCCGACCTGCTTTCCGGCGCTGATGCATTGCTGCCTGCGGCGTATTATTCGCTCCATGTTCCCAACTGGTTGCGGGTGGATCCGCAGACATTGCCGCCGGAACGCCGCGCCGAAATCGGCAAATTCAGCACCGCCTGCCATACCCGGCCCGAATTGAGCGGCATGATGTCCTCGCTCTTTGACCGCTTGCTTCCTCAATCCAGGGCCGGTGATGGCCGTCAACAAACCCTCGCCGAGTTGCTCGAACAAAACGGATTTGACCGCGCCCAGCACGAGCAAATCAGCGAGGACCTCAAGACGGGCCGCATCGGGCTGGCGCAAAACCGCCTGCCGGTCAATGCCGACATCAAGGACGTGAAGGACGGCGACGTGCTGGACGCCACCGCGCCGCCGGCAAAGGAGCTTCGCGAAGCCGGACTCGCCGCGCTTGCCCGCGGCGAACTGGCTGTCGTGACGCTGGCCGCGGGCGTGGGCAGCCGCTGGACGCAGGGCGCGGGTGTGGTAAAGGCGCTCCATCCATTCTGCAAACTGGGCGGCGAATACCGCACGTTCATTGAGACGCACCTGGCCAAAAGCCGGCGAATGAGCAGCCAGGCGGGCCAGCCGTTGCCGCACATTGTCACCACGAGTTACCTGACGCATCAGGCCACCGCCGATTATCTGGCAAGCCAGAACAATTGCGGTTATCCCGGCCCGGTGTTGCTGTCGCCCGGACGTTCCATCGGCTTGCGCATGATTCCGACGGTGCGCGACCTGCGTTTTCTCTGGGAAGAAATGCCGCAGCAAATGCTCGACGAACAGCAGCAGAAGGTCCGCGACAGCCTCCGCGCCGCGCTCATCAAATGGGCGCGCTCCGCCGGAGAGGGCGGCGATTACACCGACAATCTCCCGGGCCAGTGTCTCCACCCGGTCGGCCACTGGTTCGAGATTCCGAACCTGCTGCGCAACGGCGTGCTGGCCCGCCTGCTCGCCGAGCGCCCGCAGCTCCGCCACCTGATGCTCCACAACATTGACACGCTCGGCGCCGACGCCGACCCGGCGATGTTCGGTCTGCACCTGGCGCAGGGTTCCTGCCTTACGTTTGAAGTCATCACGCGGCGGCTGGAGGACCGCGGCGGCGGCCTGGCGCGTGTCAACGGCCAGGTGCGTCTTGTCGAGGGTCTGGCCATGCCGCGCGAGGAGGATGAGTTTGCGCTCAGTTATTACAACTCGAACACGTGCTGGATTGACATTGACCAGATGCTGGCGGTGTTCGGGTTGACTCGCGGCGACCTGGTGAATGCGGAAAAAGTCACCGCCGCCGTCCGCACCCTCGCGGCGCGTGTGCCGACCTACGTCACAATCAAGGACGTCAAGAAACGCTGGGGCCAGGGACAGGAGGACATATTTCCCGTGAGCCAGTTTGAGAAATTGTGGGTGGACATGACGGCGCTGCCGGAAATCAAGTCGCGTTTTGTGGTCGTGCCCCGACTGCGCGGGCAGCAGCTCAAGGACCAGTCACAGCTCGATGGCTGGCTCCGTGATGGTTCCGCGGCGCATGTCGAACAGATGTGCGAATGGGCCCAGGCAACCCCGGCGTGAAGCCGGAGGCGGAAGCGATTGCGGATTTTTGGATGCGATTAACGGACGGCGTTTCCGGCGCCTGCCTTCCGAGCGCGCCCCGTCAACATCCGATCATTGGAACGGCAGTTTCGTTTCTACGCCGTCGATGGACAGCACCACCCATCTGTCGCCCAGTTCCTTGAAACGCACGGAGACCGGGCCGTTGGTCGTTTGTGTCAGGGCCGATTCGCCGAGCATGATTGTATAAATTTTCTTTCCGGTTTGTATTGTCACCGCCGAATTGGATCCGCTGCGTGAAATGCCTTTGACGGAAAAAAGGCCGTTCGTCTGTTCAATGGGTTTTGCCGGGACGCTTTGCGCCGCTGAATTGGTGGCCACGCCTGGCACCGGCGGGTTTGTCGCGATGGCAGTTTGATGAACGTCGTTTGTCTGCTGTTGCTGCGTGATGGTGTCAACTTCGTCGGAACTTCGGGCGGACGGCCGCAAATCGCCCATGAGTGCCCCGAAAAGCCACAGGTTCATGCCAAACATCAGCGCGTAACCGACCATGATGGTGAACATGACGTCCACACGGTCCGCGTGCGTGACCTTGGTGACGCAGATAATCAGCACGACCAGTATGATTGGAGTGGAAATGTAATTCGCCAGGTAAAGCCCGACGAAATGGCCGAGAGCCGTGTCCAGAACCCGGTCCAAGCCGCTCACGAGGGCGGCCGTTCCGAGCAACCCCGGGAAATTATAGTCGAGCTTCTGGAGCTTGATCATGATCCAAAGCGCCGCGGTGAGAAAAACCGTTTGCACGGCAAACTCGATGAACAAGACAAAGATTTCGAGAATCATCCCGCCGATTCATATTAAAGGATGCCCCGGCGGTCAACGCTGTTTGGTTAAGCCGGACGGCTCCGGAAAAAAAGAGGGTTGCGTTTCCGGGCCGGGGCGGTAAGATTAGACGAAGTTTTAATTTGCAGTCGTTTTCGTTAAGATTGCCAGGAAGCGGGTTTTGGATTTCATTTTATCCGTTCTTGTTGTAGGAACTGTCGCACGCGATTGAACAAAATTGCGAAAATAAGCCGGCTGGCCCGGGGCGAAGGTGGTCGGTACACCCTCCTCGAAGGCTCCCGCATCGCCAGAACCCATCCCCGACCCGTCAACCGCGGAACCAAGAAAGGCCGCAGCTTATGAAAGTATTCCTTGTTTACGTCAATGATGAAAATTTCTACCGGCTGCTTCCGGAAGATTTGGGCGGATCAAAACCGGGCGACCCGCGGATCAAGGTGATGGGATTTCCGCCGCTGGGCATCGAGACGCTCGCGCCCGTCCTGCGCAAGCATGGTCACCAGGTCCGGATGTTTGACACCTGCCACCCGGAGATGAAGGAACCGGACATCGCGCAGGCGTTGCGGGACGATCCGCCGGATGTCGTGGCGCTCTCGTTTTTGTCCACGACAACTTACCCGGGGGTGAAGAGCATGGCCCAGGTGGTCAAGGACGTGATGCCGAATGTTCCGATCATTTGCGGCGGTGTTTTTGCCACGATGAACCAGGAGCGGATTTTGAAAGATTGTCCCTACATTGATGCCGTGGGCGTCGGCGAGGGCGAGGAACTGCTGCCGGATTATCTGGAAAATATCGCCCAGCCGGCGAAAGTGGCCGGTCTCATCTGGCGCGACGGCGCAAAAATCGTCAAGAACATCGCTCGCCCGATCATCAAGGATCTGGACCAGTTTCCGTATCCGGACCGCACGTCGCTGCCGATTGATTACATCGAATCGCTGCCGCTCGACGTGCCGGCGGTTCTTTCGCTGGAAAAGTTTTGCACGATGCAGACTTCGCGCGGGTGTCCTTACACCTGCATTTATTGCGACATTCCCGCGCTGACCAATGGCAAGTGGCGTTTCAGGTCGCCGGAGCACGTTCTCGGCGAGATGAAGCAGCTCCACGACCAGGGCTACCGTTCGATTTATCTGACCGACGATCATTTCCTGTTGAAACGCGACCGCATCAGCGCGATTTGCCAGAACATCATTGACCACAAGCTCGCGTTCAAGTGGGGTTGCGAAGGCCGCGTGGATTCCGTTGCCGTGGATCAACTCCCCATCATGGGCAAGGCGAACTGCAACTTCCTCGCGTTCGGCGTGGAAGCGGGCACGCAAAAAATCCTCGACCGGCTCGACAAGCGCCAGACGTTGGAGCAAATCGAAAAAGCGGTCAGCGAAGCCAAGCGCTGCGGCATCGAGCGGGCGCACGGTTTTTTCCTGGTGGGTTCACCCGGCGAAACCGAGGAGGACATTCTGGAAAGTTTCCGTTTCTGCGCGCGCCTCAAGCTCGACACGTTCGGGTTCAACCGGCTCTGCGTCTATCGCGGCACGCCGCTGTGGCACGAGTATATCGAACGCGGCATCCTCGACGACGAGCGCGACTGGGCCAAGTGGTTCAAGTGTTCGGACATTGACCCGACGGTACTGCCCAGCGAGGTCGTCAATCGCGCGCGGCAAAAGGGCTACGCGCTGCTGTTTGCCCGCCGGATTTTCTTCCGCCCCATCAAGACCTTCAAGCTGCTCCATACCCTGGGCCGGCACATGAAATACAGCGACATTCTCCGGCTGTTGAGCAGTCCGTTCCGTCGGCGCAAGCTGAACCGGACACCGGAACTGCCCGCCAAGATGATTGAACGCGGGTTGACCGCGCCCATCCGGAACAGCACACCGGTGGATGCCCCGGCAGTTCCCGCTTAGCGCGGCGCCCGCTCACAATTGTTGGGCAACTTTGATTGCGACCGAAAGCGGAAGCGTTTGCCAAAATGTTGTGGGCGGCCAGAAAACGACGGGCACAAACGGCTCTTTATTCCCCGCCGCCGTTGTTTCCGTTTTTGCGTTCCCAGCGCCGCTGTTGCCGTTCGGGCAAACTCGAGTCCGCTTTCGCGTAGTAAGTTTCCTCGCCAAACAATTTGTTGGCCGCCTGCTCCAGCTCGATGGACGGTGTCACGCTGAATCGTTCGTTTGTGTCCATGAAGATGACCCCGCCTTCCGGGCGCATAAAACTCAGCAGCAGCGGGCATTTGCCGGGGTGCGCCGCAACCAGTTCACGCACGGAATCGAGCTGTTCCGGTTTCACATGCGCGGTGTGCAGGCGCAAATGCACCTGCTTGGTGAACCGCTTCGGCGCGTCCTCCAGCGGCAAAATCTCCTGCGGGAAAATTTTCGGCTTTTCGTCGCCGGTGTTCACCTCGCCGACGACCAGAACCGCCTGGTTCGGTTTCAATAACTCGCGGTATTTCTCGTAATTTTCGTTCATGCAGAGCACCTGCACGGAGCCTTCGAGGTCTTCGAGCGTGACCATCGAGTACGGCTTGCCGCTCTTTTTCGACATGCCGTTTTGGACCGCGGCAATCAATCCGCCGATGCGCGTGAGACTGCGATTTGGCAATTCCACGAGCTTTGCGGTGTTTGCCAGCGCGTATTTTTCGAGGATCGGCGCGAACGGCGTCAGCGGATGGCCGGTGACATAAAATCCCAGCAATTCCTTTTCGTGGGCGAGCAGTTCGTGCTGCGGCCATTCGGGCAGGTTGCTGATGGCTTCCGGCATCGGCGGCGCTTTTTCCTCCAGCGCGCCGAAGAGGGAGCTTTGCCCCTTTTGCTTGTCGGAAAGGATGCTGGCTGCGCGGGCCAGCGTGCGTTCAATTTGAGCGAACAGCGTGGCGCGTGTCTGCCCGAAACCATCGCAGGCGCCGGATTTGATGAGCGCCTCCAGAATTTTCCGGTTCACGGTGCGGCCGTCCACCCGCTCGCACAAATCCGAAAGCGCGGTGAATTTTCCGCCTTCGTTCCGCGCCTTGAGAATTGTTTCCACGGCGACTTCGCCCACGCTTTTGATGGCGGCCAGGCCAAAACGAATAGCTTTGCCCTCGCGCGCCGGGGCAAAATAAACTTGGCTTTCGTTCACATCCGGCTGCAGGACCTCGATGCCGAACTCGCGCGCCTCGTTGATGTACTGGCTCAACTTGGCGGTGTCCGCCATGTCATTGGTCATCATCGCGCAGAAAAATTCGACCGGATAATTTGCCTTGAGGTACGCGGTCTGATACGCCACGACGGCATAGGCGGCGGCGTGCGATTTGTTGAATCCGTAACCCGCGAATTTTTCCAGCAAATCAAAAATCTGGTTCGCCTTCGCCTCGGGGATGTGGTTTTTCTCCTTGCAGCCCCTGACGAACTTCTCGCGCTGCTTCTGCATTTCCTCGACCTTCTTCTTGCCCATGGCGCGCCGGAGCAAATCCGCGTTGCCGAGCGTGAACCCGGCCAGCACCTGCGCGGCTTGCATCACCTGCTCCTGATAAATCAAAATGCCGTAGGTTTCCCGCGCAATCGGTTCGAGCAGCGGATGCTCGTATTTGATTTCGATTTCACCATGCCGCCTCTTGATGAATTCGGGAATCAGCTCCATCGGGCCGGGCCGGTAAAGCGCCACCAGCGCCGTGATGTGTTCGATGGAGCTGATCTGGAATTTCCGGCACAGGTCGCGCATCCCGCCGGATTCCAACTGGAACACGCCCAGCGTTTCGGCCTTGTTCAACAGGTCGTAAGTTTTCGCGTCGTCGAGCGGCAAATGGTCAATGGGCACCGTGATGCCGTGGGTGCGCCTGACCATTTCACACGTGTTGCGGATGACCGTGAGCGTTTTCAGGCCGAGAAAATCCATTTTCAGCAGCCCGAGGTCGCCGACGGGGTTCATCGCGTATTGCGTGACGAGCGTGCCGCTGTCGTCCTGCTTGAGCGGGAGCAGATTCACGAGCGGCTGGTCGCCAATGACGACGC
This sequence comes from uncultured Verrucomicrobiae bacterium, assembly GCA_963764175.1. Taxonomy (GTDB): domain Bacteria; phylum Verrucomicrobiota; class Verrucomicrobiia; order Limisphaerales; family UBA11358; genus UBA11358. The sequence goes on along the minus strand of CAVXRE010000006.1, from coordinate 30,062 downwards.
CGGCGGCGTGGACGGAGGCATTGCGCGTGATGTCTTCGAGAATGAACGCGGTGTCAATCAACTCACGCGTGACTTCCTCGGTCTGGTAGGCCTCCTTGAATTCCGGTGACTGCTTGAGCGCCTTCGTGAGGTCCATTTTCAGGTCGAACGGAATCATTTTGGCCAGCCGGTCGCATTCGCCGTAGCTCAAACCCATCACGCGGCCGACATCGCGCACGACGGATTTTGCTCCCATCGTGCCGAACGTGATGATTTGCGCGACGGAATCGCGGCCGTACTTCTCGCGGACATATTCAATCACATCCGCGCGGCGGTCGTCGGCAAAATCAATGTCAATGTCCGGCGGATTGACGCGCTCGGGATTGAGAAATCGTTCGAACAGCAGGCCATAACGGATCGGGTCCACGTTGGAAATTTCAAGCAGGTAGGTGACAATCGAACCGGCCGCCGAACCGCGCGCCACGCAGGCAATGCCGTGCTCGTGCCCATAGCGGATGAAATCGCCGACGATGAGGAAGTAACTGAGGAAACCGGTCTTCTCGATGACCGTAAGTTCGAGTTTGAGCCTGTCGATAATGGTTTTGATGGCAGCGGCCGCTTGAGGGTCGGTGGCAATCTTGGCTTTTGCCTCTCGACCGTCGTCTTTCGATTCTGCCTGATACGTCGGCAGTCGCGCGGGGTCATCAATGCCTTCGACGATGAATTCCTTGCCCTCGACTTTGGCGTGAATGGTGTAACGCCGGAACAATCCCTCGGCCAGCCATTGCCGCAAATAACCTTCGCGCGTGAAATGTTCGGGCGGATTGAAGACTGGATAGTGCAGCTTGCCAAACTCGATTTCCAAATTGCATTTCTCGGCGACTTCCAGAGTGTTTTTCACCGCGCCGGGAGTCTCGGCAAAACGCGCCTTCATTTCCTCCGGCGTGCGCAGATAAAACTGCTCCGGTTCGTAGCGCATCCGTTTCGTGTCGGCGAGCTGCGTCTGTGTGCCGATGCAAATCAGGCAATCGTGCGCGTGCGAATGGCTTTTCTCGATGTAATGAACGTCATTCGTGGCGACGAGCTTGAGGCCGAATTCCTTGGCCCACTGAATCAAATGGCGGTTCACCTTCGCCTGTTCCGCGATGCCGTGATTTTGCAGCTCGAGATAAAAGTTGTCCGGGCCGAGCGTTTGCTTGAACCAGTCCACGACGTCGCGCGCCCTGTCAATTTGATCCTTCATGATCAGATCGGGAATTTCACTGGCGAGGCAGCCGGACATTGCAATCAAACCCTCCTTGTGCGCGGCCAGCAGTTCCTTGTCTATGCGCGGCTTGTAATAATAGCCGCTGAGATGCGCCTCGGTGGTGAGCTTGATGAGATTTTTGTAGCCGGTCGCGTCCCGCGCGAGCAGGCCGAGGTGATGATAAACATCGCGTCCGCCGCTGCCGGTTTTCTTTTCCAGCCGGCTGCCGGGCGCAACATAAACCTCGCAGCCGACGATGGGTTTGATGCCCTTTTCGCGCGCGGCCTGGTAAAAATCAATCGCACCGTAGAGTACGCCGTGGTCGGTGATGGCGAGCGCGGGAAATTTCAGTTCATGGGCCTTGTCCATCAGCCGGTCCAGCCGGCAGGCGCCATCGAGCAGTGAATACTCGGTGTGCAGGTGAAGATGAACAAAGTCCGCGTGCGACATGAACACAGTTTAACTTTTCACCACCAAGACACCAAGACACAAAGTTCCAAACAAAATCGTTCTGACATTTCGCAAAACTATTTGCGGACTGAAGATCGTTATTCCTGGTCTGTGACGGTGTCGTGGAACTTGAGGATGTCGCCCTTCTCGCCCTTGAGTTCGGCTTCCTTGAATTTGATGGCGGTGCGCGGGTGCTGGTTCAACATGCCGGTCAGCAGGTAAGGCAGGTCATAGCCCCACAACAATTTGGCGCGCATCGGTTCGATGTGGTTTTGCACGCAGTCGAGCACGGGACGCAGCTCGTATTTCGGGTTGTGCAGGAAGGCGAGGAGCAGTTCCATCGGACAATTGCCAGCCCCGCGGCCCAGACCGGCCATGGTGGCGTCGAGAAAATTGGCGCCTTCGATGATGCCTTCGATGGTGTTGGCGTAGGCGAGTTGCATGTTGTTGTGCATGTGCACGCCCACTTCCTTGCCCGTCGCCTTGCAGTGGTGCATGTATTTCTTCACCAGATAATGAATCCGCTCGCTGTAAAGCGCGCCGAAACTGTCCACGACGTAAATGGCCCTGGCCTCGGAAGTGGCGAGCATTTCGAGGCCCTCGTCCAGCTCGCTTTCCGGCACGGTGGAAACAGCCATGAGGTTGACGGTCGTCTCATAACCCTTGTCATGCGCGTTCTTGACCATGTCGAGCGCGGTCGGAATCTGGCTGATGTAAGTCGCCACGCGGATCATATCCACGACCGATTCCTTTTTCGGCGGGATGTCTTCATGGTAATCGCAGCGCTCGGCGTCGGCCATGACGGTGAGTTTCAGGTCGGTCTGGTTGTCACCCACGATGCGGCGCAGGTCGTCTTCGAGGCAGTATTTCCAGCAGCCATGTTCGCCGACCTTGATGTTTTTGCGCGAGGCCTTGTAGCCCAGTTCCATGTAATCGATGCCCGCGGCGACACAGGTGTCGTACACCACCTTCACAATCTTGTCGTCGAAGTGGTGATTGTTCATCAAGCCGCCGTCGCGGATGGTGCAGTCGAGGACTTTGATTTCCGGCCGGAACGAGAGCCAGCGGCTGGTGGCGGTGTCTTTGGCTTTTGTTGCTTTCATAATTTCTGATCGGTCTGGACGAACCGGGACATGGGCATTGTTCGCAGAATTTTCCGGAAATGGACAGGAAAAAACTCGCCGGCGAATGCGACAATTCTTGCCATGAACCGGGACAAGAACGAGTGACCCTTGCTTACTTGCGGAAAAAGTCCTTGATCACATCCGCCACGCGCTGGACCTGCTTGTCGGTCAGTTCAGGATAAATCGGCAGGCTGAGACATTCGCGCGCGGCTTTTTCGGCGACTGGAAAATCGCCCGGCTTGTGGCCTAGATTCGCGTAACATTTTTGCAAATGCAATGGCAACGGGTAATGCAGCGCGCAGCCAACGCCATTGGCATCAAGATGCTTCTTAAGCTCGTCGCGGCGCGGATGGCGCACGACGTAAAGATGGTATGCACTTTCGCCCCAGGCAGCTTCGCGCGGCAATTGCAGGGGCGTGCCGGCCAGAAGTTCGTGATAGCGATGGGCCACGCGGCGGCGTTCCGCCGTCCATTTCGCCAGATGTTTCAGCTTCACGCCCAGCACCGCGCCCTGGATGCCTTCCATCCGGTAGTTGTATCCGATTTCATTGTGATAATAGCGCACGGTTGAGCCGTGCTCGCGTAAACTGCGGGCGCGCTTGTCAAAGGCGGCGCTGTTCGTTGCCAGCGCGCCGCCTTCGCCGCAGGCGCCGAGGTTTTTGCCAGGATAAAAGCTGAAGCAGGAAATCTCGCCGAACGTGCCTACGGTTTTGCCTTTGTATTTTGCGCCGTGTGCCTGTGCCGCGTCCTCGACGAGCGGCAATTTATGTTTTCGGCAGACGGCTGAAATCGCGTCCAAGTCAAATGGATGGCCGTAAAGATGCACCGGCATGACGGCCTTCGTTCCGGGTGTGATGGCTTTTTCGAGAAGTTTCGGATCGAGGTTGAATGTCGCGTCGTCAATGTCCACGTACACCGGCTTCGCGCCGGCGTAGGAAATCGCCCAGCTCGTCGCCACGAAGGTGAACGGCGTGGTGATGACTTCGTCGCCGGGGCCGACGCCGAGCAGCAGCATGGCCACGTGCAGCGCCGAGGTGCCGCTGTTGAATCCGGCGCAATGTTCCGCGCCGATGAATCCGGCGAAGTCTTTTTCAAATTGCGCCACGTCTGGCCCGAGGCAGAACGAGCAATTGTCAATGGTGCGCGCGATGACGGCATCGATCTCCTTGCGCAGCGGCCGCAATTGCGCGGGCAGGTCGAGATAGGGAATTGGGTCGGACATGTCGCCGGAGAAAATAAACTGATGTCATGGCCGGAGACAACCAAAACGTTTCAGCGCACCGCCAGCATTTCCCGCAGCGCGGCAAAAACAGATTCCGGTGAAATCGCGGCCAGGCAGTGATTTGCACCGTAGCAGACCGGTGAATTGCCGTCGCAGCCGCAAAGATTGCCGGTCAAAGTCCGATGACGTTTGCCGGTCGGCGCCCATTGCGCGGCGGAAGTGGGGCCGAACAATGCAATGGTTGGCACACCCAGGCCGGCGGCAAAATGCAACGGCCCGGTGTCGCCGGAAATGAAAACAGCCGCACGGTTCACAACGGCGAGAAACAAGGGCAGTTCGGAGATGGCCGGCAGCACGGTTGCTTCCGGCGCCAGCTTTTTCAATTCGAGCATCAGCGCCTGCTCGCGTTCACCCCTGGCAGTGGTGAATGCGATGCGCAGGCCCGCGCCGGCGGCCAGCCGGTAAAGTTCCGCCCAGCTCCGGAGCGGCCATTCCTTCTTCGGCTGGCTGGAGGCGACGTGACAAAGGAGGCTTCGTTCTGGAAGGATTTTTTCCGCCGGGCCGGAGAGCGCAGGATCGGCGTGGATTTCGGGTTCTAGTGAAGACGGCGTGACGCCCCAGGCGGAAAGGAGGGATGCCAGGCGCACCGACTCGTGCTGCGTTTCTTTCCGGAGCCGGACACGCCGGTTGTAGCAAAATCGACGGCCCCAAAAGCCGCCGGGTTCCACGCAGCCGAGCCGCTGCCGGGCGCCGACGAGAAGGCTGACAATCGCGCCACGATCATTGCCGGCAAAATCCACCGAACGGTCGAAATGCTCCCTCCGAAGCGCGCGGATGATCGGCCACGTTTCCCCCGGGCTGATCCTGCCGCGGCGGCGCGGCATCAACCAGATGCGGTCCAGCCACGGGAGGCGCTGGAAGATGGGCGCGATTTCCTCCGGCACAAGCAGGTGCATTTCGGCCTGCGGAACGTATTCATGGAGCGCGCGGAGCGCGGGTGTCATCAGCACGGCGTCGCCGAAGTATTTGAACTGGAGGGCGAGAATTTTTTCAGGCCGCGCGTTCACGACACAAATTGCAGTTCGTAAAGTTTTTGGTAGACGCCACCGCGCTTGACGAGTTCATCGTGCCGGCCCAATTCAACAATGCGGCCCTTGTCCAGCACGACGATCATGTCGGCGTGGAAAATGGTTGAAAGCCGGTGCGCGATGCACAGGGTCGTGCGTCCCTTCATCAATTCATCGAGCGCAGTCTGCACGGCGCGTTCGGATTCGGTGTCGAGCGCGCTGGTCGCCTCGTCGAGGACCAGAATTGGCGCGTCTCTCAGGACCGCGCGCGCAATGGCCAGCCGCTGGCGCTGGCCGCCGGACAGTGTCACGCCTTTTTCCCCGACAACCGTGTCAAAGCCCTGCGGCTTCTCCATGATGAAATCGTAGGCGTAGGCATGACGCGCCGCGGCGATTATTTCCTCATGGGTGGCACCGGGCCGGCCGAGTTCGATGTTCCGGCGGACGGTGTCGTTGAACAAAATGGTTTCCTGCGTGACGACGGCGATCTGGCTGCGAAGGTCGCGCGTGGCGGCTTCGCGGATGTCCACGCCGCCGATGCGGATGGCGCCGCGCACCGGGTCGTAAAACCGCAGCAGCAAATTGGCCAGCGTCGTTTTGCCCGCGCCGCTGGACCCGACAAGCGCGACGAGCTGGCCGGGGCGAATCCGCAGGTCAATGTCGCGTATGACCGGTTTGTTATCGTAGGCAAAATCCACATGGTCAAAATGAATGTCCGCGCCGGCGGCCTTGAGCGGCCGGGGCTGCGCCGGCTCGGGGACGCTGTTCTGAGTGGCGAGAAGCTCGAAAACACGTTCGCTCGACGCGCGGGCCTGGGCGAGTTGATTGTACAGGCGTGAGAGATTCTTCATGGGCGGGTACATCAAGAAAACGCTCAAGATGACCTGGACGAAATCGCCGGTGCTGGGGCGGGCCTGGGTGAAATAGATTAAATACAACAAAGCCAGCGCCACGCCAAAGGCTCCCAGGAAATCAATGATCGGCCCGGAAATCTCGTTGGCGCGGATGATGCGCATATACTGGCTGACCGTTTTGTGAGCGGTGTTTCGAAACTCGGAAGCGACGACCTTTTCAAGGTTGTAGGCCTTGACAATGCGATGGCCGGTGAAGGCCTCGGTCATGAGCTGCATCAAGCCGGCATTTTGCTTCTGCATCTCGCGGCTGGATCGGCGGACTTTGAGGTTGTAAACGGACAGGGGAATCAGGCAAAACGGCAGGACAATCAATGAAAGAAAAGTCAGTTTCCGTGTTTCCGGCCGGCACAACAACAGGGCCAGCACGCTGACCAGCGTGACCGGGTCGCGGATGATGACCGAGGTTGCGCCGCTCAAAACGTTTTGCAGCGCGTAGGTGTCGCTCATGATGCGCGAGATCAGTTCACCACTGCGGTTTTTGGTGAAGAAGCCGGCGGAGAGATTCAACAGATGCGAAAAGAGGCGCTCGCGAATGTCGGTGATGGCACGGATGGCTGTCCATTGCAGAAAATAGACGTTCAAGTAGCCAAACAAGCCGCGCAAAAACATGACCAGCGGGATCAAGGCCACGAGGGCAATCACGGCGCCGGGATGCTGGCGCAACCCCTGATCCATCGCCTCGCGCGCGTCACGAAGCCATTGCGTCATGACGGCGGGCATTCCGGGCAACGGTTTGTCCGCGTCCGCGGGATTTCCCGACGGGAAAATGACGCTGCATACAAACGTAATCGTGCCAATCATCAAGGGCGCCATCAAACCGCTGATGATGCCTGTGAACACGCCGAGAAACAGCCGCGTGCGGTAGGGCCTGGCCAAACCCCAGACTTTGAGCAGGAATGTTATCATTCGACACCGGTATTGTTGGCGCTTGGCGAAAGAAAGCGAGAATTTTTCTGCGGGAGCACCGGTGGAACTTCCGCGCGGTTTGAGCCTTTACAGGGACCGGCGGGTCATTTATTGGTTCGCCCATCATGTCCTTGACAACGTCTTGAAACGGGCCAGAGAGCGCCGACTGCAAGCGGACCTGATTGAGCACAAAGCCATTTCACGATGACCATTGCGAAGAAACCCATTTCCGGGGAGAGCCATCGCCCGGCGGAAGACGATCAGCGGCTGATGCCGAAACGGTCGGTTCAAGATAAAATTCTTGTCGTCGGGTTTCGCACCGGCCGGCTGGGAAACCGGCTGGTGCTGTTTGCGAATGTTGTTGGCTTCGCCGCCGAGCACGGTTATCGCGTCGTTAATGCCGCATTTCATTCCTACGCCCATCTCTTTGAAAATACGCGCCGGGACATCTACTGCCGGTATCCGGTTGCCCGGCGCCGGAGTCTGTTCGATGTCATTCCCGGCGCCGCGCCGGCCATCCGCAAGACGCGGATTTTCTACCAGATGATCCGCTGTGCCAGCGTGTGGAACTATCACTTTCAAATCCTCGGCAAACGAGTGTTGACAGTCCGCGAGATCACCCAGCCGACCATTTTGCTGGACTCGCCGGAGGTGCAATCCCGAATGGCCGATGCCAGGATTGTCTTTGTGCACGGCTGGCGGATTCGCGCCCCTGAATCTGTGCGACGGCATGCGGACCTGATTCGTGAATTTTTCCGGCCGATTGCAGAGTATGAACAAGCCAGCCGCCAGGCGGTGGAACGTCTGCGACAGAAGGCTGATGTCATCGTCGGCGTTCATATCCGGCTGGGAGACAATTGGAAATGGATGGGAGGCCAATGCTACTTCCCGGTTTCACGTTACGTGATCTGGATGCGGGAACTGGCGGAACAATTCCCCGGCAGGAAGGTGGCTTTCCTGGTCTGCAGCGACGAGCCGCGGCACGAGCAGGAATTTCCGGGTCTGTCGGTGGGATTCGGTCCGGGTTCGCAGATGGGAGACCTTTATGCCTTGGCCAAGTGCGACTGGATTTTTGGCCCGCTCAGCACATTTTCGCAGTGGGCGGCTTTTTATGGGAACAAGAAACTCCTGTTTCTTCGCGACCAGAACGACTCCGTCAGACTGGACAGGTTTAATTTTACCGATTTGCTTGAAATTCCATGAACCGGCCGGCCCAGCAGAATTTTCTCGAACGGACACGTGAAGCCCGCAAGATCATGGTGTTTGGCCTGGGTTTTTTGGGCGACATGGTTCATCTGTTGCCGGCTCTGTGGATGGTGCGACGGGCCTATCCGCGGGCGCAATTACATGTCGGCGCAGCCGCGCACGTTGCGTCGCTCCTGGAATGCGCGCCGTGGGTGGACCGCGTGTGGGGCTACCCGCGATTTCCCAAACATGCCTCCCTGAAGGAAAACCTGGACTTTGTCCGCCGAATGCGCCGCGAGCGGTTCGACGCGCTCATCAATTTCAGCGGCTCGGATCGCTCGAGCTGGCTGACGTTGTTCAGCGGGGCGCGCGAGCGATTGGGCCGGGCGCCAAAGGGCGGCGATACGTTTTTCTGGCGGCACCGGTTCACTGAAATCGTCAGGCATCCGTTTTCGACGGAGCCGGTTTATGTGCAGAATTGCCAATGTCTCGAGAAAGCAGGATTTCCATTCGGCCGGCCTGAGTTTCATGTCGAAATCAAGCCCGCGCATCTGGCGGCGGCGAACATTTCCGCCGTGGATGCCGGCACCTATTTTCACATCAGCCCGTTCACGACCGATGACCGCAAGGAGCTGCCACCCTCACAAATGGTCGAACTCATCAACGGGTTGAAGATGCGCTGGCCTGACAAGAAGCTCGTTCTGTCTGGCGCGCCCACCGAACGCGAGCGGGAAAAAATGAAATCGCTGCTCGAACAACTGCCGTGCCCGCCGTGGCGTGTGTTCTCCGGCGAACTGAATTTGTTGCAACTGGCCGCCGTCATTCAGCATGGCGCGGCGCATTTATGCGGCGACACCGGGACGTTGCACCTTGGCCTGATGACCGGTGCACCAACGGTGTCGTGGTTCCGCCCCAATCCTGGTTCAGAGGGCTGGATTCCGTCCGGTGAAAGATTCCGAACCGTTTTCGGCACCGGCAGCGACCCGCACGCGGCTTTGCGGGGAATTGAAACGGAGAAATTGCTGGCGGCGGTTCAAACCGTTCTCGCTGCCGCGGAAACCTCAAAGACCCTTACGCCATGATGATCGCCTGGCGCCTCCAATTTCAGTATTCAGGAGTGCTTGTTCCAACACCCACCGCCGCATTTCCCCGGGAAATCCGATGCTGCCTGTTTCAATCATGCACTCTGCCGCAGGCCCCAGGGATCGACAAGTCTGGCTCCCGGTGGAAGCTGGACATCCCGGTACTGCGGCCAGGGACAGGAAATGACGACCACATCGATTTTGCCGTGTTGGAGGAGCGTCTCGGGTGTGTCCAGATTTTCAAATTCGATCAAGCTCCGGCTGTTGCCGGGCCTGGCATGAAAGTCGTGAACGAGCAGACGGCAACCGTGCCGCTTTAGCCGCTGGGCCAGATGCAGCCCGGCCGATTCTTCAACGATGTAAGTATTGGGACGATAGGCCATGCCCAAAACGGCAACCGTATCACCCGGTTGAACCATTGCGAGCACTTGTGCAAGCAGCGCCTGTTTGGTGGCCTCGTTCACCCGGTCGGTGGCTTCGGCCAGGGGCGCCTCCAAGCCACATTGACGCGCCGTGTAAGCCACCAGCCGGTTGTCACGCGGGAAACAAGGCCCGCCATAACTCAGCCCGGCCCGCAGAAATTTTTGGCCAATCCGTGTGTCGCTCCCGATCGCCGCGAGCATGTCATGGATGTTCGCATCCGGAAACTTTTCCGCGATGAGGCGAAGCTGGTTGGTGAAGCTGATTTTCATCGTGACAAAGCTGTTCACTGAAATCTTTGTCAGTTCCGCGCTGGTCAGAGACATGCGTGCAATCCGCGGCTGGTTGGTGTTGTAACGCCGGTACAGGCCGGCCAGCCGTTCGCCGCTCGCGGCGTCCGACTCACCGATCAGTACCATGTCCGGCTCCAGCAGGCCGCGGACAACATTTCCCAGCGCGATGAACTCCGGGTTGTAACACAGGCCGAACTCGCGTCCGCAGACCCATCCGGTTTTGCGTTCCAGCGCCGGGAGAATGACGCCTTTCATCGCGCCCGGTGTCGTGGTTGAATTTACCACGAACACATGCCCGTGTTTGCCCGCGGCGCGAATCACCCGGGCCATCGGCTCCATGGCTCCCAGCAGGAACTCGTTTGAAAAACTGCCGTCCAGCTGGCTGGGCGACGGCGGAATGTAAAATGAAGCGTCCGCGTCCTGAGCTTCCTGCGCCTCGGTGGTGGCCCGCAGGCGGGAGCGCCCTTCATGGATGGTTTCGGCCAGAAGAGGTTCCTCCACCGGCGGCTCGCCGGCGTTGACGCGTCGGACCTTTTCCGCGTCAACGTCCACTCCAACAACATCAAAGCCGCGCGCCGCCAGAGTCGCGGCAATGCACGCGCCCAGCTTGCCGAGGCCAAAGACAGCGATGGATTTCAACGGTTTCATCAGTGGCGCGAAGGAATAGAAGAGATGCACGGCCAAGTCAAGACGGGCGGGTTTGTGTCCGGGAATCCGGCGCTCGGTTGGTCTGAATTCCCTTCAGAAAATACAAGACACGGCACTCGTGCGTGCCCCGGTTTAAATCCTTTGGCTCACGATTGCAAATACCGTTCGCCGGCGATGAAGTGCCAAGAATGGGCCAGGTTTAATTTGCAAAACGTGTCTCTTCCCGGGTCCGCCGGGTTTCTGCAATAACGTAACGGCTCAAAGCGTCGAGGGTATGCCACGTGAGAACATGTTGTCGTGCGGCCCGCCCCATTTCCATGAGCCGGGCGCGGTTTTGAAGTGCCTGACGGACGCGAACGGCCAGGTGGTCATTTTCAACGTAGTAGTAAAGCGCGTGCACCTCATCCACGAACGGCGCGTAACGATGAATGGTGGGGGATTGCATCAACGGCACGGAACCCACCAGGGCAATTTCGTAATGGCGGAAACAATCCCAGCCGAAGCCCTCGGGAGACCAGACGATGTGGGCTTGCGCGCAACGCCTCAGGAATTCTTCCTTTGGCAGCCGTTCCCGGGCAATGTCAATCGTGTAACCTTCGGTTTTCAGTTGCTCCAGTTGCTTCAGGCCCAGTTGACGGTTGACACGGTTTCTCAAATCCCCGGAAAAGAAAACGTCGGTCCTTTTCTCCATCGCGAAGGATGAAAGTTTTTTGACGGTGGCGATATCCACTCCGAGCGAGATGGGGCGCAGTTTTTGAAGCTGGTTTCGGAAAAATTCCTGGTGGAGCACGTTGCCGTTATCCTCTGTTTTTGCGGATGTATAGAGAAATGCGTTGCAGGGATTTGGGGGCAGCTCGCGTTTGAAAAAGCACACGGAGTGCCGCAGGATTTGAAACCATCGGTTGTCGATCACCGGTCTGTCTTCCATATCGAGGCCAACCAGGGTCGAGCCAAGCTTCGAATAGGGGAAAAGACATCCGGCCAGCAGGTTGGGATGGCACGCAACCTTCCAGATCAGGTTGGCTAGATTCCCAACTGCGCCTTTACGCGGATTGAAATACGGAAAGATATTGTTTCCGGCGAAGACGATGTCATACGCGCCGCGCCGTGCATCCGCCAGAACAGCCCGGGTTTGGCGTTTCTGAAGGCCGAAAATATCCTGGCCGGGACCGGTATTGAGAAATTCGGCTTCAGGATGGGAAAAGAACATCCGAATATCCCACGTCTGCTGCGAGGCCAAATTTCCCACTGCCAGATAGCGCGCCATAGATTTTCTTCCCGAATTTCCGGTCCAGTTCCAGCATGACTCTTGTTGTGCTGGCAGTGTCCGCGAAAACGATTTCAAATTCAATGCCCGGTTGCGCCGATGTCGGGTCACAAACTTTTTGCGGGTGGTGGCAACTTTCAGGTAAGCTTCAAGCAGTTGCGGCCCACGAAAGCAGTGGGCCGGACTGGAAGCTGAAACCATGACCGCCGCAGAACGCCTGCCCATTTCCGTCTGCATCATCGCCGGCAACGAGGCGCCGCGCATCCGCCGCGCCCTCGACAGCGTTGCCGCTTGGGCCGGCGAAATCATCGTTGTAATCAACGACAGTGTTAACGACGGCACGGATCAAATTGCGGAATCGTGCGGAGCAAAAGTATTCCGCGAACCATGGAAAGGCCACGTCGCCCAGAAAAATTCCGCCGCCGGCAAGGCGGCGCAACCGTGGATTCTCGGCCTCGATGCGGACGAGGAGGTTTCCCCGGCATTGCGCGAGGAAATCCGGCGCGCGACTGGCCAACCTGGCGACACCGCGGCGTTTTGCTTTCCCCGATGCACAAATTTTTGCGGACGCTGGATCCGGCACGGCGACTGGTATCCCGACCGGCAGACGCGTTTGTGGCGCAATGGCCGGGCGCATTGGGGTGGCGTGGATCCGCACGACAAACTCATCGTTCAAGGCCCCATCGGAAATTTGCGCTCCGACCTGCTGCACTACAACGCGCAGACAATTGACCGGCAGATTGCCAAAATTTCGAGTTACAGCGAGGACTTCGCGCGCGACGCTGCGGCACACAACCGCGCCGCCAATGGGAGTGACATCGTCCTGCGACCGGCCTGGCGATTTCTGCGCTCATATTTTCTCCGACTTGGATTCCTCGACGGATGGCAGGGCGGTTACATTGCATGGATGACCGCGTTTTACACCGCCACGCGCTATGCCAAGGTCCGGGTTTCGAAAAACGCCAAACCGGACAAGCCTTGAATCCACCCCCGACCAACCGCATGGACGTCTCGGTCATCATCGTCACCCGCAACACCTGCGCGCTGACCCGCGCCGCCGTCCAATCCGTGCTCGACGGACACGATTCTCCGGCGACGGATGTTTTTGTTGTGGACAACGGTTCGACCGACGACACCGCGTCCGTTCTGCCGCGCGAATTTCCACAAATCCAGCTCATCCGGCCGGGAAAAAACCTCGGTTTTGCGCGGGCATGCAATCTTGCGGCGGAACGGGCTGGCGGCGAATTTTTGTTGCTGCTCAATTCCGACGCGCGGCTCGCGCCCGGAGCGCTGGCGCTGGCGGTCGCATGGATGCGCGGGCGGACGGACTGCGCGGTGGCCGGCGCGCAGTTGCTCAACGCCGACGGCTCGCGCCAGAATTCCATCGCCAACTTTCCAACGCTGGCGACCGAGCTGCTGAACAAATCGCTGCTGCGCCGGCTCCGGCCGGAAAAATTTCCCGGCAAGGAACATGACTTTCGCGGGCCGGTGGAAGTGGAAACCATCGTCGGAGCATTCATGTTGATTCGCAAGGCGGCATGGGACGCGCTCGGCGGTCTGGATGAGCGATACTTCTTTTTTTTCGAGGAAACGGATTTTTGTCTGCGGGCGCGCCGGAGAGGTTTTCGCGTTTTTCATCTGCCGGATGTCCGCGTCTGGCACGGGCAGGGGCAAACGGCCAGACAGGTTTCCGTTGAAGCGCGCATTGAATACTGGCGTTCGCGTTACGCATATTTCGCCAACAATCATCATTTGCCAACACGGTTGATTTTGGCCGCGGGCTTGTTGTTGAGGCTTTTGTTGGATTTACTGGCGGCGGGCTTGTGCGCGCTGGCCACGCTCGGCCAAAATGCGGGCTGGCGCGAACGCTGGCGGATTTGCTCTGCGCTCGCGGGCTGGCATTTGCTCGGCTGCCCGAAGGAAGATGGTCTGCCCCGGTAGCATGAACACACCTGAAAACATTCTGCTGATCCGCCTCAAATCCATCGGCGACATTTTGTTCACGCTGCCCGGGGTTCACACCGTGCGGGAAAATTTCCCGCGCGCCCGGATTCACTTTCTTGTTTCCAGCGAACACGCGCCGCTGCTGCGCGGCTTCACGGAAATTGACGAAGTCATCAAGCTCGACCGCGCGGTGTATGGCTCAAAAAATCCGCAGGCCATTTGCGCGGGCACCTTTCAATACCTGCGCCGCCTGCGCCGGCAGAACTTTTCCCTGGTCATTGATTTTCAAGGTTACGGCGAAACGGAATTGTTCTCGTGGTGGAGCGGCGCGCCGGAACGCTGGGGTTGTGTCTATAACCGGTGGCGCGGATGGCTCTACACTCGCGGCGTGTGGCGCAACGACCACATTCACCTGGTGGATTGGAATCTTTCCCTGCTTCAGCAATGCGGCCTGCGCATCGGCGCAATTCGCAACGAATTTGTCCTGCCCGGTGACGCGCTCGATGAGGCGGGGCGGTTTTTTGCGGCGCACAATCTGGACGCCTCCAGGCCGACGCTGTTCATCCAGCCGTTCACCAGTTCGCCGCGTAAAGACTGGCCGCTCGAAAATTATCTGGCCCTGGCCGCGCATTGGCGTGCTTGCGGAACACAGGTCATCTTCGGCGGCGGGCCGTCCGAACGCGCAGCGCTCGAACCCGCGCGCGCGGCGGGTTTTCCCGTTGCCGCCGGAACGCCGCTGCTGGTTTCCGCGGGGCTGATGAAACTTTCCACCTTGTCGGTGGGGGGAGTGACCGGACTGATGCACCTGGCGGTCTCCATGCAGAAACGGGTGCTCATGCTGATTGGTTATCCGACCCGCGAACCCGGTTTTCCTTATCAACATCGCGACTGGGCCGTCACGCCGCCCGGCGGCGGAAGTGCGTCCGAGATTCGGACTGACACGGTGATTGAGGCGTGTGCGCAGGCGTTTGCCGGGATGAGTGTCGCCGAAAAAGTCAACTCACCAGCCGGTAATGCCTCTTGTTGAAACGGAGGCCAAACCATTTTTCCAGCTTCAGCATGAAGCGATGCTTTTTTTCGCGCGGACTTAATTTGTACTCCGGGTCCGCGCTGAAAATCCCTTCCGCCTTGGGCAGCCAATCCCGCACGGCTTGCGGATGCGTGCCGGTGAACAAGTGCAGCGTGGCCGGATCAATTTGCGTGTAATCCATCGCAGGCACCGGCTGCCCGTCCCAAAATTTGTGCGTGGCGGAGGTCTTGAGATCCATCTGCGTTTCGCTGCGAACCCAGCCGTAATGATAAATGGTCGCCCCAGATGACGCAGCACGCGGATAGCGGCCGCGCTTGTGCGTGTCCAGCACGATGAAAAACAATCCTTCCGGCCCCCACGCCGGAATTGTGTTGCGGATGATGCGCACCTCGGTGCGATACCATCGCGGCGACCACGCGTAGGTGTTGGCGTTGCCGTAAAAGTGAAGATAATCAAAGGCCAGCGCCTCGATGCGCGCGTCGTCCAGGCAACGCTCCATGGCCGAGCGGATTTCTGGCAGGTCCTTTTCGTGAACAACCTCGTCGGCTTCGAGATAAAACGCCCAGTCGCCCGTGCAATTGAACAGCGCGGCGGATTTTTGCTGGCCGTACACGAATCCTTTGACGCTGTAATCGCCCCGGATATGTTCGTTCCATTGCGTCGGGAGAATGCGGATTTTGGGGTCGCCGATTCCGCGCAATTGTTTTTCCGTGTCATCCTCGCAGGGGCCGAGCGCGACGACAAACTCGTCCACGATGGGCAAAATCGAGCGGATGGACGCGACAAACGGATAGCCCAGCTTTTGGCCGTTGCGCAAAAATGTGAATCCGCTGACTTTCATGTCCGGAGATTAAACTCAATCTTCCCAGGGCAAAAGCCGTTTCGCCATGAAACCCGGCCTTGTCGCCGGCGCTGGCTCTTTTGCCCCGTCCAATGAACCATGAGCCAACACCTGTTCGTAGTATTTGAGATATTTCCGCGCCATGTCCAAATGTGTGAACCCGCCCCGCAACACATAGTCGCGGCAGGCCTTTGGATTAAACCGCTGCGGATTTCTCACGGCGTCGACCAGCTCACCGGCTCGGGCGCTCAACACGCCGGTTTCCGGTGTGACGATTTCCGGCAGGGAGCCATACGGCGTTCCGGCGACGTAAGCGCCGCTGACCAGGGCCTCAATG
This sequence comes from uncultured Verrucomicrobiae bacterium, assembly GCA_963764175.1. Classification (GTDB taxonomy): domain Bacteria; phylum Verrucomicrobiota; class Verrucomicrobiia; order Limisphaerales; family UBA11358; genus UBA11358. The sequence goes on along the minus strand of CAVXRE010000006.1, from coordinate 14,107 downwards.
ATTGAGATGCCAAATGGTTCTTCCCAGCGCACGGGAAAAATCAGGCAACGCGCGCGCGACAGCAAATCGCGTTTTTCCGCCCCGCCAATCATGCCGTAATACCGCGCGCCGCGAACCTGCGGGAGTAATTTTTGCAGATTAAATGGCCAGTTGCGCGAGCCGAACACGCGCAATTCAATTCCCGCCCGCCGCGCCACCGTGATGGCGCCGTGGAAATTTTTCACTTTCCAGCGCGCCTTGGCCACAAACACCGCGTAGTCTTCGCGCTTTTCCGAAAACGCGTATTCGCCGGGATCAAGACCGTTGTACACGAAATGGCACGAGCCATGATTTTCCGCCTGTCTTCGGGAAACAAAGACCGTGTTGGGATGGAACTGCTCGCCCGGCTGGCCATTGCCGTGTGAGGTGAACAGAAATGGTTTTGCGCACAGCCTCGGAGGCCTGGAATGCAAATGCACGATGTCCGCCGAGTCGGGTACGAGCCGCAGCCACGCTTGCGGGTCTTTTTCTTCGCAATCGACCGCACGCAATTCCACGCCGGGGATGTGGCTCCGCGCGTTGGCAATGAGCGTGACTTGATGACCCAATTCGACGAGCGCCTTGCCTAGCCAGTAAATCACGCGTTCCGTGCCGCCATAAAGTGTCGGCGGTATCGGAATTATCCCCGGCTTGTAAAGCGTGACGTGCATGTGCGTTCCGCCTTTACTGCGTCCTTCCAAATTTTTTCTCCAGTTCCCGGTAATTCATTTCAATCAACGTCGGCCGGCCGTGCGGGCAGGTGTAGGGCATCGCGCAACGGCGCAAATCCTCGACGAGCTTTTCCAGTTCCCGTCCGCCAAGGGGGTCGTTGGCCTTCACGGCGTGGCGGCAGACGGTCTTGGCAATTGTATGCTCGCCCAGCCGCGCCAGATTCACCTCGCGCCCCGCCGCCTTCAGCTCGTCCACGAGGTCGAGCACGAAACGGCGAGGGTCTGTGGCCTTGACGAAAGGCGGCAGGGTGTCCAGCAGGAACGTCCGCTCGCCGAATTCGCTCAACCCGACGCCGAGCCGCGTGAGGGCGGGCAACTGCCCGCGCAAAAAACTCGCGTCGCGCGCCGGCAGCTCGATGGTTTCCGGCAACAACAGCTTTTGCGACGGCGCCGTCCCGCCCTGCTCAATCCGGTTCAACATTTGCTCGAACAAAATCCGTTCGTGCGCGGCGTGCTGGTCGAGCAGGACAAGCCCGCGGTCGGATTCCAGCACCACGTAAAGTTTGCCGATGACGCCGACGAGGCGCAGCGGGACGCTCAAAAGCGGCATGCCGCTGGATGATGGGAGTTGAGGGGTGGCGGGCGAGTGCCCGGCCTCCGGCGACGATCGAGGATTCAGAATCGAAGATGGAATTTGCGGTTCGGACGCCGACGGTTTTGCCGGAGCAAAACCGGCTTTCAAAGGCTTTTGTTGATGCGACGGTTTTGGTGTTTCAACCGTTGCCACCGGTTTCTGCTCTTCCGGAAAATTCGGCAGCGTCGGGGCGGGTCGAAGTTCCGCTTGTTGGACGACTTCGACTTTGGACCTCGGACTTGGACCTTTGGACTCCGTTGAATGGAACGCAAGCAACGTTTCCTGGACCGCCTGCGCCACAAATTTGCGGATTTCAAATTCGCGGTGAAATTTTACCTCGCGCTTGGCCGGATGGATGTTCACGTCCACCGCCGCCGGATCAATCTCCAGGAACAGGCAGCAGACCGGATAACGGCCTTTCATGAGCGAGGTGTGGTAACCTTCGAGCAGGGCGTAATTGAGCCCGCGATTTTCGACCGGGCGCCGGTTGACAAACAAATGCTGGCTCTCTCGCGTCGCGCGCGACACACCCGGCGCGCCGATAAAACCCCAGACATGAATGGCGGGTTGGGTCCGGGATTTGGGTTCCGGGGCATCGCCTGCGGTTTCAAAAATATCGGCTTCCTCCGGCTGGATGGAGTTGTCGAGGGCGGCCGAGAAATTCACGGGCAGGAGCTTTTCGTCGCCAAGCAGGGCCCGTAGACGCTCGCGCAACGCTTCCAGCCGGCTTGAAGTGACTGCGCCAAATTTCTGCGCGGGCAGTTGCCAGACGACGCGCCCGTCCTTTTGGAACGTGAACGCGACTTCGGGAAAGGCCAGCGCGGCGAGCGTGAGGTAATGCTGGATGTGGGCGGCCTCGGTCTCCTCGGTGCGTAAAAATTTCCGGCGCGCCGGCAGGTTGAAGAAGAGCTGCCTCACCTCGATGCTCGTGCCGGGCGCGCTGCCGGCGGCCTTGACTTCCGCGATTTTTCCGCCGTTGACGACAATCTGCGTGCCTTCGGGCGAACTGCCGTCGCGTTCGAGCGTGGTCAATGTGAAGCGGCTGACGCTGGCGATGCTCGGCAGCGCCTCGCCGCGAAAACCCATCGTGGCAATTGCCGCCAAATCCCCGGCCCTTTGAATCTTGCTCGTCGCGTGGCGTTCGAGGCAAAGCAGCGCGTCGTCGCGGCTCATGCCGGTGCCGTCGTCGATCACGCGGATGAGGCTGCGTCCGCCGGCCTGGATTTCGGCGGAAACTTTTTTTGCGCCGGCATCGAGGGCATTCTCGACAAGTTCCTTCACGACGCTCGCGGGGCGTTCAATCACCTCGCCGGCGGCGATTTGATTGGCGACCTGTTCGGGCAGCAGTTTGATGCGGTTCATGGGCTTCGCGAAACGACGGCGTTCATCCATCCAACGGGCCGATGCTACAATGCAACAGGGCAACGTTTCAACGATTCAACGACACCGCGCCGTCGCGGAACTGAAACGGGATGCCGGCCGGAGGGGACGGGCTGGGGCACTTTACGAAAAAAATTGCCGGCGTAAAGCCAAGAGATGCAAAGCCAAACACCTGAGAATGTGCATGGTAACTTATTGACAAAAGGCCCAAAAAAAGCAACAATGAATCATTCGGGTGGCAGTACGTTTCTTCAGCGGGGTTCCCCACCCCCACCTCCTTGGCGTCTGCTGCCCGAATTTGTTTTTCCGCAAAGCTCCTTGACGCTCCGCCGTGCATCTTCTAGTTTCAGAAGCCCCATTGCGGGGGCGTAGCTCAATTGGTTAGAGCGCTGCCCTGTCACGGCAGAGGTTACGGGTTCGAGCCCCGCCGCTCCCGCCATTTCTATTATTTTGACTTCCGAGGACAGGAAGTGTCAAAGAGGGATTTTCGTCAATAATGACAATGGTTTTATTTGATTCTACCCCGCCATTCGTTGTGACAGGCAAAGACTCACTTTGACCGTTTGCGACCAAATTTTGTGAGGCTCTTTGTGAGGCTGGTTCCGTATAGTTTGGCAACGCATCAAATGCCGACCAAGTGCCGAGCAAGTTTTCATCCGTGTAAATTTTGTCTGTGAGCCGCCGGTCACTGTGACGCATCAAAGCCATCGCAACCCGGCTCGGCACACCGGCATTGGCGAGGTTCGTGCCGAACGTCTTCCGTAAAGAATGGAAATCGGCAAAATGCCCCGTCCCATCACGATAGGTGATTCCCGCCTTGTTCAAATCCCGGCGGAACCGTTCAATTCGTGGAAAACGGTCAAAGACAGGTTCGTCCGGCTGCTTGTCTCCTTTGATCTCCTGCATGGCTTTCACCACGTCAGGGTGCAGGCGCATCGCTGCGGGCTTGCTGTTTTTGGTGGTGGAGGCCCGAACCTGGACAAATGGCATGACGGCATCCAAATGCACATCACCCCACTTCAACGCCGCCAGTTCCGACCGGCGCAGGCCCGTATGCACCGCCATGAGATAAACCGCCTTGCGATTCGCCGGGACCGCCGCCAACAAGTGGTGCATTTCCTGACCATTGAACGCGCGGCGCTGGCGGGTTTCCCGTCCTTCAGTCCTGACTTTCTCAACCGACGCCAACGGATTTACCTGCACACGCCCGTTTTTGATCAGCCAGTTGAAAAAGCAGCGAATCGCCTCCAAATAATCGTTGGCCGTTTTTGCTGAAAGTTCCTTTTGCCCACGCCGCCAGCTCTGGAATGAATCGGCGGTCACGTCCTTTGCCGCTTCCCAACCGCAACCCGGAATCAGCGCCCCGACCCGGAATTCAAGATTTGCGAGATATTTTTCGGATTTGCCGCGCCGCCGCATGTCCCCGATAAAATCTTCCAGGTGTTCCGAAAGCTTGCGCTGTGCCGCGTCCCGCACTGGCTTGGGCAAAATCAGGCCATCTCGCTCGTAAAGTTTTTCTTTCCGCAGATCGTCTCGGCGTTTCTCCGCACATCGCTTGTCAGGCGTTTCGAGCGAAATATCTGTAATTTTCTTGTCCTCAGACTGCTGGCGAAATTTCCATCGCCAAATCCGTGAATCCTTCGGCTTGTAAATAAAATCAATCATTTCATGCTCCTTTCAATTTTGATTGACGTAACTTTTCAAAATATGCGTTCACTTGGCTTTGCAGCATTCCCACCGCACGGCCAACGTGCTGCAACGGCGGCAATTCGCCTTTTGCTGCTCCGCGCCGAATCGTGCGGCTGCAAACGCTGAAAATCCCCTCCAATTCCGGGAACCGTATCAGCCGGTCGTTAAATTGATGCTCCGTTGACATACGACATCATTTCTCCTCCTTCAATTTCCAAGTCTTGTTTTCCTTGTCCCATTCCACTCCCTTGCGCAGCCGTCGCCGAAAGGCAGCGGCTTTTCCCGGGGATGCCATTGCCGCTTGCAATTCCTTCGCCATATAAAACCAGTCCTGTTGCAGGTTTTCCTTGTTGACGCCGTAATCCCGGTATTTCACCTTGCGACTACCCTTGTCCTTGGGGTCTTGGTTCACAAATTCGTCGGCTTCCTTTTCTTCTTTCGCACTGGTTGGCTCATCTCCACCGCCTTCCCGCAATAGTCGTGCGCTTTCCAGAAATGGAGTCTCGTTCGGGTCGTCCACAAACCCAACCTTGCGCTTCATGTCCTCTGCCCACGCCTTGCATTCGCTGACGGACACGAGAATAAAGGGGCGTTCTTTGGCCATGCGCTTCGCACCGAATAGGCGTGTTTCTTCATGGGTGACGTAGAAGAAAAAGGCCGTCAATTTGCCTTCCTTGATGCGTTTATGGACGCCTGCGCGCGACACCGGCACAAACATGATGACACCGCCGCTCGAAAGTCCCACGTCTCCCTTGTAATACTCGGCCAGAGTTTCAAACCATTCGCCACATTCCTTGAAGGTGCCCTCCCGCCGATAGGCGCGGGTGCCAGGTGTCGGCTCGCCGACAATGGGGAGCAGCTCTTTCGGCACCTCGATGAATGGAAACTGAATGAACGGCATACACCCGATAGTAACAGAATGGATACTATTGTCAACTATAAATCGAAAGATATTTTGCGAGTTTCATGGGCAGAAAACCCGCCAGCGGTTTGGCAAGGCGCAACGGCATGAACACGGCGGGACTCAAGAATGTGATTGCTTGGGGGTCGTATCCGGGGCAAGCAATCACGATGCGCCGCGCGGCGCAAGAGCGCAGAAGCAAACAAACTTGGCCAGTGACGCCCGACAGCACGGCGAGAGGGAAAGGTTCAGCCGGTCATTCGACGAAGCCAGCAACGCCACCCTAAAAAGCTGTCTTCCTTTTTCGCAGGAAAGGGCGCGTTAAACAATTCAACGGGCAACCGACCGACTGCGCCGCTTTTCATTTTCCGATTCGATAATCAAAGTCGTGCGGATTTTACCGCTTGGGCGGAAGCTGCCCACGCGAAAGTTTGACGCGATACTGCGGCCAAAGGGCTTTAATTTTTCCGCGCAAGTCCTTCGGAAACAAATCGTCTAATTTGGCATCCAGCACGTCGGCCAGCACAAAAAGCTCCAAATCTGTGATACGACGAGCCTGGGTTTCCAGTCGGGACACCGAATCCTGGCTGGTATCCCACCCCACCAGTTGTAATTTCACGGCGAACTGATCTTGCGTCCATCCTTTCTGCTCGCGGAGTTTCCGCACCTGCGCGCCGATGATATTTAATTTTGCGGAGTCTTTTTTGATGAAAACAACGTAGCAACGGCTTCTGCTTATGATACGCGCATTAGTGCGTAAATTTTACTTGCGTTTTTATTCGCTTTTGAGGAACATCCTGTCAAAGCAACGGGAATTCGGCGGGTTATGAGCAGCAAAGCAAAAATTCTGGTCGTGGATGACGAAATACCTGTGGCCACAATGATAGCGTTTTTATTAACGCGAGTCGGCTGCGAAGTGAAAACAGCTTTGAATGTCGAGAGAGCCTTGCGGTTGGCTCAAACTGAGAGGTTTGATTTAATCACCATTGATGTTGAGATGCCGGGCACCAGTGGCTTTGAACTGCTCAAACGCCTGAAACAAATTCCGCATTTCAACGACACGCCGATGGTCTTCGTTTCCGGTCAGGCCACGATTGAGAACCAGCAATATGCCCTCGGTGAACTTGGCGCGGTGGATTTCATTGAGAAACCGTTTGACGCATTGGAATTTGTGCCGCGACTGCTTTCACACGTTAAAGTCAAAAGTGATTTGGTTGCCATGATGGGCAGCACAGTGGCATGAAAAAAATTGCCGCATCTTCCCACAACCGCGCCCAGTGCAAACTGCTTTTGGGTTTGGGCAGAAGCATTGGCCCATCCTGCCAGAAAGCCGGGCAACCATCACGAAGAACGCGGAATCTGACCGCGCGAGAGCTTGACACGGTATTGCGGATAAAGGTCTTTAAGCTTCCCGCCAATGCCTCGCGGAAACAAATTGTCCATTTTCGTGCCGAGAACGCGGGCGAGGATAAACAGTTCGAGATCAGGAACGCGCCGCTGCATATTTTCAAGGCTCGTCACCGATTCCCGGCTGGTGTCCCAACCGAACAATTGCAGCTTGACGGCAAAGTCGTTTTGCGTCCACCCCCTTTGCCGCCGGATTTTCCGCACCTGTGGGCCGACGATGTTCAATTGTGCAGGCTGTTTTTTGATGCTGGCACGTTAGCAACCGGACACGGACAACCGTGGAGGCTTTACCTGACATCGTGTGAACAACTTTCACTTGCAGGCAAAATCGCAAAACGTTAAACAACTCATCGAAATTGATATTCAATCCAACAAAACTTATGAAAGCAATCAGCGAAGGAAATGGTTCGTTTGGGAAGCTTGTCGTCACGTTGACCCGCGCAATCATGGTCGCGGGCTGTTTCTTTTGGGCAGCCAGCACTTTGGCGCAGACGTTATCAGTCCAGTCTGACGCCACCCAATCCGCTCAACCGGATTCCATCGTCCAGCTTACGGCAGATGCCCAGGGGCTGCCGTTGTTGTCGCCGGATGCTGTGCCTGCCAGCGGCACCTTTTGGCTGGTAATGCCGGGCATTGACGGTGGCGTCACCGCGCCGATGCCATGCCCGCCCAAAGATACCAGCTTTCCGATTTATCAAATAGCCAATGGACAGTTTCTTGTAGATGCCACGGGAGGACAGGTAGCGGTGAGTCCGCAGTTTGCAGGACAGCGAATTGCAGCCAGCACGGTAACAGACGCCTTGGAGCAAGAAGCCAGTTCGGTGGTAAATTTGATTACGCGCATTCAGACATCGGAGGCAGACCAGCAAACGCGGGCGACCATGCAGGCAATGGGCATGGACGTTCCTTCTCCCGGCGATGGCGGGACAAATTCATTCACGCCTGACGGGGCAGGCTACATTGCCCCAAGTTACGGAACAAATTTATGGATTGCCCAAGTGACCATGTTATCCGGCAATCTCAATGGCATCGGGACGAACACACAGGCAGGCATCCAATATGATATAATGTCTCGCACAAACCTGATTCAAACGGACTGGCAGTATGAGAGTAGCATATACGGTTCAGAAACGACCAACTGGACGCCTTTAACCGTGTCGCAAAACGGACGGCCAATTCTGTTCCTGCGGCTTCGTTCGGATGTGGACGATGGGAGCGGTTTGCCCTTGTGGTGGCAACTTCAGTATTTCGGCGTGACCGGAGTTGACCCCTACGGGAATCCGGCGGGGGATGGGTGGAGCAACATTCAGAAGTTCCAGAATGGAATGAATCCGAACGTGTTCTACACGCCAGCCGCACCGCAAGGATTAACGGCCACTTACAATGCCAGCACTGGCACAGCGAATATCAGTTGGCTCCCTTCAGCCGGCGCCGTCACCGGCTATATTTTGACCACGCCCGGCGGCACGGTTAATCTTTCCGCCGCCAATACCAGCTATGCCGACCATGATCCGAGCTTGGGTCTGGCTTTGACCTATCCTTTTGACTACGGCTACCCTTCATTTGGGTTGGTCGCCAGCTATACTGGCGGCAACTCGGCCAGCGCCAGCGTAAATCTGGCGGGCAATAATTTGTTTTTCGGTAATCCCAATATCCAACTCGTTCAGGGCGCACAAGGCTCGAATTTCCTTGCCGTATCGGCCCTGCCAACCGGCACGGCAGCCATCCGATTGATACGCGAGGATGAATATGCCGAATCTTGGTATGACGATATATCCTTCAATGCTTCCAACAATGTTCCCGTTTCCAGTTTTACCAACGGATTGGGTTACGTTCCACCGGGACTGATCACCGCGCCGATGGATGCCTATGGTAATACGACCTATTTTTGGTGGGCGCAGACGGTCAATGCCAATGGCGGAGCGAACAGTCCGATTGTCAATTTGGGGCAGACTTCCGGCACCAATGCCGTTACTTACGGCATTGATGCGATAAATCCGCTGTATGCCGATGGCCGGGTGCAGATGAAGGAGGACCTGATTTTCCAGTTGCGCGCGGCCATGATGGATTTTCCTTTTGGCTATTATGTTGGCAACGACTATTACAATTTGTTTGAATTCACTTACCCGGCCACCTACGCCTATTCGGGCTTTTACCAAACCTTCGACCAATATGGTCATCCACAAGCCGTGGGAACCTTTGATCCTTTTCTGCCGTTCGAGAACAACTATTTTTATCGAAACTTTGTGTTCAACCTGTCGGACGTAAATCAAGGGTTTCCGACGACGGGCATTTGGGGAGGCGATACGCCATATCTCGCGATTTCAAATTCATCGGTGGCGTATCAGTTCCAGCCACCCACCGTCAACGGAACCACCATTCCATCGTTGTTGTCAACGAATGATGCACGCTGGTTGGGCACGGGCGACTATATTTACGGCTCTACATGGATATACAGTCCCATTGAGGAGATTGGCATGAGTCAGGATGGCAGCGGTTATTATCATTTGAGCGGCAGCAATTATTTTGGGCTGCCGTTCCAATCGGTGGAGATTGCCTATCCGTCGGGGTCGGGCACGGCGACCACGACGCTCAATGCCGGAGGCAGCACGGCGCAGGGCGGTTATTTTTATGCGGAAACCGCCCAGCCCAAATTCCAAACCGTGGGCTATGATTTTTGGAATGGCGTCTGGATCAATCCCACTCCGCCGCCGTTGCCGGGCACCACGGGATTTACCCTGACCAACACAGGTGATCTCCTAATTGTGCCGGTGGGAGGAGGCGTTTCCATCGCCGGTTATGCAAAACTGGCGGTCACTAATGGTTACAGCGGCGTGTATGGCTACTTGGGTCAATACTTCGACAAGGCTTACACGATGACCAACGGTGTGGTGACCGCTAACACGACTGGCGTTCTCTCACCTTATGGCCAGTTCTTGGCAACTTACCCCGGCCCGGCGGCGTTGATGACGATGCCCGACCCGAACACGGGCGCACGCGGCACTTGTGCGGTGTATTGCGTTTCACTTGCTCTGGACGCCAATCATGATGGCAACATGGATTTGTCTTGGAGCGGGCCGGATGCAACCTCGGAAAGTTCCCCGTATGTTTTTTGGGCCAATAATAATTATGATCGGTTCACGCTGGATGACGACGACGGGATTTATTACGATGATGACGTGTTGAATACTAGCCACGCTGCGACTTGTCCTTACACGCCCAACACGCCGACACCGGACTGCAATTACCGGGATGGAGCAGGCAACCGTGTTATTCCCTGTGCGCGCGATTTGCAGGACTTTTTCCGGTTATGGATTTGTGGTATTACCACCAACCTGTTGAACGCTTTGCCCCCAAATAGCACGGTGACATTAAGTTGGCAGCCTATTTATACGCGCTCATTTCAAACTTTGCCTTTGCCCACTATTGACCTGTTTGCCGCTGCCGACCCAGACGGCGGCATCGGCTACTTGACCAACAGCACGGCTGCCGATGAGCAGATTGATTCAGCATATTGCCCTTACATTGGACGGCTTGGGCCGAGTGGCAGCATCCAGTTGAACGCCATTCAATTTGCCAATGGCTGGGCGGGCAATCACTTCATCATGTGCGGTGTGAGCAACGGCACGGGTGGATTGAATCTCACCATCCAGGACGGCAGCGGCAACGTGCTGGCGCAGAGCACGACCTATCTTCAAATCGTGGACATCAAGCAAATGTATGAACGCTGGACGATTGGCGATGTGGCAAACGCCACGCCCAAAACGAATGCTGTTCCCGCCACGGAGGACTTGCCGCCGTTCACGTCGGCGTTTCAATACACGCAGCCGACGGACACGAACACGCCCTACATTCTTTATGTCCACGGCTGGAACATGGATCGTTATGACAAGGACCGCTTTGCCGAGGCTGCGTTCAAACGGCTTTACTGGCAGGGTTATCACGGGCGGTTCGGCGTGTTCCGCTGGCCGACCGACTACGATTTTAACGCCACGCTCATGGACGCGCTTTTCCAACCGCACAACTACGACGGCAGCGAATACACGGCTTGGCAGTCAGCGCAAGGCTTGGTGAACAAGTTGAAAGACTTGAACGCGGAATACCCCGGTCATGTTTACGTGCTGGCGCACAGCATGGGCAACGTCGTGACCGGCGAGGCGTTGCGGCAGGCGGCGCAACAAGGGCTGGGGCAACTCGTGAATACTTATGTGGCGAGCCAGGCAGCGATACCAGCGCACGTCTATGACGCGACTGTGACTTCGCCCTATTTGATTGACTACACGCATAAAAATCCGAGTTATCCATTTAGTGCGCCGGGTGCTCCTAAAACGCCGAATATTTATGGAAACCGGCTGACGAACAACATTGCCGCTGTGGGGCACAGAATTAGTTTTTACAACGTCAACGATTACGCGCTTTCGCCTGATGCGTGGTGCTTTGACCAAGAACTCAAACCGGACACTTTCATTGGCAGTGGATATTACTTCTACGCGGGCAGCACCAATGATCCAGCGCCGTGGAATAATTTTGAGTATGTTCTTAACGTTGGAAACCCGCTGATGCTCGACATCGTAAACAATCTAAACGACCGCTACGAAGCTTTGGCTTACGCAGCTAACCCGTATTCGAGGGCTTTGGGTTCCACCCCGAATGTCCTCAACATCTCTCAAAACCTTGATTTAACCACGGTATGGCTGACGGACACATCCGGTCACAATTACGCTGACCACTTCTGGCACAGCGCCGAGTTTCGTGGCGATTATTGGCAAGAACAAGGCTACTGGCATACGTTATTGTTTTCCTCGACGTATGGCTTCAACATCAGCAATCCATGAAAATACGCCGTTCGGTTTTTTGGTTCGTCATTGTCGTGGCGGCGCTGATTGCGCTGGTGCTGTGGCTTGGGAAAAAGCAGCCGGTGCAAACGCAGCCGACCGCAGCGGTTGAAACCAATGCTGCGCCGCCAGCGGCCACGGCAACGAGTGCGCCGGTGAGCGCGCCAGTTCATTCAAATGCGACGCCCGCCGCGCAAGCCGTTCCCCGCGCACCCGTTCCGACGCCGCCCCTGAAAACCAAAGAGCAGCAGATGCGCGAGGGGCTTGCCGAATTAAATGACGAGGATGTTGTGTTGTATGGGCGGGTGATAGACCAGTTTGGCTCACCCGTCGCAGGTGCGGCGGTCAAGGGCAGTATCCAGGTCAACAACGGCACGCGTGTTGGAAGTGATAAAATCTCGCTTGTCACCGATGGTAATGGTTTTTTTACCGTTAGCGGCTACAAGGGGAAGGCGCTTGGCATCTATGTTAGCAAGACGGGCTATGTGATGGCGACGACGAACACTTATTTTGTTTATTCGCTGCTTTGGCCGGAGTCGCAAAGATATGTTCCCGATGTTGGAAATCCGACGGTCATCAAAATGTGGAAATTGCAAGGTGCAGAGCCGTTGGTGAGCATTGATAAGACCTACAAGCTGCGTTACACTGGTGCGCCGATGAACTTCGACTTGGTGACAGGCGAGATTGTTCCCGCTGGCGGCGACCTGAAAATCACAGCGAACCGTTCGTTGGGCGAAGTATCGGAACATAATCCCCAGGACTGGAGCGTGCAGGTGGAGGCGGTGGATGGCGGCTTGATAGAAACGACCGTGGCGGAGTCACGGGTGACATACGCAGCGCCGGAAGACGGCTACCAGCCGAGTGCCGCGTTTGAAATGTCAACGACGACGCAAAGTTGGCACGCGGCGGTTGACCAGATGTTTTTCCTTGAGAGCCGGAACGGAAAGGCTTTTAGCAAAGTCCGGCTCATCTTGGGCATCAACGAGACGCCGGATGGGTTTATGGACATCACGTTCAGCGGCGTTGCCAACATAAACGGTTCCCGAAATTGGGAAGCAACAGCACCGCAGTAAATCTATGAACATCTCACCGGGTGAGGCCAAAGTTTTATCGTTTTTGACTTTCAGCGGACTGACGTTGCTCGTGCAAGTGGGCATCTTAGTTTTTGCCTTCGTAGCCGCATGGCGGCTCAAGCTAAAAGGGATTTGGATGCTGGCAGCAGCGGCGATTGTTAGCTTCTTTCAAACATTCATGTTTTTCCTAATCTCATCGCCGTTCAACCTGGTTGACCACGACACGGCGACGAAATACATGCACTTTGGGAGCGGCTACCTTTCCTTCGCAACGATGATTATTGCTCTCGTCGGCTGGTGCATCTTGGCTTTCAGTCGAAAGAAATGAACCCCAAACTTGCCGTTGCGGTGCGAATCGGCTCGGCGCTGGTGGCAACCTTTGTAGCGTGTGTGTTGCTGCCGTTGCTTGCGCCAGGCAACCAGAAACACGCGCCGGCGTTCGTCATGATCAGCGCCGTTGCCGCGACTTGCGCCGGGTGGATTCATGTTGGCCTGAAAGCGCGCGTAGTCGGGTTGATCCACGGGACGTTGATGTTGCTGGTTGGCGGTTATTTGCTGGCGGTCGGGATGCAGTTCTTTTTGAATTCCCCCAGCTTGGCCGACAACGCGGCGGCGGGAGTCATTGCGGCGGCCAATCTGGTTTTGGTGGTGTTCGGCGCGTTGACGCTGGCAAGCGGAATCGGCGTCATTTTATCGTCCGTCGAAGGCGGAAAACCGTGAAAACAAGAACTGTTTTGGCCATCGGCTTTTTTGGGGGAGCTGTCATCGGCGGAGGCGCAACATTCCTTTCGGTGGCGCCGGCAGTCACTACTGTCCTGATGAAGCCGCTGGAATGGCTTGCCTCAAATTTTTCTTCGCCGTATCCGTCTGAAAGTCCGGCCAACCTGCTGATTGCCTTTCCGCTCATGTTCATCTACTGGGGTTGTCTTGGTGCGTTTGTCGGATTGCTGCTGCGTGCTATCGTTCGCTTGTTCGTGAAACCAGGAGGACGCGACGCAGGGAAACCGCAATGAAGCGTTCAACCTGAATTTTCGCAGTGGAAGCTTTACCGCTTAAAGGGACAAGGGTTCTGTGCTTCGCCCCTGTTGCGCGAAATGTTTCGTCTGGTGCTAACCCCCCGTTGATACCCTGTTGCTTTGTCAGGTGCCGACCACGTTTGCTAACCATTTTGCCAACTTTGCTGCGAACCGTCCACGGCCAGACCATGACCACGGCCAATGACACGACCGCGAACAATCCATACCGGATAGTTGCCATACGTTAAGGCCGGGCGACAAACAGCGATGAAGTGAAGCATCGGGAAAATGGTTTTGCGGATAGAACACCATCTCCTAACGAAATCGTTCGGAAAGAACGCGGCTCGAAACCGAGCGGCAAAAAGCGGCAAAAGGCGGCAACGAATTTGCCGCAATTTGTCGCTTCAACTTGTCGCTTTTTGCCGCCTTTTGTCGCTAGGCGCGCAATTAGTTTTTAATAAGCAATTTGCCATTTTTAGGCAA
>CAVXRE010000005.1:0-16176 GCA_963764175.1 uncultured Verrucomicrobiae bacterium | reverse complement strand
CAGGCGCCATCGGAGTGCTCGTGGTCGGCCCGAATCGCTGGTGCGCGTGGTTCTCTGGTTTGTCATACGCCTGTTTTATCCGCTGCGTGTGCGCGGGCTGGAAAATGTCCCGCGCCGTGGCGGCGTCCTGCTCATCAGCAACCACGTTTCCTTTGTGGACTGGCTGCTGTTGACCGTGGCGGCGGACCGGCCGGTGCGTTTTCTCATCGGCAAGGAATTTTACGAACCTCCCTGGCTCAAGCCCTTCGTCCGTGTCGCGCGCGTCATCCCCATCCCGTCCGCGATCCGTCCGCGTGAAGTGGTGCTTGCCCTGCGGCGCTGCGGCGACGCCATCCGGAACGGCGATGTCGTGTGCGTTTTCGCCGAGGGCGGCATCACGCGCACGGGCAGGCTGATGCCCTTCCAGCGCGGTTTCGAGAAAATCATGCGCGGCGTGGACGCGCCGGTTGTGCCGGTGGCGCTTGATGGCTTGTGGGGCAGCATCTTTAGTTTTGCCGGCGGGAAATTTTTCTGGAAATGGCCGCGCCAGCTCCGGCGTCCGGTGTCCGTGCATTTTGGCCGTCCCCTGCCGCCCACCACCAAGGCGGACGAAGTGCGCAACGCCGTTGAAAAACTTTTGACCGCGGATGAACGCGGTTGAAATCAGAGTCGCATAAACTCCGGCCGCATCCCTTTCGCGTCGCAATGCAAAATCGCAACGCTCCGTTCCAATCCAAACTTCGGTTTTCCCGCATAGCCCGGATTCAAATACAGCACGCCGTCAATCGTTTCGCAAAACGCCTTGTGCGTGTGGCCGAACACCACCGCGTCCGGCCGCTCGCGGGCGATGCGCAGCCGGAGCTCCTCGGTAAGCGCGCGCGGATTCACGATGTGATGAACCAGAAATTTGCGTCCGGCCAGCGCAACAACCTCCGTGAGGCGGAAGATTGGCGAACTGTCCGTGTTGCCCAGCACCGCCGTGACCGGTGCCACCGCTTCCAGTCCGACAGCGATGCCGTCCGACCCGATGTCGCCGGCGTGCAAAATATGCTCCACACCCGCGAACAGGCGGAACAACTTCGGGTCGAGCCAGCCGTGCGTGTCCGAGATGACGCCAATCTTCATGGAAGTGACATGTTTCATTGAGGTGATACCTGACACGGGGCGGGTGACAAGAAAATCTGCGGGCCGGACGATGGCTGCAATCCTGTCAACCGTCGCGCGTCACCCGGCCGCATCACGCCTTCGCTTCCTCCGGCTTTTCCTCTGCTTCGGGTTCCTCGTCGTGCGCGCCGGCCTTTTTGTCGGCGGGCGATTCCGCGTTTTCCGTCAGTTTGGCCGAGCCGGCAAACAGCGCCGTGAACAGCCCGCCGCTCGCCAGCGTGTTGCGGAACATTTCCCACGTCGTCGGATGCACGTCCAGCCGTCCGGTCGTCAGCGCCTGTACCCAGCCGGCAATCGTTTTGACATAGGCCGGGTCCTGCAACCACGACAGTGTGTTGGTGACGAGATAAAAAATCACCGCGCCCAGCAGGCCGCCCATGAGCAATTTCAAAAATGCCGCTCGACGTCCAAACCACCTGCCCAGCCCGATCAACACCGCGTAAATCGCGTAGTTCAGCAGCAGGTAGGAGCCGAACGCGGGAACGTGATAATGAAATACGTTGAGGGCCATGTCCGTGGCCAGCATGGTGCCCAGCGGCAGCCACCAAGCCGCCGCGCCGCGGAAATACACGCCGGCGCAAAACGCCAGCGCCGTCGCTGCGCTGAAATTCGGCGGGAACAAACCCGGCCAGCGGCTCAGCGCAAACATCGCCAGAAAAATCACCGGCAGCCAGCGATTCAAATTTGCCTTCACAGACGCACAGGATAATCCGGCACGGGAGAATGACAAGATTCGTTGCGCCATGAAATGGCGTGCCGTTGACCGGGCTTGAGGGGTCAGCGGGTCGCCTGAATTTTGTCGCCTGCCGTCTGCACCTGTTGCGCCCGCTCAATAACGCGCTCAACGTAACCGGCCATCGTGTCATCAGACTTTTGTTTCAATGCCAGCGCGACCAGTTGCCGGGCTTCAGGCAAACTTCCTGTGCTGAAGGCCATCTCTGCCTGATCCAAGTCGCTTCCGCCCGACCCCGGCGCCGGTGCGGGCCGCAGTGTGTTGAACACGCACGGCACGTCAGCGCTGGAAGTGTAGCCATAGAGACAACCATACAGCTCGCCATTAATTGTCGAGTAATCACTGAAGATATACCGCGCGTTCTCCGGGGAGATCGAGTGGAGGGCCGCACATTTTTCGGACGGCGCCAGCAATTGCTGCCACGTACGTTCGTCGTACCGCTCCAACATGCGGCTGCCATCGCCCATGAAAAACGCCAGCGGAGCGGCGTACTCCAGAATTGGAAACATATCACTTTGCAATGGCCCGTTGCCTGCAATGGCAAAGCCGGTGTGTTGCGAGGCCAATTGCCGGGCCAGCAGGGCTTCCGGCGAATTGATGTTGATCATCTCCATGTCTGTCCGCACCCGGTTGATCGCAAAACCCTGCCGGAACACGTCCGGGCCGGTGCGCCACGGTTGCAGCGAGCCGAGCATGATGATGTCGCCATTCCGCGCATCCCAAACCTCCATGTACGGGAATACTGAGCTGAATGTACGTAACACCAGACTGAGTACCGCGTCGTTCATTTCATAGACGTGAAACCATTGAGATACATCCCCCCTGGCTTCAGCCGGCTGGCAGCCAGTTGATAAAATTCATGGCTGAAAACGCTGCCGATTCCCACTGTCCAAGGGTTCGACGGTTCGGTAATGATCACATCGTATAGTTGTCGGTGCAATTTGAGCACCGTGCGGGCGTCCTCGACCTCAATATGCGTGTGAGGGTCGTCGAGGACGTGACGATTCCAGTCGCCGAATAATCTGGCGGCGCGAATGACCGGCGCGCAATTTTCGGCGATGTCAATTCGTTGGACTGGATAAGGCAGCAAGGCTCCCGCGGTGATGCCCGACCCGAGGCCAAGCACAAAAACATCCTTCGCCCCTGGCTTTGCCATCATCGGCAGGTTTGCCAGTAAAAACTGCGTGCTCAAATCCAAATCCGTGCCGGCATCCGGTTTGCCATTGATTCGCAGGCCCAGACTCGCCCTGGCAATGATCCCGTCCACCTCTTCCACTGAGACCGTGGCATCCGGTGCATCCTCATAAAAACGAATTTTAATGTGTTCCTTCCGCAGGGTCATCAGACGGGGATCAAACTTCGCTTCCCACATGCGAAAAGCTCCCGAGCTCATGACGTTTTGCCAGTCCGCGTCCCCGAAAATGAACAGGCAAATGGCAAACCCGCACACCCCCGCCGTAGCTGTGACTCCCAGCCGCCAGCGGCGATAACCCGCCACAACCATTGCCACCACTCCCAATACCAAGGCCAGTACGCCAAAAGCATCGCGCAGACCCGCCAGTGGCATCAGCACAAACCCCGTGAGCAAGGTGCCCACAACCGCGCCCAGCGTATTCCATGTGAGCAATGCGCCGACCCTCGCTCCCAGCGGCACGCCTTCTGCAGATATCGCGCGGATCATGAGTGGCAAAATCGCCCCGATGCACGCCGCCGGCACACCGAGAATCACCAGGGAAATGCCCGTCGAGAGCAGCAATTGATAGACATAACCCACCTCCGTGCGGCCCAGACCGGTGCGCGCGATAAGGTAAATATCCACCCACCGCTCGATGTTGAATACCAGCAGCGTCACCCAGGCCGAAGTCGCGCACAGCAGCAGGACGAGGATTTTCTCGCCAGCTTTGCCGGTCCGGCGCGGCGACGCAATCCACGCGCTGCCCAGTCCGATGCCGAGGATGAACGCCATCAGCACAATCGCAAATGACTGCAGAGACGACCCGAAAATCAATGCCAGTGAACGCGACGCCAGCACTTCCAAGCCCATCGAAACCGCCCCCGTCAAACCAACGATGACTCCCGCCCAGCGCCAGATGCCAGATGCGTTGGCCACTGCCGGAACCTTTACCGTTGTTGCGGACGTTGCAGCGACAGGTTGATCCAACCAGCCACTTCGGCTCAGGAGAATCGCCCCAACGCCAATGACGATGTTTACAGCGGCGGTCAGTCGCAGCGTTGCAATCATTCCGAAATCTTGCACGAGCCAGAACCCCGCCAGCGTCGCGCCGGCGACCGCACCGAGCGTGTTTACCGAATAAAAACGCGCCGAGCGCCGTCCGGCATCCTGATGATGTTTCTGCAACCAGGCAACCAGCAGTGGCAGCGTACCACCCATTAAAATGGTAGGGCCCAGCAAAAGCACGGCACTCAGCACGCCCTTCAGCACCAGCAGCCAGCCGGGCTGTTCGGCCAAGGGCGTTCCGACGGTGATGAACACATGATCAATCAGCCGGTCCAGGGCCGGGAATAGAACGGCGTAAATGCCAATGGCAATTTCAAGGGTGCCGTAGGCCCGCACCGGTTCGCGCAACCGGTCCGACCACCCGCCAAAAATCCGGTTACCGAGCGCCAAGCCGCCCATGAAGGCAGCGAGCACGACCGTCTGCGCATAAATGGTGCTGCCAAACATCACCGACAGAAATTTTGACCAGACCACCTCATAGACGAGTGCCGTCGCGCCGGAGCCGAAGAACAAGACCAGCACCATCCAGCCGCGATTTCTTGATTGCATGGACGCACGGTAGTGGACGGGACAACTTCATCGCAAGTTCGGAAACATGACAGCCGTATCATGCTGATGGCAGGAACATGCGCAGCGATGTCCGGTCTGGCAGGGACTGTCTCGCGCATCGTCCTTGCAAAATGCCGGGAGCCGCGCGCCATTCCCTCCTTCTGACTTCTGTTTTATGTTTGAGCCACGCTCTGTCTTCTGGCACAAACAAGTCTCATGTTTTTTCGCCCTGCCATTTTCGCACTGTTCACATTGTTCATTTTCGCGTCCGGCATGGGCTGTAAAAAATCTGAATCTGCCGCGCACGCCGCGCCACCCACAGTTCTCTCACAGGACACCATCGCCAGCGTGCATTGGGTGGGCAAAGGACAGCTTGATCTCAAAGCCGACGCCTGTTTCTTCAGCCGGATCTGGTCGCTTCCAGAAACGGAACGGCTGCAGGCACAAACGTTTGACCATTTTTCAACCGGGGTATGGCGGTTTTTGCTCGGAGATGCGGCGGCGGCGAAAATGCCCGCAGCGGTGTTGCGTCCTTTGCTCGATGACCTTGCGCAGGAGGAAGTCTATCTGGAGGTCCGCGCCCCGACCAACTCTCAACCATCCCAAGTCTGCCTTGCCATCCACGTCGATATCCGACGTGCCGGGATTTGGGAAACCAATCTGGCCATCGCCTCGGAATTGCTGGCCGGCAGCCCCGCCATCGCCAATCCCGCCGTCCGCGGCTGGATTCTTCAGCGAACCAACGCGCCCAACCGCATCACCTTGACACGGGCCGGTGATTGGACGGTCGTGGGCATCGGCCCGGATCAAAATTTCCTGTTCGGAGAAATAACCGCGCGCATCCAGCGCGACGGCCTTCCGTTCGTTTCGGCGGGCACGAATCTCTGGCTCGAAGCCAGCCTCGATGTCCCGCGCCTGGCTGCCTGCCTCCCAACCTTCAACCTTAAACTCTCAACCCTTAACCACCTCGACCTCGCCGTCGCAGGCGATGGCGGCAATGTCATCACGCGCGGCCAGTTGACCTTTTCCAGACCATTGCCGCTTCAATTGCAACCCTGGCACATTCCCGTCAACCTCCTCCACGAACCGCTCATTGCCTTTTCCGCCATGCGTGGCGTACAACCTTGGCTCGCGTCATGGCCCGCTTGGAACCGGCTTCAGATCGGCGCGCCGGATCAGCTCTATCTCTGGTCGCTGTCCGGCAGCCCGTATCAAACCTATCTGGCTGCGCCGCTCCCTGATGCCGTCCATCAGATTCCCGCCTTCGCCGATCGCATGTTGAATGACGCCAATCCATGGCTCGCCGCCAATGGCTATGTTAATTTCAACCGCGCCCCGGATTCCAATGGCATCGTCTGGGGCAACCTTCCCGATATCCGTCCCTTCATCAAATTTGCCGGCACCGTTGACGACGGCTGGCTTTATGCCGGGTTGTTGCCCGATACCGGCGCTGGTGCCGGCCACCCGGCGCCAGATGACATGATTCAAGACCTGCTCAATCGCACCAACCTCGTCTATTACGATTGGGAAATCACCGGCCCCCGGCTCGAACCCTGCCTCTACATCGGCCAGACCGCGCGTCAGATTTTCCGCCGGCCGCAGCTTCCTTTGGATTCCGCCAGCGCCGTCTGGTTGAGCATCCTCGTGCCCCGGCTCGGCACTTCCGCCACCATCATCAGCCACAATGCGCCGGATCAACTCACCTTCCTCCGCATATCCACCCTCGGGTTCACCGCTCCCGAATTGCATCTCCTTGCTGACTGGCTGGAATCGCCGCGATTTCCGTATGGTCTGCATTCCTTGCCGGTTTCGCCGGGAACATCGTCCGGAACAATGCCCGCAGCGCCGCCCTAGAACTCATTTGTGCCGATGTGAGTCCGCTCTTATTAACCTCAGCCGCTCAGCAACCATTCCCTGCTTCGCTGAAAGATGAAGGTTCCAATGGACCGGGATTCTAAAAAAATCCGCGTTCATCCGTCTAACCCTCATAAAAATCCATGTTCCATCTGCGTTTCATTTGTGGCTAAATGTTCCGCGTGTACGCCATCCCGAAGACCATGCGCGCTGTCGTTTATCGCGGCGTCAACGACCTCCGCCTCGAAACCGTGCCCGTCCCGCGCATCGGCGCCAATGAACTGCTCGTCCGGGTCGCCGTCTGCGGCGTCTGCCCCACCGACATCAAAAAAATCCACCACGGCACCGTGCCGCCGCCGCGCATCTTCGGCCACGAAACCGCCGGAACCATCGTGAAGCTGGGATCTGGCGTCCCGGTTCTGGGATGGAAGCCCGGAGACCGCGTGGCGCTGCACCATCATGTACCGTGCCTTGATTGCCATTTTTGCCGGCACCGCGCCTTCGCCCAGTGCGAAACCTACAAACGCACCGGCATCACCGCCGGCTTCGAACCCGCGGGCGGCGGCTACGCCGAATACGTCCGCGTCATGCCGTTCGTCCTGCGCGGTGTCGTCAAGATTCCGGCGAAAAATTCCTTCGAGGAGGGCGCGATGCTCGAACCCGTCAACACCGTGCTCAAGGCCGTGCGCCGGTTGAACCTGCTGCGCGGCGACACCGTGCTCGTGGCCGGACAGGGGCCGATCGGCCTCATGTTCACGCGCCTGC
This sequence comes from uncultured Verrucomicrobiae bacterium, assembly GCA_963764175.1. GTDB lineage: Bacteria > Verrucomicrobiota > Verrucomicrobiia > Limisphaerales > UBA11358 > UBA11358. The sequence continues at coordinate 8,893 of CAVXRE010000005.1, read as the reverse complement.
TGCAACTCCAGGGCATCCGCGTGCTCGCCACTGATTTGTTGGAATCGCGCCTGCGCCTCGCCAAAAAATTCGGCGCGAAGCGTGCCGTTTTGGCCTCTCAACTCTCGACCCTCAACTCTCAACTGGATTCCGCCGTCATCGCCGTCCCTTCCGACTCCGCGGTGCAACAAGCCCTGCAACTCGTGCGTGGCGGCGGCCAGGTGTTGCTTTTTGCCCATACCAAACGCGGTTCCATCGCCCATCCGATGGAAAAGGGCGGAAGCAAGCCAAGTGCGGACAAATCACACCAGCCATCAACAATCAACCCTCAACTGGACCTGGCCTCAATCTGCCTCGACGAAAAGGACCTCATCGGCAGCTATTCATCCGATTTTACGCTCCAGCGCGACGTTGCGCGCCTGGTTTTCTCACGCCAATTGAACGTGCGCCGCTTGATCACCCATCGTTTCCCGTTGGAGCAGACAGCCACTGCAGTTGCTTTGGCTGCAAATCCAAAGCCGGATTCGTTGAAAATCCTCGTCACGCAATTGTAGCTACAGTCCCGCATTTTAGGTGGGTAGGAATTGTGTGCTGCGGCATTCTTATATTGGCAGGGACGCGGCGCGGCGTCGCCACCAAAGAATCCAACCCATTGGCTTTATCAACTTTTGTCTGCTCCTCAGCTTGCTGTTGAAATTCCCCCGCCTTTTTCTTAAGGTTGTTCCACTATGAACTGCCGCCGTGGGATGATTATTTTAGCGGAGTTGTTTCTGTTTGTGTCCGGTTTCACGGGTCCGCGGCTATCCGCCGCTCCCGCGACCGAACTTCTGGCTCGCGTACATTGGCTGGGCATCAAACAAATCAGCGCCGACACCAACTCCGCCGGTTTCATGAGCGTGTGGCGGCTGCCGCAGACCGTCTCGCTGCTGTCGCAGACGCTCGACAAATTTTCCCGCTGGCCCGGCAACGGCGCTACCAACACCGCCAGCGCGCTGCTCCGTCCGCTCCTGGACGATCTCGTCTCATCTGAATCTTATCTGGAACTTCGCGCTCCAGCCAACCCTCAAACCTCAGCCATCAACCATCAACTTCTTCTCGCCCTCCGTCTGCCAGGCGACCGTGCCCGGTTGTGGCAAACGAACCTTGCCGCCGCATCGGAAAGCTTGACCGGTGTCCGTCCGGTTTCAACGGCGGGTGGCTGGGTCCTCCGGCAGTCGCACCCGCCGGATCGCATCGAATTTTCCCGCGTCGGCGATTGGACGCTCGTGGGCATGGGACAGGACGCCGATGATTTGCTGTCAGAATTTGCCGCCCGCATCACGCCCGACCGCGCGCCCTCCGCCACCAATTTCTGGCTCGAAGCCGATCTCGAACCGCCACGGCTAACTCCTTGTATTTCAACACTCAACACACAACTTTCAACTCTCAACCAACTCAGCTTCACCCTCACCGGCGACACCGGCAATATCCTCACCCGCGGGACATTCAATTTCTCCCAGCCGTTGGGTTTAACGCTTTCTGCCTGGGAGATTCCCACCAATTACATTCACCAGCCGTTGTCCAGCTTCACCGCCATGCGCGGCCTTGCTCCGTGGCTGGCCGCCATGCCTGCGTGGCAAAAACTCCAGCTCACCCCGCCGCCCGATCAGGCTTTTGTCTGGGCGCTGCCAGACAACCCCATGCAGACCTATTTTGCCGCACCGCTGCCGGCGGCCAGCAACCAACTTTACCGGCTTTCCGGTCGTCTCGTGCAAAACGCCAATCCCTGGCTCGCCAATTATGGCGAAAGTTATTTTCAATGGCAGACCAACCCGCCCAGCATCGTCTGGAACGGCGCGCTTCTCTTCTCGGCTTTTCTTAAACCCGTTGTCGTCAATCAGCAAGACTATGCTTTGGGTGGATTGGTTCCATTTGAAGAGGGCAATCCCAATCCGATGCCCGCCGATTTTCTGCGTGCCATTCTCGTCACCACCAACTTGGTCTATTACCAGGCTGAACAAACCCGCATCAGGGTTGACGCCGACCTGTTCACAATCCAATTGTTTCGCCTCGTTTTTCAAAAGCCTCAATTGCCGCCGAAGGCTGCTGCTACCGTTTGGCTGAAAAACATCGAGCCGTTGCTGGGTGGCAGCACCACCATTATGACCCAAACTGGCCCGGAACAGCTTGCCTTCACCCGCCAGTCCACCATCGGCCTCACCGCCTTGGAATTGCACCTGCTCGCCGACTGGCTGGAATCCCCCCGGTTCCCGCACGGCTTGCACACATTCCTCGCCCCGCCCGACAAGTAGTCTTTGGGTGGGGAAATCGCACTGCGATGACTGCCGATGGCCCAGCGGGCCTTTCCCATAAAAACCGACCTCTAGGCGTATGCGCCAAATCCCTTCAAACAGCGAAATCCCAACTAAGAACCGGGCCAAATCGCTCGGTGACTTTTCGGTTACAACAACCAGCCCATGTCCACCCATTTGCCTCATTTTTGAGCAAAATTAGACCCAAATCAAAATTGTTAACCATCTGTTAACCAATCACTTGACACTTTCGACGTCCGGCGCAATGTGGCGGCACGCAGTATGCTAAAAACACAAAAAAAAACGTTCAAATAAAATTTAAAAAATTGTTGACATCCGGTTGTGGTTTTGAGATATTGACGTCACACACGGTAACACTAAACCTAAACCGAATACTAAAATGAGAACTAAAACACTACTTTTTGCGGGTGCTGCGCTCGCCTTCGGCCTCGCCACCTCGCAAGCTCAAGTTTATTCAGCCAATGTCGTTGGTTATACCACAGTCGTCCTCCCGGCCGGCCCCAGTTACACCCTTTTGGCAAGTCCTGTTGATGATGGCCAAGGCAATTTGGGCACCAACTGGCTTGATCCCCAAGGCACGCTTCCGAACAAAACCTCGATCGCAACTTGGAATGGTTTAACTTTTAATAGCATTGCAAAAGCTAGTGGCGCTTGGGGTTTCGCTGCCGCCACCACCACCATTCCGCCAGGCTCGGGTTTCTTTCGTTTTTTTGCCTGCGACTCAAACTCATCCCATTACAAACACATTTGTTGGCACCGTCATTGTTCCCTCTGGCGGAAGCATCACCAATACGATTCCCACTGGCTATTCGCTCTGGGGCAGCCCGATTCCTTTCAGTCGCGTACTGATTTCCAACCCCAATTTGAATCTCGGTCATCTTTTGACGGTTAACAAGAGTTCGATCGCGACTTGGAATGGAACAACATATAATAGTGCCGCATTGGCTGGTGGTTCATGGGGAGCCCAGACCGCGCCTCTTAGCATTGGTTCCGGCTTCTTCGTGTTCCAAAAAGGAAACTACTCGACGAATTGGATTCAAACTGCAACCTATTAATTTCCAAAACCTGGAAGAACCAAAAACAACAAACAACTCAAATAACATAATATGAAAAAATCACTAGTATCGGAATTCTCGGCCTTACGGCTGCGGCGGTTTCAAGCTATGGCCAGGGGGCAGTCTTCTTGGACGACTACCTACAGTCTACCTTCAACCCAGTGGTTTACAGCGCTGCTTTGGGCGGCGGGAAGGTTAACGGCACGTTCACTGCACAGTTGTATTATGATCCTACAGCTAATGCTAATATCGCTGCCAGCGTTAACTCTCTTGAAGCTGCTGACCTGACTGGTGCTGCAAGCCCCACGTCATTTGGTTTGACTGCGGCCTCAGGTGCTGGGTCTACCGCACCATTTTATACCAGTCCATCACTGTTCGGGTATTTTTCAGCTGGTGCTTCATTCCTGATTCAACCCGGCGCTTTAAGTCCTCTGCAAGGCAGTTACACAATCGTGGTTGTGGCGTATAATGGAAGCAGCTATGACACTTCAACGATTCGTGGCTACTCGTCTGCAGTCTATATTACGGATGCCAGCCCAGATGTTGATCAAGGAGGTGACATCAGCACGTTCTTCCCACAAGGCACGTCGATGGCTTACCAGCCGATGATCACAGTTGATCCTGTTCCGGAACCGACAACGATGGCTTTGGGCGCATTGGGCGGCCTCGGTCTGTTGCTGTTCCGCCGCAAACAGGTGTAAGCGCGTTTGTTTTTGGTTTTTTCACGAGAGCCGCTCTTCGGAGCGGCTCTTTTTTTTGTTGGTAGGGACGCCGCGCTGCGATGTCCTGCTTTGGGTAGGGATGCCACGCTGAGGCGTCCGCGAGGAATGGCGGACATCTCGGCGAGATGTCCCTACCATCCTCGCGCGGCACGATGACCCATCATTTGCGCGGACGGCGCAGCGCGCCGCCTCTACTTTTCAGAATCCCGGTCCATTACAAAATATTTTGGCAGTGCCTTAATTTGACTTCCCTACGGGGTTGCTTTTCGCGGCTTTGGCATGAAATTCTCCGATTATGCAGGTATAAAAAGGCGGTTTTAGTTGGTCTGCTTTGTTTTGGCGTCATCGCAGGAATTGTGAACTGTCAAGGAATAAGCTTTCAAGAACCCAGATTGAAGGCTTGGCCCAAAAATCCAGCAAAATTGACTCCAATGATGATTCCCAAAAATATCATCATACCAAATAGTGCCATAATAAAAAATAGGCTTACTCCCATTTACAATCCCAGCCATATCTTGGAACGAGAACATGGCCGAATCAATTATTCCGCCTTCATCGGGCGCAAGCAACGATCTGTTTTCTGGTGGGGGAGGTCTTATATCGAATGTTGGTATTTTGTCCCTATTGGTTTGCCAGAAAATATGTCCCTCACATTCGATGGCTGGAGTTTTTCCGGTGTTTTTAAAAGAAACCCGGACAAAGAATCCATTGGAAGTATATTGAGGCTCATAATCATAAGCCATTACCCACGCCCTTTCATCAAGTTCACGAGCAGTTTTCATTTCATCAAGCTGCCTCTGCATAACGTCCAATTGACGACCAGCAATTTTACTAGATTTAACCATTTCATGCCATTGATAGCCGATGAAAACAGCGGTCAAAATAGCAGCTATAAAAGCGGCAAATTCCGCGACTCTAATCCAACGTTCAAATCTTTCCCATTTTGTGAGTTTTTTATGCTCGTGACCGGAATCTCCATCGTTTGCTGGAGCCTGTTTAGCCGGTGGGAAAGATGGTGGATTTGGTGGATTTTCGGATTTGGCGCTCTGTTGTACGCCTGTGGGTTTTGGCTGCTCCTCTTGTGGTTTTGCGGCGGGTTTTTCTGATTCATCACTCATATAATTCTAAATATGCTTTATTTCGGCGAAATGAATTTTTCTTTTACCAACTCATTAAATTTTTCCGTGGAAATTGAAACTTTAAATTGCCCGCCCATGTTTGTCGCCGGAACCAAGAATGGTTTACGAACCACGAACGGTGCGTCTTGCGAAGGAAATAACAAATTGAAGCCTATCGCATTGACTGGCGAATCTACAGAGCGAGCCATGAAAATAATACCACTTGGATATGATAATTGTGCTATTCGGAATGGTGGAAGCACACCCGAATCACCTCGCAGCAGCCATCCAGATGGAAGGGGAAAAAGCCATCTTTGCAGGCTATTTGTAGAAAAGTTGCCTGGGGAAACCTCACCAACCACAAAATTACAAGAATTCAACCGCTTTTCCTTAAGCCAATCAGAATCCGGCAGGCATCTCCAATCTTGCTCAAGTGCAATTATGACTTCCGGCGATTCAGCATCAACTGAGGAATCATTTTTAACTATTAGTTTTAACATGGCATTTGATTGTTCGGGCTGTCTCTGCATTAAAAGAGCTGCATTTAGCTTAACCGGCGTCAATTCGGAATCACTAAAATCAGTAATCCGCAAGAAATCATTAGTGAGATCAATTACATCGTCGGGTGCTGAGTCCAAAAAAATCGAGAATGAGAAATGTGGATACGGTTTTGTTTCTGGAAGAATTTCAACCCAAAGCAAACATCCGCACAAAACCAAGCTGGGAATTGCCATACAGAAGAACGCTACATTTGCCCATCTATATTTTGCCCCATGGTTAATGAGCGAAAGTCGTAAGGCGAAAGCACCAGAAATTAGTCCTAGAAATAACAAGGGGATTGAAACAATCGCCAGTGTATGATTGATAAAAAACACAATGCCGGCAACGGCAACAAGCACCCAAAAGCCCCACTCATAAATGATGAGCTTTCTTTTTCTGGATTTCGTTTTAACGGGGTTCAACTTTTGAGATTTGCACTACTTATTTTTGCGATAGGGCTGTGTTTTGGGGCATTGATTTTGGCCATCATAGTTCATCACTAACACAATTTGACATTTTCAAAATGCGTGCAATTTTCAAATCGTGTTGGGTGCGTAAGTTAATTGGCAAACTTCGCGTTCCTTACAATCGCAGATTGGGAGTCCGAGGCTCCTCGCATCCACATGATTATGACGCCGATTTATCAATCCCTGCGGCAAAAAGCAACGCCTTTCGCGCCCAGTCGCTTTGTGAGAGGCCGGAAGCTGCAATGGCCTTGTCTATGGCCTTCCGCTCGTCTTGGGCGAGCCTGATGGAGATTCCGGGTGAATACACCTTGTTTTTGGGCACTTTTGGCCGTCCAACGCGCTTTTTCATAAAATAATTGACGTAATACGAAAATAATTGTTGACTCCAATGTATTTCGGTATTACATTTATGTCAACAAAAAGAAACGATATGGCAAACATACTGAAAACCGAGAAGAAAGTGGCGGTGATTTCCATGCTGGCGGAAGGCTCGTCCATCCGCGCCGTTGAGCGAATCACGGGCGTCAATCAGAACACGATTATGAGCCTTGCTAGGCGCGTTGGAAACGCCTGCCAGAAGATCATGGACGAGAAAATGCGCGGGCTGAATTGCAAGCAAATCGAGGTTGACGAGATTTGGGGCTTTGTTGGCGCAAAGCAAAAGAACGCCCGCCGTGCCGGTGCTTACGGCGATGTCTGGACGTTCATTGCACTGGATGCAGACACGAAGTTGATTCCTTCCTTCGTTGTTGGAAAACGCGATGCCTACCACGCCAAAGCGTTTATGAGTGACTTGGCGAGCCGCCTCAAAAACCGTGTGCAAATCAGTTCTGACTCGCTGCGGGCGTATGAGGATGCCACGGAACGCGCCTTTGGTTCGGAAGTGGATTACGGCCAAGTGGTAAAAACCTACGCCGTCACCCCGCTCGGTAATTCAGCCGCGCCAGCCGCCGTTCGGTATAGTCCTGCGGAAGTTGTGAAAATTGAAAAGACGATTGTGAGCGGGATGCCGCAACTTGACCGGATTTCGACTTCACATATCGAGAAACAGAATCACACGCTTCGGATGCACTGCCGCAGGCTCACGCGCCTGACAAACGCTTTCAGCAAAAAGTTTGAAAACTTTGAAGCTGCGGTCGCGTTGAATTTCGCTTACTACAACTTCTGCAAAACCAACCGTGCCATCCGCATGACGCCAGCGCAGGCCGCAGGCATCGAAAGCAGCGCATGGACGGTGGAAGAACTGGTTAAACGCTGTGGCGAATAAACAAGACTATCTAGCGCGGTTGCAAGTGACCGTTTCGCAGTTGCACAACTGCGGGGCGGTTTGGCGTGAAACCGTGCCCGTCCATGAAGTCTTTCAAGGCCAAACAGTTTGGCAGGGAGAAGTTGAAGTTTTCGACTTAAACGGCCATCCGAAGGCCAAACGTTGCTACGGCTGGTCGCATCGTGACGGCAAGAATGACGAAGGCGAGCGGTTTGTGACCGTGCTTGAAATTCCGCCTGTCGTGTCCCCACTAACCGCCGTGAGAGTTAGCATCGTTGCCGACGGCAAGCAAAGGCGCAAACAGGAGCAGCAATGAACGAAAAGAAAATTCAAATTAAGGCACTGCCAATATTTTCTTCCAATGACCTCTGAAACAGTGTAAAATTTATCCTGCTCGGTCAGGCCATCGTCTGCACAAGCCGTTTCCATACCGGCTTGAATCAATCTGCGAAACGTGAACAGAATAAAATTCGGAAAGGCAAATTATGAAAAAATCATTGGTCCTCGGAATTCTCGGCCTTGCCGCCGGGGCGGTTTCAAGCCACGGCCAGGGTAATATCTACTTGGATAACTATTCCAGCTCAACTTACAACCCGGTGTACTACAGGTTTTTAGAAGGCGGCGGCAACTTGGCTCCCGTTGGGTTCACAGTCGGCTTATACTATGATCCCACAGCCAATGCAAATATTGTTGGTTCCGTTTTGGCTGACCCATACGGAACAGCAGATCCGACACAGTTGAATCCGGCTTTTGTTGCAGCCACAGGCCCTGGTTCCACCGCCACAATCATTACACCAGGTTATTTTTTTGCTGACACTTCATTCAATATTCAACCTTTTGCCACGACTCCTGCTCAAAGTAGTTATACGATCATGGTTGTGGTGTATAATGGCAGCAGCTATGACACTTCAGCCCTTCGTGCTCACTCGGCCCCAGTCTATATTCAGGACGCCGCACCAGAAGTAGCTGAGGGTGGTGACATAGGTTTTGCTTTCCCGGCAAATACTCCAATGATTCCTGCACCCGAGCCTGGCACACTGGCCTTGGGCGGTTTGGGCGGTCTTTCGCTCCTGCTGATGCGCCGCAACAAGACCTGAGTCAACCGGTTTGGTTTCTGGCTTTGCACTGGAGCGTCCTTGATGTGCGATTCTCTGCACCTTTGCGCCTCTGGTTAAGTTTTTCACGTGGCGGCGGGTCGGCAGACCGCCGCATTTCTCCCGCAAATTGAGTGCAGTTCTTTTCCGAGGAGCCGCTACGCCGGTGGTAATATCTGGGTTCATCGCCGGGATTTCATGGTTGTATTCCAATAAATCCGCGATTGGATTATGGCCTCTGATCAACACTGCATTTGTGGTTCAGGGCATCATCTCCAGGTAAAACCGCCGGCTGAAATTAGTGCTGGCGGGGTCGATGAATTGGATGGTGCCAGTGAT
>CAVXRE010000004.1:0-77500 GCA_963764175.1 uncultured Verrucomicrobiae bacterium | reverse complement strand
CATTCAACACGGTTAAACATCAACCGTGCTGCCAACCAAAAAAATTTGCTTCTATGGTGGCGTTACTGGCTTGTCGGGGTGGCGTCCGAACCTTTGCGGCTGCGTGTGGCTGGCGAATGTCGCTGGCCTGCTTTGTAGGCACTTGGCCGCCGTGCCGGGCTGCAATGGCGATGCTGGCGCATCGCCGGATTGTTTTCCGGTAAGGGTTAGCTCGCTGGCGATTTCGATTTCAGGCTGGCCTCGAATTCTTCCCGTTCGCTTGGAGTCATCATTATTACCTTGGCGATGTGCGGTCCGCGTGAACGATATGGAGAATCTTCTGTTGGTGGCGGCGTGACACTGCCCGCCGACGTAACAGTCGGCACTGGCGTGGCCGGCGGCGTGGATTTCGCGGCCACGACTGGAACACTTTGAGGCTTAACCGGAGTATTGATAGCGGGCGCGGTTTTCGCCCGTTTCCGCCGTTTGCGCTTTTTGCCGTCTTCCAGGACGATGCGGCCGTATTCGGCCACACGCGCTCGACTGGTTTTTACCCCATTTTGTATCAGCAATTCGGCAATGACGGAATAGGAGGCATTTTTGCCCCGCAATTCCACGATGGCGTCATGGAGCGGTTTCAGATTGTTGAACGGGACGCGATGTGGATTAGGCCGGAATTCCTGAATCGCTTTCCGCAGCGATTCCAGATCGGGCGTTGGTGTGGTTGGTGTGTTCATAAGTTTTTGGATGTCATGGTTAAAAGCTGACGGCGAAATTCCCACGAACTGCTTGTGAGATGTTGCGCGGCTGTTGCGCAGCCAAGTTGCGAGTTGTCTCGCAAGTTTCCGGCGCGGACATGGCGCGTCCAAATCCGGCGCAAGGCAAGTTGTCTTGCGAGTCGTCTTGACGGACGTTCGGCGGCCTTGCTGTTGCCACTGTCCGGCTTTTGCCGGGACGTTGCGCGGATGTGATGTGAGATATTTCGCCGGATTTCTTGCCAGATGATTCGCGCCCATCGCGCGACCGTCTCGCGGGACTCCGCGCAACCATCGGCGAGATATGGGCAAGCCGAAAAAACCTTGTCCAGACAAGGGGTTCGGCTTGCACCCTATTAAGGCGGTAGCACACAACCGTGCGACTGCACCGTGACTTGAAAATGGTTGCATCGTGTTTGACACGCTTCGTGAACATGACCGCGCAAATTGATGGTGCAATTTGTGACGCGAAATTGAACGTGCCGGTGTTCTCATTTTTGCGAGCGTGTCGGTCACAGCCTGTTTGCCGGGAATGAAATGTGTTCATGGTTCGTCCATTGTTTCGTCGTCACCGTTCCACGTCTGGTCAACCTCGATGCCGATGATTGGCGGCGGGGATTGCATCGGCGGTTGCATCGTGAAGATGATGCCGGGAACGACCGTGACGGAGTTTCCTTTCATACGTTTCCGCAAGCCGCCGCTGAAAATCCAACCGATGGCCAGCAGTGCCAGCCAGACAAACACCAGGTAGAGATAAACACCGTCGTTTTCAATCAGGCCGTCCAGCGTGTTGAGAATGGGATTGAGCAATTTGAGCAATTCAGCGGGATTTAAGTTCATGGTTGGTTCTCCGTTTTCAGTTTGTCAGTCTCACGCCCAAATCGCAGCCGTGACGGTTGCCAGCCTTGCCAGCACGTTTTTCCAAAGCGGCGATCTTCCGAATGCCGCCAGTCAAAATGCCCGGCCTGCGAGCGCGTTAAATTCGATTGTGACGCGCTCATGTGCCATGTGAGGTTAAAATTCATGGTGAGATGCTCATTCGGAAAATCACTCCGCCGTCTTGACGATGGCGAGGATTGCGGCCTTGAGTGGAGCTGGAAGTTTTTCCCAAGCGGTGACTACTTGGGACAGTTCGGGGCTTGACGCGACTGGAATTTGTGAGTCTATTTGTGCGTCGTCGTGCGGATTTCCGTTATTATTGGCGGGATTTTGTGGGGTTCGAATCCCCCTCTCTCCGCCAGTTTGAAATATTGTGGTCAACGGTGCCAATGGTTGGTGCCGTGGTTTTTGTCAATTATTCCGACGGTTTAACCCGCTTCGATGGATTTCAAATTTTATGCCACCAAACGAGGAAGGTCACCGGGCGATTGAGGCCAACGACGATGCAGGCGCTTGCATTTTTTAGCAGCGCAATGAAATTACTAACAAATGCCGTCCTGAACAATTCAACGCGCCGCCTGCCTTTGCTGGTTGGACTGTGGGCGTTTGTGTTTTATGGGGTCACCATGAGCCGCGGGGTGACGGTGAGCAGCCTGTCGCTGGCCGCGAAAGTGGCAGGTTGGGACTGGACACCGGCGGTGGGGCTGCCGTTGCTGTGGCTGCTTACCCTGCCCTTGCGGTTGTTGCCCGCCGCCTGGGTGCCCTTGGGTCTGAATCTTCTTTCCGCCGTCACCGCCGCCCTGACCCTGGGTTTGCTGGCGCGCATCGTACAGTTGCTGCCGTGGGACCTTCCGCTGGAAAACCCCCGGCGTCTGATTGGCGCACTGCCGGTTCTGCTGGCATGCGCATTGTGCGGGCTGGAATTCAGCTTCTGGCAGGAGGCAACCGCCGCCACCGGCGAAATGCTGGACTTGCTGCTTCTGGCGGCGGCCCTGTGGCTGCTGCTGGAATATCGCGTCCGGGGCAAACCTCGATGGCTCGATGCGGCAATCTTCGTCTGGGGGCTGGGCATGGCGGAAGACTGGTTGCAACTGCTGGCGCTGCCGTTGTTTGTTGCCGGAGTGATCTGGCTGCAGGTTGAAACCATTATCGCGGAAAAACCGGATTGCACACCGCTGTCCATCGCCGCAGCCATCTGGCTGCAAAGGTTCCAGACGAAATATTTTCTACGGCTGGCGGGCCTGGGGCTGGCTGGATTTTCAATTTACGCGCTGCTGCCGCTGGTCAATGGTCTGGCCCCGCACTCGCCGTGGAGCTTGGGCCAGTCCTGGCACGCCAGCCTGAAGCAGACCAAAAGCATGCTCATGCTGCTTTATCGTCAATTCTGGTCGGGGCATCAGTTGTTGACACTCGTGCTGGCGCTTTATTTTCTGGTGCCCACGCTGGCCTGCCTGGTGCGCCTGCGTGATGAGGGCACGCAAGACAGATCTCAGGCGGACCGTTTCCAGCTTTGGATTTACCGCGGACTGCGGGTGGTGCTGCTGCTGGCTTGCTTGTGGCTGGCGTTTGACCCGGTCACCGGGCCGCGACAGATTGTGCAACGGCAGTTCGGTGTTTCGCTGCCGATGCTGACCTTCGATTATTTGAACGCCTTGGGCGCCTGCTTTTTGGCGGGGAACCTCCTGTTGATTTCACAGCGTCATCCCAAAACAAAGTGGCGGCGGCAGGCAGTCCTCTGTGCTGCCGGCGGCCTCATCCTGATCATCGCGGGTCTGCTGGTGAGAAACGCCCCCGCCATGCTGCGTTTGAATTTTCATACATTGCAGAGTTTCGGCGAACTGGCTGCCGGGTCATTGCCTTGCGACCGCGGTGTGATGTTGAGCGGCCAACCGCAAAAGCTGGATGTCTTTCAAGCCGCCCTCGCACACCGCCGGAACGGGGCGGACTGGCTGGCCGTGGACACCCATGCGCTGCCAACGGTGGCCTACCGCGCCTGGCTGGAACGCCGCCAGCCCGCCGGCTGGCTCACCGACGAAAACCGGCATGAACTCACCTCACAGGAAACGGTGCAATTGCTCGAACACATCGCCAGCACCAGCCGCCTGTTCTGTCTGCACCCCGGCTATGGCTCCTTTTTCGAACGGTTTTATTTGGAACCCACAGGTGCCATTTATGAAATGAAATTGCGCGATAAAAAAAACCCGGAACCCCCGCCGCTGGCTGCTGCGGCCGTGGATGCGAACGAAACTTTCTGGGCCGGCGCCTGGCAAAAGGAACTGGCTCCGATCGTGCCCGATGCCCGCCGGCAAAAAAACGGCTGGCAGAAAATAATTCAGCACCTCGGCCTAATCCCCGCGCCAGATTATCAGGACCGTTTGCTGGCGTCATGGTATTCGCTGTCGCTGGACGCCTGGGGCGTGGTTTTGCAACGGCAAAGCCGGTGGTCCGAGGCCCGGCTTCGTTTCGAGCAGGCGCTGCAACTGAATCCCGACAACCTCTCGGCGCAAATCAGCCTGGCCTGCAACACCAACTTCCAGGCCGGCTCCCGGCTGGGACTTGCCGGCGCGGACAAGGTGGCCGAGCAATTGGGTAACTTTCAGCACTTGAGCATAATTTTGAACAGCGGCGGCCCATTTGACGAACCGGTTTTTTGTTATCTGCTGGGCTGTGCCTTTCAGAAGAACGGCATGTTGCTGCAGGCTGCGGAACAATTTGAGCGGACCCGGACACTCGCACCCGGCGCGCTTGCCCCGGAGCTCGCCCTCGTGGAGATTTACACCCAACTCCAGTTTGCCGATCGCGCCCGGCCGCTCATAAACCATTTGCGGGACGAGACCAAAAATCTTCCGGCAAGCAGTGCCTTGGACCTGGAAATGGCGTTGCTGGAGGTGAACTCATGGCTGTCGCAAACCAACACCGCCAACGCCAATGGCGTTCTCCAGTCCGTCTTGCAGCAGCATCCGGACGATGTGCAGATTGCCAACAATGTCATAAGCGCCTATGTCGCCTTTGGCGATTACACGAATGCATTGCAGATTTTGAACACACAGCTGTCCAAGTCGCCGGATGATATAAGGGACCTAAACAATCAGGCTGCCATACTGATTGCTTCGGGCAATGTCACCGCCGCCATCCCGGTTCTGAATCACGTCCTGTCTCTCACCAACCTCCCGACAGCCCGGCTCAACCGGGCAAACGCCCGGCTGGCCAGCGAGGATTATGCGGACGCCGAGTCAGACTACCGTGAACTCGAAAATTCGCAGACCGAACTCGACCGCGCCAGTTATGGGCTGGCGTTGATTGCCGAGCATCGCCGGGACACCAATCAGGCCAAACAATATCTGCAGCTCTGCCTGACCAACACAACAGCTGGAAGCCTGCTTTGGCGCCAGGCCAGCGCCCGTTTGCAATCTCTCAACCGCGATTCCAATTTGCGCGATAAATAGCCAAATGAGTTGTGCGAAAAGGATGAGTGCGGCGTAATCACGGCTGGCGATTTTTGAAAGTCACGTCAACCGCCGCGATTTCAACAGTTTGTCGCGCGGGCAGATTTTGCGCGGTCAGAAAATATGGAGTCTGGCAAAAGCGGACGGATGTCAAAATGTTTTCCGCCGCCGCCACCAGGCACCCACCGCCGCCAGGCCACCGAAACTCGCCAGAAACTGGATGGTGGTCGGCTCCGGCACGGTGGTGAATACGATGCCCCAACTCACCAGCGTGCTTTGGTAGCCCGAGGCCATGTCTGCAACAAAGAGCGTCCACGTTCCGTTCGGATCCAGATTGTTGAATGATTCAAGCAGCGCCGTCCGCGGATCGGAACTGACGACGAGTTGCGGGTCTGTTTCCCGCCCGTCCGGCTGCCAGGTTCCGGTCAGCAAATCGCCTTCGTTGCCGCCAGACAAATGGATGTCCGTGGCGGCTGCATCGCTAAAAACGACGTCCATGCCTGAAGTACCGGAGCCATAGGAATTGGTGTCACTTTTGCCAATGCGGTTCAGCAAGACGGCATAACCGCTGTCAAATTGCAGGTAGGCGAACAAATCGCCATTCCAGCCGTTGGTGATGTCCAGCGTCACGGTCACATTTTGAATAGTGCCCGAAATTCCGCTGACAACGATGGTGGAGAAAAGGCCCGTCGGGTTGGCGTCCGGGATGATTTCATTGGGGGACTGTTGAAACTCATTGGTGGTCGTCTGAGCCTGTACACCGGCCGTCACGATCATCGCCGCAAGGATTGCAGTAAGTAGTTTCATTGAAAATGTCGGTTGCGTTGTTCGTTCAATTCTGCTCAAGGCGGTAAAACGCCGCGGGTTGCGGGGGATTGTTGTCCGTGTAAATCCACACCCCGTGCGGCGGCGCGTTTGTGGTCAGCAAAACCGTCCAGACGCCATCGAGGTTGGTCGTCCGTTCCACATCGTAAGTGTAACCTGGGACGCCGGCGAACTGGATGGTGATGGCCCCGCCGGTGCTGGCGACGGACACCACGGAACTAATCGCGTTGGTCACTGAAACTGTGATCCAGTTTGTGGCCATGCGCACCGTGTCACCGGGCCGGTAATAGCGCACGTCTTGAATCGAGTAGGTGAAACTTTCCGGGATGTTGTTGGTCGGCGGGAAAAAGATAAAGCTGGAGTTGGTCGTGATGGGCGTTCCATTGGTGCTGGCGCCCAAGCCGGACAAGGCTGTCGGGTCGCCGTCCGGGTCCGTGGTGTAATTAGTCAGCAAAAACGAGATGGGAATCCGCATCACCGTGCCCCAGGCGCGACCGAGGGAAATCGGGAAAGCGACCGGCGAATGATTCGGTATGAACAGCAGATCGACCGTGTCGCCGTTGGTCGTGACACTGAAGGTGCCGCCTGCGAGGTCGTTCGAAAACGAGCTGGTATCCACGATGAATTTTGCCGGGGCAAACTCCAGCACGCCGCGCGTCGTGGTGGCGATGGTCCAGGTATAATTTGAGTTGTTGTTGAAATCCGCCGCAAGACCGGGTGAACCGCCGTTGAGCGAGCCGAGCAGGATCGTGAACGGATTGGTGCTGGTCGCCTGCACGTCCAGGTAGCCGATGTAATTGGTCTGCGTGTAACCCGTGCCACCCGTGCCCGTGGCGTCGCTGACGTTCACCGTGAAGGTGCCGTCGGAACTCCAGATGTTGGTCAACGCCAGCACCGTGACCGTGAAGGTGTTGGTGACTGAATCAACGCCACCGTTGGCCGTGCCGCCATTGTCCTGTGCCACCACCGTGATCGTCGCTGTGCCCAGCGCATTGCTCACCGACGTGAACGTGAGCGTGCCGGACGGACTCGGGTTGGTGTAATTGACGGTCGGATCGGGAATCAATGACGGATTGCTCGACGTGGCCGTGATGGTCACAGTCTGGCTGTTTTCGTTGGTCGGTCCCGGCGTGATGCCGCTCAAGTTGACCGTCTGCAAGCCTGCAGCTTCGTTGATTGTCAGGTCGCTGATGGGATTTAATGTCGGCGGCTGGTTCACAGCGTTGATTGTGACCGTGAATGTGTTTGTCGTGGCGTTTACACCGCCGTTGGCCGTGCCGCCATTGTCCTGGACAACCACCGTGATCGTCGCCGCGCCAAACGTGTTCGTCACCGGTGTAAACGTCAGCGTGCCGGTTGAATTCGGGTTGGTGTAATTGACGGTCGGATTGGGCACGACCGAGGGATTGCTCGACGTGGCCGTGATGGTCACAATCTGGCTGCTTTCGTTCGTCGGCCCCGGTGTGATGCCGCTCAAGTTCACCGTCTGCAAACCGCTGTTCTCATTGGTTGTCAGATCGCTGATCGCATTCAACGTCGGCGGCTGGTTCACAGCGGTCACGGTGATTGTGAAGGTGTTAGTGGGGCTGGTGTCGTGGCCGCCGTTGGCGGTGCCACCGTTGTCCTGCAAATAGACCGTCACTGTCGCGCTGCCGTTTGCATTTGCCGCCGGGGTGTAGGTCAACGTTCCGCTGGAAGAAATTGCCGGTTGAACCGAGAACAAACTGCCGTTGTTGTCAGATGTGTGGAACGTCAGCGTCTGCCCGGATTCGTCCGGCGGCCCGGCGCTGATGCTCGTCGCCCAGTTGGCCACAGTTTGGGTTCCGGCATTTTCCAGCACCGTCTGATTCGCGCCCGCCGTGAAACTCGGCGGCTGGTTGACGGCGTTGATTGTGACCGTGAATGTGTTTGTCGTGGCGTTTACACCGCCGTTGGCCGTGCCGCCATTGTCCTGGACAACCACCGTGATCGTCGCCGCGCCAAACGTGTTCGTCACCGGTGTAAACGTCAGCGTGCCGGTTGAATTCGGGTTGGTGTAATTGACGGTCGGATTGGGCACGACCGAGGGATTGCTCGACGTGGCCGTGATGGTCACAATCTGGCTGCTTTCGTTCGGCGGCCCGGGCGTGATACCGTTCAAGTTCACGGTCTGCAAACCGCTGTTCTCATTGGTTGTCAGATTGCCGATCGCATTCAGCGTCGGCGGCTGGTTCACAGCGGTCACGGTCAGGTTGACAGTCGCCGTTGCGGTGCCGCCGATGCCGTTGGTAAGCGTATAGGTGAAGCTGTCGCTGCCGTTGTAATTGGCCAGCGGCGTGTAAGTGTAGGCGCCATTGGCGCTCACGGTGACGCCGCCGTTTGCCGGTTGCGTGTAGCTCACCACGGTCATCGTAAGCCCGTAAGGCTCGGTGTCATTTCCCAGAACACCGGGCGCGCTCACATTCAACGGTGAATTTTCCAGCGTAGCACCGGTGTCGTTGTTCGCGACGGGCGACAGGCGGATGAAGAAATTATTGTTGGTGGAGGTGGTGGCGCTGACGGAAAGGGCAATCTGGGTGTAATTTGTGTGCTGCGAGCTTCCGGTGCTGTAGTAGCCGTAAGGATCCGTTTCGCGGATGACATAGTTGCCGGGCGTGACATCGACAAAGGAATAATTTCCATTGGTATCGGTGGTGACGCTGGCAACCACCGGTTCGCCGGGATCAGCCAGGCCATTGGTGTTCACGTCCTGGACAAGGTCGAGTTCAACACCGGTAACACCGGTTTCCCCTGCATCGTTTGTGCCATTGCCGTTGATGTCATTCCAAACCGTGCCGGAGATGGTGGAATACAGGTTGGGACTGGGCTGATATTGGAAGAAATCATTATTTGCGCTGGTGGTCAGGGTCGTCAAGTTGATGGCAAGACGGTTGTTGAGCGGGGCGGAACTGGTATAGCCGGGCAAATCCGTCGCGACCACGACGTAATGGCCGGTGTTCAGATTCGGGAATTGGTAATAACCGCTCCCGGGAGTCGTTGTGATTTGCAACAGCGTACCGGGCATGCCGGTGCCGGTTGGATCGGTGTAAAGTTCCACCGTAACGCCGGCAAGAGGAGTGTCGCCTGCGGTGAAAACGCCGCTATGATTTATGTCATTGTAAACGTAACCGGCAATCTGTCCGGCGGCGGTGATCACACCGATCGTGCTGGATGATGCCGGCACGGGATTGCCAAAGGCGTCCACAGCGTAATCGGCGGTTGCAGTGTTGTTCGCCGGATTGCCCTGGCCGACAACCTGCATCGTTATGTCGTTGGTGATGATGGCATTCGTCGCGAGCGGCGCCGGGTAGGCAAGGTTCGTCCAAATCAAGCTGCCCGCGCCGGAGCCATTGTTCGTGATGGTGGAGGAAACAAATTGATAGTACGCGCCGCTGAACGTGTCTTCGAGCGGCAATGTGGTGATGACGGTGTTACCGATGTTCTGGATGGTGATGCGGAAGACCACGTTGCTTCCGACGGGAACCGGCGTGTTGGTGGGGCTCAGCAAAATTTTCGTGACATTCAGCGCAGGGTTATTGACTTGCAACCTCGCGGAGGAAGTGTTGGTGGCCGTTGCAGCGTTGGCGGTGGCAAAATTTGTCACCGCGCCGGGCCCAAGGGTGGTGAAAGTGACGGTAATGTTCGTGCTCTGACCGGGCACCAACGCGCCGAGGTTGGTCCAAGTCAGGAGACCGGCTGCAACGATGTTGGGCGCGAGGCTCGCGGAGGAATAGTTCAGTTGAGCGGACGTGAAACTGTCGCTGATGCTCAAGCTAGGCAACGTGGTGCTGCCAACATTGACGGCCTGCAGGTTGAAGGTAACGGATTGGCCGGCAATCGCCTGGCCGCCGGACGGCGAGAGAATGGTTTTGCTCATCACGACGCCGGGCACGCCGGGCGGCGGCTGAACCGTGGCGGTGGCACTGGAACTGAAACTCGAACTATTCGGGTCGGTGTAGCTCGCGGTCAGGATGGAACCCGCCGGCGCATAAAGAATGCCGTCGTTGGTGGCACCCGGGACGTTGGTGCTGATGATGGAGTTGGTGTAAACACCCGTGTCAGGCGCGGTCTCGGTAAGGGTCATGGTTTCCAAATCGCCCATACTACTGGTGACAGTGGCAATGATCGTCTGCAGGACGGCCGGGTTGGTGATGCTGTCCAAGGCCGACACCCGGATGCTGACCAGGCTGCCGGCGGGATAGCTGTTGGTGGCTGGACCATTGGGGCCGCTGGTAAAAGTCGTCGTGCTCGGCGTGCCGAGGTCGAGGAACGTGGCGGTGATGCTGGCCGCAGCCACGGCCGTGACGCCTTCCGTGCCTTCATGCGCTGTCACGGCGAGGTTGTAACTGCCGGCGGACGGGCCGGTGGTCCACGGGTATTCGTAAGTCTTGGAGGAGCTATCATTGGTCACCACGTTTCCACCGGTCAGGACATTGGTGAAGCTGGAGCCGGGACTTGGCCCGGTGACGACGAGGCCGAGGCTGGTGATGTCATAGCTGCCGAATGGATCGGTTACGTTGGCCCGGATGTAAACCGTGGAACCGGCCACCGGCGAGACGACCAGGTTGCCGCCCGGGTACGGCGCGTCGTAAACGCCAAAGGCATTGACGGCGATGACCGTGGACGCCGGCAGGACAATCACGGACTGCGCGTTGGTGCTGTCATAATTAACGTGGAAGGCGGTGCCCGCAACACCGTTGGAAATGACGTAGGTAATGTTCGTGCCGGCAGGAATGGTGACATTGGCCGCCAAAGTCCCGGTCCAGACGAGGTTGGTTACACCCGCCGCTCCCGTGTAAGCGGGGCTGGTCAGCGTCAGGAAACTAACGTTGTTGGTTTGCAGCATGGCGGTGATGCTGGGACTCGCCGTGAAAGTGCCATTGGTGACCGTGATGAAATTCGTGATGGTGACGGTGCCGCCGGATGGCATGGTGAACGGCAAAGCAAACACAGGCGTCTGGGCAAACGAAGTGACGTTGGTCGGATTCATCATCTCCGTTCCGACGGAATAGAAAGTGGTCGGCGAGGATTGGTTGTTGTATTCGGTACCCACCCAGTTCGAATTGCGCGCGATTTGGGACACCCGCACCTCGTCCACACTGCCAGCGAAATATCCACTCGCACTATCGGGCCAAGTCGTCGCGGCCCCTGTCTGGTAGGAGCCGATCCTCCAATAACCGGCATAATACTGGCCGGCGCTGCTGGCTGTAGTTTGCTGGAGGATGCCATCCACATACAAAACCACGGTCTGGGCGACGTTGTCCCGGCACCCGACCAGAAAATGCCAGTTACCATCATTAACCGCGGCCGTTGAAGTTGCTATGTTGGCAGTGGCGGTAACAGTGTTGTAGGCGCCGAAGCGCGCCTTGCCATCAGTGCCGACGTAAATTGTCCTGTCGTAATGGGCCGATCCAGTGCCGGTTTGGTTGACCTCATAGCCCACGACTTTTGTACCGGTTGTGCTGGTCGTCTTGGCCCAAACTTGCACTGTGACATTAGTCTGGCCAAGAGGAAACTGTGTCGCCGTGGAAATGTAATCGCTGGTGCCGTCCAAAGTAAGGCTGCCGTCAATTTTGCCGGGAACTTGCGCAGAAGCGGCTATCGTCTGGCTGGTGCCATTGTTGGCGCCAGCCGTGGAGTCCGCCATATCCCCCGAAGCTCCAGTCGGGGTCTGGCCAAGGTGCCAGACTCCCAGATAGTTGGTGTCCCAAACGGCGGTCTTGTTCTGCTGGTCGGAAGCTGAACTGTTGCCGTAATACATAAACAACACCGTGTCGGTGGTGTGACTGAGAATGGGAACGTTCACCCATGCGACCAATGCCCCGTTGGTACTCGTGTATTTTTCCCGCTCGTAAGGCAAAACAGTAAAGCCATCGCTCGCGGTGAAACGGATGTCATTGCCGCTGGCCTGAGCATGATTTTGCAGGCCGGTATTGGATGCCAGATTTATCAGGACCGGGAAGTTGGTCTGATCCGTGCCAGAAACATTTGCATGGTTGATTGTGATCGCCTGCCGGTATGACCAAGGTCCGCCGATGTCAACACTGGTGTGAACCGGGCCGTGGCCATTGGCAACGGGATCAGTGCGGTTCAAATCCTGCACCCCGTTGGTCGAGCCATTGACACTCAAGTAAAGCTGTTTGCTCAGCGTGGGAATCTGAATCACAGCTGTGTTGGTGGCGCCATCACCAAAATTCGGGTCGATGTAGCTCACACTCAAAGTGTCGCCGGGGGTGACGTTTAAAATGCCGTCCTGTTGCGCCAGCCCGGCGGAGGCGGAGGTCGGCAGTCCGACAACATTGCGGAAAATGCCGGTGTTCGTGCCGGTTTCCAAAAGTGCGATGGTTTCCAGGTCGCCATGCGTCAAATCTTGCACTGTCACGGAAATCGTCTGCATCGTGTTGGAGGAGGTGTTGCCTGCGGCATTGGTCATCGTCACAAACACGTTCGCGCCGACTGCATAGACATTCAGCGGCACGCCATTCGTGTCGGTAAAATTCAAGCTGACCGAAGCCCCGTTGGGCGGCGGCGGTGCAAGAAAAGCCTGCGAATAAATGGAACTTCCTCCAATGTTAACGCTGTTACTGACGGCACCGCCGGCGGTCACTTTGCACAGGTAAGTGAACGTGCTGGTTCCCTGGCTCAGGATCACCGGAATGGTGTAGCCTGGCGCATCCAGCGGGAACGGTGTGCCGGTCGTGCTGTCGGGGATTGGGCTGCCGTTGTAAGTGGTGGAGTTAGTGAGGTAGAGCAGATTGGTCGAGGGCGCATCAATGACCAGGGTGTTGCCCAAAGGCAACAGGCCCTTGTTGTCCACCGTGACGGTGTAGGCAATTGTGTCGCCCACGCTCAAGCCCGTCGGCGGCGTGTCAGTGACAATGACGGCGGATTTGATCAACACCGGCACCGGAAACGGCAGCACCGTCGTGCCGGCATCAATGTAAGGATTGCCGGGCTGGGCCACATCCGGGTCTTCGCCCCACGCCGCCGTGAGCAGAGTGCCATCCACGGTATAAACCCTCATGCCCGTCTGGTTTTTGCTCGGGTCGTAAATCTTCAAGGATTGCAATGTGGAAACGGTAAAGTTTGTGTCGCATCGATTGCCATCCGGGTCGGTGATTGGGCCGTTGGTATCACCATGATAATCCACATAAACCGTGGTGTTCCCCAGCGTGGTCACCCATACCGGGCTGCCATCAACCGTGCCGTCCGAGCTGCCCGGCGCCCACCCTACATCAGCGACGGTAGTCAAGGCGGTTTGCGGCACCAGTGTGAACCCCCAGTTGTAGGCGGTGTCGGACGAATTGTTCGCGGCCACCGTGCACAGGGCATAAAAGTTTTGCCCGCCAGCGCTCACGAAGCCTGCGCCGGAACCCACCGGCATTTGAAACTGGAAGACACCGTTGGTACCCGGCACGGAAAAACTGCCAGAACCGACCTTGGTGTTGTAATTGATGGTGATGGCGTTGGTGTTGGGATTATAAAGATAAACATAAGCAGGTTGATTAACTGTCGCCGCCGAACCAACGGGTGTGTAGTAACTGCTGCTCCATTCCTGTACCGGATACAACGTGAACCAGTCGCTGGCATAGCCCGCGCCAACGTGGCCGATGATAAGGTCAGCCTGAATTGGCTGGGTGGCCGTGACCCGGCCACCTTTCAAAAGCCCGCCGTTCACCAGATACGATTCCCCCTGGTTTAATACAATGTTGGTCGTGCCCACGCCGTTGCCATTGGGATCAATCGTCACCAACGTGTTGTCCTGCGCCGCCATGATGAACATCCCGACGTATTTGAAGAGGTTGTTGGTCAGATTCTGCCCGACCGGGCTGATATAATTCGTCCCGTAGTCCATGGTGGACAAAACACTGACCGCCCCGGCGAAAACCGGGCCCGGATTGACCGGCCAGGCTGCGCGAGTGATGATGATCGCCTTGTTGGCCGCAATCCGGTCGCGGGCGTCCCACAAAATCGTGGAGGGATTTCTCGGAAGTGTCACGTTGTTCGTCAGCGTGATTACCGTGCCAGCAGGCAGCCCCAGGGGATTGTGCGCGAAGCCCGGCGGAATGCCGTCTGCGTCGTTGCCATCGCCCCAAATTTGCGTCGTCGGCTGGGTCGGGTTGCTCAAGTCGGTTTCGTAGCCGTCCTCCCACTGATCATAGTAAATTATCGTGCCATTGGCCGTGACCACGATGGAAAACGTCGAGGCAATCGTCGAACCCGTGCCGCTGATGATTGAATTATTCGCCTGATAAATCTGGGCCTCCGGCATCGGCAGATAGAACTCCTGCACCAAATCCACCGCCCGGGCCGTCAAAGCAGCCGCGGCAAAAAAACAAACAGTTGGAATAACACGCAAAAACCGGCCGCCCGTAACGAGACTGTGGTTTTTCATTTTAGAGGAGTTGGTGATCGTGTTTTAGAAAATACGAGGCAAGATACGAGGTAACAGACATCCCGAGCCAGCGCATCTCTTGAACGGCTTTTGTGCGCAAAATTGCCAGCCAGGCGACCGGCTCCTTATTTATTCCATTCATGCGATTAAACCCCAAATTCGCAGCGCCCCGATATCCGATACCTGAACATTTCTTGCTCAAGTTTTTCTCAATGAACACAAGCCTCAAAAAAAAGCAACTCAAAACATCTTTTTTCATCCAAGTGTGGTTACCTCGCCAGTGCTAATGTGATACACTTGCCAAAGGCACATGGTCAGATCATTTCACCCGCAGCAAGGCGCAGCCGTGAGGCGGAAGCTCGGTGACGAAGCATCTCTGCCGTCCCAAATCCTTCCGCAACCACAAGTCGCGGACTTTTGGCGCGGACCGGAATCCAAGATTGCGCCATGGAAAATCCGTTTTTACCGCCTGGTCGGTCCGATTGAAAAATCCGACGGCCAAAGACCCATCTTTCAGTTCTTTCATCCAGATATCCGCCGCTTGCGGTAACCCGGTTGCTCTTCGCGCTGGCTTGCCCGCCGCGTCCTGGTTCACCGCAAGCACTTCAGGATTCGTCAACAATGCCGTCGTCCAGTCGTCGTTGTCCGGCAGGTTCGCGCTAATCATCAGCGGCGAAGGGAGCAGGCACCAGAGCGAAATGTGCGTGAGTTGTTCGTCCCGCGTGAATCGGGTGAACCGGTCGGGGCCGACGGAGCGGTTGCCGACGGAAAGATGGCCGACTGGCAGCATGTCCGCGTCCGGCCAATGGCCTGGCCCGGCAAAATCGCGCCAGTGTGCGCCGAGCGTAAACTCGTGGTTGAGCGATTTCCAGTCGTCCCAAAAATCGCCGGAGACGCGCCAGAGATTTGCGTGCGTCGAAATGTGCGCGGCATCGGCAAAAGGCGTTTCGCCCGGCGATGTGCTGAAGATGATGCTGCGGCCGCACCGGTCAATCGCCTGGCGGATCATCTCCACCTCGGCGGCATGGTAAGGCGACGACAGGTCGTCCACTTTGATGTAATCCACGCCCCACCCTGCCCACAGCCGCGCACAGGAATCATACCATGCCTGGCCAGCGGCATTGCTGTTCACGCCAAACATGTCCGGGCACCAGACGCATTTGCTGTTCGTATTGGCGGCGTCCGCAGCGGTGAAATTTGAACCTTCGATGGACAGGTTTGCCTTGACGGAATTGCGTGGAATTCCGCGCATGACGTGGATGCCGAATTTCAAGCCCAGACCGTGAACCGCATCGGCTAGC
Organism: uncultured Verrucomicrobiae bacterium; assembly: GCA_963764175.1. Taxonomy (GTDB): domain Bacteria; phylum Verrucomicrobiota; class Verrucomicrobiia; order Limisphaerales; family UBA11358; genus UBA11358. The sequence continues at coordinate 61,902 of CAVXRE010000004.1, read as the reverse complement.
GGTTTGAACCCCGCTCCGCAAACAGCGGAGGGAAAGCGATTTGTTGCCGGCAGAAGCCGTCCGAAATTGTCCATGGCCAGCGACGCATCGGCGCGGGCGTCGCGGTTGTTGTCGTGCGCGCCGGGGTCGGACCAGCAGTAATCCACGACGACCGTGTCCCAGCCGACCGGCTGCAGCTTCTCCGCCACGTAACGCGCATTTGCCAGGACCTCAGACTCGACGACGTTGTCGCCAAAGGCATCATAACTGTTCCAGCCCATCGGCGGGGTGAGCGCCAGCGTTTCCCCGCAAATGATTTTGATTTCCGTTCTGGCTTTGCCGGCCGGATTTTTTGCGGTGACTTTGACGGCGTATTCCCCTGCCCTTTTGACTGATCCAGTGATTATTCCGGTTTTCGAATCAAGCGACAAACCGGCCGGCAGATTTCCCGCGGAAAAAGTCATGGGGCGTACGCCGGTCACCGCCAGTGAATGCAGGAACGGCGTGCCGGGGCGGGTGCCGATGAGGCGGGCGCCGTTGAACCAGGGCGCGGCATCAGCTTTGGCGGCGGCGATGATTTGTTCCTCATGCGCAGTGAGGTTGGTGGTGAGTGAAACAACCTGCGCCTGCGAACAATTTGCCGCCAAAAGCAATCCGGCAGCCCAGCAAAGCCCGATAAACTTTTTTGTGGTCATAAATCAAAAGGCTGCGGCCCATTCATGCCGCAGCCTTCCAGCGGATGATTTGATCACCAGAACTCGATGTAAAACAGGACGACGCAGGCGATGACAATCAGGCTCAGGACGACGTCCAAGGCGTTCCAACTGGCTTTGGTGGCGGCCTTTTCCTCCGGGCTGGCGCCATACCATGTGTATTTGACGGTCTTGGGGTCCGGCGCCTTGGTCAGGAGACTGATGACGACCATCAATACGGCGGTGAGGACAAACAATATCTGGCAGTAATAAAGCCAGTTGATGGTCCATAAATCATAAATCAGTCCGTATTTTTGCTGAATGGGTGCGATGATCGCCTTGTATTGATCCAAGGTAATCACACCGTGATAGAGATTGTTTTTCGCATCACCCACAACGGTTTCGTGACTTCGCATAAAAATATCCGCAGCCAAACGGGTGAAGCCACCCACCACGCCGATTGAGAAGGACCACAAGGCGGCCGGGGCGGTGGCCCGTTTCCAGAAAACTCCCATTACGAAAAGCACGGCAATGGCCGGCGAGAGATAGCCCTGCACGCTTTGGAGGTAAACATAAAGGTTGGAATGCAGGCTCTTGATGACCAGCACCCAGCAAATCCCGAGAAACACAATGGCCGCAGTCGCCAGCCGGCCGACGAACACTTCAGTTCGGCCGGAGGCATTGGGATACCATTCCCGGTAGAAATCCATGGTGAAGAGTGTGGCGGAGGCGTTGAATTTGGAGCCGAGCGACGCCATGAGGGCGACGATCATGCCGCAGGCCACCATGCCGCGCAGGCCGTGCGGCAGGATTTGCGCCACGAGCGAGGTGTAAGCGGCGTCACCGTTGGTGCTAAAACCAACGCCTGGCGTCTTGGTCAGCGCGAAGGCAATCATGCCCGGCACGAGGAAGATGAACACCGGGGTCAGCTTGAAGAAGCCGGCGAGGATGGTGCCACGGCGGGATTCCTGCTGATTTTTGCCGGCGAGCACGCGCTGGACGATGTATTGGTCGGTACACCAATACCAGAAACCGATGATGGCGGATGCCGGCAAAACGGCAGTCCACGACCAGACCGGGTCATGAACCGAACGTATCAAATGCACATTATCACCGACCGTGGCGAGGGTGGCATGCCAGCCGTCAATGAGGCTTCCGTGGCCCAGAACGTGAAGTCCCGTGTAAAGAATGCAGACGGAACCGAAGATGAGCACCGGCGCCTGGAGCACAGCGGTGTACATGATCACGCGCATGCCGCCGAAGATGGTGTAAAGGCCGGTGGTCGCCGCCAGACTCAAGGCAATAACCCAGAAGACATCGATCTGGTGTCCGAAAATAGTCACATGATCCACGTTCAACAGCGTGCGGATGACGACGTCACCGGCGTAAATTGTCGCGGCGATTTTCGTCAACACCAAGCTGGCCATGGTGAGCAGGCTCAAGACATTGCGCGAACCGCGGCTGAAGCGGAGCTCGAGAAATTCCGGCATGGTGAATATTTTCATGCGGTCGTAGATCGGCACGAACGCCCAGCCCAGAATGATGATCCAGTAGGCATGCATTTCCCAATGCGCCATCGCCATGCCGGTGAGAAAGCCGGCGCCGGCAAGACCGACGAGGTGCTCGGAGCCGATGTTCGAGGAAAAAATCGAAGAACCAATCTGTAGCCAGTTGGCGTCACGGCCGGACAGGAAGTAGTCCTTGCCCGACTCGTTCTTCTTCCGCATCGAATACCAGACGGTCGCGATCATGCCCAAGCCGAACAAGGCGATCACGAACCAGTCGAGCCCATTGAAAACGGTTCCGGTATTTGATGCCGCCGTGACGGCGGCGACGGCGTTGGTGGCGGCATCGGCCACGTTGGTCACAGTATTTTCCATAAGCTGAACCTGCGGTTTGGGTGAGGCGGGTCAGGGCTGCACGGAGAACTTGTAAATGATTGTATTGCTATACGTCTCGCCGGGTTTCAATTCAGTGGTGGGAAACTGCGGCTTGTTCGGCGAATCGGGATAATGATGCGGTTCCATGCAGAAGGCGAAGCGGCGCTGATAAACCTTGCCGCCCTTGCCGGTGATGCTGCCGTCGAGGAAATTGCCGGTGTAAAACTGCATGCCAGGTTCGGTGCTCCAGACTTCCATGACCCGGCCACTGGCCGGATCGCTGGCGCGCGCCATGAGGCCGAGCCGGCCCGGTGGTTTGTTGATGACCCAGTTGTGGTCGTAGCCATTGCCGAATTTTATTTGCTCGTCGCCACTGTTGATGCGGGAACCAATGGCGGTCGGCTTGCGAAAATCAAACGGCGTGCCGTCCACCGGCTTGATTTCGCCGGTGGTGATGAGATTGGAATCCACGGGTGTGAAGCTGTCCGCGTTGATATAAACAATTTGGCCGAGAACATCGCCATTCCCCTGCCCGGCCAGGTTGAAATACGAATGATGCGTCAGGTTGCACAGCGTCGGCTGGTCTGTCGTGGCGGTGAAATCCAGGCGCAGCCCGTTGTCATCCGTCAGGGTATAGACCGCGGTGACGTTCAGGTTGCCCGGAAAGCCTTCCTCACCATCCTTGCTGAGGTAGTTGAGCTGCAGCGCGGGACCGTCGGCGGCCAGGAGTGAAGTTGCCTTCCAGACCACCTTGTCAAAGCCCTTGATGCCGCCGTGGAGGGAATTGGGGCCGTTGTTCGTCGCCAGCGTGTAAGCCTTGCCTTCGAGCGTGAACTTGCCGCCGGCGATGCGATTGCCGTAGCGACCGATGAGCGCGCCGAAGTAAGGCGAAGATTTAAGGTAACCGTCGAGGCTGTCATAACCCAGCACGACGTCGTCGAGCTTGCCATTTTTGTCCGGTACTTTGAGCGACACGAGAATCCCGCCGTAAGTCATTATGCGCGCTTCCATGCCATGGCTGTTGCGCAGCGTATAAATTTCGACGGGGGTGCCGTTCGTGGTTTTGCCGAAAGGCGCCCGACTGATGGTTCCTAGTGATTTTGACATCGAGGCACAGCCTGCCAGACCGGCCATTCCCAGTCCAGCTAATGCCAACATGACGAGGAAGATAACTTTATTCATATTCAATATTTGGTTCCGTTATTTTTGTCCGTAATACGCCTTGGGGCCGTGCTTGCGGAGGAAATGTTTGTCGAGCAGGACCGGCGGCATCGGCTTCGTCTTCGGGTTCAGGCGCAACGTTTCACCCGCCAGCCGCGCGACGAATTCCAGCGCGATCGCGTTATGCACCGCCTCGCCAACGTTTGCGCCCCAGGTGAAAGGCCCGTGGCTCGCCACCAGGACGGCGGGGTGCTGCAGCGGATCCATTTTTTTGAAGGTCTCGATGATGACGCGTCCGGTGTTCAATTCGTAATCCGTTTTAATTTCCCGCGGCGTGAGATGCCGGGTGCAAGGCACGTCGCCATACCAATAATCGGCCTGTGTTGTGCCGTAGGCAGTAATCGCCCGTCGTGCCTGCGCCCAAGCCGTCGCATGAAGACTGTGCGTATGAACGATGCCGCCGATTTTCGGGAATGCGCGGTAAAGCAGCAGGTGCGTCGGCGTGTCGGAACTCGGTTTGAGATAGCCGTCAACGACCTTGCCCGTTTCCAGCGAGACGACGACCATGTGTTGCGGCTTCATGCTGGCGTAAGGCACGCCGGACGGTTTGATGGCAACAAGGCCGCTGGCGTGGTCAATGCCGCTGGCGTTTCCCCAAGTCTGAATGACCAGACCTTCCTTCACCAAATCGAGGTTCGCCTCGCAGACCTGCCGCTTTAATTCCTCAAGCATGGGGATTGGCGGAATTATTTCCGTACCTTGTTGCGAATGTCAATCAGTTGCTTCATCACGCCGTGCAAATTCCCGTTCCACTCTTTCGTGCCAAAGGCATCGTGGAGTTGTTTGTAAAGCGCGAATAGTTCTTTGTAAACCGCGTGGGCTTTTGGATCGGGCCTGAAGACCTTCGGTTTCAACCCCGTCATCGCCTTCTGCGCCGCGGCGTAATTGTTGTGCGCCCCCGAAACGACCGCCGCCGCGATGGCAGAGCCGAGCGCGCAGGTCTGCGCCGAACGCGAAATTTTCATCGGCCGCCCGGTCACATCCGCGTAAATCTGCATCGTGATGGCGCTTTTTTCCGCAATGCCGCCGCAATTGACGACCTGCCGGATCTTCACCCCGTATTCCTCAAACCTGTTGATGATTGTCAAAGCGCCGAACGCCGTGGCTTCGATGAGCGCGCGGTAAATCTCCACCGGCGTCGTGTACAACGTCTGGCCGATGAGCAGGCCCGTGAGCCGCTGGTCCACCAGAATCGTCCGGTTGCCGTTGTTCCAGTCCAGTGCCAGCAATCCGCTTTCGCCGGGCTTCAATCTCAACGCCGCCGCGTCGAGCTCCCGATGCGACAGCGGAGTTTTTCCGCCGGGCTGGATGTAATTCACCCACCAGTTGAAAATGTCACCCACGGCGGACTGGCCGGCTTCCAGCCCGAAATATCCCGGCAGCACGCTCCCGTCCACGATGCCGCACAGGCCCGGCACATCCGCCAGTTTTTCCGTGCTGGGCCAGACCGCGATGTCGCAGGTGCTGGTCCCGATGATTTTAACCAGCGTTCCCGGAGCGATGCCGGAGCCAACCGCACCGAGGTGCGCATCGAACGCACCGACCGCGACGGGAATTCCCGCCTGCAAACCGGTTTTTTTCGCCCACGCAGCCGTGAGCCCGCCGACAGCGCGATCAATCGCCTGGACGCGCGGCGTCAGGCGGGCGCGAAGCTTGCCGAGCTTCGGATCAAGCCGGGCCAGAAATGGCGCATCGGGATACCCTCCCCATTTGGTGTTCCACATCGCCTTGTGGCCGGCGGCGCAAACGCCCGCGATGAACCGGTCCGGATGCTCCGTGCCGGTCAGGGCGGCGGGCACGTAGTCCGCCAGTTCCACCCATGAATGCGCGGCGTTGAAAACTTCCGGCTCGATGCGCAAGCAGCGCAAAATCTTGCTCCAGAACCATTCGCTGGAATAAACCCCGCCGCATTTGGCAAGAAATTGTGGACGGATTTTTTTTGCCAGCGCGGTGATTTCGGCGGCCTCGGCCACGCCGGTGTGGTCCTTCCACAACCAGGCCATCGCCGCCGGATTTTTGGCGAACCGCCGGTCAAACGCGAGGGGCTGCCCCTTGGCGTCCACGGGCAACGGCGTGCTGCCGGTGGTGTCCACTCCAATTCCAACGACCTGATCTGGTTGGAAACCGCGCACGTTCCTTCTGGCATCCGCCAGCGCCCGCCGGATGGTAATTTCCGCGCCCCGGATGTAATCAGCGGGATGCTGCCGGGCGAGGTTGGGATCGCGCCCCAGAATAACGCCTTGGGTTCCGTGCTCGTAATTCCAGACGGCCGTGCCGGCTTCATGTCCATCGGCAGTATTGACGATGAGGGCGCGGACGGAGTTGGTTCCGTAATCCAGACCCATGGTATATTTGGCACTCATGGATTGCGCTGCGATTGCCGGGTTTCTTAGACCGCCCAACCCCGGTTAAGGGCGTGATAAACTTCGTTCCAGCGAAGTTCCTTTTTGAATTCGGAGACCGTGGTCTTTTCGCCGATGAGCAAAAATTCCAGGTCGGCGATGGCCGCGAAATCTTCGAGCATCCCGGCGGTGACGGCCTGGCTGAAGCCGGTGTGATGCGCACCGCCGGCGTAGATCCACGAGGCGCAGGCCGTTTCGAAATCCGGCCGGCATTCCCAGACCGCCCGGGCGACGGGCAGCCTGGGCATCGGCTGGTCCGGCTGGACGACATCCACTTCGTTGACCAGCAGACGGAATCGGTTGCCAAGGTCAATCAGCGACGCGTTCAACGCCGGACCCGCAGGTGTGTTGAAAACGAGCCGCGCCGGGTCGGCCTTGCCACCGATGCCGAGCGGATGCACCTGCAGGGAAGGTTTGCCGTCGGCGATGGACGGGCAGATTTCCAGCATGTGCGCGCCGAGGACCTTTTTACCCTTCGGGTCGAGATGATACGTGTAATCCTCCATGAACGAGGTGCCGCCAGGCAGGCCGCCGGCCATTACCTTCATCGCCCGCAGCAGCGCCGCCGTCTTCCAATCGCCTTCAGCGCCAAAGCCGTAGCCATCGGCCATGAGCCGCTGGGCGGAAATGCCGGGAAGCTGGGCCAGCCCGTGCAAATCCTCGAACGTGGTGGTGAAGCCCTTGAAATTGCCGGCCTTCAGGAACGCGCGCAGGCCGAGTTCGATGTTGGCGGCCTCGCGCACGGAATCATGGCGGGCGCCGCCCTTGCGTAAATCCGCAGCCACCTGGTAGGTGTCCTGGTATTCCTGGACCAGTTTGTCAATGGCTTTCGCGGAAACTGCGTTGACGGATTTGACCAGATCGCCGACGCCGTAGCCATTCACCGAGTAACCGAACTTTAACTGCGCGGCCACCTTGTCGCCCTCGGTCACGGCCACCTCGCGCATGTTATCGCCGAACCGGCAAAATTTCGCCCCCTGCCAGTCGTGCCACGCGGCGGCGGCGCGGCACCAAGCGCCCAGTTTTTGCTGGACGGACTTTTCCTGCCAGAAACCGACGACGACCTTGCGGTTGAGGCGCAGCCGGCTCCAGATGAACCCGTGTTCCCGGTCGCCATGGGCGGCCTGGTTCATGTTCATGAAATCCATGTCAATCGTGGCCCACGGGATGTCGCGATTATATTGCGTATGCAGATGCGCCACCGGCTGGCGAAGCTGCTTGAGGCCATTGATCCACATTTTCGACGGTGAAAACGTATGGCACCAGGTGATGAGACCGATGCATTTGGGCGCGTTGTTCGCTTCCTGGCAGAGCGCAGTGATGTCCTCCGGCGTGGTCATCACCGGTTTGAAGACGACCTTGACCGGAATCGCGGGCGCGACATTCAACGCCCTGGCGATTTCCTGCGAGTGCGCGGCCACCTTTTTCAAGGTTTCAGGACCGTAGAGATGCTGGCTGCCGGTGACGAACCAAACTTCAAATTGTTTGAGATTGATCATTTTGTGGAGCCAAGGTTGGCCGATGGTATTGTTTGTTCCGCCAAAGTATTAACCCCGCTGGCGCAAGGCAACATTTATGACGGCAAAAAAGGGCTGTATGCCGGGGCATTTCTCGATTATCTTGATGGCAGGAAAAGTAATCCAACGAAAGGGAAAAGATGGCGCAAGCAATCATGGATCCCGAAAAGGTGCGGCGATTTGCCGACGAACTGCACCGGTTTAATGCCGACCTGGAAAACCGGATCATCCTGCTCCAGTCGCGTTTTGCCGCGCTTGGCGACACATGGCAGGACCAGGAACACGAGAAGTTCGCCGAGGAATTCAAACTGGCGATGAAGGCGTTGAAGAAATTCAACGAACTCTCAAAGGAGCACACACCTTATCTTTTGAGAAAAGCCCAGCGCATCGAGGAATATCTCCATCAACGTTGATTTTTCATGGCCGAACGCGCCCAAGTCACTTCAGTGGAGGCCGTGGAATCCTTCCGGGCAAACCTGATTGTATTCTTAAAAAAGGCGCGCGCCTCCCTCGAGGAGGCGTGCGACGAGATTCTTCGCGCCCGTTCCTGGGTCCAGAATGATCGGCGGGCGCACTGGAACGGCGAAATGCGCGTCCGTGGCCGGAAACTTGAGGAAAAGCGGGCGGAATTGTTCAGCGCCCGGCTCTCCCAATTTCAGGAATCAACGGCGCTCCAGCTCATGGCCGTGCAACGGGCGGAACGCGCCGTCAGGGAGGGCGAAGGCAAACTGTTGATGATAAAAAAATGGGGCCGCGAGCTGGAGAATCAAACGGACCCGTTGCTCAAACAGTTGAACCAGTTGCAAGGATTCCTGACGTCCGACATGGGACGCGCGGTCGTTTATCTGGCCCAAGTGGTGAAAAAACTCGATGCGTATGCCTCGGTCGCCGCGCCCGCCGCATCCCCTCCGGAGGCCGGAATCGAAGCCGGGCCGGAAGACGGGGAGAAAAAACGATCATGAATCCAAGCGGAATCAAAAACCGGCTCGTGTCACTTTCGAAGGGGCTTGCAACCCGATGGGGCGAGACCAAGAATTACTGGAAGGACGCCAAGAGTCTTGAATTCGAGCAACGCTACATGACCGAACTTTTCGCCAACGTGGACAGAACGGTCATCGTGCTGGAAAAATTGGATGAAATCCTGGCCAAAGTCAGGAAAGACTGTGAGTAGCCATCTGGGAATAAATGAAACGGTTGCGCTTCTGGGCCGGCTCCGAGGCGCCATTCAGGATTTTGCCGCGCGGGAGGAAAAACTTGCCGGCGAATTTCGAACACGGTCGGCTGCGGAAACAAAAGCATTCGATTCGGCCACGCAAAGGCAGGAGTCGCGTCTGGCGGTGGCCATCGCCGATGCCGAGGACGCATTTGAAACTGAAAAGCGCAAATGGCAATCCAAATTTGAAAAGCGGAAGGCGTGGATCACCCAGGCCCACCTCGTTGTCACAAAGCAGGTCCGGGAGGGGGTCGGCGGGCGCGAAGGACGCCGGAAACAAAAAATACAGGAAGGCTCGACCCAGGCGGAACGCGACCGTGAAGCAGGACTGGCGAATGCCGCTGCGACCCTGGCGGACTTCAAAACCAGACTGACCGGAAGTCGCGATGCTTTCAATTTGTTGGAAAAAGACACCCGGAGCGCATTTCGCGGCTACGGCAAATTTCTCAGGCTGCTTTCTCCCAACCGGCAATGGCCTGAACCCGACCAGGCTCCGGACGAGTATAAATTATTGGACGAACTTCACCGCCTGCCTGCGCCGACCCGACGTGAGCTGGACGGCTTCAAAAAATTCCCATTGCCGCGATTTTTCAGGTTTTTCCCGATCTGGCTGTTGCCGATTGTGCTCGTGCTGATTCACGTCTTCTGGCCCCTCCTGATTGGGCAGGCCGGCTTGAATTCCATTTCCCAACGCGAAATTGGCGAGGTGTTGGCGGGGGTTTTTGTGCTCGTGTTGGCCATTTATTTGTATGGCGGATATCGGGCCGGACCAACTGCCAGATCCATTGCCCGCAATCTGGCGACGGCGCGACGGCTGCATGACGTTTGCCTTGAAAAGGCCGAGACGCGCTGCCGGCTGGAACAGGAACTAATCCAGACCGAATTCGAAAACGCCAGCCGCAACCTGAACAAAGAGTGGAAGCAAACCATAAAAGAAGCCGTGGGCACGCGCGGCACCCGGGCGCAGGCGGCTGATGAAAAGGCGTCCCGCGCCCTGAAGAAAAACGAGCAACTCAGCCGCGCAAAATTCAGTCAGATCGAACGCGACCAGACCGGCAACATTGCGCGCCTGCGGCAGGAGTCGGAGGCGCAGTCCAGACAACTTGCCGAAGTTCACGAGGAGAAAGTGACAAAAGTGAACGCGGACATTCAGGCCCGCTGGCAGGCGCTGGCCGTGGAATGGAACAACTGCATCCAGCCGATCCACGAAACCATCCACGCTGCCAACGCCGGGGCGGAGGAACTTTTTCCCGGCTGGCAGAATCCGGTCTGGAAACAGTGGACGCTTCCCGAGGAATTCAAAAACGCGGCTAAATTCGGGCGCATGGAAGTGGACACCGGAAAACTGGCCGGGGCCGCACTGAAGGACAAGCGGCTGGCCCTGCCCTTCCCCGCCAATTTTTCCCTCCCGCTCACGCTCAAATATCCGGCCCAAGGCTCAATCGTTTTTGAAACGGCAAAGACCGGAGGCGACGAAGCGATTGCGGCAATCAACAACATCATTTTCCGCCTTCTTTCGACCCATCCGCCGGGCAAGTTGAGCTTCACCATTTTTGACCCGGTCGGGCTTGGCCAGAATTTCGCCGGCCTCATGCACCTGGCCGATTATGAGGAGAGCCACATCAACAGCCGGATCTGGACGCAAACCGCGCAGCTCGAGGAAAAACTGGCGGAGCTGAACGAACACATGGAGAAGGTCATCCAAATGTATCTCCGCAACGAATACAAAACGATCGCGGAATACAATGCCCAGGCCGGCACCATCGCGGAGAAATATCATTTCCTTGTCATCGCCGATTTTCCCGTGAACTTCAGCGAAACAGCCGGCCGCCGCCTCATCAACATCGCCACCAGCGGCGCCCGCTGCGGCGTGTTTACGTTGATTCATTGGGACCGCCGGCATGCCCTGCCCCAGGGTTTTGTTGCCGACGAACTCCGCAAAAGCAGCGTATGCCTTGTCCGGGGCGACGGCAGTTTCCGGCTGGAGAACAATCAGCCTGACGGAACACGCCTGACGCTTGACGCGCCGCCGCCACCGGAGCTCGTCACGGAGTTTTTGCGCCGCGTCGGCGAAAGCGGCAGGGATTCAAATCGCGTCGAAGTGCCCTTTGAGCAGGTGGCCCCCCCGCCGGCCAAAATCTGGACGGAGGACACATCCGAGGAACTCACGGTGCCCATCGGACGTTCCGGCGCGACCAAGCTGCAACGGCTCGAAATCGGCAAGGGCACGCGCCAGCACGCGTTGATTGCCGGCAAGACCGGTTCGGGCAAGTCCACCCTGTTCCACGTCATCATCACCAACCTCGCGTTGTGGTGCAGCCCGGAGCAGGTCGAGTTTTATCTCGTGGACTTCAAGAAAGGCGTCGAGTTCAAATGCTACGCCACCCGCCGGTTGCCGCACGCAAAAGTCGTCGCCATCGAAAGCGACCGCGAGTTCGGGTTGAGCGTGCTGGAGCGCGTGGACGCGGAATTGCGCCGGCGCGGCGATTTGTTCCGCGAACTCGGCGTGCAGGACGTCGCCGGTTACAAAAGGGCGGGCGGCGCCGAGCCGATGCCGCGCGCGCTGCTCATCATTGACGAGTTTCAGGAATATTTTACCGAGGAAGACCGGGTATCACAGGGCGCAGCCGTGTTGCTCGACCGCATTGTCCGGCAGGGCCGCGCCTTTGGCATCCACGTGCTGCTCGGTTCGCAGACGCTCGGCGGCGCCTACACACTCGCCCGCGCCACCATCGGCCAGATGGTCATCCGCATCGCGCTCATGTGCAACGAGGCGGACGCCTATCTGATCATGGACCAGGACAATCCCGCGCCGCGGCTGCTCTCGCGTCCCGGCGAAGGCATCTACAACGATTCCGCGGGTTCCATCGAAGGCAACAGTCCGTTTCAGACGGTCTGGTTGCCGGAAGAAGTGCGCGACCGTTTTCTCGCGAAAATCCGCGAACGCGCCGATCAGAAGAAAAACCAGTATGCGGGACCATTTGTGTTTGAAGGCAACGCGCCCGCGGACGTGAAGGAAAATATTCCGTTGCGCGCGCTGCTCCAGAAAAAACCTGTCAAGGCGCCAGCGCACTCACGCGTCTGGCTGGGCGCGCCAAATGCCATCAAAGGGCCGACCGAAGCGGCTTTCCAAAGGCAAAGCGGCAGCAACCTGCTGGTCGTCGGCCAAAGCGAGGAACCCGCGCTGACAATTTTGTCCGTCGCGCTCGTATCGCTGGCGGCGCAGTTTCCGAAGAGTGCCGCGCGGTTCTTCCTGCTCGACAACACGCCACCCGGCGTCCCGCAACGCGACTTTCTGGAGCGCGTCATCTGCGCCATCCCGCATGAAATTGTCCGCGTCGCGCACGGTGAACTGCCGGAAATTATGGGCCGTCTGGCAACCGACCTGAAACATCGTTCGGACGATGAGCCGTCCGCCAAGGCGCCCGAGACATTTTTCCTGGTTCACGGACTGCAGAATTTCAAGAAGCTCCGGATGGAGGATGAGTTTGGTTTCTCATCGGGCGGTTCCGAAGCCGCGCAGCCCGCCGCCGTGCTGCAAAATCTCATCAACGAAGGACCCGCTTCCGGGTTTCATGTCATCGCCACCTGCGACACCTACAACAACGTGAACCGGTTCCTGGGCCGGAAGACGATGAGCGAATTTGAAATGCGCGTGCTGTTCCAGATGAGCGCCGGGGATTCCGCCAGTTTGATTGACGCCCCAAACGCCAGCACGCTCGGGCTTCATCGCGCGCTCCTTTACAACGACCGGGAAGGCTCCATCGAAACCTTCCGTCCCTACGCGCTTCCCGGCAACGAGTGGATTAAAGAAGTCGCGCAACAACTCAAGCGGCTGTTCGTTGAGTCGTCCGCAAAAAAGTAGAACCTGATGTCGGGACGCTTTGAGCGCTTCCCCGTTTCTGGAAGATCAGAACCACATCACCTCGGTTCTGCAAACGGTTCCTTACAAGTATAACGCGTTCTGCAAATCACGGACGAGGACGCTCATGAACGGATAACGCCGGTCGGGGTCGCGCGCGAGGCACTTCAAAATGACCTTTTCGAGCACGGCGGGAATATCGGGGTTGTGCTCGCGCGGCGGTGTCGGGCCTGAACTATCGAGCTGGCGCGCCAGAATTTCGCCGGGCGTATCGCCGGGAAATGGCTTTTGATTCGTCACCAGTTCGTAGGCCGCGACGCCGTAGGCAAAAATGTCCGCGCGCGGGTCAATGGGCTTGCGTTGCAATTGTTCGGGCGCCATGTAGGACGGCGTGCCGGGGTTTTTGGACAGCTTCTTCGGCTTTTCGGGAATCGGCAGGGCGAGGTCAAAATCAATCAGCCGCACGCTGCCGTTGCGCGAGACGAGAACATTTTCCGGCTTGAAATCGAGGTGCATGTAACCGCTTTCGTGCACGTCTGTGAGGCCGAGGGCCATATCAATCAGGATTTGCGCCACGTTTTCGGTCAACACCGGATCCTGCCGCCCAAAAAGCATCTTCAAATTTTCCGCCTCCACGTAATCCATCAGCATGAAAAGCGTGCCATCCATCCGGCCATGCTCGACATAGCCGACGACGTGCTCGCTTTGATTCAGGTGCGACAACACCTCGCAGCCGTGGCGAAAACGCCGGCGTGCCAGCAGATTGAACCGCAGACCATCGCGCAACCGCCGCAGCGCAAAAGGCTTTCCGCGGCCGTCGGTGACCAGCCAGATTTCCGCCATGCCGCCATTGTTCAGAAGTTCCTGAAGATAAAACCGCCCGAACTTCTTTTGCGTCATTCCATCGGGCCCTGTTGTGCTTTGTGAAGCATTCGCCATTGTCGCCAGCTTCATAACATATCCCTTCCGCAAACGCCATCAAAACCTGTTTCCTGCGGCATTCCAGACGCGGTTCGATCTCAATGGGTGACAGGAATTCGCGCTTGGCGTAAACCGCCGCCGCGTTTATCCTCCGGTCATGCGGCCTCTTTGGGCGCTGGTCATCTACATTGTCGCGGTGTTTTTCGGTGGCGCCTTGCTGGCGCCATGGCTTTACTGGCTCGCCCAACATTTCGCCCAGTCGGTTCCCAAACTCGCCAGCGCGCCGTTTCATCGGTTCATGGACCGTTCTTTTCTGATTCTCGCCCTGGCCGGCGTGTGGCCGTTGCTGCGCGCGCTCGGCGCGAAGTCACCGCGCGAAACCGGCCTCGTTCCGCCCTACGGCCAGTCAAAAAAATTGTTCGGCGGTCTTTTGCTCGGCTTCATCTCGCTGGCGGTGGTCGCGGGGATTGCTTTGCTCTCCGGCGGGCGCGGGCTTGCGGCAGGCGCCTCGGCAGGAAAAATCGCCGGAACAATTTTGGGCGCGGCGGGAACGGCGGCGGTCGTTGCCACGCTCGAGGAAATCCTGTTCCGCGGCGGCGTGTTCGGCGGGCTTCGCCGCATGTTTTACTGGCCGCTGGCGCTGGTGTTGAGCAGCCTGGTTTACGCGCTCGTCCATTTTCTCCAGCGCGCTGATTTGACCGGCGCAATCGCCTGGCATTCCGGCCTCGAATTGCTGCCGCGGATGTTGGGCGGATTCGCGAATGTTCATGCGCTCGTTCCGGGCTTTTTCAGCCTGACACTGGCGGGCGTGTTGCTAGGCCTGGCGTATCAGCGCACGGGCAATCTTTATTTTTCCATCGGCCTGCATGCCGGCTGGATTTTCTGGCTCAAGATTTTCGGCGCATTCACCGTTGACGTTCCCCAAACCGCCGCCTGGTTTTGGGGCACGGGCAAAATGATAGACGGCTGGCTGGCGTTTTTGGTGCTCGGCACCACGCTCGCCGTTTTCAACCACCTGCCGGTCCTGAACAAACGTCAGGCGTTCACCATTTCATGATGACGGCCGCTGCCACGTCGTTTCAAAACTGGATCAATGTAGGCCTCGGCTTTTTGTATCCAGAAATCTGCCAGCTTTGCGGCGAGCAGCGCGCCACGGCAGACGAAGGCTACGTGTGCCGCCGTTGCTGGTCGCACGTGCGCTTCATCAAACCGCCCTTCTGCCAGCGATGCGGCCTGCCGTTTGAAGGGGATTTGACGACACCGTTCGAATGCGCGAATTGCCGCGAAATGGAACTGCACTTCAGCGCGGCGCGGTCTGCGGTTGTCGCACGCGGCGCCGCGCTGGAAGTCATCCATCGCTACAAATACCAGCGGGCACTGTGGTTCGAGCCATTCCTCGCCGGCCTGCTTTTGCGCGAAGCCATGCCCGCCCTGCGCGGACAAAGCTGGGATTTGATCGTACCCGTGCCGCTGCATTCGTTGAAGCAACGCGAGCGGGAATTCAACCAGGCCGAGCGCCTGGCCATTCAGCTCGGTGCCGCCGCAAACATCCGGGTGAACAGCAAGCTGCTCCGGCGTGTCATGTTTACAAGCACCCAGACGCGGCTGACACGACCGCAACGCGCGGCGAACATGCGCGGCGCGTTTGCGACGAGAAACGGCGCGATGCTGGACGGCGAGCGGGTGATTTTGGTGGATGACGTTTTTACGACGGGCGCGACCACGAGCGCATGCGCGCAAGCGCTTTTGGCCACCGGCGCGGCGGATGTTTGTGTCTGGACAGTGGCGCGCGGACTTTAGTATGATTTGATTGTAGATGGGCACGACTACTTTTACTAAAAAGACGCTAGGCATAGAAACAGGTGAACCGGCGTTGACACCGCCGTCGCCCAACAAGGCGCCGTTGCCAAAAAAGCTCAAGCCGACCGGCTCCAAATCCAAAAAACGCGACATCCCGGAGGGCCTTTGGACGAAATGTCCGAAGTGCGCCACGATGGTCTATGACAAGGAATTGGACGAGAATTTGAAGGTCTGCCCCAAGTGCAACCATCATTTCCCCATCAGTTCACGCGAACGCATCCATTCGCTTGTCGAGACTTGCACCTTTGAGGAAATGGACGCGGAGATGACGAGCGTGGACATGCTCAACTTCAGCGGGGTCGCCACCTACAAGGCCAAACTGGAGGAATACCAGAAATCCACGACGCTCAAGGACGCGGTCATCACCGGCATTTGCAAAATCGGCGCACAGCGCTCAGCGCTCGGCGTGATGGATTTTGATTTTCTCGGCGGCTCGATGGGCTCGGTCGTTGGTGAGAAGCTCACGCGAATGATTGAACGCGCGACGGAAAAGGAACTGCCCGTCATCATCATTTCCACCAGCGGCGGCGCCCGGATGTATGAAGGCATGTTCAGCCTCATGCAAATGGCCAAGACCTCCGCCGCCCTTGCCTACCACGCGCAACACCGCCTGCCTTACATCAGCGTGCTTACGCATCCGACGACGGCGGGCGTGATGGCGAGTTTCGCGACCCTGGGCGATTTGATTCTGGCCGAGCCGGGCGCAATGATTGGGTTCGCCGGCCCGCGCGTCATCAAGGACACGACACAGGCCGAATTGCCGCCGAATTTTCAGACGGCGGAATTTCTCCTCGACCATGGATTGATTGACGCCATCGTGCCGCGCAGGGAATTGAAGCCGCGGCTGATTGAATATCTCGATTACCTTACCACTGGGCAAAAGGCGGCTGCCGCGGCGCCATAGAACTTCTCACCGCCGGCCGTCATACCAAATAGTGCAGGATTCGCGGCTTTGGAGTGCCCGGCGGTTGAATGCGACGCGCACCAGCAGCTTGAAATGGTCCCAAATCGTGTAAAGCCTCATCTTGCGCGCGGAAGTCACAAGCGGATGCCGGTGTAATATCACGATTCCCCTGCCCGTTTCCCGCGCGAGCTGTTTCAGCCGCTTGCTCAGTTCCAATTCCTCCGCGGCGAACAGCTTGTCGCTAAACCCGCCGATTTTCCGGAACGCCGCCGCCTCGACAAAAATGAATGAACCGGCAAGCCAGCGTCCAATCCGGCTGGAACAATTCCAGAGCCATGTCAAAAATTCCGCCACCAAATGTTTTTCGTCCATCCGGACGGTTGTGCCGCCGGCGAGACAGCGGCCGGATTGGATTTGTTCCGCAACATCCGCGAATAGCCCCGCGCTCGGCAGCGAATCCGCGTCCACAAAAATCAGCCAGTCGCCGGTGGCTGCCGCCGCGCCGGAATTCCGGGCACGGGCGATTTGATTTACCGGCTCGAACACGACGGTTGCGCCCGCCGCGCGCGCGATTTCCGCCGTTCGATCGGTGGAATTGTTGTCACAGACGATGAGTTCGCTCTCCCAACGGCACTGGCCGAAAACTTCCATCGCCATTTTCACCCGCGCCAGCGTCCCGCCGAGCAACCGTTCCTCGTTGAACGCTGGAATGATGACCGAAATTTTCACACGCGCAGTCTGTCCTAAATGCGCGATTTGGAAAAGAATTCAAAAAAGCCAACCGCGGCTGAAACAAAAAAGGCGACCCGTTGCCGGGTCGCCCTTGAATTCTGCTCAGCGGTTTACAGCCCTTTCTTGAGCATCAGCTTGATCAAATCGCCGACGCGGCAGCTGTAACCCCATTCGTTGTCATACCAGCTCACCAGCTTGAAGAAGCGTCTGTTCAATTCCATGCCGGAGCCCTGGTCGAAAATCGAGGACAGTTCGCAATGGATGAAATCCGAGCTGACCACCTCGTCCTCGGTGTAGCCGAGGATGCCTTTCAGGTACGTTTCGCTGGCTTTCTTCATCGCGGCGGAAATTTCCGCATAACTCGTTTCCTTGACCGTGCGAACAGTCAGGTCAACCGCCGAAACCGTCGGGGTCGGCACGCGGAACGCCATGCCGGTCAGCTTGCCCTTCACTTCGGGCAACACCAGACCCACGGCCTTGGCCGCGCCGGTGGTCGAGGGAATGAGATTGATGGAAGCGCTGCGACCGCCTTTCCAGTCTTTCTTGCTGGGGCCGTCCACGGTCTTTTGCGTGGCGGTGAAGCTGTGGATCGTCGTCATCAAACCTTCTTCGACGCCGAACCCTTCCTTGAGCAGCACGTAAACGACCGGCGCGAGGCAGTTCGTCGTGCAGCTCGCGTTGGAAATGACATGATGCTGCTTCGCATCGTATTTGCCTTCGTTCACGCCCATGACCACGGTGAGGCAATCGCCTTTGGCCGGTGCGGAAATGACGACCTTTTTCGCTCCCGCCGTGATGTGGCCCTTGGCCTTCTCGACGTCGGTGAACAAGCCGGTGGACTCAATCACGAGGTCAACGCCCAGCGCCTTCCACGGCAATTCCGCGGGCGACTTGGCGCTGACGACCTTGATGTCCTTGCCATTGACGATGAGCACGTCGTCGTCCGGCCTGTCGGCAGCGGATTTCTTGGAATCCACCGTGCCCTTGAAGCGGCCCTGGATGGAATCGTATTTGAGCAGGTACGCGAGGTTGTCCGCCGGGACGATATCGCCGACTGCGACCACCTCGATGTCCTTGCCCACCATGCCTTGTTCGACCAGCGCGCGGAATACCAGACGCCCGATGCGGCCGAACCCATTGATTGCAACTTTGACTGCCATATTTTTTTTATCCGTTTCTAAAAATAGTTTAACGAAAACCGAAGTCACAATTTACCGGCAACCGCCTCAGCGTCAATGACGAATTCAGGAACGAAATTGCCAAACCCAGAACATTTTTTGCAATCGGCAGAGCATGATAACAACTGACGAAAGTTAAGCCGCCTCGGCAAGGCGACCCGGCGTGATGTCTCTGGCAAAAACCCGCCAATCACATGACATCGGGAAGATTGGTGGCTTGTACGGTTGGCGCCGGGGCATTGGTTGGTTGGAGAATTGCCGGGGCGTTGGTTGAGGTTGTTAAACCCAGCACGGTCAGTTGGTTCATTCTGTCCAGCGCAATCTCCGGCTTGTCGTGGTAATTCTTGATCTTGCCGCGTATCTCGATGGATTTTCCCTTCAGCGCATTTGCATCGCCATAAAAACTGCTGTGACCGTGAAAGATGACCACGGTGAACGGGGAATTGGGATAAGCTTTGTCAAGGTTCAGGAATGTCACGTTGGGACGGATGGTGACCTGCGCGACCCTGCCCGTCACAACCATTTCCTGGTCGTAATATTTGTCCGCCTCCCCCGTGCCGATTTTAACCGGTGCTGAAGCGCTGGTTTTCGGCGGCGTGGGAGCGTTGGTGCCGGCAGCGGGCAATTTGATTGCGAATGTCAGGACAACAAGAACCGAAAGAAACGCTCTCATGCAAACAGTGGACGCATTTTGCCCTGGTTCGGCAATAGAAATGTATTCTGCTCACAGTGATTTCTTGAATCAAAGCTCCTTGTCCGCGTAGAATTATTTGTTCATGAAAATTCTCTTTATCGGCGGGACGGGGAAAATCAGCACGGCGGTCAGCCAGCAGGTCGTGGCAAAAGGATTCGAGCTGTATCTGCTGAATCGCGGGCTGCAATCGAAAAATCCGCCCGGCAGCCACAGCCTGACGGCCGACATCAACCAGCCGAAGGCGGCCCGCGCTGCCTTGGGGGATTTGCAGTTTGACGTGGTCGTGGATTGGATCGCTTTCACGCCGGAACACATCGAACGTGATCTCGCGCTTTTCAAGGACCGGACCCGGCAGTTCATTTTCATCAGCTCGGCCTCCGTTTATCAAAAGCCGCCCACCCATTATCTGATCACGGAATCAACGCCGCTGCACAATCCGCTCTCGGATTATGCCCACAACAAAATCGCCTGCGAGGAACGTCTGCTGCGCGCCTGGCGCGATGAAAATTTTCCAGTGACCATTGTTCGTCCTTCCTACACCTACAATCATTATTTCCCTGTCGCCGTCGGCGGGTTCGGCTGCTACACGCTCGCCGACCGTTTAAAACGGGGCAAACCCATCATTGTTCACGGAGACGGCTCGTCGTTGTGGGTGATGACGCACGCGGAGGATTTTGGACGTGGATTTTTGGGATTGCTCGGGAACCGGCAGGCCATCGGCCACGCGTTTCACATCACCTCGGATGAGGTGCTGACGTGGAACCAGATTTACGAAACCATCGCCGGGGCGCTGGGCGTGGAGGCGAACATCGTGCATATCCCGTCGGATTTCATCGCGCAGATGGCGCCGCAACTCGGCGGCAGTTTGCTGGGTGACAAATCCTGGAGCGTCGTTTTTGACAACACCAAAATCAAAACTTTCGTGCCCGGTTTTCAAGCGGTCATCCCCTTTCGCGAAGGCATCCGGCGCACCGCTGCATGGTTTGACGCCGACAAAAAGCGCCGGCGCGTGGACGCCGAGATAAACAGGCAGATGGACGACATCCTCAAGGCATACGCCAAGTGAACCGGGCGACAGGCGCGCCGAGAATTACTGGTTCTGCTCCGCCAGAAATCGTTCCGCGTCAATCGCCGCCGCGCAGCCCGCGCCGGCCGCCGTGATGGCCTGGCGATAGACATGGTCCGCGCAGTCGCCCGCCACAAAGACACCCGGCAGATTCGTCATCGTGCCCTTTTTGGGAATGATGTACCCGTTGGCGTCCATTTCGATCTGGCCTTTGAAAATGTCCGTGCTGGGCGCGTGCCCGATGGCGACGAAAACGCCCGCACAATCCAAAACTGTCTCCGCACCGGTTTTGATGTTCTTCAATTTCACGCCGGTGACCTTGTCCTGTTTCGCGTCGAGAACCTCCGTCACGACCGAATTCCAGACGGGTTTGATTTTGGGACTCGACAGCGTGCGTTCGGCCATGATTTTTGACGCGCGCAACTGGTCGCGGCGATGAACCAGATGAATGGCCGAGCCAAAGCGCGTCAGGTAAAGCGCCTCTTCGCACGCGGAATCGCCGCCGCCGACCACCACGAGCGTTTGATTGCGGAAAACCGACAGCGCGCCGTCGCACGTCGCG
Source organism: uncultured Verrucomicrobiae bacterium (assembly GCA_963764175.1). Lineage (GTDB taxonomy): Bacteria > Verrucomicrobiota > Verrucomicrobiia > Limisphaerales > UBA11358 > UBA11358. The sequence goes on along the minus strand of CAVXRE010000004.1, from coordinate 41,219 downwards.
CAATAAGTCACGCCCTTGGTTTCCAGCAAATCCTCGCCGGTCACACCGAGATGCCGGTGGCTTGCGCCGGTGGCGATGATGACGGTTTGAACCTCGACGCGCTCGCCGTCGACGGTAAGAGCGAAGGGCCGTTTTGAAAAATCCACCTTCTCGACGACGCCAAAACTGGAGCGCGCGCCGAAACGTTCGGCCTGTTTCTGCATCCGCGTCATCAATTCGTAGCCGTCCACGCCTTCGGGGAAGCCGGGATAATTCTCGACGATGCTGGTGGTGGTGAGAAGGCCGCCGGGCTGTTTGCCGGTGAGCACGAGCGGCGTGAGATTGGCGCGCGCGGTGTAAAGCGCGGCTGTCCAGCCCGCGCATCCCGAACCGATGATGACCACTTTTTCCATAAGCCGCGAAAGGTAATGCGTGAACTCAAAGGTTGCAAGTTTGACGAGTTTGGCGGCGAGGGGTCTGGTGCTATCCCGCGTTGCGAGATGTTCCTGCAGGCATCACCGCCATTCGTGTTTCGGATATTTCCGCTGCAACTCGGATTTGATGCGCGGATAGTGCTCGCTCCAGAAACTAGCGAGGTCCTGGGTGATTTGAATTGGCTTCATGCCCGGTGTTAAAATATGAACGACCACCGGCACGCGGCCCATCGCGATCTTCGGCGTCTGTGTCACGCCGTAAAGCTCCTGAATCCGCAACGCGATGTGCGGCGACTGGTTGACCTCATAAACAACTTTTGGCGTCCGCCCATTCGGCAGCGACAGCCGTTCCGGCGCATGCTTGTCCAGCAGCTCCCGCTGCGCTGCGGACAGCCACGACATCACCAGTGGTTTCACATCGCGCTCCTTGATGTCCTTGTAGCTCACCGCGCCATGGCAAAGCTGTTCGATGATATGTTTGCGGTCGTCCTCGGCAAATGGCGGAAGCTGGAGTTCAGGGCAATGCTGACAAAGGAGCCGCAGCCGCACCAGCCATTGTTCAACGGCGTGGTCCCAATTTGACAACGGCAAATGGCCGGCAATGATTTCATCAGCGAGCAACCTTGCCGCGGCATCAGCAGGTGGCGGTTCGATGCGTTTGGCGGACAACGCCAGTCCGCGAAACCGCACCAGTTCGGCGGCTTGCACGCGTTTGGCCGTGGCATCGAACTGGACATGCAACTCGGATTTCAAGTCGTCAGGGAAAATTTCACGCAGCCAGTCCGTTTCAATGGCCGTCGCCAGTGAAAGAATCGTGTTCACTTCCCGGCCCTCGATTTCGCGGATTTCGGCGACGACAAAAAGCGGGCTGTGTTGAACGGTGCTTTCCCGCGCCAGCACACCACGGCGATTATGAACCAGTTCGCAACGAAGCGTTCCCTGGTCCAGCCGCCGCGCCACGCGGTCGCTGAACCCGATGAGAATGCACTTTTGCAATGCCTCGTCCTTGATCTCGCGCGGTCTGGTATCAAGCCCCTCGTCCTTGGCGATGCGGAGGAATTGTTCGAGCAGCGGGCCGACCTGCCGCGCGGTGATGGCGTGGATGCCGAGCTTGCGGCAGGCGTCGAGGCGAAACTGGTTTTTCAGGGCGTAATTCCACGCCCGCATCAAAATCCAAAAATCCGATGATGCCTTTTCACCAAATAAATCCTCGCGCGCAGACTCAACCTCCCGTCCCACGTTTCGCAACAACAAATCGCGTCCTTGCGTGAGCGCGGCGACGAGGCAGGCTTGGTGGACGCAACCATGTTCCTGAGCCGCCAGCAGCATTCGCGAGTAGCGCGGATGCACCGGAAATGCGAGCATCTTGCGCCCGATTGGAGTGATTTGTAGCTGGGGAGCGCGGACGTCCCGCCCGCCGTGTTCAGCGTCCCGCTGAACACTTTCGGCATGCCACAATTGCTGTTCGGCGGGACGCCGACCAGTGGCGACCGGGACGGTCGCGCTCCCCATTTTCAGCGCACCCAAATCCAGCAACAATTCCTCGGCATGCGTGAGTGAAATTTCATCCGGCTTCTCCAGCCAGCGGAATTTTCTTAAATCCTCGACTCCGGCGGCTTTAAGCGTCAGGACAACCTCGGCGAGATCGAGGCGTTTGATTTCCGGCAACTGCTGCGGGGCGCGTTCGTCGTGTTCCTGCCGTGACCAAAGCCGGAGGCAACGGCCCGGCGCGGTCCGGCCGGCGCGACCGGCGCGTTGGTCCGCGCTTGCCTGGCTGATGCGTTCGATCAGCAGTGTGTTGATGCCGCGGTTGGCATCGTAACGCGGAATGCGCGCCAGCCCGCTGTCAATCACCAGCCGCACGCCGTCAATCGTGATGGAAGTTTCCGCGACGTTGGTGGCCACAACGACCTTGGGCTGGTCGTAGCGCGCCACGGCAGCGTCCTGGTCGCGCGGCTGCAATTCGCCATGCAACGGCAGGAGGATGTAACCCTTCGATTCCGGCGCATGGCGAATCGCTTCGAGAGTTTGATTGATTTCAAACCCACCCGGCATGAACACCAGCACATCGCCGGATTCGCCTGAGCTGACATGGCCGGCGAAAGCTTGCGCTGCCAGTTCCCAGACCGGCGGTGAATTCGGGCCAAGCCGGTGTGGGAGATATCCAAATTCGACGGGGAACACCCGGCCTTCGGAAGAAAGAACGGAGCAATGGATCTCCTCATCACGCCGTGGCGGGCTTGGGACAGCCCGCCCTGCCTGATTTAGATATTCCTCCAGCAAGCCGGCATCGAGCGTGGCGGACATGACGGCGATGAGCAGGTCGGGGCGGAGCGTTTCCTGAATGTCGAGTGCGCGGGCGAGCGTGATGTCGCCGTAAAGATGGCGTTCGTGGAACTCGTCAAAGATGACCGCCTGGATGCCGCGCAAGGCCGGGTCTTGAATCAGTTGCCTCAGCAAAATTCCCTCGGTCTCGAACTTGATTCGCGTGGATTCGCTCGTGAAGTTTTCAAACCGGACTTGATAACCGACCTCGCGGCCAAGCTCCACGCCCAGTTCCTTTGCGACGCGCGAGGCGAGCAAACGCGCAGCCAGACGGCGTGGCTGGAGGATGACCACCTGTCCGTTGCCAAGCAGACCATGCTTGAACAGCATTTGCGGAACTTGCGTGGATTTTCCGGAACCGGTCGGTGCCTGAAGGATGAGCCGCTTCGTCGCCTTGAGCGCGGCGACAATGTCGTGCTCAATTTCGTAGATGGGCAGACGGTCGGACATGGAATTCCGATCAAGAAAGCACCCAGCCCGGTTGAATTTCGGAATCCAAGCCAGTCGCCGGCATTTTGTGAAACAATTTTCGCTCCGCCAGAATGCCGATCATCGCCGCGTTGTCAGTGCAAAGGGATTTTTCCGCAAGATGCAGCGTAAAACCTTCACGTTTGCATGAGGTTTCCAGGTCATGGCGCAAAGCTCGGTTGCACGTCACGCCACCGGACGCGGTGACGCAACGCACGCCGTTGCGTTTCGCGGCGCGAATGGTCTTGGTGACAAGCACCTCGACAATCGCCGCCTGAATGCTGGCGCACAAATCGCGCACGCTTTGCGCGTCATCCAGCAGCTTCGGGTTGTCGCGCAGGAAATAGCGCACCGAGGTTTTCAAGCCGCTGAAGCTGAAATCGTCGCCGGCGTCGTGCAGCAGCGGGCGCGGAAAATCGAACGCCTTGGAATTCCCCTGCTCCGCCAGCCGGTCAATTTCCGGTCCAGCGGGATACGCGAGGCCCATCAGCTTGCCGGTTTTGTCAAAACATTCGCCCGCGGCGTCATCCACCGTTGAGCCGAGCACGCGATGGTTCAGTTCCGATTCGACCTGGACGAGCAGCGTGTGCCCGCCGCTGACGATGAGCGAAATGTTGGGCTGAAAATCCGAGAAGTCCGCGACTGGCGGTTCACCGCGAATCCACGGTGAATACAAATGCGCCTCGTGATGATGAATCCCGAGAAATGGTTTACACAGGGCAAAGGCGACGGCCTGCGCGGCCTTGAATCCGACGAGCAGAGCGGTCGGCAAACCCGGCCCTTGCGTGGCGGCAACGGCGTCGAGTTGTCCGGTCTGTACGCCGGCCTCGCGCAGCGCGGTTCGCGCGACGGGAATCAGGTTCCGTAAATGTTCGCGCGCGGCGAGTTCGGGCACAACGCCGCCGTACTCGGCGTGCAGCTTGACCTGCGAGGAAACGACGCTGGACAAAACCCTGCCGTCGCGCACGGCGGCGGCGCTGGTTTCATCGCAGGAAGTTTCAAGGGCGAGCAGCGTCATAAGAACTGGAGTTGCCAGCATTCCAACATCCGGCGTTGTCCCGCGGCAAGCCAAAGCTTGGACTCCAACAAATCATTTGGCCGCTGTTTCTTCCGGCGTTTGAGCCCCGTTGAACGAGTTGTAAAGCAGGATGCCCCGGAGCAAATCCTCGGCGCGGTCCAGTTGCGGATCCGGGATTTCCGAAAGCTGCTCGCGGTTGGTTTCATCAAGCGATTGCAATCCGCCAGGCGTGCGCTTGTACTGCAAATGGGCTTCCTCGTCGTCGCTCATCGGCACGATGATGTCCGGCGTGATGCCGTGTTCATGGATGACCCGGTGGCTGGGGGTGTAATATTTTGCCGTCGTAAGCTTGAGCGCCGAGCCGTCGTCGAAGGGAAAGATGCTTTGCACCGAGCCTTTGCCGAACGTCTTTTCGCCGAGAATGACGGCCCGGTGCAGATCCTGCAAACAGCCGGTGACGATTTCGGACGCGCTGGCGCTGCTCAAATTGACGAGCACAACGATCGGCATGCCGTGTAATTCATCGCCGCTCCCCCCTGCGCGCCGGATGGAATTTTGCGCGGGGTCGCGGCCTTCGGTGGAAACAATCAACTGGCCGCGCGGAAGAAATTTCTGGCAAACGTTCACCGCCTCGTCGAGCAACCCGCCCGGATTCCAGCGCAAATCAAGAATCAGCGCCTTCATGCCCTGGGACTGGAGCCTTCGCAAGGCGGCTCCGAGTTCATCGCCGGTATTGTCCCCGAATTGCGTGATGCAGACGTAACCGATTTTGTCATCGTTGAGCGGAAATTCCTGCCCGCCGTTGATGTCCTCGACCATTTTCAACTGGACGACGGCGCGGGTGAGAGTGAAATTTTTCACCAGGCCGGACGACGGCCGTTGAATGGTGATGGTCACCTGTGTGTCCGGATTGCCGCGCAGCTTCTTCACCGCGTCCTCCAACGGCATTTTTATCGCGTCCTCGCCGTTGATTTTGATGATGCGGTCGCCGGCCAGAATGCCCGCGCGGAACCCCGGCGTGTCTTCCATCGGCGTGACGACAGTCACATAATTGCTCCGCACCGTGACAATGAGGCCGAGTCCGCCAAACTGACCCTCCGTGTCATCCTGCAAATCGTGATAGGCGGCGGGATCCAGAAACTCGCTGTGCGGGTCTAGCACGTTGACCATGCCTTTCAACGCCGCGTAAGTCAGTTCGCGATACGTCAGGTTCTGGCCGTCCACATATTCCGAGCGCACCCGTTCCAGCACCTCCGAAAACAAGTCCAGATTCGGGTCGATGGCATCGTTCTTCTCGGCCGCACGCGCGGACCCCAGATAAATCCATGCGCCGACGATGAAATTCACCGCCAGCAGCGTGATGACCAACCCGTAAATCAAACGACGTCTCATAAACTCCGGCACGTTATCACAAAAAAATCCAAACTCGAAGAAAAACTCAAACCCGACCCCGCAACAGCGACTCGACAAACGGCAGATCGCCGGGCACGGTCACCTTGGGATTGGGCGCCACCCACGAAACGAGACGAACCGGCTGGCCGATCAATTCGCACGCCGCCGTGTCATCGGTGAACACCCGCTTGCGCCGCCGGGCCTCCGTCAACGCACGGCGGATGACTTCGACGCGAAACGTCTGCGGTGTTTGCACCGACCACAGCCGCGAACGATCGAGCGTGCGTTTCACGAACCGGCCGTCGGCGGATTCCTTGATCGTGTCCGTGACCGGCTGGGCGGCGACGGCCGCGCCGGTTTCCCCGGCACGCTTGATGGTTGCGGCAATCAACTCCTCGTTCGTGCAAGGCCGCGCCGCGTCGTGAATCGCCACGATTTCCGCCGCGGCCGACAACGCCTCCAGTCCGTTCCAGACTGAATCCTGCCTTTCCGCGCCGCCCTCGACGATGCGGAACGGTTTTTGGAATTTGAATTTTGCAGCCAGCTCCTCAAAGGCCGGTTGCATTCCCTTGCGCACGACCAGGACGAGTTCATCAATGCAACTGGCATCGTTGAAGCGCTGCCATGTGTGCGCGACGACGGGACGCCCGGCCACTTCGAGAAACAGTTTGTCCACCTCCGGCCCCATGCGGGAACCTTTGCCGGCGGCAACAATGATTGCGGCGTTCATTGGGAATAAAATCACGGCGTTTTGGCCGGTTGCCAATCCAAAACTTTCAACTGCACCATTCGTTTGCCATTGAATTCGTTTATTTGCGGCGCAAACGCCAGGTCGAATTTCCCGACGGGCAGCGATGCGTTGCCGCCGTTCCACCAAAGCGCTTCGAGCGTGCCGACGCCATCCGTCACCCACATTTTCACGTGCTGCCTGTCCGAGCCGATGCGCTGGAGCGGGCACTGGTGGGCGAGGTTGCGCGCACAAAATTGCACCGGCGGATTCCCCTGCCCGGTCGGCTTCAGGTGCGCCAGTTTGCCGAGCGATTCCAGGGTGATTTCATCCAGCCCGACCTCCGCGTCGAGGCACAGCGGCGGTTGCAAATCCTCCGGCTTCAACGCGCGGCGCGCCAGCCCGTTCAGGCGCTGCCGCAGCAAATCAATTTTGTCCGGCTGGATGCTCAAGCCCGCCGCCATCGCGTGTCCGCCGTGCCGCACGAGCAAATCATCGCAATCCCGCAGCGCGGCAGCCAGATCGAAACCGGCAATGCTGCGGCCCGACCCCCGCCATTCGCCGCCTTCACCGCCGATGATGATGGTCGGGCGGTAAAATTCCTGCAACACGCGCGAAGCCACGATGCCGACCACGCCGATGTGCCAGAGCAACTGGCCTTCGACGATGACGAAATCCGTCTGCGGATTGAATTTTGACCGGACCGCGCCGGTGACTTGTTCGACGATGCCGCGCTCGATTTTTTGCCGTTCGCGGTTGTGCGCGTCGAGTTTTTGCGCCAGCGGCACGGCATCCGCCAGATTGTCCGCCAGCAAAAGCCGGAGCGATTCCCCGGCGGTTTCGAGCCGGCCGGCGGCATTCAGCCGCGGCGCAAGCTGGTAGCCGACTTCGTACGTGCCGATGGTCGCGGGCGTTTCGGCGGCTTTCTTTAGAGCAACGAGGCCGGGCCGCCGGGTTTTGTTCAATCGTTCCAGACCGGCGGAAACGAGGATGCGATTTTCGCCGGTGAGCGGCACGAGATCGGCAATTGTGCCCAGCGCGACCAGATCAAGCAGCGGCTTCAAATCAAATTCAGCGGCGCCGGGCAGATCGGTTTGGCGCCCGCGCTTGATCAAGGCGTGCGCCAGCTTGAAGGCGAGGCCGGCGGAACATAATTCGGTGAAAGCAGTTGAGGGTTGAGGATTGAGAGCCGAGCGTTGCGGATTCACGAGCGCGACCGCTTCGGGCGCCGGATTGGAAACTTGGTGATGGTCGAGTACGATGACGTCAACGCCGCGTTCGCCCAGCCAGCGGATGGTTTCAACGGCCGTCGAACCACAATCCACGGCCAGCAGAAGCCGGGGCAGATTTTTCGCACCGGAATTTTGCGAAGGAGGAAATTTGTTGAGGCAGTTTTCAACGGCGTCCTGGCTGAGGCCGTAGCCCTCATCCATGCGATGAGGCAGGTAGAAATCCACCCGCCAGCCAAGCGAACGCATGACTTCAAGGAGCAGCGCGGTGGACGTGACGCCGTCCACGTCGTAATCGCCGAAGATCATGAGCGGCTCGCTCCGTTCGCGTGCGAGCAGGAGCCGGTCAACGGCGGCGGCCATGTCCGGCAGCAAAAACGGGTCGGCGAGATTTTTCAGGCGTGGCTGTAGAAAATTCGAGATTGCGGATGGTTTGCTGAAACCGCGATTGAGCAGGCATTGGGCAAGCAGGGGCGAAATTTGGAGTTGCAGCGCCAATTGGCCCGCAAGCAATGGTTGCGGCGGTGCTAGCGACCAGCGAAATTTCATTTTCGACGGCAGATTACGTGGAAAACGCAGATTAAAAAGGAAAAATGAATCACCTTTGAAAATCAGAAACCGATCCTTGAAATCCGGGCAGCCTGCGGTTCATTTTCTCTTCTCGCGCCGTGCCGCGGTGACGGAAAGCGCGATGGAAATCAAAAAGATTCCGGCCACGACGAGCAGCGAAACGCTCGTGGGAATTTCGATTTGGAACCATTTCATTTCCTGACCGTGCGGGTCGAGCAGCATTTTCACGCCGACGAACACCAGCACGACGGAGAGGCCGGTTTTCAAATGGCGGAAATAATTGATGGCGCCCACCAGCACAAAATAGAGCGAGCGCAGGCCGAGAATGGCAAAGACGTTTGAAGTGAAGACAATGAACGGCTTGGTCGTCACGGCAAAGACCGCCGGAATCGAATCCGTCGCAAAAATCAGGTCGGTGATTTCCACCAGCGCCAGCACCAGCAGCAGCGGCGCGGGCGGGAGCCGGTTGATTTCACTTTGGGAAGTCGCGTCAATTTGGCCGCCGGCGTTGCTGGCTGCCGGGAAAAACCTGCGCGCGAGGCGGATGGCGAAGTTGTTATCAGGCTGCGCCTTTTCATTACCGGTGAAAAGCATCCTGCCGCCGGTGAAAACGAGGAAGACTCCGAGGACGTAAAGGATCCAGTTGTAACTCTGGATGAGTGTCACGCCGAGCGCAATCATCGCACCGCGCATGACAAGAGCGCCGAGAATGCCCCAAAAAAGCAGGCGATGCCGGGCTTCCTCCGGCACTCGGAAATAGGCAAAGAGAAGCGCCATGACAAAGATGTTGTCCAGCGACAAGGAGAATTCGATGACGTAGCCCGTGACAAATTCAACCGCCTCCTCGCGTCCGTGCCAGTGAACCAATGCGCAGGCAAACAGGAGCGACAGCGCAATCCAAACCGTGCTCCACGCCAGTGCTTCCTTGAAATTGAGGACACGCTCGCGCCGGTGGAACAGACCGAGGTCCAGCGCCAGAAAGAACAGCACGCAGACGATGAAACCAATCCAGTGCCAGGGTGCAATTTCCGTCATTTACGATTCACGATTTACGATTTTCGCACCAACTGCAAATGGATTCGTCCATCGCAAATCGCAAATCGCAAATGCTTTAGGTCTTTGCCGTCGCGATATCTTGGATCGTCACCTGCGACGCGCCGATGGCCGGGCGCTCGCCCTTGTGCCACCACAACACGAACGCGCTGGAAATGAAGATGCTCGAATACGTGCCGGTGATGATGCCGATGAGAAAGGTGAAGGCGAAGTCGTTGATGACGCCACCGCCCCAGATGAACAGGCAGAGCGTGGCAATCAACACCGTTCCGCTGGTGATAATGGTGCGGCTCAACGTCTGGTTCAGCGCCTGGTTGATGACTTCGCGGAACGTGCCGCGCACGCCCAGTTTCAAATTTTCCCGGATACGATCGAAGATGACGACCTTGTCGTTGAGCGAAAAGCCGATGATGGTCAGCACGGCGGCAATAACGGTCTGGTTGAATTCGCGGCCTGAAACAGCATTGGCAATGCAGTAACAACCGATGGCCAGAAGGACATCGTGGACCACTCCGACAATCGCGCCGACGGCAAAGGAAAATTCGTAACGGAACGCGACGTAAATCAAAATGCCGAACATGGACAAGAGGCAGGCGACGATGGCTGAACGCTGGATTTCCCTGCCCACGGTCGCGCCGACCTGCTGGCGGCCGATGGCCCTGAACCGGGCCTGCTGAAAATTCTGCGCTAGCGCCTGTTCAATCTTTTGCTCCGAACCGCTGGAAGTTGTCACGCGCAGCGTTTCCGTGCCGCCGCTGACATCCCTTTGGTATTGAATTTGCGCGTCCTTCTCGCCGGTGGCAGTAATCGCGGAACGGATTTGATCCACACCGACTTTTTGGACAAAGCTGAAGGTCGTGCTGTCACCACCCAGGAAATCCACGCCAAGCAGCTTTGTGCCACGTTCGGTAAAACCGTAACCGAGCGACAACACGACAAATACCCAGGTGATGATGGACAACGGCGTCGCCGCCTTCATAAAGTTGATCTTCGCAGTCCGGATAATGTGAAGCATCGGGAGCGATTTCAACCAGTTGCGGTCTTGCAGCCAGTTGAAAATCAGTCGCGTCACGACCAGCGCGGTGAACAGGCTCGCCGCCACACCAATAGTGAGCGTGACACCGAATCCCTTGATTTCTCCGGTGCCCATGAAAATCAAAATGATGGATGAAATCAATGTGGTGACGTGCGAGTCAAAAATGGTGCCGAACGCACGGGCATAGCCGGCATCAATCGCGCCGCGCAGCGACTTGCCCTTGGCAAGCTCCTCGCGAATGCGCTCGTAAATCAACACGTTGGCGTCCACCGCCATGCCGACGGTCAGCACGCCACCCGCGATGCCCGGCAATGTGAACGTCGCGCCGATTGAACACATGACACCGAGCAGGATGATGATGTTGGTGATGAGCGCGACATTCGCCGCCAGCCCGCCAATGAGGTAATAAACCAGCATGAAGGCGGACACAAAAATGACACCGTAGATGGATGCGTGGATGCCGCTCCGAATGGAATCCTTACCGAGCGTCGGGTCAACGTCGCTGGCATAGATGATCTTCAGCGGCGCCCGCAGCGGATTTTGCAGGACGTTCGCCAGTTCCTGCGCCTCTTCGATGGTGAAGGTTCCGGTAATCTGGCCGTTGCCACCTTCAATCGGCTGGTTGATGTTGGGTGCGGAATAAAGCTCACCGTCCAAGACAATCGCCATCCTGTGGCCAACATAATCCCGCGTGGTCTTGGCGAATTTCGTCGCGCCATCGTCGGTCAGCGTGAAATCAATCTGCGGTTCACCTAGGTTGCCGCGCACAACCATTGAGCTTTTAACGATGTCGCCAGCCAGTCCGTTCACCGGCTTCTTGTTCACGATGACCTGCTCCACTTTCGGCTGCGCGCCGCCGGGTTGAGGTTCGATGTGCTTGAGCAATACGTATCCCGGCGGAATCGGCTCATGATTTGCGATGATTTCATCACTGTCATCCCTCACCATCCGGAATTCGAGATACGCGGTTCTTTGAATTTGTATTTTGGCGCTTTCCTTGTCGGCGGGCGACAGGCCCGGCAATTGAATGAGAATTTTGTTGCCGCCGGCGGATTGGATGACCGGTTCGGCCACGCCGAAACGGTCGATGCGTTTGCGCAGCACCTCCACCGCCTGTGACAGCGCCGCGCTCGTCAAATCCGACTGCGACCTCACGTTGTTGGTGTCCGCGTAAAGAACGTTCGTGTCCATCTCAACGAGGAAGGACGTGCCACCCTGCAAATCGAGGCCGAGCTTGATCCGGCCCGAAGCATCGCGCTGGAGCTGGTTCAAGATGAAGATGTTCGGGTAGAGCTGCTCCTTGGCGCTGATGAACGGGAAATAAGGCTGGAGATCGTTCGTGGCGGAGGCGGCCTGCAATGACGCGAACTCGGTGTTCGTCCCGGCTTTTTGAAGCAGTTCAGCGCCCGTCAGGATGTTCGTGAACACGGCATCCTTGTTTTCCGCGCGCCGGTCGAATTCCCGAAGCAGATCGCGCGAGGATGGCGGATAAATTGAAATCAGCGCCCAGACGATGATGGCAACGACGAGGATGAATCTCCCGAAATTGTTTCTTCTCATGGCGGGTCAGGATGCGGGGGTGTCGCTGCTTTCGAGAATCTCCGTCACGGAAGATTTGGTGATTTCCATTTTGGCGTCGGCGGAACGGAGCGAAACGGTTTTGTCTTTAACCGTGATAACGACTCCGATGATGCCGCTGGAGGTGACCACCTTGTCGCCGGATTTGAGGTTGGCAAGCATTTTGGCCTGCTGCTTCGCGCGTTGCTGCTGCGGGCGGAACAGGAGAAAATACATCATTATCCCCATCAAAACCAGCAGCATGATGGGACTGGCAAAGAGTGACTGCAAACCCACCGGCTGTGGCGGCTGCGCGGAAGTCGAGGCAGGCGCCTGCGCCAGCAACACGTTCAAACCATTTAAATGCATAATTGAAAAGTGGTCGGTTACTTTAGGCAAATTAACGGAATTGGCAAGTGTTATCGGTTGCGTTCGTTCGGACGTCTCGTTTTTGACCGGCTTCGAGCGGCTTCCAGCAAATGAACGGAGGCATGTTGGAAGAAAATCTCGAAGCGGCCATTCCATTCAAACTGATTATGCTGACTTCTTCGATTCTAACGTCTGGTTGAGCAATTTTGCTGGAAATAGCCGGGCGTGACTGGCGCTGAAATTTGCCCAATGCATTCGGGCACAAAAGCTAATGCAAAATTGGCCAAAAGGCCCAAAAGCACGATTACAGGCACCGAAATCATGTAACTAACTGATTATAAACGTTTTAACACGACAAATAATTATCCATTTAGGCATTTCAAATGCTACTTAACTTATGGTTTAATACTGGGTGGTTATGGTGTAGTTATGGCCTCGAAGCAAAAAAAATCGGTTTTTTTTGCGGTAATCGTACTGCTTACCGTAGGGGCAATAGTCTTGGATTCTTTCACTCCGTTGGGCGTCGCCGACTGTGTTTGGTATTTTATTCCGCTGTTTTTATCCATTTATGTCGGCGACCGCTTTTTTTCCTATGCGCTCGCCACCGTTTTGTCGCTGCTGACGATCGCCGGATTCTATCTTTCGCCGGCGGGCATTGATCCTCATCTGGCATTCATAAGCCGCCTGGTGGGTATTGGCGTGCTGTGGCTGATGGCTATTCTAATTTCTCAACGCAAGCGGGTTGAAGAACAATTGGCGGAGGCGCTCGATTTCAACCAGAAAATCATTTCGGACGCGATGGCGGGCATACTGGTTTACAAGGCATCCGGACAGTGCGAACTCGCCAACGAAGCCGCCGCCCGGATTCTCAATACCACGGTGCCGGAACTTTTGAAGCAGAATTTCAAACAGATCGAGTCATGGCGTGTTTCCGGAATGCTCCAGATGGCGGAGGAAACTCTGGCCGGAAAACCGGGACACGGAGAATTTCATTTTACCAGCACGTTTGGAAAAGAGGAATGGCTCGACTGCCAGCTCAATTTCTTCGCCCGCGGCAATGAGCCGCATCTGTTCCTCCTCTTTAACGACATCAGCCAGCGCAAGCTGGCTGACGAGGCCCTGGCCCGGGAACGCTCCCTCCTGCGCACGCTGGTTGACAACCTGCCGGACTGCATTTATGCCAAGGATGCCAGCGGCCGGAAAATCCTGGCCAATCCGGCCGACCTGAAAAATCTCCACTGCAAAACCGAGGCCGAGGCCATCGGCAAAACAGACTTCGATTTTTTCCCGCGGGACATCGCCGAAAAATTCTGGGCCGACGACCAGAAGGTGATCCAGGGCCAGCCGGTCATCAACCGGGAGGAGTATTTCCTGAACGACGCGGGCGAAAAACGCTGGCTGTTGACCAGCAAGCTGCCGTTCCGCGATCAGAATGGAAAAATCACCGGGCTGGTGGGTATTGGCAGCGACATCACGGAACGCAAGCTGGCGGAAGAGTCGGTGCGCGAATCACAGGCGCTTTATCATTCACTCGTGGAACAGCTGCCCATCGGGGTTTTTCGAAAGGACCATGAAGGCCGCTATGTTCTGGCCAATCCCTTCTTCTGCCAGACCAAAGGCATGAAGGAGGAGGAATTTTTGGGCAAGACACCCCAGGAAGTTGCCGCTGTCCAAATCGCGAAACAGGGCGCGACGGGACCGGCAACCAAATATGCCGCCACGGGCATGAAACATCATGAACAGATCATGCGGACCGGCAGACCCATTGAGTTGATTGAAGAGCACGTTGATGCCGGCGGCCGGAAGCGGCTCCTGCACGTCATGAAATTTCCGGTAATTGGTTCCGACGGAAAGATTATTGGCACACAGGGGATCCAGTTCGACATCACCGAGCGCAAGCAGGCCGAGGAAACCATTGCCCACGAACGCCGGTTGCTCCGCACATTGATCGATCTGCTGCCGGAAACTTTTTATATCAAAGACTTGGACAGCCGTTTTCTGGTGGCCAACGAAGCCCTTGCGAAACAATTGGGCAAAACGGATTCCTCCCAGATTCTCGGCCTGACCGACAAAGATTTCTTCCCGCCCGGTCTGGCCGCCGAGTTCCGCGCCGAGGAGTTGAAGGTTTTTTCCGGGGAGCCGCTCATCGGACGCAAAAGCATTTGTGTTTTTGCAGATGGCAAGGAGCACACGGTGTTGACCAGCAAATTGCCTTTCCGGGACAGCCAGGGACGCATCAGCGGTCTGGTGGGGATCGGGCATGACATCAGCGAACTCAAGCGGGCCGAAGAACATGTTAGCGAACAGGCCGCGTTGCTGGACAAGGCACAGGATGCCATCATGGTCATGGATTTGAACGACCGATTCATTTATTGGAATAAAAGTGCCGAGCGGATTTACGGCTGGAGCGCGGCGGAAGCAATTGGCAAGACTCCGCTGAACCTGTTCCTTGGCGGAGTCGTTTCACCGCAACACACAGCCGCCATAAAGGCCGTCAAGGAACACGGCGAGTGGACCGGTGAACTGCAGGAAACAACCAAGGACGGCAAAACCATCACGCTTCAGGGAAGATGCAATGTCATCCGCGACGATCAGGGTAATCCCAAGGCCCAGCTCGTCATCAACACCGACATCACCGAACGGAAGAAACTCGAGTCCCAGTTCCTGCGTTCGCAACGCATGGAAAGCCTCGGCACCATGGCCGGCGGCATTGCCCACGATCTCAACAACGTGCTGACACCCCTCCTCGTTTCAGTCCAGGTGTTGAAGGAAAAAACCACTGACGACGACGGGAAACGGCTGCTCGAATCCCTGGAGGCCAACGTCAATCGCGGCGCAAGCCTGGTCAAACAAGTGCTGGCCTTTGGACGCGGGGTGGAAGGCGAACGTATTGTCGTCCAGCCCAAACACATCGCCCGCGAAATCAAGCAGATCGTCAGCGAGACCTTCCCCAAATCCGTGCAATTTGAACTTCGCAGCCCGGCCGACCTCTGGACCATCACCGGCGACCCGACGCAACTTCACCAGGTCCTGTTGAATCTTTGCATCAACGCGCGCGACGCCATGCCCAAAGGCGGCAAGCTGTCACTGCAACTCGAAAATGTGACTCTGGATGAAGCTTATGCCAGCATGAATCTTGAAGCCCGGCGAGGCCCCTACTTGTGCATCACCGTAAATGACACCGGCACGGGCATCCCGAAGGAGATACAGGAAAAAATCTTTGACCCTTTCTTTACCACTAAGGAACCGGGCAAGGGCACCGGTCTGGGCTTGTCCACCACCCTGGCCATCGTCAAGAGTCACGGCGGTTTCATCCACTGCTACAGCAATCCCGGCAAGGGCAGCTCATTCAAAGTCTATCTTCCGGCCAACACAACGCAGGCAGGCCCGGAAAAAGCGTCAACTGGAGAAAAAAAACTGCCGCGCGGCCACAACGAAGGGGTGCTGGTCGTGGATGATGAAGAACCCATCCGCAAACTCGCGCAACGGGCTTTGGAGCGTTATGGCTACCATGTCCTGCTCGCATCGGACGGTGTTGAGGCCCTTTCCATCTACAAGCTCCGCCGGAACGAAATTGACGTGGTCATCACCGACATGGTCATGCCGAACATGGATGGCCTGGCTACAATCACCGCGCTCAGATCCATCAACCCGGAAATCAAAATCGTTGGCTCAAGCGGCATGACCTCGGAAGGTGGTGTGGCCAAGGCCATGAACGCCGGGATCAAACATTTCGTTCCCAAACCTTACTCAGCTGAAACCATGCTCAATACGCTGCACGAAGTTCTCAACTCGAAGCATTGAGCCTTGAACGCCATCGCGCCGCAACCGATGGCATGACTCTCAAACCGTAAATTTCGATTAAACGGAAATCAGACTTGCCTCAGAAACGGAGTTCAGTGCGCAGCGACTGTTTCCTTGGCTTCGGGCTCGACCCACTTGTTGTGTTCCTTGATGAGGTCCACGAGGCGTTCCACAGCCTCGGCTTCGGGGATGTTGAATTTGATGGCCTGCTTGCCGACGTAGAGATTGATCTTCCCGGGCGCGCCGCCCACGTAGCCAAAGTCCGCGTCCGCCATTTCGCCGGGGCCGTTCACGATGCAGCCCATGATGGCAATCTTCACGCCCTTGAGATGCTCCGTCCGCGCCTTGATGCGCGCCGTCACTGTCTGGAGATTGAACAGCGTCCGCCCGCACGACGGGCACGCCACGTAATCGGTCTTGAACGAACGGCAGCCCGCCGCCTGCAAAATGTTGTACGCCAGCCGCAATGATTGTCCGCCGCCTGCCTCGCCGCGAATCAAAATTGCGTCGCCGATTCCATCCGCGAGCAATGAGCCGATCACCACGCCAGCCCGGAGCAGCGCGATTTTCGGCAACAGCGGCACGGATTCGAAGTTGATGCAATCCTTGAGCAGAATTGGATTGTTCCGGCCAAGCCGTTTCAATTTTGCCGCGAGCAATCGAAAGGCGGTGATGGCCGGAAGCTTCACGCCGTCCTTCACCGTGACAAGCTGCGTCTCGCAATTGATTTCAAAATCCTGCGCAGGGTCAATCTCCGCGATGTTCAGGTCTTCGTAAATCGCCTCCGGCTTCACGTCATCCTTCGGACGGATTTTGTGCGCGACCTTGTCAAAGGTGGCTCGGGTGACGACGACGCGGATGAGTTGTTCGCCACCGCATTTGACGCCGTCGGCCAGTTCAATCTCCGGCGTTTCACGGCGTTCGAAGTGAAACGGGTCAAAGGGAAAATCGTTTGGAGTTCCGGCTTTAGCCGGTTCTCCTGATGCCGCCTGAAGGCGGGACTCCAAACGGGTCAGTTTCGGAATCTGGGCAAATAAATCGCGGCAGACCTCGATTTCGCGCGGCGAATCTTCGGTGAGCGAAACGCGGATGGTGTCGCCGAGGCCATCGCAGAGCAGCGAGCCGATGCCGATGGCGGATTTGATGCGGCCGTCCTCGCCTTCGCCCGCCTCCGTCACGCCCAGATGGATGGGATAATTCCACGATTGCGGATTGTGGATTGCGGATTGCGGATTGAATTCCTGCTCGTCCAATTCGTTTAATCGCGCAACCAAAAGCCGGTAACACTCGATCATCACCTTCGGGTTGGACGACTTCATCGAGAACTTGAAGTTGTGGAAGTTGTGCTTGCGGCAGATGCAGGCGAATTCCAGCGCGCTCTCGACCATGCCGAGCGGCGTGTCGCCGTAGCGGTTCATGATGCGGTCGCTGAGCGAGCCGTGGTTCGTGCCGATGCGCAAGGCGCGCTTCAGCCTTTTGGCTTCGAGGACCAGCGGCGCGAATTTTTCCTCGATGCGCTTCAACTCGGCGGCGTATTGCTCGTCGGTGTATTCCTTGGTCGCAAATTTCTTGGAATCGGCGTAATTGCCCGGATTCACGCGCACGACTTCGACCCATTTCACCGCTTCCATCGCCGCCTCCGGCTTGAAATGGATGTCGGCGACAATCGGCACAAGGCAGCCGCGTTTGCGAAGTTCAGCGACAATATTCTGGAGATTCGCCGCATCCTTGACCGTCGGCGCAGTGATGCGGACGAGCTGGCAGCCGACCTCAACGAGTTCCAGCGTCTGCTTCACGGATTCGGCGGTGTCCATCGTGTCGCACGTGAGCATGGATTGCATCACGACCGGATGGTCGCCGCCGATGATGACTCCACCGTGCGCCGGATCACCGATGACGATTTCGCGCGTCTTCCGCCGATGATAAAAAAACGGTGATTCGCAGTAGCGCATGGCTTATTTGGCCTGTGCCGGCGCAGACGCAGCGGGGGTCGTCGTCTGCTCGATTTGCACGTTGCTGTTGAACATCGCCCGGAAAAGCTGCCATCGTTTGATGTCGAAAAACGTGATGTAAAGCATCAGCGAAATCAACAGCATCGCAAAACCGGTGGTGGTGTATTCGACGAATTTGAAGCTCAAAGGCCGGCGCCAGATTTTTTCGATGATTGCCATCAAAATGTGTCCGCCGTCGAGCACGGGAATCGGCAGCAAATTGATGATGGCGAGATTGATGTTGAGCAGCACAAGGAAACTCAGGGCCAGGCGATAATCTGTTTTAAACTGGGCGGCGAGGATGCTGAAAATTCCCACGGGTCCGCTCAAGTCCTTCGCTCCAACACCCGTCTCCCGCGAGTGAGCGAGCGCGCCGATGGTGGCAAAGGTTTTGTCCAACACGTCACGCACCTGCTCCCAGGGCGTCGGCCCCGGCCGTTGGATCATGTAAACCTGGGTGGAATCCACGCCCAGCGCGACGCCGATTCTTCCCGTCTGGGTGCCGGGATCAATGTTCGGCGTGATGTTCAGCGTCACTTTCTTCCCGGCGCGTTCGACCCGCATCGCGTTGGGTTGCCCGCCGCATTTGCGAATCAGTTCGATCAATTGATCGCGGCTGGCGATCGGAACGCCCGCGAAGGAAATGATATGGTCGCCAATCTTGAGCCCGGCCTTTTCCGCCGGACTGCCCGAACTCACTTCCAACACCTGCGGATGGTCGCGCGGGTCGAGGTTGAGGAGCTTCAGGCCCAGCCCGTTGTCGGTCGTGGCCTTGAGGGAATACGTCCGCTCCTTGCCGTTGTGCTCGATGACCACCGGCATCACACTGCTGCGCGCCACAACCGTGTTCAGCATCACATCCTGCCATGTTTTCACCGGCGTGCCGTTCACCGCCGCGATGCGGTCACCTTCCTGAATGCCAAGCCTGGCCTCCGCCGAGTTTGGCTCAACGTAACCGATGATGGCGGGATTTACCGGAATGGGCAGGCCAATGAAGTAAATTGCCGTTGCGATGGCGAAGGCGAACACAACGTTCATGAACGGCCCGGCAAAAGCCACGAGAATTTTGTGCGACGGCGGCGCGGGCGGCACTTCCGCGACCGACCCGCCTTCGAGCGCCTCGGAAGTAATCATCTGCGGCAGCTTCACGAACCCGCCGGCGGGAATCCAACGCAATGAGTATTCGATGCCATCGCGCGTGACACTGTAAAGCTTCGGGCCAAACCCGACGGCGAATTCCTCGACCTTCATGCCGAGCTTTCGCGCGACCCAATAATGGCCGAACTCATGGATGAAAATTGCCGCGCCGAACGACACCAGCACGGCGGCAATCACATAAATGGCAGTCAAAATGGTCATTTTAAATTTCGGCCCCCAGCAACGGGACAATATGAGTATATCAGCAAAAATCCGGCCCGCAATCTTTGCGCGAGCCCGTCAAATTGCCGCGGCCTCCCGCCGCGCCCATGCGTCCGCCTCCAAAATCTGCTCCAGCGTGGGCTGCGAAACGGCTTTGTGCGCGTCCATCACGCGCCGGACGGTTCCGGTGATTTGCGGGAAATTGATTTTGTGATTCACGAACGCTTCGACCGCCACTTCGTTCGCGGCGTTCAATACCGCCGGCAGCGTGCCGCCCACATCCCCTGCCCTGCGCGCCAGGCCCAGCGCCGGAAACCGTTCCTCGTCCGGCTTTTCAAACGTGAGGCTGCCAAGTCTGGCGAAATCGGTCTGCACGCGTTCGCTCGGTGCGCGGTCGGGATACGTCAACGCGTATTGAATCGGCAGGCACATGTCCGGCGTGGAAAGCTGGGCAAGCATCGCGCCGTCCACGAACTCGACCAGCGAATGGACGATGCTCTGCGGATGCACCAGCACGCCGACACGATCAATGCCGA
This sequence comes from uncultured Verrucomicrobiae bacterium, assembly GCA_963764175.1. Classification (GTDB taxonomy): domain Bacteria; phylum Verrucomicrobiota; class Verrucomicrobiia; order Limisphaerales; family UBA11358; genus UBA11358. Next base: position 21,372 of record CAVXRE010000004.1, on the reverse strand, counting down.
CGTCGAACAGCCATCGCGCCTCGATCATTTCCAGCCCCTTGTTGAACAGCGTCGCCGAATCAATCGTGATTTTCCGGCCCATGACCCACGACGGATGTTTGAGCGCGTGCTCGACCGTGATTTCAGGAAACTTTTCAGCGGGCCATTTTGCCGCGTCACGGAACGGCCCGCCGGATGCGGTGAGCCAGAGCTTGCGGACGGAACCGGAAGGTTTGCCGTCGAGGCATTGAAAAATGGCCGAATGCTCGCTGTCCACCGCCAGCACGCGCACGCCGTATTTGCGCGCCTCGCGCATGACGATTTCACCGGCCATGACGAGGATTTCCTTTGAGGCGATGGCGATGTCCTTGCCGGCGCGAATGGCGGCCAGGGCCGGTTTCAGTCCCGCCGTGCCGACGATGGCAATGAGCACAATGTCCGCCCCCGGCAGCGTGGCCAGCTTGATCAAACCATTTTCGCCGGAATAAACCCGCATCGTCGTCCCGCCAATATTTTCCAGTTCGCGGGCCTTTTCGGGATCGTTGATGGAAATCGCTTCGGGCCGGTGTTTGCGCGCCTGTTTGACGAGCAATTCGGCATTGTTTCCGGCGGCGAGGCCGAGCAGCCGGATGCGGTCCGGCAAATCCTCAGCCACCTTGACGGTGCTGGTGCCGATGGAACCGGTCGAGCCGAGTAAAACAACGTTCTTCATTTCAAATTTACGATATACGATTTACGCGCTACGCGACGTTCGGGCGGTTTTTGCCGACGACACAACAATGGCCAGAATTTCATCAGCCTCCTTCATCAAATTTCCCAGCCGTGATGGCTTGATGAAGTTGTTGTCCACGAGCAATTCCATCCAAAACAAGGACTCATCGCACTCTTCTTCAACAATGCGGAGTTTGTTTATGAAATCCGAGTTTGATTTGGCGCGGCAGACGGCACGATAATTTGCGCCAACAGATGTCCCGCTGCGGAGCAGTTGTTTGCCCAATGTCTGGGCGATCCAGTTGCTTGGAAGCGCCGAGCAAAGTTTGACAACCCGGTTGGCATAAGCCTTTGTCCGTTGTTTCATTTCGTCGCGCGTCATAAAATCTGGGGATCAAATCTTCTGCCGTCTCGTAAATCGTATATCGTAAATCGCAAATTCAAGGGTGTGTCAAAATATGGCGCAAATACAAATACATGATGGGCGCGTTGAATAAAAGACTGTCGAGCAAGTCAAGTATGCCGCCGATGCCCGGAAACAGCCTGCCGGAATCCTTCACGCCCGCCTCCCGCTTGAACAGCGATTCAATCAAATCGCCGATGACGGCGGTGATGCTCAGGACAATTCCAAGAATCACGGCATGGAGGAGGTTCATTCCCATCATTTTCGCGCCGAAAAAATGCGCGAACGCCACGCTCGCCGCCGTCGAAACCAGGATCGCGCCGCCGAAACCCTCCCACGTCTTGCCGGGGCTGATTCGCGGGATCATCTTGTTCCGGCCAATGAGCGAGCCGACGGCGTACGCGCCAGTGTCGCTGAATTTCGTCACGACGATGAAATAAAGGACGTAAAATTTGCCGTCCACGCCGGGGAAGAAATTGATTTTCTGGATGAAGTTCAGCAGCCACGGGACATACATCAGGCCGAACAACGTCGCCGAAATGGCCGCAATGCCGGTGATGTTGCTGCGCGAGACAAACTGCCGCACGCACAAGCCGAGCACGAACAGGATGATGAACCCGGTTTCAAAATCGTTCACGCGCGCAGGCGAACCCGACGTGCCGATGTGGCCGGTCAGGTTCAAGAACGTCCCCAGCATCAACAACAGGCCGCCGAACAGCCCGCACCATTTGAAGCAGACCAGGCCGCGCTTTTCAGCCAGCCCGTAAAATTCCGCGAGACCGGTCAGCCCGAGAAAAACCATGATGAGAATGAAAACGCCGTCGGACACCAGCGTGCTGGTGGAAAACAGGGCCGCAATGATGACCGTCCAGAGAACCGCCGAAGTGATCAATCGGCGGAGAAACATCATTGGCTTAGAGGGCGTTTGGGTCGCCACAACCACGGCTGACATGCAGGCAAAAGTTAGCAGGAGCGCCGGGTAATGCCAATTGCCAAGTGAGGAGTGACCCGGGACAATTGGGTCTGCCGCCGTTCGGAGTTCCGCCTTCAGGCGGTGTTTGGATGGACAACTGCGTTTAACCGCCTAAAGGCGGGACTCCAAACGAAACTGCGCGTTTGCGTGGGTGAAAGGTTTTACAAAAGAAAAGAGGCCGGACACTACTCCGGCCTCTTAATGAGAACTAAGCTGCTCAAAAATTACCTTCATCGGATGCCGCGCAGCAGATTTACGCTTACTTCACACACGGAACACTGCGCTTTTGCATCTCAACGACGCCATCAATCTACCAGATGCCCCGTCCCCTGCCAGTCACCAGTTATGGTTACATGGCCCAGAGGGTCATGCTCTATTGCTTTGGAGCTAAAATTGAGGCTCGGCGAGAAAAGGCAGTAGTCCCAATGGGTTTGGCCGGATTTTGTCAAAAACTGGCCGGTTATGCCTCACTCATGTTGTTTCACGTCAAAGAAGCCGCCGTCATTTCGATTCTGCCCTGCGATTGCGGATGTCCAAGCCTGTCCTGTTTGGGTGTCAAGTATGACTGAATACCCAAGCGCACTTGAAACTTGGTATTTTCCCGGTTCGTTTGAAGAGGTTCCCGCTCCAATGGCCAGCATTGCTAGAACGCCAACAACGAGCCCGCATAGAGCACTTTTAATGTCTATTTGAGTTTTCATAGGAGATGAATCCAACGTCCTTTTCCTCATTTGGTCAAGATTTGACTTTTCACAGACAGAAGGCTGATCTTGGATTCTTGGCCCTTGTTACTTCAACTCGCCGAATCTTTTCCTTTTAACATAATAAAACATTCCCGTGTCCTGATTAGGCCAAAGTCTTTGGTAACAACTTCGACGATAAATGGATCAGAGTGGTAAGGAGATGTTTCTGCATAATACAAGAGACAATGAGCGGTCTCTGATTCAGGAGTACAAAGTTGAATTTCAGCCCGAATGAACCCGAACTTTTCCCAACGGCCTTTTTGCCATTCAATCGAAGGGGTTTCAACATCATAAGGAGGTGCTAGGATTGGCGATTCTAAGCGGACGTTTACAGTTCCAAACCGCATTGACGAAATTTCTGGAACGTATCGTTTGATGAGCGGTTCTTGTTCTCTAATGCTGTTGGTTGCTCCACCATATCCCTGGGGAATAATTGTTCCTTTGATCTTCATCATAGTTACCTGCGCAAAAATTTGGTCACGGCTTCGGTCCGGGTGCGGACCTGCAGTTTTTCGTAAATGCGGCGGATGTAGGTGTGGACGGTTTCGTAGCTGATGCCGAGTTTGTCGGCGATTTCCTTGTAAATCAGTCCCTGGCTCAACAGGTCGAGCACCTGCTGTTCGCGTTCGGAAAGGTTTTCCGTGGCCTGCGCCGAGGCCGCGCTTTTTTGAAAGGATTGCACGACCTTGCGGGCAATGTGCATGGTCATTGGCGAACCGCCGCTGCGCACGTGCTGGATGGCTTCCAGCAATTCCCTACTGGAGGTGCGTTTGAGCAGGTAACCGCTCGCGCCCGCCGCCAGCGCGTTGAAAATGTTTTCCGTGTCCTCGTAAACCGTCAGCATCAGCACCTGGGTTTCAGGAGCCAGTTGTTTCAACTGCCGCACGCATTCGACACCGTTCATGCCGGGCAGGTTGATGTCCATCAGCACAACGTCGGGACGCACCTGCGGCAAATCCTTCAGCGCGTCCTCGGCGCTGGCATACTGGCTTGCGCAGTGGAAACCGTCGGCGCGGTTGAGCACGCGGGCGAGCGTCGCGCGCAGCTTGTCGTTGTCTTCCACGATGGAAACGGAAATGGGCATGTCTTCCTGTCTTAATCGCAATCGCAATCTTAATCTTGCTCTTAATCGTAATCCCGCCAGCCAACAGGATTAAGATTAAGATGAAGATGAAGATTTAGAAAGTCCGGAGATGGGTATGGTCAGGCGCACCAGCGTTCCGCCATTGGCGCCGGGGCCGATTGAAAATTCCCCGTGAATGTCCTCCATTCGTTTGCGCATGTTGCGAAGGCCGTTTCGCGTTGTCGGCGCGCCCGGGGCCGGGCTGCCAGTGCCTCGGCCGTTGTCCTCGATTTCAAGGATGAAGCTGTCCGGCTGTGACGCTTCCCCGCGCTTGCGAAGCTGCAATCGAATCCGGGCCTCGGAGGCCTGCGCGTGTTTGACCACGTTGTTGACGGCCTCCTTGAAGGCGAGAAAGATATTGTGCCGGACTTCCGGCGGGATCGCGATGGCGGGCAACTGGGCCGGTATTTCCGCCCGGTAGCGCAACCCCGCGAGCGCGAGATATTCCTGCGCATATTTGCAGGCATAGTTCGCCAGACCGTCCAGCGTGTCATTGGCAGGATTGACGGCCCAGACGATTTCGTCAAGGGAACGGGTGGTGTCACGCGCGGTTTGGGAAATCTGCCGGGCGTGCGATTCAATTTCATCTGGCGTGTTTTTGTCCGCCTCGGCCATTTCGCCCAGCAACGCCACCTGGGTGAGATTGGCGCCGAGCTGGTCATGCAGGTCGCGGGCGATGCGGGAGCGTTCCCGTTCAAGCTCCTCCTGCTGCTTGAACGCCTGCAACTCGCGCTGCAATTTTTGCGTGGATAGATAACGCACCACGCCGATGATTAATCCGAGGAAACACACGATTGCCGCGATCCGGAACCAGGCCGTCTGCCAGAATTGCGGTTGCACGGTGATGTCAAGGAAGCTGCCATTTTCATTCCAGACGTTGTCTTCGTTGCAGGCGATGACGTGAAAGCGGTAATGGCCGGGCGGCACCTGGCTGTAATAGGCGGCCCGCGCACCACCAACGTCAGTCCACGCGGTTTCGTGGCCCTCCAAACGGTATTTGAACCGCACTTCATCCGGGGCGTTGAAGTTCAGGGCGGTGTAGCGGATTTCGAGTTGAACCACCAATTGCTTGTTGCCGGGGGCAATCGTGATGGATTGCGGCCAGGTCGAGGCGAGCAGGTTTGTCTTTTGTTCGCGTCCGTCAACGCGCACGGATTCAATCATGACCGCCGGCGGTTGCAGATTGGGTTTAAGCTCAGCCGGATTGACGGAAACCAATCCTTTGACGGTGGGAAACCACAATCTGCCGTCTTCCGTGCGAATGGCGGCGGGCTGTGCGCCGATGGAACATTCGCGTGCCGGCAATCCATCAGCTTCGCCGTAAATCCGGCAGGAAATGGAGCTGGTCTTTCCGTCGGCAAAATCGTTTAGCGATTCTTTCGGGATTCGCATCAATCCGGCGTTGGAGCCGATCCATAAATCGCCGTTGTCGTCTTCGATGATGTATCCGATGCTGTTGCTGGCGAGGCCGTCGCGTGTGGAAAATCGCGTCCATCTGCCGTTGTGGAAACGCGCGAGGCCGTGGCCGAAGGTGCCAATCCACAGGACGTCGTCCTTGTCCATGTAAAGGGAGGAGATATCGTTGCCGGGCAGGCCGTCATCAGTTTGTTGATAGGAGATGAATTTGCCGCCTTTGAAAAGGTTCAAGCCACGGTTTTCCGTTCCCACCCAAAGACCTCCGTCGGCGTCTTCCGCAAGGGCGCGAACGACATTTTCGGAGAGGCCGTCGCGTGTTGTGAACACTTTCCAAACCTGCCCGAACCAGCGCGCCAAGCCGTTTTGGGTGCCGGCCCATAATTGCCCGTTCCGGTCCTGATACAGCGCATAAATCCACGGGCCGAGGTTTTCCGCGCCGGGTGCGGGCTGGAAATGATTGGTTTGAAATTGAAAGAGTCCCTCTTCCCGCGTTCCAACCCAGACATGCTGCCCCGGATCCACGAGAACGTTCCAGGCATTTTGAGACCGGCCCACGTGAAAATCCTGCATGGAATTTGTCCGCCAATAAGACGCGCCCAGCGCCCCAAAAGTCATCCATAAACCGCCCTGCTCGTCCTCGGACAAGGACTGTGCCGGCCACGGATGGAATTCAGCCGGCGCGTTGAAAACTTTTCTTTTGACCCTGTCCAGTCCGTCGCCGTCCGTCCCCACCCAAAGATTTCCATCGCGATCCATGCACAAAGAAAGGACAAACGCGGATGACAATCCCTGTTCCTTTGAAATGCGCTCATATTTCCCGTTAGCGTCATACCAAAAAACGCCGGCGCCGAGCGTGCCGACGATCAAATTGCCGTCCTTGTCTTCGCAGGCGGCTTTGACAAATGAATTGCCCCAGGGATAGGGGCCGAAGTCTTTTTGCAGCCCGCCTGAATTCCATTTTTGGACCCGGCCATTCATCAACCGCCAGATTCCGCCGCTGCGGCTGGCCAGGATGAAATCCAGCCTTTCCGCGGGAATTGATTCATTAACGACAATCGCCTGCGGGTTAAAATTTTCGGGGCGGATTGAAAACATTCCGCCGATGTCCGCGATCCAAAGCCCGCCGGATTTTTCAGCCGCAATCATCCGGCAAAATGCGGGGGTCTCAAAATTAAAAGCCACCACGGCCATTTTCCCGTTTTGGTAAAGCGCCAGATGCGAATCCGCCGTGTAAAACCATACTTCGCCGGTGGAATCTTCGCAGGCGGAGGTCAATTTGCCTTCCTGGCCCGGGCGCCCGATTTCGAAATTTTTGATTCTACCGTCCTGCACCAACCCCACGCCAGTTGTGTCGGTCCCGATCCAAAGATTTGTGTGACTGTCTTCAAACAAATAAGTGACCCGGTCGCTGTTGAGGCCGGGCGTGTTTTCCTCGTCGAAAACGGTGAAGCGAATGCCGTCAAAGCGCACCAAGCCGTTCAGCGTGCCCAGCCAGAGATAACCGTCCCGGGCCTGTATCACTGAAATGACCGAGCTTTGCGGAAGTCCTTCACCGGTGCCCCAGGAATCCACAATGAAATGCGAACCAGGCCCGCCAGCCATGCCTGCGGCGGACGACAGGGCGGGAACAAACCCGCACAGCAGCAGCCCGGCTAACTGCAGCGCCCGGCAATACATTGGCATGACCAGTTTTTCAGATGGACCCAAGTGGATTAAATATGTTCAGGAGAAGATACGAATTTTGGGGCGGGGGCGGAAAATATTTTTTGAAAAATCGCTTGCCACGCCCGCGTGATGGGCTAGGTTTTCCCTGCCCAATGAGAACTGGGTGCTCTGCCTTTAAAAAGCGGGCGTCGGCGGGTTTCGGCGATGAAAATCGTGTGTGATTGCCGGACCCGCCGATTTTATTGGCAGGCAAAAAAACTTGTCGTCGGCGCGCAAATCCGCATAGTAACCGCTGTTCAGGAACAGGTGGAATTGGCTGGGGTCGTAGCTCAGTTGGTAGAGCGGCTGGTTCGCAATCAGCAGGTCAGGGGTTCGAATCCCCTCGGCTCCACCAGCCTTCAGCCAGGGCACGGCGTCGAGCGAAGACTGCAACAGGAATTTTCCAACTTCATATTTTCCAATGAAACTTCAAAACCAATCGTCGCTCAAAAACAAATGGACCCTGATCACCGGCGCGTCGAGCGGATTTGGCGCGGCGGCCGCACGCGCCTTCGGCGCCGAAGGCGCAAAACTCCTGCTCGGTGCACGCCGCGTTGACCGCCTTAAAAAGGTCGCCGCCGAGGCGCTCAAGGCCGGAGCAGCCGAGGCACATTTCCACGATCTGGACGTGTCGAAAACGTCGAGCGTTGAAACCTTCATCGCCTGGGCCAAATCCAAGCTCCAGGACGCCGGACGCCGGAAGCTGGAGCCGGCACGCCTGCACGTTTTGATCAATAACGCCGGTGGCGCGCACGGTCTGGACACCGTCGCCAATGGCAGGGACGCGGACTGGGAGGCGATGATTCAATCGAACGTGCTCGGTCTGTTGCGCATGACGCGCGCGGCGCTGCCGCTCATGCCACACGACGCCGGGGCAAGCATCATCAACATCGGTTCGGTGGCCGGCCACACGGCTTACGAAGGCGGTGCGGTGTATTGCGCGGCGAAGGCCGGAGAATTGCAAATCACACGCGCCCTGCGGTGCGAATTGCTCGGCACGGGCATCCGCGTCGGCACGGTGGACCCGGGTTTGGCGGAAACGGAATTTTCCATCGTGCGATTCAAAGGCGACACGGCCAACGCGAAAAAAGTCTATGAAGGGATGAATCCGCTGACAGCCGAAGACATCGCGGAAATTCTGGTCTGGGTCGCCAGCCGCCCATCGCACGTGAACATTGACGAGTTGATTGTGAAGCCGGTTGACCAGGCCGAGGTGGGAAAGGTTTTCCGCAGAAAAACCGGTTGATTTCAAATCCCCCGATTGGCCCGCCAGAGCAGCACCGCGCCGACGGCTTGAAAAATAAAATTCGGCATCCAGAGAACCAGATGCGGCACAAATTCAGGCCGGGCGGAGAGCGCTTCGCCCAGCATGATGAAGGCGTAATAAACCAGCACCAGCATCAGCGCGATGGCGACGCCGACATTTGTCTCGCGCCGGTGCACGCGGATGCCGAGCGGGATCCCGACGAGCGTGAAGCCAAAACACGCGAAGGAAAACGCGATCTGCCGGTTCATCTCCACGAGAACCGGCTCGGTCAAATCGCTCCGCTGTTGTTGCGCTTCGCGGAGTTGCGCGTGCACTTCTTCGGAAGAAGACCCCTCGATGACCGGCGCTGAACCCAGTTTTTTCTCCAAATCATTCAATTCATTGCGCAATTGCCAGAACGTCATGTCACTGATCTTGGGGCTGTAAGGCTGGTTTGTCGCCACGTTGAGGTCGAAATTCAAAGTCAGCTCGGGAGACGAACCGATGCTGATGCGCGATCCGGCGAACGTGACCGTCCGTGCTTCGAACAAATGCAGGACGAGCTGCTTGTTGGGCTGGTCCATTTCGAGCCGTCCGCGCGGCGCGCGCAGGGTGGTTTCCGCGTTGGTCTCATTCCCGTATTTCAGTATCCGGACATCCTCCAAATTTCCGTCGTGGTTTTTTCCCGTGTAAAAAACGTAGCCCGGAAAATCGTTGATGACCTTGCCTTCGGGCAATTGCACGCCGCCCAGTGCGGTGCGGATATCACCTTTCAGGTTCACGTAGGCGACCCGGGAGCGGGGGCCGAGGTCCATGTTAAACCACGCGCTCAGGCCACAGCAAAACAGGCTGAGCAGCAGCACAGGCGAAATCAGCGAGAACAGACTGATGCCGCTCGCGCGGGCCGCGGTCAATTCCTGGTCGGCGCTGAACCGCCCGAACACCAGCAGGGCCGCGGTGATAAATCCCATGGGCAATGCATAAACACACGCAAATGGAATCAAGAGTCCGACGGCTTTCAACACCAGCCACAAGCTCACCTGGCCGCTGACAAGCAACGGGAGAATTTCCTTGAGCACGTTGAAGAGCAGCACCACAAAAGTGAAAACCGCCACCGTCATCAGCAATGAGACAAGGATTTCGCGGATCAGGTATTTGCTCAGTGTTTTCACGATGTTGGACGTGCAGCGCGAAAATGCCTGATTTTGCCCGCCAATCAAGCGCAACTTCGCGCGGCCTCCGAATTTGCACGGGAGGCGATTCTGTCGCTCGCAGTCGCCGCGCAACACCGACGCCACAATCGATAAAATGCTTTACCAATCCTTGATGGGGCGGTTCTGATTTTCCGGTTTTCCCTGGGGCTTCAACTGGAGAACCTGCTCGTCGCCTTTTTGCGCGTCCAATAGACGCTTCGCCTCCTCCTGAGTCATCTGCCCGGCGGCGACTGATTGGTCCTGTCTGTTTTGATTTTCCTTTTTTTCGCCCGACGCCTGTTGTTTTTGCTGTCCGGCGTTTTTCTGCCCAGACTGATTCTGTTCGTTTTGCTTCTGCTGCCGGTCCTGTTGCTGCTGATTTTGCTGGCTGTTAGATTTCTGTTGCTGCGATTGATTCTTCTGGTTCTGTTGTTGTTGATTTTGCTGTTGCTGCTGTTGCTGCTGTTGCTGTTTCAACAACTCGTACAGCTTTTTCAGGTTCACATCATCAGGATAGCGCTTGAGCCCGCCTTCCACCGTCTCCAAGGCCGCAGGAATGTTGTTTGAAATATAGGAATGCGCGCCGCTGTTGAAAAAATCAACGGCGGATTGCGCGCGGGCTGCCAGACATGCCAGCAGCAGGCTAACGCTGATTGGGAGTAACAATCGCATCAATGTCCTTCAGTTTTTTGGTGTAATCCTGGAATTTTTTTGCGGCAATCGGGTTGTTCATGCTTTCCATGATTTCCAGCGCCTGGTGATACTCATTGCGGCGGACCGCGTCGTCAGCCGCCTGTTTGGCCCTTCGCATCGCCTCGCGGAGCTGGCCAATCAGCTCAATCTGCTTCTTCACGAAGGCCAGATTGTAGGCGGCATCCACGTCATTGGTGTTCAATTCAACCGCGTGTTCATAACTCTTGACCGCTTCCTGCCAGCTTTGCTGCATCGAGTCCAAGCCTTCCGTGTCCGGCTCGAATTTAAGTTCGCCCATGCGATACAGCGTGTTGCCCAAATTGTAATACGACTGCTGCTGCAGCCTCAAATCCGGCGACAGTGTTCCCGCCTGAAAGTCGCTCAATGCCTCGTCAAAATTTGTCGCGCGATAGGCCGCGTCGCCCGCGTTGAAAACCAGCCGCAAATCGTTCGTCTGAATTTCCGCCAGCCGCTCGTATTCCGTCAACGCGTTTGTGAAATTGCCGGATTTGTAATCTTGCAACGCGCTCGCCGGCGAAGCATTTGTGGCAACCGGCATCAACAAAATTCCGAGGAGCGCCACAACCGCCGCCGCCTCGACTTTGGACTTTGGACTTCTTGTCGCGCCGAAGTCTGACGCAGGCGGATGGACTTTGGACTTTTTTCGCTCCGGCAAAAACATTTCCGCCAGCAGCAGCAGAATCGCCAGCGTGAGCGGCCAGTAAAATTGCTCGTGATAGTGCCGCACCAGCCGTTCTTGAGATTCTGATTCCGGCAGCGGTGCGATGCCCTTTTCATAAAGTGAGTCAATCGTATTGGGCCGCAGCGGCAGATAAAACCCGCCGGTCGCTCCGGCAATTTCCCGGAGCAGCGTTTCATTCAAGTGCGACTTCACCACGTTGCCATCCGGATCGCGGATGTAATCTGGATTTCCGTTCGCGTCCGTGATTTGCAACAGTGCGCCTTCCGCCGTTCCGATGCCCACGGTGAAAATTTTCAGGCCGTCTTTGGCCGCGTCTTGCGCGGCTTCAAGCGCCCCGGTGTCGTTGTCCTCGCCGTCGGTGAGCAGCACGAGCACTTTATAATGATCGCCTTCCTTGAAGGCCGTGCGCGCCGTGTTGATGGCCGGGGCAATGGCGGTGCCGCCTTGTGGAATCGTGTTCACGTCCAGCGCCTCGACGCTCTGGCGGAACGCCGTGTCGTCAATCGTCAGCGGACATTCCAGGAATGCATCGCCGGCAAACGCCACCAGTCCCAGCCGGTCGGCCCTGGCCTGCTGCATCAAATCCAGCGCCGCGAGCTTGGCGCGCTCGAGACGGTTGGGCGCGATGTCCTGGGCCAACATGCTTTTCGAGGTGTCAATGGCCACGACGACGTCCAGGCCGCGCTGCTCGACTTTCTCCCAGTCAAAATGCCACTGCGGCCCGGCCAGCGCGATGACCAGAAATGCCGCTGCGAACACCAGGCATCCAAACCGGATTTTCTGGCGAGCGGGGGAAATGCCCACGGTCAACGAAGAAAGCAGCCGCACTTCGATGAATTGCGCCAGTAATTTCTGCCGCGAGCGCATCGCCCAGCAGAAAAATACCGCCAACGCTGGCGGAATCACCAGCAACAACCATAAAATTTGTGGATGCTCGAATCGCATGGATCAAAATTCGTTGAACTGTTGAACCGTTGACTCGTTACAACGGTTCGGGCGCATGCCGATGTAACGATTCACGATGTAACAGTTTAACGTTTTACTATTCACGGCAGCCTCCGATATGCGGTCTGCCCCAACGCCAGTTCAATCAACAACAACACGAGACCGCATGACACGAACCACGGAAACAATTCCTTGAACTGGGTGTATTTGTTGATGATCGCATCCGTTTTTTCCAGCTTGTCAATTTCAGCGTAGATGGACTTGAATTTCTCGGAATTGTCCGCGCGAAAATATCTGCCGCCGGTCATTTGCGCAATTTGCTGCAACGTGTCCTCGTCCGGCAGATACCCCGGCGGCAGGCCCATCGCCTGGACGATTTCACGGTTGCCGAGACCGATGGTGTAGATTTTCACGCCAAGCGCCTGGGCGGCTTTTGTCGCCGTGATCGGGTCGATTTTGCCGGAATTGTTCCCGCCATCGGTCATCAGAACGATGATTTTGCTTTTCGCCTTCAAATCACGCAACCGGTTCAGCGCCGTTATTATTCCGTCGCCAATCGCGGTCGCGTCTGAATTGATTGAGCCGATGCCGAGCCGGTCAATGTTTTCGAGCAAATAATCGTGGTCGAGCGTCAGCGGCGCGGCGATGAAAGCTTGCGCGGCAAAAACCACCAGGCCGATGCGGTCATTTGGACGCCCTTCAATGAACTCCTCCAGGACCGGCTTTGCCATGTTGAACCGGCTGACACGCCCGCCATTGACGGCATAATCCTCGGTGTTCATGCTGCCGGACAAATCGAGCGCGCATACGATGTCGATGCCGCTGGCCTTGACCGTCGTCTGGCTCCTCGTCAGGCGCGGCTGGGCCAGTGCGACGATGAACAGCGCCAGCACCAGCCAGCGCAGGGCTGCCAGAAATGCGCCCGCGCGCGAACGTCGCGCCCGCGTCAATCCCTCGACCAGTTTCACCGACGAATACAAAAACGCGGGCGGACGGCCGCGCCTGCCCTTCAGCCATGCCAGCAGCGGCAGCAGCAACAGCAGCAGCAACAAATATGGATGCGCGAAGGTCATTGCGGATTTGCGATTGCGGGTTGCGGTTCGCATGTATGCTCGTCCCCGGAAGGTGCCGTTTCAATTTGGGGCGCGGTTTCATCCACGAGCTTGACGGCGGAGCGGTGCAATTCACGCAGCTCCGGTTCGCCCGGTTCGTATTTTGCAAACTTCACGAGATCGCAGCTCTCCAGAAAACCACCGAGGCTTTCTTTTTGTTCCGGTGACAACAAATCTGTTCCGCCAAGCTCCCGCAAAAATTCCTCGGTGGTCCGTTCCGGCGCGCGAAAATCAAAGCGGTCTTCGAGATAAAACCGGGCCGTGTCCGAAACCAAAATGCAGAACGGCTTCGGCTGCGAAATCAGCGCCAGCGCTTCTTCAAGCTTTTGCCTCGCGCGAACGTGCGCCGGCACGGGCGGTTCGGACGGTATATTTGCCTTCCGCCTTTGCCACCATCGCCACGCGAAAATGGCCGCTGCCGCGATGGCCAGTGCCGCAAGCGCCCACCAAACCAATTCCCAGCCGCCCGCAATCACGACCGGCGGCTTGATGTCGCGGATGTCGTTGGCAGCGGCGGGTAAAGACGATGTTTGGTTTGTTACCATGGCTGGCAGTTAAACCCGCTTTGTCGCGGCAGCGTCTTGGACTGCGGCAGCCCTCTGCCGCTTTCAAATTTTTGCGCGCTGCAAAAGCGCCAGAGGGCTGGCGCACTCCAAAACCTTGCGGAATTTCGTACGGTCATTTTATGATGAGAGAACTCAGTTTTCATCCTCTCAGCCTCCGCTTCTCGCGGTTTTCAAAAAATCTTCCCAGCGCGATGGAGTAAAGCTCGCCCGTGTGAAGTTGGATGGTGTCAATGCCCGATGACCGGAATTGCCGGGCCAGCTCAACGGTCTGCTTTTGCTGGCGCAGCGCAAACGCGTCGCGGCTGCTCGCGTGACCGGTGTTGACCTCCAGAATTTCTCCGGTCTCGGCGTCTTCCAAAACCAAACGACCCAGCGCGGGCAACTCAAGTTCGTAACGATCCGTGATATGCACGGCCACGACATCGTGCTTGCGATTCGCAATCCGCAACGCGGTTTGGAGTTCGGGCGGCAAGGGCGACGAATCGGAGCGCGGTTTGTCCCAAACCGCAGCAGTTGGTGAATGCTTGGCTGCTGCGAGTTGGGACAACTCGCGCCCCGTATTCTCCAAAAAATCCGAAATGACAACCGCGATGGCCTTGTGCGGCAAAACACGCCCCATGAATTCCAGCGCGTGAATCAAGTCCGTTCCGCGCCGCTTCGGCTCGAAAAACAAAACCTCGCGGATGACGCGCAGGACGTGGCTGCGGCCTTTACGCGGCGGGATGAATTTTTCCACTTCATCGCTGAAAAGAATCAGGCCGACTTTGTCATTGTTCCGAATCGCCGAGAACGCCAGCACCGAGGCGATTTCCGCCGCGAGTTCGCGTTTCGATTGATCGCGCGAGCCAAACAGACCGGAGCCGCTCACGTCCACGACGAGCATGAGCGTGAGTTCGCGTTCCTCGACGAACTTCTTGATGAACGGATGATTCATCCGCGCGGTGACGTTCCAGTCAATCGCGCGCACGTCGTCACCGGGCTGGTATTCGCGGACCTCGTCGAAGTTCATCCCCTGCCCTTTGAAGACGGAATGGTATTGGCCCGCGAGCGTTTCGGTCACGAGCCGGTTCGTGCGCAGCTCGATCTGCCGGATTTTTTTGAGAATCTCGCGGGGGATCATGCGCTTGCAAAAATGTTTAACGGCGTTAAATTTAATCCCATGAGTTCGGAATTGGTTCTGAAAGAAGCCCGCGCACTTCCGCTCGCGGAGCAAGTTGAACTATGCCGCAATCTTTGGGACGACATTGTCGGATCAAAAGAGTTGACTCCCGGCGAAGCCGAACTGATTGACCGTCGTTTGCAAGACCATCTCAAAAATCCCGACGACGTGGTTTCGTTGGCAGAAGTCAAAGCGAAGCTCGACGCGAAATATCGCAAATGAAACGCGGCTTCGTCCTTCGTCGCGTTGCGGAAAAGGAATTTGACGATTCCATCGCCTATTACGAAAACGAGCGCGCAGGTTTGGGTCAGGAATTTCGCGCTGCGATTGAGCAATACTTTCAGCGTATCGCCGATAATCCAGAATGGTTTCCAAAAATTCGCGGTGAAGTCCGGCGCGCAGTCGTTCTCCGGCGCTTTCCGTTTGTGATTCATTTTCTGATTGAAGCCGAACGCATCGTGATTCTGTCCGTATTCCACACGAGCCGCGAACCGGAACAACTGAAATACCGGCGATGAGATTTGCACGAGCCGGTTCGTGCGCAGCTCGATCTGCCGGATTTTTTTGAGAATCTCGCGGGGTATCATACAGGTAAAAGTTCTTTGCCCTTTTTATACGCCCCACAATTATCAGCTAACGGACAACGCTGATTTCCTTCTTTTTCAAACCAAGTTAGCGCGTCGCATCTGCCTGAATTGAAGTCAATCGCCTCTGAAGGACGAACATATCTTGTGTAAATGAGACTGTTGAACACACCGCACATTTGCCAAACCTCGTTATCCTTCAACGTCCGATTCAAAACTTTGAAAATTTTTCCGAGGAACAGATTAACATCACGCTGGAACGATTCCATCTTCTCAAAAACATCATCTATAAAAAATGCCTTGTCTCCGGCTCGAAGGCTTTCCTGAAAATATCTGATTTTTCCTGTCGTCTCATCTAAATGGCAGCTTCCAACATTTGAATGGATGACTGCATCTCTCAACCTGCGAAGCTCATTGAACCACTTCGCTTGCTGGCAAGCTTCACGAATTTCAACAGGCAATCGCTCGTCAAGCTGTCCATCAAACGCATTCTGGAAAAAAGCTCTTGTTTTCTTTGAAGTCACTCCACGAAAGCCTCTATAGATTTCTGAAATTATATGTCGGCCACATCCGATGGCAGAATAAAGCTCGCAAAAAACAGTTTCGACAACCGCCGCCAATTCAGCGCCTCTCAATCCTGAAGAATGTCCTTTTGCTTCCAGTTCTTCACGGTCTTCTTTAATCGCCGGAGACATTGAGCGCGCTACTCTTAACAAAGTTGTAGCTTTGTGAAAGTGACCAGCCACGCCATGAAGAATGTGCAGAGTCCGTTCATCGAATTTATAAGTTTCGTGATAAAGTCGAACAAAACGATCCAATTCACCCCAGCGTTGAGGACTGAAGTAAATTAAGTTCGTTAGCTTTTTTTCAGAAGAGGCCATCCAAACAAAATTGAATTGTTACGGCACAGGCAGTTCATCAAAGATTTTCTGGATGACCGTTTCGCTGGTTTTTTCCTCGGCCTCGGCTTCGTAGGTGATGGCCACGCGGTGGCGCAACACGTCCATGCCGATGCTCTTCACGTCCTGCGGCGTGACGTAGCCGCGGCCTTTCAGGAACGCGTAGGCCTTGGCCGCCAGCGTCAGGTTGATGGTCGCGCGCGGCGACGCGCCGAGCTGGATGAAATCCTTCACCGCGATTTTGTAGTGGTCCGGGTCGCGCGTGGCGCAGACGAGGTCCACGATGTAATCCTTCACCTTGTCGTCCACGTAAATGTCATTGATGACCTCGCGGGCCTTGAGGATGTCCTTTGGGTCAACGACGGCGTGAGTCACGGGCGTGCCGCTCGTGCGGGCCATGAGGTCGAGAATCTGCCGCTCCTCGGCGCGCGATGGATAACCAATCCTGAGCTTGAGCATGAAACGGTCAACCTGCGCCTCGGGCAGCGGATAAGTTCCCTCCTGTTCGATGGGATTTTGCGTGGCGAGCACGAGGAACGGCTCTTCGAGCTTGAAGGTTTGTTCGCCGATTGTGACCTGCTTTTCCTGCATCGCTTCAAGCAATGCGCTTTGCACCTTGGCCGGCGCGCGATTGATCTCGTCGGCGAGGATGAGGTTGGCAAAGATCGGCCCCTTGCGCGTGCTGAAGCCGCCCGACTGCGGATTGTAAATCTGCGTGCCGATGACGTCGGCGGGCAGCATGTCCGGCGTGAATTGCAGCCGTGAAAATTTCACGTGGATGCAATTCGCCAGTGATTTCACGGCGAGCGTTTTGGCCAGGCCGGGCACGCCTTCGAGGAGGACATGGCCATTGGCGAGCAAGCCGATGACCAGCCGCTCGGTCAGATAATTCTGGCCGATGATGACCTTGCCGAGTTCGTTGAACAGCGGATGCGTAAACGCACTCGCTTCCTTTACCGCGTCGTTGATTGCAGAAATTCCAGTGTTCATTTTTGTTGGTTATTTTTTCGATGGACAAAAAAGCCGCGGCAGCGTTCAAGCAAATTTTCCGTCACGCTCCGGGCAGAATCTCAACTTGTTTCACCGGCAGCCAGCCAATATTTCCCGTGCCGTCACTGACCTGCACCCAGTCGCCGTGCCGGTCCATGACCGTCAATTCCGCGCCATCTTGCGCAGTGAAAGCACTTTGTGCCTCGTCGAACGGACCGCTGCGCGCCGTCACCTCCGGCAAAACGACCACGGCGGTTTGCCTGGAAAAATGTTCCGCAGCCTGCAAGCCCAGCGCCGCGCAGGCTAAAATCGTCAACGCAACGAAAACGGAAGTTGCACTCCTCAATTTCGTGCCGAGCGCGGGACGGATTTGTTGTGCAGCGAGCAAAATCAACATCAGCCAGAATGCGGCCGCTGCCAGCACCGTCCACTCGTTGAGAGTCAACTGGCCGAGCCAGTTTTGCCAGCGGCTTTCGCGCTGCGTCGCGCCCTGGACCTGGCTGCGGACGAATGCAAGGTTTGCGCGTATTTCCGCGTCGCGCGGCGAGAGCAACGCCGCCCGCCGATAAGCAGCGAGCGCCTCGCCGGGACGGCCGGATTTGAATTCCGCATTGCCGCAGTTGAAAAGCAGCGAGGACGATTGTCCGCCGTTTTTCAAAATGTTTTCGTAAATCGCCGCGGCATCGGCAAACTTCCCTTCGGCATAAAGTTTGTTGGCCGCCGAAAAATCAGCGGCGATGTCCGCCGCGAAAACGTTTCCGACGCCGGCAAATGCAGCGAGCAAAATGGAGAACCACATTTTCATTCCTTCAACTCCTGGAGTTCAGCAACCGTTTTTTCAAATTGCGCGACGACCGAGTTCAATTCACTGCTGCCGCGGATCGGGGCGTAACGCGCCTGGTTGCAAAGCTGGAACAGCTCGCGCAGGCCGTGGAGCGCCGCTTCAGACAGGCCGCGCGATGCCACGCGTTCATCCACGACAGCTTCGGTGATGGAGGAAGCCGGACAATCCAGCCGCTCGCCGAGCTGCTCCTGCAACAACCGAAACAGCGTGGCGAAAAAATCCCCGGAATTGTTCTCCGCGGCCAGGCGGCGCAAATCGTCCAGCCCATCGCGGAGCAGCCGCGCAACCTGCCGTTGCCGGCGCAAACGCGGATTGTTCGCCAGGCTGTCCGTGCGCCTGCGCCAGACGAACGCGGCGAGCAAGGCCAGCACGGGAAGGCTCTGCAAGGCCAGAAACGCCGGACGTGTCACAAGCGGAGAGCCGCTCCACGCAAGCGCGCCAAGCTCCTGTTTGATCGGCAAAATATCCTGCGGCAAAGTTGAATTTTCCGCGCCGGGGGTTTTGGCGGCTGCAATGGTGGGAGCCGGAGCCATTCCGGCGGAACGGACGGCGAGTTGTAGCGATGGTTGCGTCAATGTGCGGTAAGCCCCGGAATCGGCGTCAAAATAGCTGAAGGAGAACGGCGGCAATGCCTGCACGCCCGTGTTTTGCGGTGAAACAATTTCCTCAAAGGTTTTGCTCCCTTCAAGCCCAAGGGCATCCGATGTTTCAACTTTTGATGTCGGCGGATAAATCTTGAAATCGCGCCACCCGGACTGTTCGGGCAACGCGAGGGCATCAAGCTCACCGCGTCCGGAAACCTGGACGCGCACGGTGATGGGATCGCCAACGGCGACATTTGTCGGCCCGGCGGTGACGGTCATCATGTAGTGGCCGACCGCTCCGTTGAAATTCGCGGGCTTGCCGTCCGCCGGAAGGGGCAGGGATTGAACCTCGATTGGGTCCGTGGCGAGCGGGACCTGTCTTTGTTCACCACCATTGAAAAAGCGCCGAAAGAACGGGTCGCCGCCCTGCTGATCGGACGGCAGGACCACCGTCATCTGGGCGGTGAACGGGCCAAGAGTCAAGCTGCCGGCCTTCAAAACCGTCAAAGCGATGGAAAGCGGGATGATGGTGTACTCGTGGTCGCCAATCCGGGTCCGATTCCGTCCGCCTTGGGCACTTTTGCCGATGATGAAGCCGTCGGTGGGCATGGCGGTGAACTGGAAATTGCCGAAATTTTCCACGTCATCGCGCAAATAAATCTGCAATTGCGCGGCTAGCACCTGTCCGACATAGACCTTGTTTTGCGGCAGAAGCAGCTTTATGAACGCCACCTCGTTGCCGGAATTGACGGCAGCCGTGGAGGCGGCGGCGGCTTTTTGCACGGTCAATTCGAGCGGCTGGCTGGTCAAGAGTTCGCCGTTCACGTCGGCGGTCATGGCCGGGATGACAAACCTGCCGTCGTGCTGCGGCGTGACCGAAAATGTGACGGTGACGGTCGAACTCATTGCGCCGTTGACGATGTTGACACTTTGAGAGGTCCCGATCTGGGAAATTTGCAAACCGGGAACGTCCGGCGTTGGAACATTTTTCGACTGGCCGCCCTCGAAGCTCAGCGACAGTGTGGCCTGGTCACCGAGCGTGATGGTGTCGCGATCCAGGGACGCGGAAAAGCTTGCCGCACGGGCCGCAGCCGCGCTGAAACCAAACGCGCCCGAAAACATGAAAACGGCAAGGCAAAAGGAAAACATCCGCCGGCCGCGCAACCTGAAAAAATATTTTGCCAAAGCCGGGTCCCGGCGGATCGAAAAGTGCAAACCCTTCGGTCCGTCACCGGTTTCAAATTGTTTCCGGGCATTATCCATATCCCAACAGAAAGACATTGCCAGCGCAAAAATGTTCATGCTTCCGGAACGTTAAAAATTCTGGCGGTTATTCCCTGCCGGTGGTTGCAGTATTTTAAGAATCCCGGCTTGTTGAAGCGCGGGGTATGGTGGCTGGGGGCGGAATTGAACCGCCGACACAAGGATTTTCAGTCCTCTGCTCTACCAACTGAGCTACCCAGCCAAAACTATTGAAAACATTGACGAATTATCGCTTTTGAAAATCTTCTATTTTCGTGTTGCATCCCACTATTGCATCCCGTATATTGTTTTCAGCTATGAGAACACTATCCGAAACCACAACGGCAGGCGCACAAAGCCCGCTTACTAACCCCCTGCCCCGTTCGACCAAGAGATCAACCTGGTGGAAGCGGGGCGAGCACTTAGTCCAGCATACGCCAACGGGGACATTCTATTGCCGTTTGAAGCTCAAAGGCAAGACGATTCGTGCCAGTCTCAATACGGATGTTTTTACCACGGCGCGGCTTCGGTTGCCGGACAAGATCAAAATTCTTCGCAAGCCAAAGGCGGAAACCGGCACGTTCGGGGATGGACGGCTCAAATACGAGGCGGAATCGCGCAACGGTTACACGTCAAAGAAAAACCGCTTCGTGAAACTCGCGCCTTTGAGCATCGCCTACCGCTTGCGCTGTCTCGAATGTCTCCGGCGTTCGTTGGTCGAAACGTTGTTTCATCCAAGCAAGACGTGGAAATCTTTGAGCGAACAAGCCCGGCACGATGCGTTTGCCAAACTGGACGCCATGAACGCCCGCGCCTTCACCCAAGAACATTGTGAGGCGTGGCAGTCCCGTTTCTCGGATTATGCGCCGTCAGTCTTTAACAACACGGTGAACACGTTTCGCCGCGTTCTCGAATTGGCCGGACTGCCGCATGATGAAAACCCGGCTTTCAAAATCGGGCGCAGAGACATTCTCGAAAAACCGATTCGGCTTCCGCGTCCTAAACAGTTTGACAACATCATTCAGCTTGTCGAAACATCCGGGGCGGCACAGGCACGGGATTGCGCCGACTTAATTCGGTTTCTTGCATTCACCGGCACACGAATCAGCGAGGCAAAACAGGCAATCTGGTCTGATGTGGACTGGCAGGAAAACACGCTTCAAATCCACTGTGTCAAAGTCAGAGGCGCGCATGACGGCGAAGTGACGCGAGTTATTCCTTTGAATCCGGCGTTGAAGCAATTGCTTGAACGGCTGCGATACGAACAAGACCCGAAACCCGCAGTCCGCATTTGCAAGGTTTCTGAATGTCAGCGGAGTCTTGACCGGGCGTGTAAATTGACAGGGTGCAAACGAATCACGCATCACGATCTGCGGCATTATTTCGTAACGAAATGCCTGCAAGCGGGCGTTGACGTGTTCACGCTGGCGAAATGGGTTGGACACCGGGATAACGGCAAGCTGCTGCTAAAGGTGTATTCCCATCTACAGGCCGAACACTCACGGAACAGGCCGCCAAAGTGAAATTCGGCGCGGCTCCGCTACCTGAAAACGTCATGCG
>CAVXRE010000003.1:0-37963 GCA_963764175.1 uncultured Verrucomicrobiae bacterium | reverse complement strand
CGGTTCACGTCGCGAGTCGGCGGTGGCTCAGCTTTTTTCGTTAGGCCTTTTGCCATGCGTCGAACAATCATCATCCTTATCGCTGTAGTCGCTTTTGTTGCTGGCGCTGCGCCACCATCGAAAGCTCCAATTGAAAAGGACATCGGCAAACTCGTGACGCTGTTCAGCGATGGCCTGGCCACAAGTGATCCTCAATATTGGCACATTGAGTTTGGCAAGATTTTTGGAAACGGCAGACAAGACGCAGTGGCAATTTTTAGTTTAGAGGGTTTTGACGGTGGGAACGATGACCATCAATATTTAGCATTCTTTGAGGCTGTCCCTCCAGATTCAGCGCTTAAGCCTCGCCCGTTTCGCCTTGTTGCGGTCGCTCAAATCGGTGGCAGAATGTGGCGTGAGTTTGACTGGCAGGAGATTATTATCGGCACCGATTCCATTACTTTAAGCGGGAAGAAGTATGGAGCTAAAGATGCGGCGTGTTGTCCATCAGTGCCCATTCAAGTTACTTTCCATGTGAAAGACGGAGTTATTTTTGAATCCAAATGAAAAGGCCTAACAAGTCGCCGGAGCCAACCGCCGTTGGCGCTGTCCGTTCCGCTATCGCGGTTCACGCCGCGAGTCGGCGGTGGCTCAGCTTTTTTCGTTAGGCATCGAGGTTGATGTGGGAAGAAGACCCAAGATGGCAGCAGGCCAATTACCGGTTTCTGGTCGGAGCGGTTGTTGTCGGCTTGGCAGGTAGTTTTCTGATTTCACTTTTTTCGGGTGACTGGGAGCTATTTCGAGTTTTTCTTGAGGTGCTTGGCGTCATCGTAGCGGCACTTTGCATTTATGCAGCCGTCGTCTGGACAGCGGCGCATTTGGTAGCGAAGATTTGGCGAGCATTTAGAAAGCTGAGACACAAACATGACGATGCCTAACACCGCGCGAGGCTGTGTGAAAAGTCTGGCGCGGTGAGTGCGAAAATGTTTCCCCGGCGGTCTGAAGTTTGAATCGCTGGTTTGTTTTTCCCCGGAAGTTCCCGTCGGTGCCCAGAGCGTTTGGGGAAGATCAGGGTCTGCGACGTAAAAAAGTGTGCGTGTGCCTGCATTAGGCCGTTTGTGTTGCTTTCATGCCCACCGCTTGCATCAAATTGGCAAAGCTCACCAAGTTGAGCACCCGTTTGAGGTTGTAGGCCAGCGTCATCAGGCTCCATTCGCACCTCACCTTGAACAGTCCTTTCATCAGGAAGTAGGTGTACGACGCAAACCTCGGAGAAGTCCACCCCCATAAACGCTTGGAGTTTTTGGGTCAGTGCTCATGCACCCACTACCCTTGCGACCAAGTGGGGTCTCCAATCCTAAAATCGGTTTAGTCCTCCCTTGGTCGCCATCAGAATCCGCTGAAAAATGGCCAAAGCCAAAAATCTTGCCCTTGAGAGACCGCGATTAGGCTTGATGTCAAATCATTAAACGGTCGTTTAATAATTTGACGAATGGCTATTTTCAGGCATATTCGTGATTATGAAGGGCAAATTTGTCGCCTATCTCCGCGTATCATCCCAAAAGCAGGGCATCAATGGTCTCGGTATGGACGCGCAGCGTAACGCGGTCATGAACTACCTGAACGGCGGTAACTGGAAGCTGATTGCCGAGTTTGCAGAGGTTGAAACCGGCAAACGAAACAACAGGGAGGAACTTGCAAAGGCCATCGCCCTGTGCCGCAAAGAAGGCGCGACCCTCTTAATCGCCAAACTCGACAGGCTGGCAAGGAACGCGGCTTTCCTGCTGAACCTGCGTGACGGCGGTGTGGATTTTATCGCCGTGGATATGCCCCATGCCGATAAGCTCACCGTTGGCATAATGGCATTGGTGGCTGAAAAAGAGCGTGACCAGATTTCACAACGCACACGTGACGCACTCGCTGCCGCCCGGCGACGTGGCATCAAATTAGGGAATCCACACCCTGCGAAGGCGCTGAAAGCTGCTTGGAAGCGCAATTCAGCGCGGGCCGACGCTTACGCCAAAAATTTGTTGTCGGTGGTACAGGAAATCCGGGCGGCGCACGTGGCCAGCTTGAGGGGGATCGCCCAGTGCCTGAATGCACGTGGATTCAAAACACCGAACGGCAAAGCGTTCCAGCCGCAGAGCGTTAAAAACCTTTTGGCGCGTGCTGAACCCGACGCGAACAAACGCAAAGAAAAAGGTTCACGGGCTAATCCAGCCAAGCGTGATGATCCGCATCATGTACGGCGACGTTCGTGACGCGGCCAATTCCAGCCCAGCCGGAGCCGATGACGATCCCAATTAAGGATCAATTTTAATCCCGCCCTGCTCGCATATCTCGTTCACTGGCCCGGTCAAGGTGCTGCCAAACAGGGTCTGCTGGTCGAAATCGGCGATGCCCACTTCGCTGAGTCCAACATCAAAACCCGCCCCACGGAAAATCGCGATCAGCCGTCGCAACGTTTGTTCGGAATCCAATCTGCGCACTGCATCGATTCGGACTAAATTAAAATTAACACGCTCACCTTCATCGTGCATCACCAACTCAACTGGTTTCAGACCCGCCGCCTCCAGCGCGGCAGTAAGCCGATTCATACCGGGCCTGCCAACCACCGGTTGCGATTGCACCCAGACAAGCTCCTCTGGAGTGATCGGCGTTGGATGCGGGGTGTTCGGCATGTTTTGCACTGGGCGTTCTCGATCTTTAGGCATACGGTCAGTTCACTCCAAGGCTGCCTCGCCGATGTCATTGAGCACGTGTAGTGGCCTGCGCGGGTTGTGATGAATCACGGTTGCTAGCGGCCCATCAGCGGCGACAAACTCATCCCATGCGTCCACCGGGACGCCTGCTGGCCGCCGAAGGTATACAAACTTGGGTGCGGTGTGATTGCGACTAAAAATTTTCCTGTAACACTGGACTGCATTTCCAGCAATGAACAGCATCCAGACGGGCTGGATCGCATCGCCATCCCGGAAGATCAGCTTCGCCATTTCGCACCACGGTTTGATTGGGAGTCCATCCGGTGTAACCACCGGCCACGGCAAATTGGTCATGTACGGCAATCTTACAATGCGGCGCTTGATGGCGGCTTCGACCAACTCCCGCATATACAGAAACGGCTTTTCCGCAAATGACGGGTACTCCAGTTGGTTTATCGCAGCATTGAAATCTGTCCACCGTGTTGACCAATCGCAATAGATGAATAAACGACACACGTTCCTGAAGGAATGGAGCGGTTGCCAGTTGAGTCCGCTGGACGGATAGAACAGCGCGCCGGTTTTGTT
Source organism: uncultured Verrucomicrobiae bacterium (assembly GCA_963764175.1). Classification (GTDB taxonomy): domain Bacteria; phylum Verrucomicrobiota; class Verrucomicrobiia; order Limisphaerales; family UBA11358; genus UBA11358. Next base: position 34,697 of record CAVXRE010000003.1, on the reverse strand, counting down.
CAGGTTCCGCAGCACGGTTTTGATCTCCTGTTTCTGACGGTCAAAAGTATCGTCAACGTAAATACCGGGATCAATGAGGTCGTCTGGGTCGGAATTTGGCATATCATCGACTTTGTTTCAATCTGCGATTGTTAACGGACATCATAACGCGATTCCAACCGCGTCGGCATGGCTAACGACCGACGTTAATTCCACATACGGGACTTATTCAAGTAAAATATCCCATATGAGGGATAGAGGTCGTCGCACTATCCGGTCATGGCCCGGCAACGACTGGCAAAACAACTGGCAGCCTTCCTCCGTAAAAAGCGCGGAGACCTCACCTATGCTCAATTTGCCCGGAAGACAGGGCTTTCCGATTCAACACTGCACCGGTTGGAACTGGGCGCGCAGAACGTAACGCTGAAGACTCTGGAACAAATCTGTGATCGTATGAAGTGCAGGGTGTCCGATCTTTTTAATGAGAAACATTGAAGACGTAAACCGTCGCTGGCACCGGAAACTGTAATCAATCCGACGCAAAGTAAGGGATGGCGCTTCTGTTTCCCAACAGGTCGGGATTGACATCAATGGCCCGGCTGTGGCTCAGTACTGGTCGTGAGGCGAAGTTCTTCGCACCATGAGCATCGACGCACAGAAACTTTACTTGGTCGTTCACCACGGGCGAGACCCAGACCAACGGTTTGTAAATAGTTGGCTCGATGATGAACGGTTAGATGCCATCACTACGACTGTCGAGATCGGTCGGCTCTGTCAGGACGCGCAGCAGAAGCGTGAGCCTGTGTACGTGCATCGCTGTGGTTGGGCAGATGAACATCCGGTTGTGTGCTGTTCAGTTTCATTAGTGCGGGTTGATCCAGTCGACCGGCACACGAAGTTGGTAAGGTTTGCCGACCAGCAAGTGCTGAATGCGCAGCCACCAGTCACGCCGCGTCCGGGTCAGAGTTTTTATTTTGCGTAGCCTGTTTTGAGTTATGACCATGCCGTCCAAAAGATCGTTCAGGCGAACCGTCGCACCTCATCTCCCATCAACGTTGGGCCTCAAACGCGTTCCTACCACGGCGGGCCTCAACCTGACTTGCCAGCGGTGGGTGCCTCGGCATTAGGCCAATCCGCACGTATCCGATGAACTGGCAACGAGATGCAGTAACGGCACAAGTGGCAGCGGCCAACGTGCTGCCACTCGTCGCGCATGTGCCAGCGCCGCAGTCCGACGGACGCGATTTCAACCCCGGAAACTGGAATCATCGGACGCTCCAGCAACAGTGGCCCGCTGTTCATCCGCTGCGCTCAAGTCCCGACAACATTATCGCACTCTTTCATCGGGAGGCTTTTCTTGAGGCATTGGCCATGGTCATTTCTTGGGGGACAATGTGGCGTCATCCTGACGCCATCTATGGCAATCGTGGGCTGATTCACATCCAGCAAACACTTCAGCACTGCGCACAGCTAATTCAACGGACACATTCTATTCAGGCCGCATGGGAGGCGCTCACCGGCACGGGCGCGCACCAACTCCGCTGGTCACCGGTCTTGGCATCGAAGACCCTTCATTTTCTGGCACGCAGCCTCGGATTCCATCAGAATCCACCAGTCCCACTCGACAATGCCATCATCCTCAATCATGTCTGGCCTGCATTTATCGCTTTAATTCCCAACGACGTTCAGCGGCCCGATGGCTGGCGGGGCAACTCATTTGCTGCCTATTCACGTTACATGACGGCAATACTTGTTTGGGCGGCTCAACGGCACTGGACGACAACGGAGATGGAGGCAACAATCTTCGATGAATACTAAATGGCGCCATGCTGTCGGCCATAGGAATATTCATGCTGTTTCTAGTTCACCCGCGCCAGCGTTTGAGGCTCAACACGCGGCCAAGGCGGATGGCGTAATACGCAGAGCGGCCTTTGCCATAACGCCGCAACCCGCAAAACTTCACCACCATCACCGGTGCTTGAGTGGCGTAGCCGTTGCGGAACTGAATAATGTCATAATGGCGGCCTTCGAGACGGCGACGCCAATAGGCGGTGCGCTGACGATATTCGATGCGTTTTGTTCCGGCAGCAATCGCCGCGAAATACTGCCGATGCAAATTCAGGTGCAGGACACTTTGGGTTTTTGGGGGGGCGTGTACGTTTGCACGGGCTAAGATTTACCGAAATTCTTTACAAGAGTTGCCGTCCACCCAAAACCAGCAAATCGGAAAATTGCGTCGCCTGAAGGTTGTTGTATTCGGATTGCAACACCTTCATATAAGCCCACGGCTTGCCGGTGAGCCGCGTCGTGTTCTCGCACCATAACTGTGCGGCCCGGTCTTTGTTGGCCACGTTCACGTCTTCCAATCCTTTCGTCTCGACAATGTGATGCGTACCGTCGTTTGTCAGCACCACAAAATCCGGCTCGTAATGGCGGAAGTTGCCCGCGTTGTCAGTGTATTCAATCGCAAAACCAAATTGCTCCGGCAGCTTAGCAAACCGTACCACGTCGTCCGCCTTTTCCAAAAAATGCGCGAACTCCTTTTCAAATTCATTGTCGCACGGCACGAGGTTGAAAACGCACTTGCTCGCCTTTATTGTCGGACGTGACCACGGGAACGGCGGCGTCTCGGACAATGCACGCCCTGCGTGTAGCAGTTGCGGTTCAAGTTCCGACAGCACCAACTTGCGGAGCGCCTCGACAAAAGTTTTGATCGTGACGTATTGCGCGACGTTGCTGCTTATCGCCTTCAATATCGCCGGTTCATTCAAGTCAACCGGCTGACCAAACGCCTTCTTTTCCAGAAACTCCCGCACCTTTGGTGCGAGCGCGGAGAATTGCGACGGCAGTTTCACATCTTGCGCGATGCGCCGGGCGTAATACCCGATCACTTCATCCGCCGTCTGCGGTTCGGGGATTTTGTATTGCCGCTCAATCAGCTTTTGCAGCGTGATGATGTCGTAACCTTCGTAACGGAACATCTTCGCAACCGCATCGCCCGCTTTGCGCGGCAAAACCGGACACGCGAATTTGCTCACGTCCATTTCCGCAATTTCTTCTGCCAGAGACTTTTTGCGCGTCAGGACGGGACTTAAAACCGGAATGGGAATATCTTTGTCCTTTTTCTTTTCGTCCGGCGCGACGGTGACAATCACCACCTTTTCCTTGCCGACTTCAAAAGTTTCCAACTGCAATTCTTCCTCGCGTTCCAATTGCTCCACAAACTCGATGAACGTGTTATTGCCAATCACGTCCACATGCTCGATATAGCCGGAGCCGGAGCCGCGAAACATCAAGCGTAAGCCGCGCCCGACCGTTTGTTCCGGCAGGATGTTCGCCTTGGAAGTGTAAGGTCGCAGCCCGACGATGACCGTCACCCCCTGCACGTCCCAGCCTTCGCGCAACATCAGCACGCTAACAATGCAATTCACCGGGCTGGCTTCGTGATCTACCTGACGCGAAACCGTGCGCGCTTTGTCCAAATCTTTCTTTGAAACCTCGCCGGACTTGTCCGTGTGAATCACCAGCAATTTTTCACCGCTAAATTCGGACGGATATTTCTTTTGCAGCCAGTCGCCCACGTCGTCCGCGTCTTCCGTGTCGTTCATCATCACAAACAACACCGGCTTTTTATTGTGAGGCTTTAGCTGCTCACGGTATTCCCTCCACCGCTCGACACCCGCCGCCAAGTATGCCTGATAGCGCGTGCTGGCGATGTCCGACCGTTGCTCCGCAATCCCTTTGGCGATGCCCTTCAATGGCCGTTTCACCACGTTGTCCAGAATTGCCTGTTTGAGCGGATAATCGAAGATCGTCCACGAAAACAACTGCCCCTTGCTATGGCGCGGCGTGGCCGTGAAATCAAACTGCGCGGCCAAGCCTTTCGGAACATCCTTGTTCAACTGGCGGATGATTTTGTTCCATTCGCTTTCCTCGTCGTGTGTGTGGTGCGCCTCATCGTTCAGCACGGCCAGCGTGCCGCCCCGCGCAATGATTCGCTTGTCAATGTCCTCCACCGCCAATTTTTCGGCGGGCGGTTTTGAACCCAGCACAGCCGCCAGCGCGTCCGGTTCATCCGAACCATTTTCCTGCCGCTCGTAAAATTGCTGGATGTTGGTCAGGTATAACGCCCCCAGCGAACCCGCCCGCTCGCTTTCGCCGCGCATGTAACATTGGAAATCCCAATAGACGCGAAGCTCGTTTGGAATAACGGGATCGGTGTTGAAAATCTGCCCGCCTTCAAAATCCGTCCGCAACCGTTCAAACACAATCACGTTTGGCGCGATGAGTAGGAACGTCTTGGCAAAATCATCCCGCGCTTCCGCCACCGCGTTGAAAAACTGCCACGCAACCGCCAGCGACATGACCTTGGTTTTGCCGCTGCCCGTCGCCATCTTCACGCAGTAACGGGCAAACTCGTCATATTGCAGCAGGCGCAAATCACGCCGCGTGGCAAATGTCTCCACCAGATTTTTGTGCCGCCGGATGTTCGCCACTTCATAAAGAAAAATCAGCGTCTCGACCGCCTCGCGTTGGAAATAGTGGTATTTGAATTTGAAGCCGTTCGGTTGCCGGTGATCGGTGCAAAACCAGTGATTCAACAAAAGCCGCGTCGTGTCCGTCGCACCCTTGTATCCACCGTCGCGCCACGCTTTAACCTTCTCGCGGATGCCCGGCACGCACGGCGCGGTTGAAACTTTTGCTTCCAAAAGTCCAAGCTGCGCGGTTTCGTCTTTGCGTTTGCGTGGCACAATCAGTCTTTCTTTGAATCTGCGCTTTCGATTACACGCAACAATTCCTGCGCGCAATAAATTCGATTCCGCTTTTGTCCCGTTATCTCCTTGACGATTTTCAGCACCGCCAGCTTGTCCAAAGCGTTTTGCGCTGCATTGTAGGACACGCCCATTCGTTCTGCTGCATTACCCACGGTAACGTATGGATTAAGAAACAGGCCGTCCAACAAGGTCAAAATTGCAGCGGATGACCATTTCTTTTGCAATCGGCTTCGATAGGCTTCTTTCAGCTTCAAAATTCGATTTGCGCACTCAATTGCGTCGGATGACTGTTGAGATACCGCATGGAGAAAGAATTCAATCCAGCCGATCCAATCACCAACTTCCCTGACTTGTTGAAGGCATTCGTAGTATGCGCTCCGGTTTCTCTCCAAGTATCCGCTTAAATAAAGAAGTGGCTGCGATAAATGTCCTCGTTCACACAAAAAAAGCGTGATCAGCAGTCGCCCAACCCGCCCGTTACCATCAAGAAACGGGTGAATTGATTCAAATTGACTGTGCAGAATAGCACACTGAATGAGTGGAGGCATCTGAGCTTGCTTATGCGCGAATTTCTCCCAGTCATCCAGCAGCGTGTCCACTTCATCAACAGGCGGAGGCACATAAACCGCGTCTTCAAGGCGACAGTTTTTTGGACCAACCCAATTTTGCCGGTTGCGAAATTCTCCCGGTGTTTGCTCCTGCCCGCGCACACCCCTCATCAATTTTTCGTGAATCTCCCGCACCAGACGTTTGCTCAAAGGAAGTTCAGGCAATCTCTTCAAACCATGCCGCATCGCTGAAACATAATTCGACACCTCTCTCACATCTGACGACTCTGGTGGTTCGGTCTTGGCGGCCTCAAATAGAAACAAATCCGACAAAGATGCCTGCGTTCCTTCGATGCGCGAACTCAATACCGCCTCCCGCCGCATGTAGGGCATCACCAACAAGTCCGCATTCGGCAGGATTTTGCCCATTCCTTCCAATGCGCCCAAAGCACGGTCGGCTTCCGACAACAAGGCCACCAACGCTGGCGTATAAACCACTGGCGGCGGCAATGAGTTTGGCACAAATGCCCAATAATTTTGCGGCGTTTTTTTAACCTTTCCTGCCGGACTTTTGTTGAATTTTGCAACATCCATAACTATTTCAGAACCTTGAGATAGCAAAAATCTTATTTCAATTAAATAAAAAAAATGAAATAAGAAAACCCTTATTTCAGTCTGCTTCACTTGCCCAATGTGGCGCTCTCTGACAACGCTATAAACAAAGGGTTTTCTGCTATTTCACTTTTACCTTCACCGTCTTGGTCGTGTCGTTGCCGAGAATATCAATCACCTTTACGACCACCGTGTATTCGCCCGGCTCGTCGTAGGTGTGCTTCGTCTCCAAATCCAGTTTCGGCTGTTTGCGCGTGCGGTAGGTCTGCCACTCGTTGTGGAACGTGTCGCCCTTGTTGTCCCAGTCCACCGCCCAATAATCCACCCACTGGCTCCAATGCTTTACCGTGCGCCGCACGTCTTCCGGCACGTCATCCGGCGGAATCACAAAATCCGTCAGCGTCAACTTAACCTCGCGCTTGTCCGCCTTCGTTTCCACGGACAACGCGGCCAGTTCAAAGAAATGAATGTCGCCTTGCTCCACCGCCCGCTTGTCCATCGCATCATGCGGGATGCGGAGAAACCGCATTTGAATGTTCGCCAGTGCCGCCTGTTGCTTGGCGACTTCGTTCAACTCGAAGGCGAAATCCCAGCCCAGCACGTCCACGCCGTTCGTTTTGGGCGCGTCCTTGCCCGTGCCGACGGCGCGTTTGAACTCCGCCGCGATTTGCGCCACGTCGCCCACGCTCACCGGCGCGTCCACCGCGCCGACGTGAACCATGCGCCCGCCCTTCACCCCATGCAACCACGAATAACCGTTCAACGGCTTGGCTTGGTAAAGCCCCAAAATGAAATTCACATAATCCCGCTGCCGCGCTTCCGCCTTCGCTTTGCCTTTGGATTCTGACTCCTGATTTCTAAATTGTTCCTGCTGCCACAACTGCCGCTCGTATTTGCCGAGGTTCTGGACGATGAACGGTCGCACGCCGGGAATAGAAAGCAACCGCTTGCGTGAAGTGTGAATTGCGAACCGGCCAAGATCACAAGCAATCCAACGGCGTTTCAACTTCTCCGCTACTACCGCCGTCGTGCCGCTGCCACAAAAGCAGTCAAATACCAAATCGTCTTCGTTTGATGATGTTTTGAGGATGCGTTCAAGCAGGGATTCAGGTTTTTGCGTTGCGTAATTAACTCGTTCATTAGAAGTCGGTGACACGCGCCAGACATCATCCCAAAGGTCTGTAACGGAACGACCCTTGGCTTCATCCAAATACATTTTGCGACTCATGCTCTTTCCGGTCTTTGAAACAACAACCAGACCTTTGTCGTAAAATGCCTGCATCTTTTCTTTGGAATACCGCCACGAACCTTTTATCCCAAGAAATTCATACGTTGGATTACCTTTTGCCGCCCCACCCGGCCCGTCCACAGGAACAAGCCGATATACGCGCCCATCAGGTTCTTGATATTTATAGTCGCGCTTTAATGCTTCTTCGGAATAAGGTTCATATTGAGAAACCCAAGTCGAATCTTCTGATTTCGTGTAAAAAAGAATTCTGTCTGTAACCCTACCAAAGTGTTTAGCTCCCTGTCCGGTGTCGCCATGAGCATGTGAACGCATCCAAGTAATGTCATTTACAAACGCCTGATCGCCGAATATCTCATCCAGAATAATCTTGGCGTAATGTCCAACGTGCCAGTCCAGATGCACATAAATGCTGCCTGTTTCGTGAAGCAGCTCATGGAGCAACACGGCGGTTTCATAAAACCATGACAGGTAGGAATCCAGCCCGCGTCCCCAAGTGTCGCGGTAGGCTTTGTGTTCAATGATGCTCGGCTCTTTGGTGAACGTGGCCGCGTCGTCATCCTCCTCGTCGGAATGATTCGGCACGCTGGCGGTGAAGGAAAAATCCGCGCCGGTGTCGAATGGCGGGTCAATGTAAATCAGGTTCACCTTGCCCGCGAACTCGGCCAGCAGCGACGGCAGCACATATTTCTTGTCGCCCCAAATCAGCCGGTTGCGCCATTCGGATTGCCGGTGCTGCCCGAAAAGTTCCAGCGTGTGCCGCCGGTCCGCCGCCGATTCATTGACCGTCTCGACCGTTTGAAACGGCAGCGCCACGCGCAACGGCGCGACGCGGTTGCCCGCGCTGTCATATTTGCCTTCCCAAACCAGTTCCGTCCGGGTGACGGCGAGCGGGTGCTGGGTCTTGGCCGCCGCATTATTGGTCTCCGCCATGCCAGCGAGATTAACGCGACGAACGTCGATTGCAAAGGGAGAGTTGCATTTGGCGAAGACAGTCGGGAAGGTCGGCACTTTATAGTGGCAGGCGGTGGTTGCCCCGCTTCACATATAAAATTTGTATTTCGTCTGCGGCCTCACACCGCTCGGCAGTTCCGTCAGGATTTTCCCTACGTCACGCGCAAAGCGGACCGTGATGGGCAAGCTGCTGCCGAACGCACAACTATTCCAGTTCAACTTCGTGAGCGCCAAGATTTCCCGGCACACATCATGGGCAACCTTCACCGCAACGACATGATTCATGCTCTGGAAGAACAGAAAATTTCGGCGACGTGCCGGGAAAAAATCCTTGAACTGGGTTCAGTTCCAGACGTAACTGTGAATTTTGCGGTATGTAACCGCGTGGGTTGACCCTTCAAATCAGCCGGGTGATGATCCTCGGCTATTACGGACGATGGGCCGTCATCGAAGGTCAAAAACGGGCATTTTTGGGGGTGTGCGGCATCGCCCAAAGTCAAAGCGTAGTTACAGTGCCTTCGACGCCGGGCGGCGAAGGCAAAATCAAACTGCACTGCTTTTTCAGCGGTCGCGAATAATACACGATTTTTTCAACATAAAATTACTAGCGGATAGAATAGAATATTCCCACTCTAATTTTCAGCAGTGGCAGTGTGCCAATGGACGACGGCTGAGCGGTCAGCAGGGTTGACTGCGGGAGCCACCATGGTAGCCATCCCCCGATTCCGGCGTGTTGTGGGGCACGCCAGCCACCGTATACGCACCTTTTAATCTGCCGATGGGTGATGGCTACATTACCTTCGCGCAGCGAAGGTAAAATAAAACGTCCGCTCCGTTTGCAGCGGTCGTGAATAAAACACGAAATCGTCAACACATGAATTTAAAGATCACCACCCGTCCTACGCTGAGTTTTGGCAGCCGCCATCGCCCAAAGGGCGGCGACATGTGCCGATCTTAATATGCAAAGCTCGGCAATTGCCCTTATGGGTTTGTGCCAAACATGGGGACAGAATTCGCCGTCTTAACCGGGCGGTGTGCGTTCCGCTTCGCTGCACACCGCCCCCATTATGTCTGTCTTCACTCTACCGTAAGTACAGCATGTGATGATTAAACCGGGCGGCACGCAGAGGTTAACCGCAACGGTTTGGGGCGTGACAAAAGGGGGGATCGGATTCGTTAAATCCAATTTAGCCTGTCCACCTGACGGACTGGATACCAAAACAGGGCGGCGACAGTCGTATACAATAATTTAGGTCATGACCGTAAATGACCGCTGCAACTTTTATGTTCGAGCAGGCCGATGCGTTGCAAGCAGACACTGGCTCAACTTTTTTCAACCCCGCCAAACCTGTTGGCGAGGATTTCGCGCATTGATTGTTCGGTCGGAGCCGGAATTCCACCGGTCAAACCAGAGGAGTCAATGTTGCTGCGTTGCAGCATTGGTACTCTTGCCCGCATTGAAGCGGGCGGGCCTTTGGTGTCAGCGGATAGCCAATAACCGGACGCGGTAACGGTCGCAGCCTGATCGGACGGACTTAAACATTTGTTGTCGTTGTCACGCTTAACGCCGAATGTCAGTTTACGCCACGCACGAAGCGCCGTTTCCCGTCCGCAACAATTGCGCCGGACGACGCCTGACAGCCTGCGGATGTCGGAGGCAGGCGCACCGGAACACGAAGGTTCCAAGCCAACTGTTTAAGACTATGGCATGTCGGTGCTGATCGTGCCTGTTCGCTTGCCGTATTCTCGGCTTCCTATCACTGGACAGGCATAAACTCGGCGCTGGTACTCACCTATGGCACGGAGCACTATGACCACCGCCATTTACACTGCCGGGCGGCGCAGGCAGACCAGTATCTTTCAGACCGTCCGCTGGCACGGACGAGCCGCTTGACTTAAAAACAGTCCAAGGGCAGACGTAAATTCATTCATTGCCGTCGTATGTTACTTCGTAAATGTCTCGTGCTAACGTATCGTCTTCGCCCCATGTTTTCTTGATCTTGATCAAACGCATCTCCCGTACGGTATTGCAAGCTCGTTTACCAAGCTTGGGGCCAACTTTAAGCCGACGAAACTCCCAACCAGCTTCGTGAGCAAATGACACCTTTCGACCGTCGCGTATACGGCGATTACGGCTGTGATGCCAAGTCCAGCTATCAACCTCCATGAGCAACTTGAGCTTAGGAAATGCGAAATCGTACAGGAATGGCCCAAGCTGGAATTCAGGAATAAATTGCTCCCCGAAGACCTGTAAGGCAATGCTGACCTCACGCTCTGCCGGGGATTCCTGTCCGGGACGGCGCTGACGAACTGGATGTTGTAGACAATTGTTACAGACCCAGATTGGCGGATGGTTGTATTTTTTACTGGCAAAAAACCGCCCTTCATTCGGCATTTTTAGCTTCCCGTTGATGCCACGGTTGCGACACCGGCAGCACAATTGCGGCAGAGCTTGTGTGTTCATGGAGCATTATGGAGTGATGGTTGGTTTCATGATCTTCTCGATTGAACGGGGTTGAAATTTGGCATTCGTCCTCCCCGTTTTGTGCGGCCTGATTATTTGAAAGTTTGCTACAATGTGTTGTTCAACATCCGCCCACCTGAAAAGCACGCACCTGTTGAGCTTGATGAACGGCACTAAACCGTCACGCATCCAACTGTCAATCGTACGGATGCTCTTGCCTGTCCGCCGAGCAACCTCAGCCTTTCCGACGAATCCTTCGGGCGCTTGCAACGCTTCACGATTTTTCATGTCTATATCATTCATTTGCGTTCCTTTGTGGGCGGGGGTTATCCCGCTCTTTTACATACACCTGATAAGAACGTGGTCGCGTGAAAAACGTATGTCGGGTCGTGATGCGAGGAACTAAGTGCGCTTTCAATGTGGTTGTTATCGTCGCAAAACCATTGAAAACATTGGGGTTATCAAAAAGTATACAAGTGGGGATGCTACCGTTTCAACTGCTCCACACCTGCTTGCACTCGGCTACTTCCGACCCCAAAGCGCGCTGGGGTCGAATGTGATCGGCGTGTCTACAAACTGACTGGGTGGTTAAAAAGACCGCTGCTACATTGCAGGACGCTGTGGCATCAGCCGCAGCAGTGTTGACTTCAGCGGCGCTGTTGGGCCGCAATCTGCCTTCAGGCTACCCGATAATATTGCTGCCTTGAGGAATTCGATGGCCAAAGACCCACGCCGGTGCTGGTGAATAGCTCCAACCCACCCGATTAAATTTTACTTCAATTGGATGCGTAGCACCTTTAAACCACACCGAATATGATTTTTCACCCAGCCTGACCACAACGCGCGAAACGAAATTGTGTAGAAGCGACCTGATTTCGAGTCGAAACTCAGGTTGCTTCATGTGGCCAGCAAACCGCTCGCAAAATTCTGAATACCCATCCAACGGCGGCGACTCGGCCCACAATCTGTATTTCTCAACTTCAATTTGCTGACTGTAGCCCGCCGCTCTTGCCTCTTCCCTTTTCATGGTCTCGTAAACAATTTTGGACGGGTTGGGGTCATCCGCAATCAAGGTCATCAACTTTTTAATCTGTTGTTGGGCATCGGCCAATTGGCCTGAGAGGCTATCCAATGCGCTCGGCGCTGGTCGCTGGTTGTTGGCCAAGGCTTGGCGCACCAGATCGGTCTGGCCCAGCAAGTGGATAAAAGTATCTTCCAGTGCGTCGTAGCGTGTGGCCGTCATGCCACAATGGCCATGCTTATGATAAGTGTTACTACAAACCAGATACCGATAATTCCTGCCATTGCGAATTTGGGTGAACCGGCATAGCGGGCCACCGCATTTGCCGCAAAACGCGATGCCCGTAAACAAGCTCGGCGTACTTGTTGTCCGCTTGGCCGTCTGGTGCTTATTTAAATCGAGCCGCCGCTGGACGGCATAAAAGGTTTTCTCGTCTACAACAGGCGGATAAACTCCGGGCTGCTGCGGCTGGACGTAAATGCCGTGGCCGATTGCCAGCTTATTGCGCAGCGTGCGCCAAACATACGGGGCACTTAGTGTCAACCGGCGCTCGCGGCGCTTGCCCTTCACAATTAACTTCACACCTTCTTTGTGCAGGTACCGTGCAATTGTCTGGCAGCCTGATCCTGCCAGCGCCAGTGTAAACATTTTTTTGATGACCGTGGCGTTGTCCCGGACAAGCACCGGCTGGCCCACGTCTCTGTCCCATGCCAGCCAACAAGGTAAGTGCATATTCGCCGCCTGCCCCTTGGCCATCCTGTCTTTCCGAGCTTTCCACGACGCCTTTATACGCTCAGACTTTTTTTCGTTTTCACTATGGCCCAAGTGCGCGCTTAAAACAGCAGGCAGGAAACAACCGGGGTCGTTCTTAAAGCGTTCCGAGTCGATTTCATTTCCGTTGGATAACGTGACAACGGTGCATCCTTTGCTGGTGATGTCGCGCAGAAAATTCATGTGGGTGAGCCAATCTTGTCGGCTCAAACGGTCGTTGTCTTCGACCAGTAGGTAATCGCCAGATTGAACGCGCTTGAGGAGTTTGGATAATCCGCTGCCTTCACCACGGTTCTTGCCATTCCAAGCGGATATGCCCTCGTCCTTGGCGCTGTCGGTCAAGGTCAAGCCTCTGGCCGCGCACCAACTTTCAGCCATCTTGGTTTGCCTGCGCAGGGAATCCCCGTCACTCTGCGCGTCGCTAGACCAGCGGGCATAGCTGAAAACGTTTACATTTTTATGATTGCAATAGCCGACTGTTTGCATATCCTATAGAACTGAATTTTATGTTGGGCTACTGCATCTTAGAAACCGGAAGCAAACAGTATCGTGTGGCCGCTGGCGACACGTTGGAAATCGAACGCCTGGCCGTTGAGGCCGGCAAACCGGTCACGTTTGACCGTGTGTTGCTGGTGAACAGCGACGGCAAGGTCGCGGTCGGCTCGCCCACGGTGAGCGGCGCCAGCGTGCTGGCCGACGTGGTCGAGCACAAACGCGGCGAGAAAAAGCTCACGTTCAAGATGCGACGCCGTGAAGGCTATCACAAAAGCATCGGCCATCGTCAGGAACTGACGGTGGTGAAGATCAAGGAAATCAAAGCCTGATCGCAACACATCCCGATTCTCAACTTTCAACCATTAGTTTTTTATGGCACATAAGAAAGGTCAAGGCAGCGTCCGCAACGGCCGCGACAGCGCCAGCAAACGGCTGGGCGTAAAGGAATTTGGCGGGGAATTTGTCACCGCCGGCAGCATCATCGTCCGGCAGCGCGGCACAAAATTTGTCGCCGGCCAGAACGTTGGCACTGGTCGCGACTGGACGCTCTTCGCGCTCGTGGACGGCAAGGTGAAGTTCGACAAGAACAGCACCCGCGTAAACGTCGTGGCCGAACCCGCCGCCGCGAAGAATTAAACGGCGCAACTGAATTTCAGGGCGAGGCCAGGCGCCTCGCCTTTTTTTTATTTCTTCATTTCGGTGGCCGCAGTCGAGGCCGCACCGGCCATGGATCGGGTTCAGGATTACGAGCGGGACTAAGAATGCTGACACATGTTTGTTGACGAAATCAAAATTTACGCGCGCGCGGGCCACGGTGGCAAAGGCTGCATCGCGTTCCATCGCGAGGCGTTCGTGCCCAAGGGCGGGCCGAGCGGCGGCAACGGCGGTCGCGGCGGCAGCGTGATTTTGCAGGCCGACCACGACCTCAACAACCTCATCGCGCAGTATTACCAGCCGCGGCTCGTCGCGGCGGATGGCCGGCCCGGCCTCGGCAAAGGCATGGACGGCCACGCCGGAGAAGACCTCATCGTCAAGGTCCCCTGCGGCACGCTCGTATGGCGGCTCGCGGACACCACGCCACCCGTCGGAACAAAAAAAACGGAGGACGAGGATGAGGATGCGGACGAACAACCCGTTTTCAAAATCAGCACGGGCAAACGGCCGTTGATTCGCAGCGCGGGTGGCGAAATGGCGCAGGAAATTGATTTATCGAAGGAAGACGCGGGGGAATTTCCCGCCGGCGACCCGGGAAAAGGCGAACTGGTCGCCGATCTCACCAGCCATGGCCAGCAATTCGTTCTGTGCAAAGGCGGTCGCGGCGGCCTGGGTAATCGCAATTTTGCCACGGCTGCGCGCCAGACACCGCGCTTTGCCCAGCCGGGCGAGCCGGGCGGCGAAGGCAATTATTTATTCGAGCTGCGCATCATGGCCGAGGTCGGGCTGGTCGGTTATCCAAATGCGGGCAAGTCCACGCTGCTCACGGCCATTTCCAAGGCCCGGCCGAAGATTGCGCCATATCCATTCACCACGCTGCATCCGCAAATCGGCATTTTGGAATACGCCGACTTTCACCGGCTCACGGTTTGCGACGTGCCGGGATTGATCGAAGGCGCGCACCAGAACGTCGGACTTGGCCACGCGTTTCTGCGCCATATCAAGCGCTGCAAAATCCTCGTGCTGCTGCTCGACATGGCCGGCACGGATGGCCGTGCGCCGTGGGACGACCACCAGCAATTGCTCAACGAACTGAAACTTTACGATCCGGCCCTGCTCGACAAGCCGCGCCACGTCGTGGCGAACAAAATGGACGAGCCGGTGGCGGAGGAAAATTTGAAGCAGTTCAAAAAGAAAATCCGCAAGGTGTCCGTGCTGCCCATCGCCGCCGCGTTCGACCAGGGCGTTGAGAAATTCAAAAATGTCATTCGCGAGGCGGTGGAGGAAGCCTCGTAGCAGCCGGGGTGCGCCGGCTCAATTTTTGATCAGGGCGGACTGACATCCGCTGCCACGGTTTTAATTTCCAAAAACCGCATCATGCTGTCGCCGTGCTTGAGCGCCTTCACTTCGTGCCACGGCGCGACGATTTCCAGCGTGTCGCGCCGGGCATGACCGAGAATGAATCGTCCGCCCGGCATGAGCAGCTTCGGCACGTTTACGTCGTCGAGCAGTTGCTGCGCAAATGAAGTGGAGCGGTGACCGGTGTTTTTTTCGCCGTACGGGGGGTCGGCAAAAATCAAATCAAACTGCCTGCCGCTTTCGACGAGCTGATGCACCGCGGGAAACACGTCCTGGGTGCGGACTTCGAGAATTTCCGCGCAGCCGGCGGTGGCCGCGTTGCCGCGGATGAATTCCGCGTGCCGGTGCGATTTCTCGACGCACACCGCCGACACCGCGCCGCGGCTCAGGCAATCCAGACTCAGCGCGCCGGAACCGGCGAACAATTCCAAGACCCGCGTGCCGACGACCCGCTCGCCGAGGCTGTTGAAAACCGCCTGCTTGACGAGGTCGGGCGTCGGGCGGACGGCAAGTCCCTTGGGAACTTTCAGAATCCGCCGCGCTGCTTTGCCGCCGGTGATGCGCATGTTGTTTGGAAGGGTTGCCATGCTGGCGACCCAAATGTTGGGACGGCGACACGCCATCCCTCCCGAAAAATTATTTGAAAATTTCGGCGAAGAACTGCTTCATGGCCTCCCACGAACGCTTGTCCGCCTTTTCGTTGTAGGCCGCGCCTTTGGAATTGTCATTGCCTGCCATGGGCTGGGTAAAGGAATGGACCGCGCCGCCGTATTTGATGAGCTGCCAGTCCACACCGCCCTTGCGCATTTCGTCTTCCAAAGCGGCGATGTCTTGTGGGGATGAAAAGGGATCATCCGCACCGTGGCAGACCAGCACTTTGCATTTGATGTTTTTGCCGTCGTCCGGATTGGGCGCATCCAGTCCGCCGTGAAAACAAACGACGCCGCCAATGTCCGCACCGCTGCGGGCCAGTTCCAGCACGGTCGTGCCGCCGAAGCAATAGCCAATGGCCGCGATGCGGTCGGGATCCGCCAGCGGCTGTTGCCGCAATGCGTCCAGGCCGGCGTTGACGCGGGCTCGCAAAAGCTGCCGGTCGTTCTTGTATTTGCCCGCCTGCGCGCCGGCTTCCGCGGTGTTTTGCGGATGGACTCCTTTGCCGTAAATGTCCGCACAAAACGCGACGTAGCCAAGTCGGGCGAGCATCTCCGCGCGGTGCTTTTCGTAATCGGTCAGCCCCATCCATTGATGCACGACGAGCACACCGGGGCGTTTGCCCTGGATCGCGTCGTCGTACGCGACAAAGCCTTCGAGCGTGGCGTCGCCCTGTTTGTATTCGACGGTTTCGGTGTGGATGGCTGCGCGAACGGTCATGGCACAGCTTAAAGCCAGAAGAACGGGAATCAAATTTTTCATACGGGCTTACCAATAAACCGCCGCGCGCAAAAATGCCAGCGGCTTTCAACGCTCAAAAACCGCAGGCTCCCCGTTCCTGTTCAATTGTTGGGCTGCCGGGTTTGCGTCAGTCAGCGTGCCGCCGCCGCGGGGTTCTCGCTCCACCCGAACAATCGCTTGGTCTTGATGACTTCAGCCACCGGCGGCGGGACGAGTTTTTCCCAGGAAGCATCGCCCGCCTTGATTTTTTCGAGCACATCGCGGGAGTAGATGCTCAGACAGGCCGGATTATAATTGCGGATGTTTTCCACAAACCGGTTCTCGACGAGGTGCGTGTACAAATGGCGCAGGTGCGGCGCGACTTCCAGGTTTTCCACCGTGGTGAGCTTGCCGGTGTTGCATTCCAATGAAGGATAGACATAAAGTTTCGCGCCGTTCTTGAACAACTGGCCCAGCGATTCCATCAAACCGCCCTCAAGGTCGGTATAGAAGCTTTCGTTCATCACGTCGCGCAACCGCACCAGTCCCAGCGGCAGACCGATGGTCTTGCGCGTGTATTTGGAGAGATACATCACCAGGCGGTGGTAGCGGAAAAAATTCGAAATGAGCACGGTCTTCCCGAGCGCGCTCAGCGTGTCCACGCGATCGAGGAAATCCCGGTGATCAATGGCATTGCCCGTCTGCAGCCGGTTCAGGGTCATTTCCGTGATGACCACCGGCAGTTCACCTTTCAGGGATTCCTCCTGGAGAAACTGTTCCTGCGCGCGCTCCAGCATGTCGAGCATCGCATTCGTGAACGGGCGAAAGCTGCCGCGCTCGACCAGCACGGGCTTTTTGTAGAGCACCTCGCCGGCGACGACCGTCTCGCCCCCGGCGGTGAACATTGCGGTGTCCGTGAGCTGTTGTTCCACGAGCTGCAGCGCCATCAGCCGGTTGTCCAGGCCGGCGAAGCGCGGTCCGGACAATTTGATCATGTCCACCTCGATGCGTTCGCGCGAAAGGTTGTCCATGAGCGAGCCGATGAGTTTGGCCGGGCCGCCGTGCAGGTGAAACGCCCCATAAATCAGGTTCACGCCGAGGACGCCGAGCGCCTCCTGTTCGCGGATGTTTTCGTGGTCGAGCATCCGCACGTGGATGATGATTTCCGACGACTGCTCGCGCGGGCGGGTTTGAAAACGCACGCCGACCCAGCCGTGGCCGTCATCCTGGCGGGAATAGCTGTGCGTGGCCACGGTGTTGGCGAAAACAAAAAACGTGTTCCGGTCACCGCGCGTCTTGTCGAGGCGTTGCAACAGCAGATTCCATTCGTAATCCAGCATCGCCTGCAGGCGCTGGCGGCTCACGTAACGCTCGGCTGGGCCGTAAATGGCATCGCTCACCTCCATGTCGTACGCCGAAATGGTCTTGGCCACCGTGCCCGCCGCGCCGCCCACGCGAAAGAAATTGCCGGCGACCTCCTGTCCGCCGCCGATTTCGGCAAAAGTGCCGTATCGGGTGGCGTCGAGGTTGATTTGCAACGCCTTCTGGTGAGTATTTAATTTGGGTTCGCTCATTATGAATATCCGCCCCCGTTCACGGCCCAAATTAAACCAAAATTACGCCGTGTCCACACCGGAAGCGTTTTTGAACCTTCCATGTTTTTCGCAAGGCGGCTGTTGCCGTGCTCCGCGAAGAAAGTGGCAAAGAGCTTTTGGCTGTGACATTCTGCGGCAAATGATGCGCACGGAAAAACTTCTGGCCGAACTGATCGCGCTCCCCAGCGTGAACCCCGCCTTCGTTCCGCCCGACGCAGCTTCAGCGCGGCAAGCCCGTCATTTTGGCGAAAGGAATGTGGCGGATTTCCTGGCCGCCACCGCCGCTCGCGCCGGGCTGGAAGTGGAATTCCAAAAGGTTTTTTCCGGTCGTTCAAATCTCGTTGCCCGGCTGCTCCCGCGGAACAAAATCCGCCGGACCATTTTGCTCGCGCCGCACCTCGACACCGTCGGCGCCGACGAATCGCAATTCGTGCCCCGCCGGAAAAATGGGCGGCTGCACGGGCGCGGCGCGTGCGACACGAAAGGTTCCGTCGCCGCCATGCTCACCGCCCTTTGCGAACTGACGAAAACAAAATCGCGTCCGCAGGAAACTGAAATTGTTTTTGCCGGCCTGGTGGACGAGGAAAACGCGCAGGCCGGTTCACGCGCGCTGACGGCGCGCGGGTTCAAGGCTGATTTGGCGATTGTCGGCGAGCCGACGCGATTGCAGGTGGTCACCGCGCACAAGGGCAGCTTGTGGTTGCGGCTCGAAACGCGCGGCAAGGCGGCGCATGGCGCAACGCCGCAGCTTGGCAGGAATGCCGTGCACGAAATGGCGCGCATCGTGGATGTGCTCGAAACGAGCTATGCCGCGCGGTTGCGGAAACGAAAACACCCGCTGCTCGGCATGGCAACGGTGAATGTCGGAATGATTTGCGGCGGCGCCCAGCCCAACATCGTGCCCGGCCGCTGCGCGATTACGATTGACCGGCGGACGTTGCCGGGTGAGACGGAAGCCGGCGTTCGCCGTGAAATCGCCGCGCTCCTGAACACGGCGAATTTGTCCGCGAAAATTTCCAGCGTGAAACTGGCGCCGTGCCTGCCGCTGGAAACCAGTCCCAGTCTGCCGCTTGTCCGGCAATTTTTGCGGAGCGCCGGACAGCCAAAACCGGCGGGTGTGGATTATTTTTGCGACGCGGCGGTGCTGGCGGCGGGCGGCATTCCCAGCGTGGTGTTCGGCCCCGGCGACATCGCGCAGGCGCACACGGCGGACGAGTGGATTTCGCTGGCGTCGCTGGAACGCGGCAAAAATCTGCTTTTGAACTTTCTGAAATCGCTTCCGTGACCCGCCGGGTTTTCGTATTGTCCAACGCCAATGTCCGACGCCCAAACTGAAAAGGCATCGCATCACGCCGCATTTTTCCGTCAGAGCGGGTGGCTGATGCTGGCGACGATGGCGAGCGGCGCGGTGATGCTGGGCATCCATTTCCTCTCCAAAAAAATCCCGGCAAGCGAATACGGGGTGCTCATCACGCTGTTTTCCGTCGTGAACCTGGTCCCGACGATTCCCTTCCAGATGGTATTCACGCAGCAGACGGCGAATGCACTGGCGACGGGACGTGACCGGCAATTGCGGAGCACCATCCGCGCGGCCTGGCTGGGCACGCTGTTGTTCTGGTTGATTGCCTCGGCGGTCACGTTGTGTTTCCAGGGGCGGATTGTGGCCAACTGGCACCTGTCCAATCCGACCGCGTTGTGGCTGCTGCTGCTGGTGATGTTGTTTTCCCTCCTGATGCCGCTGTTCGCCGGCGTCATGCAGGGGCAGCAAAATTTTCTGTGGCTCGGCTGGGTCAACATTTTCAATGCTGTCTTTCGGGTGTCGGCGGCCGTGTTCATCGTGTTCGTGCTGCACGGCATGGCGGCGGGCATCATGACGGCGGTTTTCATCGGATTGCTGGCGGCAACGGCGGTGGGCATCTGGCAGACGCGGTCGTTGTGGGCTGGCGCAGGAGAGCGGTTTGACCGGCGCGGGTTTTTGCGGCAGGTGATTCCCTTGATGCTCGGTTTTGCCGCGACGCAATTTTTATTCTCGGCGGATACCAGTTTCGTGAACACCTATTTTGGCGCGGACCGGACGGCGACATACGGCGCGGCAGGAACGCTGGCTCGCGCGCTGCTTTGGCTGGTGCTGCCACTGGCGGCGGTCATGTTTCCCAAAATCGTCCACAGCACGGCGAAGGCGGAACCCCTGAATTTGCTTGGCTTGGTTTTGGCGGGAACAGCCGTTTTGGTCGTCTGCGGGGTTTTGGGCTTGTGGCTGTTGGGACCGTGGGTGGTGAGATTTGTGTTTCCGCCGGAATACCTCTCGGAAACACTCGCGATCCTGCCCTGGTATGCGGGAGCGATGGTGCCGCTGGCACTGGCGAACGTGCTGGTAAATGATTTGCTGGCGCGCTCGCGATTTCAAATCGTGCCGTTTCTAGTGTTGCTGGCTATGTTTTACGGCCTGGCGCTGACTCAATTTCACGACAGCCTGATAATGGTGCTGAAGACGCTCGGCGTTTTCAATGTGTTGCTGCTCGGAGTGTGCGCTTGGTTCACTTTTTTTGGTCCAAAGCCCAAAGTCTAAACTTCCAAGTCACGCTTATTCGGCCTTGGACTTTGGGCTTTGAACTTGCGACGAAGACAATGGCTGCGGTGCGCGGAGTTTCTTGTAAACCCATCCTTCCAGCGGGCGCAGCGGGCGCATTAATTTGTAAACGAAGGGCCAGTAGATCAATCGCACCCGCACTACGGAAAGAAACATCGTCAGCGAGGAGTGAAGCAGCATGACTTTGGAACCGGCCTGGTCCGTCCATTCGGTCGGCACTTCGAGGATGCGAAAGCCCGCGCGCTTGATGGAGACCAGCAGATTGATGTCGAACGCCATGTCGGCGATGCGCAGGTAGGGATGGATTTTTTCGACGACCTCGCGCTTGATCACCTTTGCCCCGCATTGCGTGTCGTGGATGTTCATCCAAAACAACAGTTGCACAATCATGTGAAACGCGCGGCTGGCAAACTGGCGGTGGCCGGTCTGTGACTGGTGGATGACCGCGCCGGGCATCCAGCGCGAGCCGATGACGCAATCGGCCTCGCTGATGTGCCGGACCAGTTCGAGAAAGGCGCGCGGAGGCGTGGCGCCATCGGCGTCGGTGTAGCCGATCAAATCCGCGTGCGCCGCGAGCTTGAGGCCTTCGATAAGCGCGCCGCCCTTGCCGATGGCCTCGCGGAATTCGAGCGCGCGAACCGCGGGAAATTCCGCCGCGACCTTCTGGACGACGCCGAGCGTGTTGTCCGTGCAACCGTTGAGCACGACGACGATCTGGAACTGGCCGGAATGATTCTTTCCGAAAAATTGCGCATAATCGCGCAGCACCGGTTCGATGCGGCGCTCCTCGTTGTACGCCGGAATGAGGAGCAGCAAGCTGGGATCAGGCACACGTCATGAGTAGCAGAGAATCTGAGAATTGCAACGCCGGGCACAGCTTTTGCTTGCGATAACAATCATAAATAGTTATTGAAGTTGTGTGGAACCGCAAGAGGCGCTCATCGCGCTCAATCTCATTGAACACGTCGGGCCGGTGCGCGCGCGGCTGTTGCTTGAACATTTTGGCGAAGCACCAAAGATTCTTTCCGCCTCAAAATCTGCGTTGCTCCGCGTCCGCAACATCGGCGAGGAAACCGTCGATTCCATTTCCAATTGGGAAAAATCCGTTGATCTGGCGGGCGAATTGAAGCGCATTCAGGAATTCGGCTGCCATGTTTTGATTCAATCCGATGGGGATTATCCGGAAATGCTCCGGCAAATTTACGACCCGCCGCTGGTGCTTTACGTGAAGGGCACGCTGACCGCGAAGGACAAAAATGCCGTGGCGATGGTCGGCTCGCGGATGACGACGCATTATGGCATCGAGACGGCGCGCAAGCTGGCCTATCAACTGGCTTATGTTGGCGTGACGGTTGTGAGCGGCGGGGCGCGCGGCATTGACACGGCGACGCATCAGGGCGCGCTGTCGGCAAAAGGACGAACAGTTTGCGTGCTGGGCACCGGTATTAACGTCGTGTTCCCGCCGGAGAACCGGGATTTGTTCGAGCGCATCGCCGAATCCGGCGCGGTCATCACTCAATTCCCCTTCAACCGCAATGGCGACAAACAATCCTTCGCCATCCGCAACCGGATTATCGCCGGCATGACCTTGGGCACGGTGGTGGTCGAGGCCGATTTGCACAGCGGCGCACTCATCACGTCGAATTTTGCGACGGAATACGGCCGGCAGGTTTTTGCCGTGCCGGGACGGATTGATTCGCCACGCAGCAAGGGCTGCCACGATTTGATCAAAAAGGGCGCGAAGCTGTGCGAAGGCGCGGAGGACATTTTGAGCGAGTTCGAATATTTATTTCCGGCGAGCAACCGTCCGCCATCGCCGGGCGAAACCGGCGGGCTGCCCGCGCTCGAACTGGGCGGGAACGAGCAGAAGGTTTATGACGTTTTGACCAGCGAGGAATCGTCCATTGACGAAGTCATCCGCCGCAGCGGGCTGCCGAGTTCGGCGGCGAGCGTGGCGTTGCTGGGCTTGGAGATGAAGCGGGTGGTGAAACAGTTGCCCGGAAAATTGTTCGTGCGAAACCAGTGAGCGTGGTCAATATTTGAAAAATGAAATTCCTCGTCGTCCTCTTCACGCTGGCGGCGGCGGCAGGCATGGCAGCCGGGGAGACGAACCTCGTCCACGGTATTTATCTCGAACCCGGAAAGGCTGCTGCCGATTACCGCAACGTGGCGTTGAATCCTGCGGACACCACCAATCGCGAGCCGGTTTCGTTTCCCCACGCCACCAGCAACAGCGAATACAACCAGCGCGAGTTTGCCGCCCGCTGCGCCATTGATGGCAACTGCCGCAACGACGACGTGCATGGCTGCGGTTCGTGGGGACCGCAAAAGGCAACGAACATTTGGTGGCGGCTCGATTTCGGCCGGCCGGTGGAAATTGACAAATTGACCCTTTTCCTCCGTGCCGCA
The DNA here is from genome assembly GCA_963764175.1 of uncultured Verrucomicrobiae bacterium. GTDB lineage: Bacteria > Verrucomicrobiota > Verrucomicrobiia > Limisphaerales > UBA11358 > UBA11358. The sequence goes on along the minus strand of CAVXRE010000003.1, from coordinate 11,854 downwards.
TGGACGCCGGAAAATGCGCCGCACGATTCCTACTGGCAGGAAGCCACCGTCGAATTTTCAGACGGTTCCGCGGAAAAGCTGGAATTGAAACAGGTCGCCGCCGGCCAGGAATTTTCTATTCCTGAACGGACGGTGAGCTGGCTGGTGCTGAAAGATCTGAAGCCTGCCGCCGACAAATGGTGCGCACTGTGTGAATTCGAAGCTTGGGGCCGGGACGCGCCCGAATTTGCTTATGTGGCCGACAAAGCCTTTGCCGCCAACCTCCGGCAGGACCCGTTTGTGAGCAAGGCCATGTCCGCGATGATGGGATTCCAGCGCGCATCTTGGGAGCAGGGCGTCGCCGGGCAGGCGTTGCTCGAAGCAGGTGAACGGGACGCCGCCATTGCCCTGGTCCGCGCCTCGCTCGTGCATGTCAATCAAAGCGGCGTCGTCGCGGCTGAGGGTGGTTCGACCACCGATCCTGTCATGCTGGGCGATTGCCTCTGGTGGTCGGCGCATCATACTGGCGACCCGGCGCTCGTGAAGGCAGCGGATGACATGCTCCGGTTTGCGCTGAAGGGTGCGCCTCGCGCTGCGGATGGCACGCCGTATCACCAGGCCAGTTCGCGCGAGATGTGGTCCGACGGCAGCTTCACCACGCCGCCTTTTCTTGCCGCCGCCGGAGAATATGACGCGGCCGTTTCCCAATTGCTGGGCGTCCATCGCCGGCTGTGGGACGCGGACAAAAAGCTGATGCACCATCGCTGGTCGGAAAAGAAGCAAACTTTGGTCGGGCCGGCCTTTTGGGGTGGCGGCAATGGTTGGACTGCCGCGGCATTCGCGCGGGTCATCCGCTCGCTGCCTGCCGACCGACAGGCCGACCGCGCCCGGCTGGCCGCGATGCTCCGGGAACTTCTGGACGGCTGCCTCGCACATGAGCGCCCGGATGGCCTGTTTTACGACGAGGCGGACAATCCGTCCTCGTACGTCGAAACCAACCTGGCCGCGATGCTCGCCTACGCCATTTATGAAAGCGTTCGCGGTGGGTGGTTGCCGGAGGAGTATCTGGTTCACGCCGACCGGATGCGTGCCGCGGTTCGCGCGAAGGTGGATCGGTTCGGATTTGTCCAGGGCGTGGCCGGCGCGCCGGGTTTCAATCAACCCGGCATCTCGACGGAAGGCCAGGCGTTTTTCATCCTGATGGAAGCGTCGGCGCGGAAAGCGGGGCGCTGAAACAGGCTTGCACCGGGGCGTCCGATGAACTAGAAGTCGGCAAGCGCGGAAGAATTTTATGGCAAACTACACAATCATCGGAGGCGACCAAAAACAATATGGCCCGGTGACTGGTGAACAGTTGCGTCAATGGATTATTGATGGCCGGGTCAGCCAGCATTCCCAGGTAAAAGCGGAGAGTGATGCGGAATGGCGTCCGCTCTCGGCGTTCCCCGAATTTGCCGCCACGCTCGCAGCCAAGTCCGCCACATCCGGCACGCCACCGTCTTTGCAATCCGCCGCTCCGCCGATTCCCCCAACAACCAGTGGCCTGGCCATCACTTCGCTGGTGCTGGGGATTCTGGGCGTTTTTACCTGCGGCATCACGGCGCTATTTGGATTGATTTTTGGCGTAATGGCCCTGGTCAAAGGAAGGCAAAACCGGGGCAGCGTGGGGGAAAATGGCATCGCGCTGGCCGGGGTGATCGTGTCCGCGATCTTTGTGTTCATGATTCCTGTTTTTGTCGCCATGCTGTTGCCGGCGTTCGCGGCGGCGAAGCAAAGGGCCCAGGAAATCAACTGCATGAACAACGAAAAGCAACTGGCCTTGGCGGTGCACATGTATTCGAACGACAACAAGGATCAATTTCCGCCCGCCGCGACCTGGTGTGACGCCATCCGATCTCACGTTGTCTCGGATAAGGTTTTTCAATGTCCGGCCGGCGACCAGAGCAAACGTTGCAACTACGCCTACAACGCGAAGCTGGACGGCATGGACCGAAGCAAAGTCAACCCCAACACCGTGCTGATTTTTGAAACTGAGGGTGGCTGGAATGACAGCGGCGGTCCTGAGTTGATGCTCAACCATGCCCGCCACGGACACGGGCGTATTTTTGTCATCGCTTTTTCAGATGGTCATGTAGAAGCCGTAACCGGCGCCCGACTGGACACACTGCGTTGGGACCCATGAACATGCAATAACCCAATTCCCGTCCAACACAATATGGCAATTATGTACACAATCATCGGCGGCGACCAAAAAGAATACGGCATGCTCTCGGCGGAAGACATGCGCAGATGGATTGCCGAGGGGCGGCTCAACGCACTGTCAATGACGAAGGCGGATGGCGACGAGGAATTTCGTCCGCTCGGGGGATTCCCGGAATTCGTTGCCGCGCTCGCGGCAGCGGCCCCTGAACCATCCCAAACCCCGGCATCCGGTCAGCCCGCAAGTGACGCGAACCGCGACGCGGCCTTGCGACAGGTCAAAGGTCCTGCCATCGCGCTTGTTGTGACCGCCATTATTGGACTGATGCTGGTTGCGGCGGGTTTGGTGATTAATGTTTTGATGTTGAGCGGCGTTCAAACCGGTTTGCAGCAAATCAATGATCCGCAGGTCCAGAAACTACTCAGCACGATGGGCGGCGGCTTGGGAATTGTCCAGGACATCATCAGCGGTGTCGCGGGCTTTATCGTTCTGATGGGCTCATTCAAAATGCAGAAACTGCAGAATCATCAATTTGCGCTCACCGCCGGCATTGTCGCCATGCTGCCATGCATTTCGCCTTGCTGTGTTTTCGGGCTTCCCGCCGGCATCTGGGCGCTGGTGATTTTAAACAAGCCGGAAGTGAAGTCACAATTCGGCTGATGAATGATGACCACCCGGACTGCACGACCATTAAGCCGCGCCCGCGTCGTGAGTTGCGTCCTGGTGAATTTGACCGCCACACCAGGACTCGGTTCGTTGATGGCACGGCGGGTTTTGGCCGGAACCGGTCAATTGCTGCTCGCTCTGGTGGGTTTTGTTTTGATCATGATCTGGATGTTTGCGTTGCTCCACCGTGTTACCGTGGAGCAGCTCGGTGAACCAGCACCGCCAAATTCATCCGGCTGGATGGGGAAGTGGGGGTTGATTTTTTTTGGTTCAGCCTGGTTGTGGTCGCTGGTCACGAGCGCAAGTCTGTTGCGACAGGTCAAGGCGGACGAACAAGCTGGACAAAGGCCCGCTCCGCCGCGATTGGGGGATTTGGCCGGCAAACCGCCGAAACTGTCGTGAAATTTTTGCGACTGCGGCCAAAACAAGAAAGATGCCTTGTGTATGAAATCATCGGAACCGAAGGCCGGCAATACGGGCCGGTGAGCGTGGATGGACGCAAGGAATGGTTTTGACCATGAAAAAATTCACCGCCGCTCAAATCAAGACGGCTCTCACCGGCGCGCCGGATTGGGAAAAGCGGGGCACGGCAATTGCGCGGACGTTCCAATTCAAGGATTTTCCCGCCGCGATAAAATTCGTGGATGCCGCCGCCAAACTCGCCGAACAGGCGTGGCATCATCCGGACATTGACATCCGCTGGAACAAGGTGACGCTCACGCTCACGACCCATGACGCGGGCGGATTGACGAGGAAGGATTTCGTGCTCGCGCAAAAATTCGACGAATTGTCACTTCGGTGAATTCCCCGGATTTGCCGCCTGTTCGGGAGGCGCTACCGCCGGGATGGTCGGGGCAGGCGGCGGCGCATTGGTGCGCGGCAGCCGCCCGATCCAGATGCCGCTGACACCGTAATTCCATTCAAGCTGCGGGATATTTGGCGGGCTGCCGCGTTCACCGCGGATGGCAAGACGGTCCTCTCGCCGCATTTTTTCCACCCACGGCGCGTAGGCTTTGGAGTCGCCGTAATTCCACAATATCTTGTGATAAACCTCGAAATCCTCCTTCGGCATCCACGTCGGCTCAAAGCCAAGCATGTAACGCCAGTCACCGTCAGGGTTCTTGAAAAAGGTTTGATAAAACAATGTCATGTCCGCCGAGTAAAAAATACCGCCCTTTTCGGGCATCCAGCCGTTGAGTTCGGGATGTTCCGCCGCCGTCAGATATTGATTCACGAGGGTTGCCGACCAGCGGCTGTAACCGTCACTGGTCAAACACAGGTAACACGCGACCGCAAGCCCGAACGCGAGCCCCAGCCGCTTGAACGAATCCACCGCAAGTCGCGCCCGCAAAAGCAACTGCAAGTCGCACGTCATCAAAACCATCAAAGCCGGCCAGCCCCAATCATCCCAGAAACGCCCGATTTTGAAACCGAGCAACCAGCAGAAACAGATGAGCCAGAATGCGGGGGTTTTGGCGAGAGGGATGGCGTTTAATTTTGCCAGTTGCCGCAAAATCAACAAGCCACCCAAAAAGCCCAAGGCCAGGATGTTGCCGTCGGATGGTTGCAATTCCGCCGCCATCGTGCGCACTGTTGCGTGCATGCCGGTGGCAAGCAGCGCCAGTTTCAAGGCTTGCACCGGGTAGGCCACCGGATGTCCCGTGAGCGTCGCACCGATCACAACACCAATCACCCAGCTTGTCCCCAATGTCAGTCCCCAGCGAAATTGCCCGGCCATGAAAAATGCCGCAATCGGCAGCACCCACAGATACCAGACTCCATGCACAAAGGTTGCAATCGCAAACAAGCCGGTCATCAAACAGGCCATCCACCATTTAGGCCGCGATGCGCCATGCCTTTGCCACAAGAGAAACAATGTCATCAAAACCGAAATGCTTACCAGATAAGGACGCCCCAGCATGAACCGTTGGGGAATGTCCGAAATAATCATCGCCGCCGTCAGCGTGATCAACCACGCCTCCGGACGCTTGAGCCACGGCAGCACCGACCAGCCCGTCAGAACAAAGAGCGTCACCACGGAAAAGATCACCAGCGCCTCGGCGTTCCAGTTTTCCCAATGATGGATTTTTTCCAGCAGCAGGTTCCAGCCGAACTCATGGTCAATCTGGTAAGTGTGGTTGAGGACGAGGATTTGCGACCACGGCTTGCCGCTCACCGCCTTGGCCGCGTGCCGCAACGCATCATCACCCGGCAAATAGCCGTAGCTGATGATTTTCAGGGGAATCGCCAGTATGACCAGAATGACAATCACCCAGACCGCCAGCGGAACATAACGCCGGAGCGCCTCAAGTGGCGATGCATCGTAATTGCCTTGGTCGTCGGTCATGTTGGCGCGGTGCAATTTTGAAGATCAAAACACTGTCGGCACGCCTTCGTCAAGCATTCGCAATTTTTGAGTGAGATTTTCCTTTGCCGCAATTTCGCGGAGCCAGCGCGGCGGCTCGTCCAATTCCTCGAACGACAGTTTGAATGTCCCGTAATGCATCGGCACCAGCCACCGCGCCCGCAAATCCCGGAACGCCTGCACCGCCTCGTCCGGTCCCATGTGCACGCGACGGAATGATTCCGGATGATACGCGCCGATGGGCAGCAGCGCGATTTCCGGGTAAAGCCTCCGCCCGATGTCCTTGAATCCGTCAAAATACGCGCTGTCGCCCGCGTGATAAATTCTCCGGCCTTGATGCTCCAGCACGAATCCGCCGTAACCGCGATGGTGATCGTGCAGCGTGCGCGCCCCCCAGTGCTGGCTTGGCGTGAAGGTGACCTCCCAATGGCGTTGCGAAAAAGTCTCCCACCACTCCAGCTCGATGATGCGCGCGAAGCCGAGGTCCTGGGCCAGGTCGCCTACGCCCCGCGGCATCACGCCAATTTTCGGGTACGGCAGGCGGCGCAACGTCGGCTTGTGGAAATGATCGAAATGCGCGTGCGTCAGCAGCACCAGGTCAATCGGCGGCAAATCCTTTATCTTAAAACCGGCGCGCTTGAGGCGCTTCAGGAGGAACAGCCAGTTCGCAAAGTTCGGATCAATCAAAACGTTCAAATCCGTGAACTGGATCAAAAACGAGGCGTGGCCGATCCAGGTGATCGCGACCTGGCCGTACGACAATTTGGGGAAAATCGGGTGGAGGTGCTGCCCGATGCGCTTCGTCAGCAGCGCCTTCCAGATCATCTCGTGGAAAAATGTGCGCGGATTGAAATGCTTCGACGGCGTCAAATCCTTGAACGAGCGCGGCAACCGCCTGCGCGGCGCGGCGGGACGCTGTGGAGCCGGTTTTATCATTCGCACTTTTATTTTAGCAGATGGCGTGCCTTGAACAAATTTGAAAAATCCGCGACATCCGCGCAATCCGCGGTTAAAGTCTCCGGGTGAAAAATTCGGCGAAACAACTCGACACCTTCCTGCGCAAAAAACCGAAACTCGGCCGGGGCGTCTATCTCGCCAAAACAGCCGCCGTCCTTGGCGACGTGACGCTCGGCGCGCATTCCAGCGTGTGGTATGGCGCGGTGCTGCGCGGCGACATCAACCGCATCGTCGTCGGCCACCACTCCAACATCCAGGACAACGCCGTGCTGCACCTCGCGGACGATTTCGCGTGCATCGTCGGCAACTGGGTCACCGTCGGCCACGGCGCGATCGTCCACGCCTGCACCGTCGGCGATGAAGTGCTCGTGGGCATGGGCGCGGTGATTTTGGACGGCGCGGTCATCGGCCGGCAATCGCTCATCGGCGCGAAGGCGCTGGTGACGCAGGGAATGAAAATTCCGCCCGGCTCGCTCGTGCTGGGTGCACCAGCGAAAGTCGTCCGTAAATTGTCAAAGGAAGAACGCGCCGGATTAAAATGGTGGGCGGAAAAATACGTGGACAACGCGGCGTATTGCCTGAAACACGGAATCAATATCGGTGGACCGTTACCAACTTGATTCTGGAAAGTGCTATGTAACAACCGCGTCTCGCGGGTTGTTTCGGGCATCACGCCCGAAACCTATGACCGGTGAGTTTGCTAAATTTTATGCCGAAAAAAGAATCCAAGCCAACACGGATAATTGAATCATTTCTTAACGAAATAAATTCCGTTAAGCACAGCCCGCGATTTCAAATAATCGTTACTCAAGGCGTGTTAGAATTGCTCGTTAATACTCTCGTTGAGCAGAATTGCAAGAGAGGCAAAATGATTATTGAAAGAACAAGGGATTACCCATATTCGGTGAAATTGGTTCTGCTCCATGAAAAGGGATTGATTTCAGATTTTCAATATCAGCAGTTGGACGCGCTGCGAAGTATCAGAAACAAAGCGGCACATGAAGCACGATTTGAACTTACCACAGACATGCTGGCACCATTCAATGGCGTCACTTACATCGGCGGAGATTTAAAGTTAAATGACCCCAAAAATTTTGCAGTTTTGTGTAGCCAAACAGTTTTTGGATTTTGGAACCACGGCGTTAGATTGTTTGCACCCATATTTGAACCGCACTTGTTCAATAAATAGAATAAATAATCGAGTGACTAATAAACTGCCTTTCGGTTTTTAGAGCCCCAACGCAATTCGGCGGGACGCCGAATTGAACCCGCCGGAGGCAGGTCTACCATGGGATTTACTTCCGCAACATTCCCGGCAGGCCGCAGCCCATTTTGGCCATCATTTTCTGGAGCTTGCCCGTCTGCCTCAAAGTTTTTCCGTGGGCGTGAACGGCAGGCCACGTTCGCCGTTGAAGAGTTTTTTCAGCCGCCGGTCGTTGGAACTGCGCTTGCGCCGGATGATTCCGGGCGCGACAAGCTGGCTGCTCTCTCGCCGCGCGCGACGGCCCCTGAGCCAGTCCTCCCAACTGATTGAACCTTCAATCGGGATGCAAGGGACTTTTGATTTTGAGTTCATCGGCAACTTGTTTCACCAGTTTCTCACACTCCGGTAGATTACGATATTCCGGCCGATTCGCAAGCCGCCGGACTTCGTTCCAATCCACCGCGATTTCACCGCGCAATGCAACCGAAATCAGAATCCGGGCGCAGTCGCGCGCCGTTTGACTTTCGCCAAGATAAAAGGTCATCAAGACGCGCTCGACCAGCAAATCTTCGGGTTGCAATACCAAAAAGCTTCCGTAGGGTCCTTCAACGCGGCGATATGGCGTCCGGGCAAAACTTTCAGCCGGGCCGAGCAAGTCCAAATACATTCCGGCCACCTGCCAGTTGCGCGGACCGCCTGTAGCGCCGAGCAGGCCCATTATTTCTTTCCGTTCAGCAATCGGCAAGGTCGCCTTTGTGGCATGGCACATGTCGAGGTCGCCGGAGGCATACGCGCCTTCCGTCAAAATCTCAATCGCCGAACCGCCGACCACGACCAGTTCCACGCCGCGCTCCGCCCAAAGCGCGCTGCACAGCGAGGCGAGCTTGGCGCTTTTGAGCGTCGGATCCCGCTCGGCCGTGATGTCGGCCAAGGCGGACTTGATTTTGTTCGGTTCCATTGTTCCGTTTTGCGCCGGGCAAGCCCGGAACAAATTTTATCTCCGCAACATTCCCGGCAGGCCGCCGCCCATTTTGGCCATCATTTTCTGGAGCTTGCCCATCTTCTTCATCATCTGCTGCATCTCGCCGAATTTGTTCAGCATCGTGTTCAGTTCCGTCACGCTCACGCCGCTGCCCTTGGCGATGCGGATGCGGCGCTTGGCGTTCAGGATTTGAGGGCTTTTGCGTTCCTGCGGCGTCATGCCGCAAATCATCCCCTCCATGCGCTTGAATTCCTTTTCCTGTTTAGACAAATCGCCCTGCTGCTTCAACATCTCCGCGCCGCCCGGCAACATCCCGACGACGCTTTCGAGCGAGCCGAGCTTTTTCATCTGGCGCAATTGATCCAGAAAATCCTCCAGCGTGAACAGGCCTTTGCGCATTTTTTCTTCCATGCGCTTGGCGTCCTCCAAATCCACCGCTTCGGCGGCCTTCTCAACAAGGCTGACGACGTCGCCCATGCCGAGAATCCGCGACGCCATGCGTTCGGGATGAAACGGCTCGAATTCGTCCAGCTTCTCGCCCGTGCCGGCGAACTTGATGGGCTTGCCGGTGACGGCCTTCATGCTCAACGCCGCGCCGCCGCGCGCGTCGCCGTCGAGCTTCGTCAAAATGGAGCCGGTGATTTGCAGCGCCTGGTCGAAATGCGTGGCCACGTTGACGGCTTCCTGGCCGGTGGCGGCGTCGAGCACGAGCAGGATTTCCTGCGGTTTCACGAGGTCGCGCAGGCGGACGAGTTCCTGCACCAGCGGTTCGTCAATCTGCAACCGCCCGGCGGTGTCGAAAATCAAAACGTTGCGGCTGTTCGTTTTCGCGAAGTCGAGCGCTTCGCGGGCGATTTTCAGAACGTCGGTTTCGCCGCGCATGAGGAAGACCGGCAATTCAAGCTGCTTGCCCAGCGTTTCCAACTGGTCCATGGCCGCCGGACGGTAAACATCCGCGGCGACGAGCAACGGCTGGCGTCCTTGTTTCTGGAGCAACCGCGCCAGCTTGCCGCTCGAAGTCGTTTTGCCGGAACCATGAAGGCCGACCATCAGAATGCAGGTTGGGTTGGCGTCGAGCTTGAGCGCCGCGTTGGTCGAGCCGAGCAGGTCCACGAGTTCGTCGTGGATGATTTTGATGATCTGCTGGCCGGGCTGGATGCTCTGGACGACTTCCGCGCCGATGGATTTGGTTTTGACGCGCTCGATGAAATCGCGGGCGACCTTGAAATTCACGTCGGCCTCGAGCAGCGCCATGCGGACTTCGCGCAGGGGCTCGGCGACGTTGGCCTCGGAAATTTTGCCGAGGCCGCGCAGGTTGCGGAAGGCGTTCTGGAGCTTGCTGCTTAACGAATCGAACATCTGCCCATTTTAACGCAGAGACGCAAAGACGCAGAGAAAATTTTTGGAGAATGGTGGTAGGTGATGGATTCGAACCATCGAATCGAATGGAGGTCAATAATACATCAATTTGCCAATAAACATGACTATCTTAAACAGCCTTGACAGGGGTGGACGTTATGACTATGTTATGACTCGCTATGGCAAGTTTGCACAAAGACCCTCGCGGAAAGTCGCCCTACTGGTATTGCGCCTATCAGACGCCGGACGGCGCGCGGCATTTCCGAAGCACCAAGGCCAGTGACAAGCGGCAGGCGCGGCAGGTTTGCGATACCTGGGCGAAGGCGTCGGCACTCGGCGCGAAACTCTCGCCAGACAAGGCGCGGCAGGTGATAGCGCAGGGCGTGGCGGACATTCTCATGGCATCCGGCCAGACGTTGCCGTCCGCGACGATCCGTGACTGGTGCAAGCGTTGGCTGGAAACGAAGGAGCTGGAGGCCGAACCGCGCACGCACGAACGCTACGAAACGAGCCTGCGCCGTTTTTTGGAATTTCTCGGCAGCAAGGCGGGCGAAGATTTGGACGCCCTGAAAGTGAACGACGTTTTGCGCTTCCGTGATTACGTCGCCAAACGGCTGTCCGCGACCAGCACGAACATGGATTTGAAAGTGCTGCGTGCCTGTCTCTATTCCGCGCAGAAACAGGACTTGGTGGAGAAGAACGTGGCGACGAAGGTGGACACGCTCAAAAAAAGCGGCGAAAGCAAGCGGCGCGGCTTCACGCTGGCAGAAGTTGGCCGGGTTTTGAAGCGTTGCGACGAAGCGGGCGGTGAATGGCGCGGCTTGATTCTCACCGGCCTTTACACCGGGCAACGGCTTGGCGACGTGGCCGGGCTGACATGGCAGCAAGTGGACTTGGACAAGCGGCAGGTGTCCTTTGTGACGAGCAAGACCGGCAAACGCCTATCCTTCTACATGGCGAAGCCGCTGGCGGACTGTTTGGCCAGCCTGCCATCCAGTGACCAGCCGGACGCCTATGTCTTCCCCAAAGCAGCGGCAATGGCGGAGAAACACACCGGCACGATCTCCACCAAGTTTTACGATGAAATCCTTGCGCCTGCCGGACTGGTGAAAGTGCGGCCAAAACTTGAAGCCAAGCCCGGCGGCAAGGGACGCGATGCCAGACGGCAGACCAGCGAACTTTCATTCCACTCCCTGCGGCACACGTTCACGACTTGGCTGAAATCAGCCGGGGCGAGCAATGCGCTGGCACAGATGATTGTCGGCCATGATTCGGAAGTCGTTTCGCGCGGCTACACGCATTTGAGCGCGGAAGATACCGCCGACGCCATTGGCAAACTGCCGGACGTGACCGCCCGTTGAACATTCTTGAACGCAGTTGACAAGTATGGCTTGGTGATACATATTTGTCTCACGATGAAAACAGCCACCATCAGAGATTTGCGAAACCGCTTCCCGCGCGTCGCCGCGTGGATTGCCGAAGGCGAGCCGGTGGAGATCACCAAGGCGGGGAAATTGTTTGCCCGCCTCATGCCGCCCGCGCCCGTCAAAACGCCCAAGCTCGTCAAGCCCGACATCATGGCGCGGTTGAAAGAAACTTGGGGCGACCGCGTTTTCTCCGCCAAGGAAGTCGCCGCCATGCGCGCGGCGGAATTGGAAGGCGAAGAAGGATGATTGCCTTCCCGGACACGTCGTTTCTGTGCGCGTTTTACCGGCGGCAGGACAATTCCCCGGCGGCGGCGGCGTATTTCAAGGCCATGCCGGAAGCGTTGCACGTCTCCGGCCTGCTGCTTTACGAATTTCGCCAGAGCGTCCGTTTTCAAGTCTGGCTTCATGCGCGGGACAAGGCCAAAGGCTATCCGCAGGCCGACTGCGACCGCGCACTGGCCGATCTGCAAACCGATTTGGACACCGGCGCGGTGGTGGTGGTGACTGCCGACTGGCCGGACGTTCACCGGCTGGCCGAAACCATTTCCAAACGCCACACGATTGCGGGCGGGCATCGCAGCTCTGGACATTCTCCATGTGGCGACGGCGTTGCACTTGGGCGCGCGGGAATTTCTGACGTTCGACACCAACCAGCGCAAACTCGCCGCCGCCGAAAAATTGAAGGTGAAACCGTGAAATCCGTCACCGCCAATGC
>CAVXRE010000002.1:0-15092 GCA_963764175.1 uncultured Verrucomicrobiae bacterium | reverse complement strand
ATGAGGGTTCGATTCCCTTCACCCGCTCCAAGCTTGATTTTACTCAATAAAATCAATGTGTTTGTGAGTTTTTGACAGCTTCAAAACGTTCAACTGCCAACACCCACTGCTAATTCACTTTGAAGCGGCACAGTCACCTTTTCGCCAGTCCTGCCTTGTGTATCACAGTCTCATGCAACAGTTCAACGGGGACCTACCTTGTTGCTGACAACCGCCACCAGCGCCATCAGGCCGCCGAGGAGCAGGCCAACCAACAGAACCGCCAGGATGATGTTTACCTTGCGCCGTTGCAAATCAGACGGGAGGCGCAGGAAACAATAATCTCCCCAAAAAGCGGATCATGAGGTCAGCGTCTCAAAGTTTTCAGCAACACTCAAATGGAATAATCCTCGGGGAAGACGCGGACATTTTGCAATTCCACGAACACCTGATCGCCCGGCTTCAGTTGCAGCTGATGAAATTGCTCCTTGCTCAGTTGCACTTCAAACCAGCCGTCGTTGTCGAGCCGCCGGAGCTCAAGATGCGCGGCCGGACCGGCGGTGTTGCAGCGGACGACACGCGCGGCCAGCGTGGCGTGTCCGCCCGGTTCGCGGCTGATGCGAATGTCATGCGGCCGCACAAACGCAACTGCGGGCATTTCGAGCGGGCCGCCCTTTTCGGTCACGGCGTACTCCGTGTCGCCGATTTTTACGGAGCCGCCATGAGACTGGCCGTGGAATAAATTTACGTTGCCGAGAAAATCATAAACGAAGCCGAGGCCGGCTGGTCGTAGATTTCCTCCGGCGTTCCGATTTGTTCGATGCGTCCTTCGCGCAAAACGGCCACGCGTCCGGCGACTTCCAGCGCCTCCTCGCGATCGTGTGTGACAAAGAGGGTGGTGACGTGGATTTCCCGTGCAATTGCCGGAGCCACCGGCGCAATTCCTTCCGCACCTTGGCGTCGAGCGCGCCAAACGGCTCGTCAAGCAGCAGCACCTTCGGCTCCACGGCCAGCGCGCGGGCAAGGGCGACGCGCTGGCGCTGGCCGGGAAAGTTGCGTTGGAAACCGTTTGCCGTGAGCGTCGAGCTGGATCACTTCAATAATTTTTCGACGCGCTCGCGGATTTCAGGCTCCTTCGGCCGCTTCGAGCGTGGAAGCACCCGCAGGCCAAACGCGATGTTCTCAAACACGTTCAAGTGCCGGAACAGCGCGTAATGCTGGAAGGCAAAGCCGGCCTTGCGCTCGCTGGCGGGAAGGTTCGTGACGTCCTCGCCGTAAAACAAAACCTGTCCCGTCCCGGGTCGGGAAATTCCAGGCCGGCGATGATCCGGAGCAGCGTCGTCTTGCCGGAACCGGACGGGCCGAGCAGCGCGACGAGCTCGCCGGACTCGACCTTCAAGTCCACGCCGTTTAGTGCGGCGAAACCGCCGAATTTTTTCGTGATGTTGCGGACTTCAACGCTCATGCGGCCACCCTGGTTTCTGTCGCGCGCAACTCGGCGCTTTTCTTTCGTTCAATCCATGTCTTCAACACCAGCGTAACAAGTCCGAGGAACGCCAGCAACGACGCCACGGCAAACGCGCCCGTGGTGTTGTAATCGTTGTAAAGAATTTCGATGTGCAGCGGGATGGTATTGGTCAGGCCGCGGATGTGGCCGCTCACGACCGACACCGCGCCGAACTCGCCCATCGCCCGGGCGTTGCACAAAATCACGCCGTAGAGCAGACCCCATTTGATGTTCGGCAGCGTCACGCGCCAGAACGTCTGCCAGCCGCTGGCGCCCAGCACGCGCGCCGCCTCCTCCTCGGTGCGGCCCTGCGCCTGCATGAGCGGAATCAACTCGCGCGCGACAAATGGAAAGGTCACGAACGTTGTCGCCAGTACGATACCCGGCACGGCAAAGATGATTTTGATGTTGTGATCTGACAACCATGACCAAAACGGCCCCGGCGCGCCAAAGAGCAGCACGTAAATCAGGCCCGCAATCACCGGCGATACGGAAAAGGGCAGGTCAATCAGCGTAATGAGAAGATTTTTGCCGCGAAAATCGAACTTTGTAATCGCCCACGCTGCCGTCATGCCGAAAAGGCAATTCAGCGGCACGGAAATGCCCGCGGCGATAAACGTCAGCTTGATGGCGTTCAACGTCAGCGGGTCGCGGAATGTCTGGAAATAAAAACCGAGGCCCTTCTTCAAACCTTCGGCAAAAACCGACACAAGCGGCACAACGAGAAAAATTCCGAGAAACAGCAACGCGCCGGCGATGAGCAACCGGCGCACCCAGGGTGACTCGGCGGTCGCCCGGCGATGCGGTTCGCCGGGGGTGGCGCTGGAAAATGTGGCGGTCTTGCTCATATCAAAGCCGCGCGAGGTGACGGCTGCTGCGCCATTGGAACAAATTGACCGTCAGCAGAATCATAAACGAACCAACGAGCATGACCACCGCCAGCGCGGTCGCGCCGGCGTAATCAAACTGCTCCAGCTTGGAAACGATGAGCAACGGCGTGATTTCGGTTTTCATCGGCATGTTGCCGGCGATGAAAATCACCGAGCCGTATTCACCCAGCGCACGGGCGAACGCCAGCGAAAAGCCGGTCAGCAGTGCCGGATACAACATCGGCAGGATGACGCGCCAGAATGTCTGCCAGCGGTTTGCGCCGAGACTGGCGGCGGCCTCTTCAATTTCCGGGTCGAAATCCTCCAGCACCGGCTGCACGGTCCGCACGATGAACGGCAGTCCGATGAACGTGAGCGCGATGAAGACGCCGAGTTGCGTGAAAGCGACCTTGATGCCGAGCGGCGCGAGCAACTGGCCGATCCAGCCGTTCGGCGCATACAATGCCGTCAGCGTGATGCCCGCCACGGCCGTCGGCAGCGCAAACGGCATGTCCACCAGCGCGTCCACGACTTTTTTTCCGAAAAACTGGTAACGCACCAGCACCCACGCGACAATTATGCCGAAAAAGACGTTGACGAGCGCCGCCAGAAACGATGCGCCAAAGCTAAGGCGATACGACGCCAGAGCGCGCGGCGCGGTGACGATGTGCCAGAACTGTTCCCACGAGAGCGTGCTCGTTTTCACGAACACGCCCGCGAGCGGGATCAGCACAATCAAGCTGAGATAAAGCAGCGTGCAGCCGAGCGTCAAACGGAAGCCCGGCAACACGCGGAGACTGTTCCTTGCCATGCGCGCTGTCTTTTAGCGTTTGTCAGGATGTTGTGAAAGGATTTCTTTAAGCCGGGGCGGGAATCAACCCGGCCAGACTGTCCGAGTTGACATCCACGTCCGCGAACAGCCATGTGGACAGGTAGCGTTCGGAGGACGAGGGCACGATGGCGACGATGGTCTTGCCCTTGTTTTCCGGGCGTTTTGCCACCTGCAACGCCGCCCAGATTGCCGCGCCGCTGGAGACGCCGACGGGTATGCCCTCGGACTGGTTGACTTCCTTGGAAATCGGGCCGGTATCCTCCTCGTTCACCTGGATGACCTCGTCCACAATTTTGGTGTTGAGGTTCGCCGGGATGAAGCCCGCGCCGATGCCCTGCAATTTGTGCGGGCCGGGCGCGCCGCCCGAAATGACCGGTGATTTCGCCGGTTCAACCGCAATTGCCTTGAAACCTGGCTTGCGCTTTTTGATGACTTCCGCGACGCCGGTGATGGTGCCGCCGGTGCCGACACCGGCGACGATAAAGTCCACCTTGCCGTCGGTGTCGCGCCAGATTTCCTCGGCGGTTGTTTTGCGATGAATTTCCGGATTTGCCGGATTGGAAAACTGCTGGGGAATGAAGCTGTTCGGAATTTGCTTGCTCAATTCCTCGGCCTTGGCGATGGCGCCTTTCATGCCCTTGGGGCCTTCGGTGAGCACGAGCTTCGCGCCAAGGATTTTCAACAGCTTGCGGCGCTCGATGCTCATCGTCTCGGGCATCGTCAGGACCAATTTCAATCCCTTGGCCGCCGCGACGAACGCGAGCGCGATGCCGGTGTTGCCGCTGGTCGGCTCGATGAGCACGGTGTCCTTGTTGATTTTTCCAGCCTTCAAGGCGTCATCAATCAAGGCGATGCCGATGCGGTCCTTGACGCTGGAGAGCGGGTTGAAGAACTCGAGTTTGAGCAGCACGTCGGCGAGAGCGCCGTGTTTTTTCGCCGTGCGGTTCAGCCGCACGAGCGGTGTGTTGCCGATGGTTTCGGTGATGTCGTTGTATATTTTGCTCATAAATTTACAGGTTGGGTGCGTAGGCGATGAATTTGCGGTATTCGGCCAAGACCGCCTGCAAGGCGGCGACAAACGCGTATTCCTTGATATACGCCGGCGGTGCTTCGGGTGTTTCGAGGATGATTTCAAAGGGCCGCGGGCGCACTTTCAGCGGCGCACTCAACATGCCGTCGTAAGCATCGTAAATGACACCGTTGCGCGCCTGGAAACCATCTATGACCGGACGTTCGTCGCGCGCCAGCAGCTTCTCGGCGGCCTGCAAGGCGGGCTCGATAAGATGCTTTGTGAGCGTCGCGCCGCGCACAACGCCATAAAAACCGGTGCTTGTGTCGTCGGTGTGCAGCGAAATGATGCCGTGGAATGAATGGGAAATGAGTTCGGCCTGCAGCAGCCGGACTTCCGGCTCGTTGGAATTCTTCCAAAACTCACGGTTCAAATCCTTCCCGCTGCGCGAGTGGCGGGTGTCGTCCTCAAAACCTGTCGGATTGCAAACCGGGTAAAACGACAAATAATAACCGGCGGCCAGTTCAGGTTTGGCTTCGAGCAATTTGATGAATTGGACGATCGCGTGCGCGCCTTCCGGTTCGTTGCCGTGGATGGCGGCGAAAATGCCGACCCGGATGGGCGTGTCGCCGCCCTTTGGCCCGACGAACAGGTATCGCGGCAATTCGTAAGTTTCGCCGTCAACCTCGAAACGCGCCTCGTGGTTCGCCACCAGGTTTGGCGAATGAGCGGCGATCTTTTCCAGGGACGCGAGCAAGTCGGCGGGGGAGCGCCGGCGCGCGCGCGGCAATGGGGCGGCGATTTCAAATTGGGTGTCAGCGATGGTCATGCTCGGCCTTAATTTTTGGTCGTTTTCCTCCTGCGAGGGGCGGCGGCCTGACGCAGAAACAGGCCGCCGCCTCGCTCGGAGGAACCACGAACTAGTTTTGCGGTTGGAAGATCTGGTCAAACGTGCCTCCGTCGGCGAAATGAGTTTTCTGCGCCTTTTGCCAGCCGCCAAAAACGTCGTCCACCGTGACGAGTTTCAATTGGGCAAACTGGTCCGCATATTTCGCCGCGGCTTTTTCCGAGCGCGGACGATAAAAATTCCGGCCGGCGATGTCCTGGCCTTCGTCGGAATAAAGGTAATCAAGATAGGCCTTGGCCACATCGGCCGTGCCGTGTTTTTTGGCCACCTTGTCCACAACGGCCACCGGTGGTTCGGCCAAAATGCTCTCCGACGGCGTGACGATTTCAAATTTATCGGGGCCGAATTCCTTGATGGCCAGATGCGCCTCGTTTTCCCATGCCAGCAAAACGTCGCCGATGCCGCGTTCGACGAACGTTGTCGTCGCGCCGCGCGCACCGGAATCCAGCACGGGCACGTTTTTGTAAAGCTGCTTCACGAAGTCGCGCGCCTTGGCATCGTCATGGCCGTATTTGTCGAGCGCGTAGGCCCACGCGGCAAGGTAAGCCCAGCGCGCTCCACCGGAGGTTTTCGGGTTCGGAGTGACGACGATGATATTCGGCTTCACCACGTCGTCCCAATCCTTGATGTTTTTCGGGTTTCCCTTGCGCACAAGGAACACGATGGTTGAAGTGTAGGGCGTGCTATTGTCCGGCAGGCGCTTTTGCCAGCCGGCGGAAAGGAATCCCCCCTGTTGCGCGATGGCGTCAATATCGTAGGCCAGCGCCAGCGTGACCACATCGGCTTCAAGGCCGTTGATGACGGACAATGCCTGCTTGCCGGAGCCGCCGTGCGATTGTGACACGACCACGTCGTCGCCGGTTTTCGCCTTCCAGTATCTGGTGAAGGCGGAATTGTAATCCTGATACAACTCGCGCGTCGGATCGTAGGAGACATTCAGCAGCCTGATTTCCTTTGCGTTCGCCGCGGCGGCAAGTGACAGGACAAGCAGAATGTTCAGAAAGGTTTTCATGCTGTTATTGTCAATTTTTAAAATGCCAGTTGCAAACGGGTGAACAGAACATTTTCCGGCTGGGCCGCCACGGCGGGGGTGGTGCCGGTGTAACCGGAGAATATTGTGCGAGCGAAGCTCGTGTCCACTCGAATGTCTTTGTTGAGATACCAGTTTAATCCCACGGCCCAAACGCGGGCAGACGACGCCGAGCTGGCCGAACTGGCAAATGTTGGAAAGGCCTTTGAGTCCACGTTCAGTCCGGCATACCGCCCGACAATTTGCCACGCGCCCCAGTGCCCGTTTCTTGGATCAAACGGATGTTTCGGCGTCACACCGTTGTAGGAGGCGTCTTCACCAGTCAGCACCCATCCGGCGGAAACGTCCCAAGCCGTGTTCTGCAAATCGGCGGAGGCGGACGGCGGGCTGCCAACAGCCTGTTTGGTGACCTGCTGATCGGAAATCACATATTCGCCCAACAGCCCAAACGGTCCGTAATAATAATACGCCTGGGGCGAAAGCCGCCAGTGCGTGCCGTTGGCAAACACGCCGGAGCTGTAGGAGAAAAATTTCTGCTGGCCATCTGTTGTGTAACCCGGCGTCAAACCCGTCGCCGTCGTGTTTGTCGCGGCACGGTCCACCTCGTAACTGCCGCCCAGGCCGAAGCCCAAGCCCGCCAACGCCGCCACATCCGACGCTTTCCACGGCTGAACAAACAGGCGCCCGGCAAAAGCCTTGTTGTCGTCGTAGGACGCATTGGTTGTCGTGCCGTTGTAATCCGGCGCGCCATCAAGAATGGCCGCGGCATAACTCACCGCGCCGCCGAACAAATCGCCATGCAATTCCGCTCCCAAATCGCGGTTCGGCACCAAATCCGTCGCCAGCGAGCGTTCATTGAAGGAAGTGTAGGGATCTGACTGCAATTGCTCCAAGCCGACGGGTGATTTAAACTTGCCGGCCTGTAATTGCAGTTCCGGCCGGTAACGGTAATTCAGGTAGGCATCCTGGATTTGAACTGCGCTGCCGCCGAAATCCGGCACGAACAAAAAGTCGAAGTCGCGAAACACCGTGCCCGACAGAATTGGCCGCGCCCGGCGAAGGATAAAACCATCATTGCCCTTGATGCCGCCGTCCGCCGGAAAAGTCCGGCTGTCCGCTTGCAGCAATCCGTGCAAAGAAATGGAAAAATTTGTATCGGTCGAGCCGAAAGTTACCCCGCTTGCACCCACCGTCAGGCGCGGCTGTGCTTTTGCGAGAGTGGCGGCATCGTCCTTGTCGAGTTCGCGCTGCCGTTCGAGGATGCGCACCTTCTGGTCAAGCGCCTGGATTTGCTCATGGTTGATATCTGGAGCCGCCTGCTGTTCGAGAGTGCTGACCTTTTGTTCAAGCTCCTGGACTTCTTTTTTCAGGGACTCAATCTCCGCGGCTTCTGCGGAACTGGCTGGCGCAACCTGTGCGACACCGGTGGAATTGGTGGCTGTGTCATCGGCAGCGATCGCCGGGAAGATAAATTGCAACCCGGCAAACCCTGCTAGAATCAACTGATTTAGTTTCATGTTGTCTTTTGTCGTTCGTTGTTTGTTCCGCCTCCGGTTGTCCGGGAGGCACTCGTTTGGTTCAGGCCCCTGCTTTCCGGTCAGCCCAAATGATTTTGGTTTTAGCAACGGTCTCATCCAGCCACACGGCTCTGCCATTGGCTTGGCAAACCGAATTCGTTTCCGAAATATTCATTTTTAAATTTTAGTTCAAACCCAAATAGCGACTCAACGTATCGTTATTATATTCAAAAAAAATCTCCTTCTTATTTCAACACCATTCAATTCTTGGTTCCGAGTGAACCAATGGACTAAATTGATTTTCGTATTAACGACTTATATTGTCGTTATTATCCATCGAATACAAAAGTTGTCAACAGTTTTTTAAAATATTTTTTCGATCTGCCACCCGTGAGAAACTGAGGCTAATATTGCCTTTGTAATCTCTTTGCTCTGAACCGCTTAAATCAGAAGACCTTTCCAGGCGGCAGCTTTGGTTTTAGGTAACAAAGCCGATTCAGCCCGATGGGCGTCTATTTCACGGCATCCTGGCGAGCAATAATCCCATGACACAGAAAGGCTTCAATTCATCCAGCGGGGTGTTTCGCGCCTGCAGCACATGGACTTCGACGAACTCGACCGGCTTCCGCATGTCAATCACGGAGAAATCAGGTTGAGCGATAAGGCTTTTCCGCAGTTCAACAGGCGTGATGATTTTCATATCTTTTGGAATTATTCTAAATGCCTTCGCCGCCGGTAAATCCGTATGAAATTTCCTGTTTTGACACCGGCAAACCCTTGGAAATCTCAGCCAGCGTCGCGCAATCCATCAAGCCCGCGACATAATTGCGCGCGTCAAGAAAAACGCGTCGAAACCGGCAAACGGGTTCCTGCGAGCATCGTTTGTAACCCATGACGGAAACGCAGTCGATTGGCGCAATAATGCCATCGAAATAACGCACCACCTCGCCCATTGTGATCTTGGATGGACTTTTTGCGAGCACATAGCCGCCGCGGATTCCTGCCACGCTGTCCACCCAGCCTTGGGACTTCAACGCCAGCATGATTTGCTCGAGAAATCGCTTCGGGACGTCGTTTCGCCGGGCAAGTTCGCGGATGGGAATCGGCGCGCCGCCGAAATGGTCTACCAATGTGAAAAGGGCGCGTAACGCATAATCGGTTCTCTTCGATACTCGCATTGGGAAAGACGATAAACCATGTCGGAATTAAGTCAAACCTGACGAAGCTGCGTCCAAGAAACCCCCCGTTTTCAGGAGAGGATTCGCCGGCCTTCGTCGAGGAAGATGCCCTTGAAATTCATCTCCAGTGCCTGTGGATTGCTCGCCTTGGACAGCGCTTCTTTCTCCGCCACACGGCCCGCTTTAACCAGATTGAAAAGCGACTGATTAAAGCTGATCATTCCGTCATCGGTGCCGGTTTCGATTGCTCCCGCCAGTTTGTCCAGCCGGTTTTCCTCGATGAGTTTTCGCACCAGCGGCGTGTCGAGCAAAATTTCAAACGCCGGGGCCACCTTGCCGTCCACCGTGCTGACCATGCGCTGGCAGATCACTGCGCGCAACGCGGTGGCGAGCTGCCGGCGCAACTGCTCCCGTTCCTCCGCCTTGAAAAAATCGAGGATGCGATGGATGGATTGCGATGCGTTCGTGGTATGTACCGTGGACAGCACAAGATGTCCCGTGTCCGCCGCGCTCATTGCGGCCGTGAAACTGATGTCGTCCCGCATTTCACCGATCATGATGATGTCCGGGTCCTGCCGCAGAACGTGCACGAGCGCCTGGTGAAAGGACAACGTATCCAGACCGATTTCACGCTGTTCAATGACCGACTGATTGTCCTCAAAAACGTATTCAATCGGGTCTTCGAGCGTGATGAGATGTTTTTTGAAGTTGGAGTTGATGTGCTCGACCATTGCCGCGAGGGTCGTGGATTTGCCGCAGCCGGTTGACCCCGCCAGGAGCACGATGCCGCGCGGCGACTCCGCTATGCGCTTAATTTGCGGCAGCAGACCGAGTTCCTCGAAGCTTGGCACGCTCGTTTTGACAAAACGCATGGCCAGACACCACTCGCCGCGCTGTTGAAATAAATTTGTGCGGAATCTTCCGACGTCCGGAACGAGGAATGAAAAATCAATTTCACGCTGCTCTTCGAGATGCTTTTTGTGGTGCGCAGGCGTGATGGTTTCAACAATTTTGTTCATCCATTCCGCTGTGGGGAAGGGGGAATCCACCGCAATCAATTCCCGGTTGATGCGGTAGATGACTGGCGCGCCGATTTTCAAATGCACATCCGATGCGCCGCCCTCAACGGCTGTTTTGAGAATTTGATGGAAGAGTTCCATGCGCACAGCCTATCCGATTTCCGCCTGAACGCCAGCCAGGAAAAACATTGGCGACTTTTACATGTGCCAATGCTATAAACCCGCCATGTCTGATTATCGCATCGGCATCATCGGCGGCACCGGCCTTTACAACATCGAAGGTTTCACGAGGCAAAAATGGGTGGGAGTCAGGACGCCCTTTGGCCCGCCGTCCGACGATTTGCTCACCGGCAAACTCGCCGGGCGTGAAGTGGTTTTCCTGCCGCGGCACGGACGCGGGCACAGGATTCTGCCCAGCGAGCTGAACCATCGCGCCAACATCTGGGCGATGAAAAAGCTCGGCGTTGCCTGGATCATCAGCGTCAGCGCCGTCGGCTCGTTGCAGGAAAAATGCAAGCCTTGCGACATCGTGCTCATTGACCAGTTTGTGGACCGCACCAAGCGATCGGCGGCGCACACTTTTTTTGGCCGCGGCATCGTGGCGCACATCGCGTTTGCAAATCCGATCTGCGAGGAGTTGCGGCAAATTCTCTTAAAAACCGCCCGCGATTGTGAGGCCAGTGTTCATGACGGTGGAACCTACGTGAACATGGAAGGACCGGCGTTCAGCACACGCGCCGAATCGCTCACGAATCACCGCGCCGGCTACGATGTCATCGGCATGACGAACCTTGGCGAGGCCAAATGCGCGCGCGAAGCGGAAATCGCCTATGCCACGCTGGCGATGTCCACCGACTACGATTGTTGGAAGGACGACGAACACGTCACGCTGGAGATGATCATCGCCAACCTGCATCGCAACGCTGACACAGCGAAAAGGATCGTCGCTACGGCCATCGGTAAAATTCCCGCCAAACCGGACTGGCCATGCCATTCCGCCCTCAAGAACACCATCCTGACTGACAAAAAACTCTGGCCAAAGAAAACCATGAACGAGTTGAAACCAATTCTGGCAAAATATCTTTGATTGCCTTTTTCAACGCTGATCTCGCAATCTTATACTTAAACCAATGGAAAAAATCATCATCAAACCCGCAAAATCGCCGGCTGCCGTCGGTCCGTATAATCACGCCGTACGCGTCGGCGGCCTGCTGTTCTGCGCGGGCCAGATCCCGATTGATCCCGCGACTGGCAACCTGGTTTCCGGCGACATCAAGCTCCAAACCGAGCGCGTGCTGCAAAACGTCAAAGCAATTTTGGACGACCAGAAATTGACGTTCGGCAACGTGGTCAAGAGTACGGTCTTTCTGACAAACCTCGCCGATTTCGCCGGGATGAACGAGGTTTACTCGAAACATTTCACCGGCGATTTCCCGGCGCGCTCGACCGTCCAGGTCGCCGCGCTGCCAAAAGGCGCGAATGTCGAAATCGAAGTTGTCGCGCACTTTTGAATTATGCCTCTTGGAATCCAGCTCGCTCTCGCGTTTGCCATCGGCAGTGGGCTGGGTTTGTTCATCGGCTGGCTGCTCGGGCGCGGCGGACGCACAACCGCACCGGCTGACTTGCGGTTAGAAGAAGAACTTCGCCAGCAAATCGCGCAAGGCGAGAACAGGCAGCGCGGGTTGCAGGAGCAATTACGGACGCTCGACAAGCGTAACGGCGAGTTGGACGCGGAATTAAAATCGCTCGGTGAACGGTTGGCGACCGAGCGACAGCAGCTTGAAACCATTCAGGAAAAATTCCGCAAGGAGTTCGAGGCCGTCTCCAACAAGTTGATTTTGGACAACGCGAGCCGCTTCAACCAGCAATCCACGGAGAGCCTCGGGAAATTGCTCACGCCTCTAAAGGAGACGCTCGGTGAATTCAAGACGAGCCTAGACACCACGCGCAAGGAGACGGCCACGCACAGCGCATTGCTCAAGGACCAAATCAGCCGCATCGGCGCGGAGGCGGCCAGTCTGTCTAAGGCGCTCAAAGGCGACGTGAAGGCACTGGGCAACTGGGGTGAGAATATGCTCGACCAGATTCTGGAGAAATCCGGCTTGCAGCGTGATGTTCACTATCGTCGGCAACGTGGCGCGAAGGATATGGAAGGCGATCAACGGTTTCTAGACGTGATCGTGGATTTTCCCGAGAAAAAGGGCAGCCTGATTATTGATTCCAAAGTTTCACTGCGAGCCTACGAGGAATCCGTGAACGCCGCCGATGACACGGCAAGGCTCGCTGGTCTGGAGCGGCACATCGAGTCGATCCGCAAACATTTCAAAGACCTCGGCGCGAAGCGTTATCAGGACATCGAAGGCATCAAGACGCCGGACTTCGTGCTGATGTATGTGCCGGTAGAGGCGGCTTTTTTCGCGGCCATTGCTCGCGAGCCGGGGTTGTTTGCCGAGGCGCTGGACCGCAACGTTGTGCTCATCACCAATTCGACATTGCTCGCCACGCTTCGCACTGTCGCGCATGTCTGGCGGCTGGCCGACCAGCAAAAGCACGTCCTTGAAATCGCCGATCGCGGCGGCAAACTTTACGATAAATTCGCCGGCTTCGTGGAGGATTTGCAAGCTGTGGGCGATTCACTCGGCAAGGCACGCAAATCTTGGGAAGATGCCTCCACAAAACTGCACACCGGTTCGGGCAATTTAGTAAGCCAGGCGGAGAAACTAAAACAGTTGGGCGCGAAGGCCGCCAAGTCGCTTCCAAACGCGTTGGTCGAAAAGGCGAACGAAGGCGATTCGACGTTGCGCTTGCCGCCAGCATAGTCCGTCGGCATGATTCGCCCATGCGCACGTTTTCCATTTTCATTCTGGCATTTGTCTTCTCCTTCAACCTGTTCGCCCGCGAAAACACACTGCTGAATTCCGGCTGGCGGTTTCAATCCGGCGATGTCACCAATGCCGCGAAGCCGGATTTCGATGACGGCGACTGGCAGGCGGTTTCCATTCCGCACAATTGGGGCTGGGAAGAAGCGCAGCAGGGCAGGGGCTTTTATCGCGGACCCGGCTGGTACCGGCGCGAGTTGAACATCACGCCGGAAACCGGCAAACGGTATTTTGTGCGGTTCGAGGCGGCCAGCTCGGTGGCGGATGTTTATTTGAACGGCGAATGGCTCGGCCAGCACCGCGGCGCGTTCGGCGCCTTTGCTTTTGAAATCACCACCAACCTTTCCGCCGCCGGCACCAACCTGCTCGCGGTACGCGTCAGCAATGCGCCTGAGCCGGACATCGCGCCGCTGAGCGGCGACTTTTCAGTCTATGGCGGGATTTATCGTCCGGTGCATTTGATTGAAACTGCGGCAGAAAATTTCACAGTCACGGACCACGGTTCGCCCGGCGTCGCCTGGCTCCAGACCAGCGTCACGAAAAGACGTGCGGTGCTGGACGTGACCCCGCAGGTTTCCAACGGCACCCTGCAGAAACAGGCGTTGACGCTGATTGCAAACGTGTTCGATGCCGGCGGAAAGCTGGTGGCGAAAAGCGAACAATCCGTCCAACTGGCGCCCGATGTCACCGCGCCGTATCCGTTGCAGGTGGTGGTGCATAATCCCCATCTCTGGAACGGGCGCCTGGACCCGTATCTTTACCAGGCGGTCGTGGAATTGCGTTCGGCGAATGGCGTGGTGGATTCTGTCATGCAGCCGCTGGGCCTGCGGTTTTATTCGGTGGACTCGGACAAGGGGTTTTTCCTGAACGGCCGGCCCTATCATCTACACGGCGTGGACCGGCACCAGGATCGTTTCAACAAGGGCTGGGCGATTTCCGAGGCTGACCAGGACGAGGACATCCAGCTCATCAAGGAAATGGGCTGCACGGTCATCCGCTGCGCGCACTATCAGCACAGCGATTATTTTTACAGCTTGTGCGACCGGGCGGGTATCCTGGTTTGGGCGGAACTGCCGCAGGTGAATGAAATCAACGCATCGGAGCGATTCGAAGAGACCTCGCGCAACCAGTTGCTCGATTTGATCCGGCAAAACATCAACCATCCCTCGATCTTTGTCTGGAGCCTGTTCAACGAACTATGGCCCGGCCGCCCGGACCCTCATCGCGAATTGCAGGACCTGAAAATCACCGCCAACGGCGAGGACCCGACGCGTCCGACCATCGCCGCCACGAGCAATAATGCCATGCCGCAAATGAACAAGATACCCGACTGGCTTGGCTGGAACATTTACCCGGGCTGGTATTCCGGCTGGGGAAGCAAGGATGACTTCGGCAAGTCTCTGGACTCGCGCCGTAAGGACAGCCGGCATGGTGGATTTTGCGTGAGCGAGTATGGCGCGGGTGCGAATGTCACCCAGCACGAACAAAATCCCAGGCAGCCCGTCACCACCAGCCAGTGGCATCCGGAGGAATGGCAGGCCATTGTCCACGAGACCGCCTGGCCGGCGATGAAGGCGCGCCCGTATGTCTGGGGCACGTTTGTCTGGAACATGTTCGACTTCGCCGTCAGCACGCGTCACGAGGGTGGCGTGCCGGGCCGCAACGACAAGGGATTGGTGACCTATGACCGCAAAACGAAAAAGGACGCATTTTATTACTACAAGGCCAACTGGTCGGATGAACCGATGGTTTATATCACCAGCCGCCGTTTCATCAGGCGCACCAATGCGGTCACGGATGTGAAAATCTATTCCAACGCGAAGGAAGTGGAGTTGCTGGTCAATGACACTTCCCAAGGCAAACGCGCGGACGGAACCAATTGTGTGTTCATCTGGAAGGACGTGCAATTGCAGCCGGGTGAAAACCGGGTGGAAGCCCGGGCGGAACGGGACGGAAAACGTTTGAGCGACGATTGTGTGTGGACGTTAGAGACGGCCGCAAATTAACACAGATTCTAACCGCCGAATTTCAAATGCTGAAAACAAAAAGCCGGAGAATCTTCTCCGGCTTTTTATTGAAAGACTGGCGGCTACCTACTCTCGCAGAACCTATAGGACTACTACCATCGGCAATGCCGTGTTTGACGGCCGAGTTCGGAATGGGATCGGGTCGGACCACAGCTTTAGAGCCACCAAAAATTTTTAAAAGAACACATCCGAAACGGGATTCGGGTTTCTCTGAAAACTACACACAGGATTCATTGGGCATTCCCAATTCGTGAGTTAAAATCGCATCTTCATTCCTTCAAGAAGAAAAAAGAAAGCGATCAAGCCGCACGACCGATTAGTACTGGTCGGCTGAAAGCC
>CAVXRE010000001.1:0-18446 GCA_963764175.1 uncultured Verrucomicrobiae bacterium | reverse complement strand
CATTCGCGATTACGGCCTCTACATCTTTGTGGGACTCGTATATCTCCTGATTCCGTTTCTCGTCTGGACATTGAGCGGCGGATTGCGGCGGAAATTATTACACGGGAAACCCATGCCTCACGTTCCACCCGTTATCGTCATTTACATGCCTGTCGGACGGCCAACGCCGCCGCCGGCACCGTTTGACCCGTTTCCACCATATCACGAGCTGCCGTGTTGCGGCCATGATGACAATTGTTGTTTGGACTGATTTTCACTCCGGCGATGCAGTTTTGGCGGCGGGAATCTTAAGCGCGATTCCCACGGCAGCCGCGGGCGCGGTCATAGGTGGAGGCGCGAAGTGCATAACCTTGACGGCGACCGCGCGCCGTAAAATGGAAGCGCAGGCACGCCACCGGATCAGCCGTGACCGTTGCGGACATGACGCGGCCTGGATTCAGAACCTCCCCTGCTGGCGTTTTTGTCACGCCAGTATTCATAGACTGTGTTGCGGATTTTGTTGAGGCTGGCAATTTCGCCCGCCAGTTCCATGACCTGGACCGTGGCGAACGACTTTACCGCATTGGGCGGCGGATTACCCAATGGCTTGAGCAATCCGGCGCGCACCAGCACCGGAATGTCGTGTTCAGCCAGCCCCAGCATTGCGGCGGTCTGTGCCATATTCAACATGGCTGGCAAGCGCCGCAGGTTCAGCAGTTCCCTGGCTTGGGAAGAAATGAGCTCCGGCTTGCCATACGATCTTCTGGCGAGCACTTCGTTGATTTCGTTATTCATGGCGTTTCCTTGGTTAAAGTGATGGCAACGGCGGCAATGTGGGTTTTTAACAAAGCGGCGTAGCGCCGGCCTGCCGACTTTACAAACTTCAATTCGTATTTTTGAAGCGCCCGCACGATGGACCTGAAGCCACTGCCAAACATCTCGACCTCGGCGGCGACGAAGTGGATCGTCAATTTTTCTGGCGGTGCCTCCCTCTGCACCTCCAATACCGGATTGGGGATCAATTCCGCATATAGAAACTGCGCATACGGCAGCATGTAACTGTGTTCATCGTCGGCAAACACGATGAGCGTGGCGACAGTGGGATCAATGTCGAAACAAGGATTATCGCGTGGGCTAGACGCCGATGCTACGTCGGAGTTGGCGCTTAGATTCATAGGATGGTTCGTGTCGTTGTTCATACTTTTTATGGGGTAAAATGGATTGTGTTTGCGCCATGCGTTGGCGGAAACGTTTCAGGAAGCGATAACCCCGTTGCAAAACGCGCTGGATGAATTCTCGGTTGTGGATGCGCGGAACAGCTTCCACGGCGGCGATGCGGGCGCTGGAGTGTGTGACGTGCGAACGCAGCAGGTCAGTGTCATCGGTGAATACGCGGCAGGTGTCACGCCCGCGTGAGATGCTGACGTAAAATTGTTCCCTATGGATGGCGGGCAACGAACGGGACGACGCTACGACCAATACTTCATCCACAGTTTTGCCTTGAGCGGCATGGGAAGTTACTGCGTAACCGTGGGTGAATGTGCGATAATGGTCAGGAATCACCCGGCCGTCAGCCAGCAAAATGGAATCACCTTGAATGGCCCTGACTTCCACGAGCTCACCGTTGACGAATCTTTTGCGCCAATTGGCCTGCAACAGCAGCTTGTCGCCGGCGGCAATTTTCAACCTGCGCGGTTCGCCGACATCGAATGCAGCAGTGACGGCGTTCAATTTCATGGAAATCTCAGACCCGTCGCGCCGCCGCAGTCGCAACGCGTCGTCAGTAACGGCTGCCACTTCAAGAGATTCGTCTTTGGCCAATCCGCCAGCTCTGTGATGAAAACGCAGCATCATGCCGGGGCGATATTGCTGCACATCCCGCTTTTGCGCCTCCGTCCACGAGAGCGAATCGAAAACTCGAAATTCTTTTTCTTCGTTTCCTAAACGTCCGGATACTTGTAACAACGCGCGCACTTTCTCCGTCACCGCATCAATTTCATTCCATGTTGGTGCGACCAGCAGCGCAGACTGGCTTTGTTTCGACGCTTCCAGATAAAACCGAGCGGCGCAATCGTGCAGATTGTCGCGGGAACATTCCGCGATTGCGCCTATGCGTTCCAACTGCTCGAATGCTTCCGCCGTTCGTTTCTGTGCCGCCAGTTCGACGGCTTTGCGATATTCAGCCCGGCGTTGGCGCCGGATGCGGGTCAATTGGCCGGATTGAAAGTCTGAATACTGCTCCAGGATTCGCAACGCGTCGCCGCGCGCAACAGATGCGTGCTGGCCGGTGTCGCCGGACAGGATCACCCGACAATCTTTCGCCAAGTCAAATAGCCGCTTCATATCGTCAATACCGACCGCCCCAGCTTCATCGAGAACAACCAGGTTGCGCTTGGACAACAGAGGCTTCGACAGCAACAGACTTTGCAGTGTTACCGCCTCGAAACCTTCCTTTTTCAAGACATCAGTCGCCGCCGCCGTCGGCGCGCAAAACAACGGCTCGATGTGCGCTTCCTGGCAAGCCGCAACCAGTTCACGCAATGCCGTAGTTTTACCAGTGCCAGCCAGACCACGGACGCCGGTGATGCGGTCACCGGTCCGCAGCACGTGCAGCACAGCAAGTTGCTGGTCTTCACTCAGCCAGTCAGCGGGCTGATATGTTGGATGCAGCGGTGCGTCAGCGTCACGGCCCGCGTTCACCGCTTGGATGAGTGACAATTCTGTTTCCAAAATCTTCTGAGTAGAAAGTCCCAGGTCAGTCCGCACCAATTCCGGGGATCGGATTACGCGCTCTTTGAGGCGCCGCAAATCCACTCCACCTGGACGATATTCAAGCGCAGCGGCCAGTAATTCATACTCCGGCACCACGGATCGTCGCTCGAAAACATGAGCCACCGCATGGGTCAACGCCTCCTGTTCGCTTTCCAGAATCGGCATTTCTCCACGCGGTCGAGCAGAAGTCATGAGCACCCGGAGTGATTGAAGTTCTTGTTCGGACAACTGTGCCAGTTGGTGCTCGCGCACTTCCAATGTCGAGATGCCCTTGAGCTTTTTGGTCCGGCTTTGATGTACAGCGTAAGACACCTCGTTGTTGGAAAGTTTACGGCCGAGCCTTCTTTCCATTTCACCAACGATCTTGTGAACCTCCTCGGCACGCTTGGAAAACTTCCTCATCACATCATCGCCGACACCTTCGATTTCAAAACCATGTTTGGCCGCTGACGTACGATAGCCAATCTCCCGCACTCGCCGCGCCAGTTCATTGCGATAAACGGCCGTGGCATATTGAATCGCGTCATACATCGCACGCGCCTGCAGCGCCTTCCAGCATTGTTCCCGGTCGTCGAATGTGGCGTTAAAGACGGTGAAGTGGGTATGCAACTGCGGGTCGAGCGCGCGGGAACTGGAATGCACGAACGCGGCGGCGGCCAGATTGCCAGTGGTCCGGTCACGCTGATTGCCCGCCTTGCGCACCCGTGCTGCTGCGAACGTTTCCAGTTCGCGAAATGCAACCCGTGCAGCCTCCTCGTGGGCCTCGATCAACCGCTGGTCGTTCATTACTACTGCCAGGACGGACACCGACTTGGGCGGCGAACAGGTGAAATCAAAGAACACCCGGCGCTTGTCCTTTTCATTTTGCCGCAACGTAAGCCGGTCGCCGGTGTCTGGATGCCGGTTCTCACAGAGGGCATAAAAATGTTCACGGGTGACGGGTTGCCCGGGGCTCAATCCCAACCGATCCGCGCCAATGCCGATCCACAGGCCGGGCCTGATTTCACCAGCGGCATAATAATCGTTCTGGGACAGGTGCTCGATGAAATAGCCTTCCGCTCCTGCCAAACTTTTATGAGCAACGGCAGTAAACATAACGCGCAACTCTACTTGGTCCGGACGTGAAAAAGTTGTCCCAACGACACAAAATGAAAAAATCCACGCGGGATGCTCCCCGTCATCTTGGATAAAGCATTCAACGGAGAATTGTGAAGCCGACACTAAAATCCGGGCATGAAAAATTTCATGCTAACCGCAAAGCGTTAAGTTTTACGTTGAGCGAGTTTTGGAAATGGTCGGTATCGGACCTTATCAGCAATGCTACGCGCGGTCGTTTGGCGGAATTCGTTGTGGCAAAGGCGTTGCGGATTAGCACAAAAACTGTCCGCAATGAATGGGGAGAGTATGACTTGAAACTGCGGGTTGGAAAGTCCCGCTTCCTGAAGCTTGAGATTAAATCAGCGGCGTATGTGCAAACATGGACACAGAGCAAGCCCTCAAGCATTCAATTTGAAGTCAAAAAGCGATGGGTTTGGAATTCACGAACTAAACGATGGAGACACCGGCGGGTCGCCGATGTCTATGTTTTTGCTCTGCTGAAGGAGAAGCACAAAAAACTACTCAATCCGCTGGATGTCATGCAGTGGGATTTCTACGTGCTGCCGACGGAAATATTGAACAAACGAAAGCGTAGTCAGCATTCAATCACACTCAATTCATTGAGTGAGTTGACCAACGCAATTAAATATTATCATCTGCGAAAGGCAGTGCAGAATACCCAAACCCGCCCAAAAGTGAGATCGGGAATTAACAAACCACAATAGACCGCGCCTTCAAAGGAGAATTATGAACAATCAATCCCTCGTCAAAATTACAAGATTGTTCGAGGCGGCACTTCGCGTGCTCCGACAGCATGACTTACATGACGGCAAGATCACTGAAAGATTCGCGGAATATTGGGTGGCGTGTCAGCTCAGTTCGCGCGGTTACAAAGTTCAAGTTCTTGACGAACGAGACGTAACCAGCGCAGACATTTATCTGCCGGAAGAGGAAATCCGTGTCGAAGTAAAATCAGCCATATTGGGCGAGGATGGTTTCGCGTATGCCTCATTTGCGGTTGGTAAGCAGATCAAGAAAAAGAAGTTCGATTACTGCGTGTTTCTTACATTTGCGGAGATTGGCGACCTGCAGCCCAAAGATATTTTTATTTTTAACCGCGAGGAACTAAGGGAAATTGCCATTCCGAGAAAGCGTCTTGCCGCGCATCCCGACAGCAACCCTTGCCTGCTAATGTATGGGCGATCCATAAAGGCTTATCGCCGTCAAGTGAAGAAGTGGCGCATCAGGGCATTTGAAATCGAAAAACGGTTGCATCAGAAACCAAAACAATTCAGGAATGCTTGGAAAATGATATGCAAAACCAAGTGAAAGCTATTGTTGAGCAACGCCGGATCGTGGCCGAGCTGGACACGTTGCTGTTTGAAGTAGAATCAGCGCCGAATAAATTTTGACACGAACCCCCGCTATCAACAACCTGGATTTCGTCCATGCGTTACTGGTGGGTCAATCACAAGCAGACCTTTCGACACGAGTTCGAAGGCCGCTATATTTGGTCGCCTAAACACAAGCGCGACGGCTCGCGCAACCGTTTTTACGATTTTCTCCGTGCGGTAACGCCCGGCGATGTCGTTTTCTCTTATGCCTCCGGTGAGATTCGTGGTGCCGGTTTTGCGACCTCCTACTGCTACACTTGCCCGCGCCCGGCTGAATTTGGCCACATCGGCGAAGCCTGGGATGTCGTTGGTTGGCGGGTTGACGTCGGGTTTCAGCCTTTTTCAGACCGCCCTCGTCCCAAACAACATCTACCACTGCTCCGTCCCTTATTGGAACGGGAACGTTTTTCTCCATTGCGCCCAACTGGCGACGGCCTGCAGCACATTTACCTCACCTCAATTTCACAGTCGCTCGCCCAAGTCATCCTGGGTTTGGCCGGCTCAGAGGCCCGCGTATTCGATGCCTCCATTTTGCATGATGCACCGACGCCATTGGTGGAGCGCGAACTCACCGGCCAGCAGGAATGGGAAGACATCGAACAGCGCCGCATCGTGGATGCCGGAATTCCCAGCACCACGCGGCAATCCCTTATCCAAGCTCGCATTGGCCAAGGCCTGTTCAAAGAGCGCGTCACCCAGATTGAACATGCATGCCGGATTACGTTCGTGGACAATCCTGCGCATTTGATCGGCAGCCATATCAAACCGTGGCGTGAATCTACCAACGAGGAGCGCCTTCATGGCGCCAATGGTTTGCTGCTTACCCCCACCGCCGACCATCTATTCGATCGCGGCTTCATCAGTTTCGAAGACAACGGTGAAGTCCTCATCTCGCCTGTCGTTGACGTGGTTTCGTTAAAACGCATGGGCCTTGACCCAGAACGACCACCGCGTCCCACCCCATTCAACACCGACCAAAAACATTTTCTGAATCATCACCGCCGCGAAGTCTTTCTCGCCGCCACCACTTGAATCCCTTCACGGCCACCAACAGGCGCAAAAAAAGCATCACCAATATTTCGCTTTCCCCGGAATAACCCATCGCACACCGCCGCGTGGATCAGGCATATCGCCACAGTGACGGGGAATGACGTGAAAGTGGAATTGCGCCATGGTTTGCCCCGCTGCTTTGCCATCATTCACGCCCAGATTGAAACCCTCCGGCGGCGGCACTAGTGTCGCCTCCAGATGCCGCTGCGTCCACTCCACCAGTTCCAGCAATCGCGATTTCTCCGCTGCCTTGAGTTCCCGGAATCTCGTCAGCGGGCGATGCGGAATAATCAGCGTGTGCCCTGGCGATACCGGGAACTTGTCGCCCACCACTGCAAATAATTCATCTGTCGCCAGCACGCGCTCCGGTTCAATTAAACCAAACGCCGGCAACGTCAATTCTTTGCCCGCGCCAGGATTGAGTGTGGATGTTGACATCGCCGGTGTCAGTAGGCCGTGACCAGATGTTCTTCGCGCCACCGTAAACTTTCCAGCGCTGGATAAAATTTCTCTTCGCCCGGCGGAATCACCGATTTTCCAGCAATGGCCACCAGATCACGCTGGCCCTCGATGCGGTCATCCAGCCGATCCTTATTCACCCGCCAGATGCCGGCGCGTTTATTGCCGTCGGGAATCGGCGCAATTAGATACCGGTCCATCGCCCAATGGTGATTCGGGCACAGGGCCATGCCGTTTGTTGGCTTGTCATTCCGGCTGACGTTAAACGGAATCAAGTGTGCCGCCTCCACCAGTGAGATCGATTGGTCCAGCAACACGCGAACGCCGCACGCCGCACACCGGTAATCGTAAACTTCAAGAATCGTCCGGCGGAAAGCCCCGTCACGGCCCGGCGGCATTTCCTCCTGGAGCGCGTTCGCTGGTTCGGCCGCCCTTCCGGTAGCGGTGATGGCGGCGAGCTTGTCCCGGTCGTCCGGAAAATACCGGGTAATCAACGCTTCGCGCAACTGATGGCGCGCCACCGGTTCGCTCAACAACCACCACATGCCATCATCAAATTTCCCGTAAGCAACGCGGCGGCGCAGTTCGGCCACGCTGGGTGCGCCTGAAACCAAACCCTCCTGGTAAATCTCCCGCTCGCCTGTCGCCGGCACGAGCCGCCAAAACTTGTCACCACACAGATGGAAAAACGGATTCTGAATCGTCGGCTGATCGTTTTTCCTGCGCACGACCGCAAAGTAACGCTTGAACGTCGCGACCAGTTCATTGCTCAAAGGCACTTCGTTGCGAGTGATGACGCCGCGATCCAGGAGGTCGATTATGCTGAGCAACAAAGCTGGCTTGTGCGGTCGCTCATGCGAACCGCTTTTATCACGCCGGAGGTTGTAAAGCCGGTCCAGCCACTTGTCCCATCCAGGATTGCTCACGGCCATACTCTATTTCTCCCACAAAGGGCACGCGCGTTAAAGTCCATTCCACCCAGATCCGTCGCTGGGTGGGGGAAAAAGAGGTCTCCGTCGAAATGGTGCTAGACACCTAGTTGAAAAATTCTCAGAGGGTGAAAGTCGCTTTGAATAAACTGCTTATGAAAAACTCCAATACCGGGAAAAATTAATTAGTTTATTTTGACACAAATTTAATCTATTTTTTGTGTCAAAAATAGTATGGGAAAACACGCCAAATCAATTGATTCAAGCCTACTTAGCCGCATTTACGGCAAAAGCAGGGGTTGGGTGTTCACGCCAAACCATTTTAGAGACCTTGGCAGCCGGAACGCCATCGCTTCCGCCCTTAAACGGCACAAGAAGTCCGGCATCATTCGACAACTGGCTCGCGGCCTTTACGATTACCCGGTGCAGCATCTGGTGCTCGGCACCGTGGCGCCGTCCGCCGATGCCATTGCCCGGGCGTTGGTCGGGCGGGATGCCATCCGCCTGCAACCCGCTGGAGCCTACGCCGCCAACCTCCTTGGTCTGTCCGATCAGGTTCCGTCGAAAGTCGTCTTCCTGACCGACGGGCCTGCTCGAAAAGTCCGGGTCGGCACCCAGGAAATCATTCTCCAGCGCACCACACCTCGCAACATGGCAACCGCGCGACGCAAGAGCGGAACCATTATTCAAGCACTCCGGCATATTGGGCAAGGCCAGGTGGATGACAAAGTCATCGCCACATTGCAACGACAGATCACCGCTGCTGACCAATCCGTCATCCGGAAGGACCTCCGGTATGCTCCGGCGTGGATTGCCGACATCCTCCGGAGACTCAGCGAGCCAACATCCTGAACCATGGACGCCTTTCTCCGACTTTCGCCCGAAGAACGCCGGCTGACCTGCCAGCAGGTGGACGCGCAAATGCGCCTTCAGGCTGTCAGCGTGGAAAAGGATTTTTGGGTTTGCTGGACTTTGCGGGAACTCTTCGCCCTGCCGAACATCGGTAACCATCTCACGTTCAAAGGCGGCACTTCGCTTTCGAAGGCTTGGCGGCTCATCCAACGTTTTTCCGAGGACATTGATCTGGTCGTGGATAAGGAAGCCCTCGGCTTCGGCGGTGACGCCGCTCCCGAGAAGGCACCCAGCAAAAAGAAACGCCGGGAGCGGCTGGAGGCCTTGATGGAAGCCAGCCGGCAGTGGGTCCAGGGGAAATTGCAGCCCGCTCTGACCGGTCGGATTCGTTCCTCGCTTGGCGAATCCGGTTGGAAACTTGAAGTGGATCCCGACATGGCAGACGGCCAATGCCTGCTATTCCACTATCCGTCAGCATTCCCACCGGGCACCGCGGGCTACGTCCGCCCCGTGGTAAAGATCGAGCTTGGTGCCCGCTCGGACGACTGGCCACATGAGCAGAAGATTATCCAGCCCTACGTGGCGGAATTCTTTCCTGCCCTTGTGCCCGATGCCGGATTTGCTGCACGCGTCATTGCGGCGGAGCGCACCTTTTGGGAAAAAGCCTGCCTGCTGCACGAGGAAACCTTCCGACCGGCCGACAAACCCAGGAAACTGCGCATGGCCCGCCACTACTACGATCTGTGGTGCCTCCTTCGTGCCGGCGTCGGCGCACGCGCCTTGGCCGACACCGCTCTATTCCAACGCGTCGCGGAGCATCGCGAAATCTTTTTCCGCCTCACCTGGGTGGATTATACCACACATCGGCCCGGCACATTCCACCTCTTCCCGCCGGAACACCATCTCGCCGACTGGCGTGCGGACTACCAGCAAATGCTCGGACCGATGTTCTTTGGCGAAGTGCCCACTTTCGATGAAATCCTCGGTGTCGTGGGTGCGTTCGAGAAACAGTTTAACCAGCAGGCAAAGTCATCATGACCATGGCCATGCCCATGACCGCGACGGCGAGCACGAGGTTGAGCGCGGGCGTGATGATGACAACAGCAAGAGCAGCAGCCAAAACCCACCTTTGAAATGTTGCGGGCGACTGGAGAATGCCAACTTGCTTAAATTGGCCGGCTTGACCGCGCGGTCAAGTTCAAGACCTTTGCCTCGCGCCGGTGGCCTCGTCGAACGTCAAGGCCCTCTCATTGACGAGTGTTATGTCAGTCTGATGTAAGTCCTGTCAGCAGCACCGCGTAATGCTATTTATTGTGCGCCTACCGCGCACAACAAATAGCCGATAGCAACAACTTCGCGTTTTCGATAGAGGATTCGGATCAAGATTTGGCTTTCACATCGTGGCGTAATCCGCTCCTTTGTTTCGTTTGCAGATTGTAGCGAAATTCGCTTCATTGTGAAAACGCAACAATTCCACCCTTGGACTGCCAGGCAAGAGGAAAACTCAGGATTTTGCAGCCATTTACGCAGTTATACCCGCGCTTTGCCCGCCTGATCTGCACCAGCGGACTTCGTGTTTTGCTTAATTTCGGCAGCGTTGTTCAAGCATGGCTTTAACTATGCGCCTAATTCTAAGCAATGGCTCTATTGGGGACGGTTGCGGCGCAACATTGCCCGTGACCTTCACTGGTGCCTGCCACTCAATAATGTGGCCGATAATCCGCCACAAAACGGATGATTATCAACCAGACTATGGACCAATCACTGGCCGTCTTGACGGGGCCGCCCAATCGCTCGGCACATCTATTCATACAAGCAAAACCGAGCGTGCCTCGCGCCTCCATTATATGGCTCGCTCGCGCCGTCAATGTCGTGCGCCCTGTTTCCCTTCGCCTCCACATTGACTGCGCTCGCTCCGCCAGGGATGGGCGCTTAGGATTCACGCTCGGAATTTGCACGGTTCTTTCAAGACCAGGAGAATTGCTGCCAATTGTTTGCAGGCATTCGTATGACTGGAGCACAGAAGGGGTAATCTTCGACACAAACGCAAGCTGGGACGAGAACGCCATCTGGTATATGTGTGAGAACAGCCGCGTAGCTGCCTTTGGTAGTCAGATGGGCATCGTCCATTACATCAGCAAAAACGACATCGTTTTTCTCTATCACAAGAACCAAGGAATCATCGCCGCTGGGAAGGTCGTGACGAAGAAGGTAACGGAAAATGAGGATGAGGAAGTATTCTACCACGGCTTGGAATGGCTAACGGCTCGGCCTGTGCGTGGAATGCCTTTTAAGTCTATGCCTGCATGGCAAATCAAGGAAGTGTTAGACCGAAATTTCTTCTGGGCGCGAACAATTAAAACGCCATATTTGTCTTCCGAAGAATCTGCGACCCTCCTAAAAGCGTTGATTGACCATATTGGCCCGAAGTCATGAACGAAGCCGAAACCAGAGCCGAGCACATTGATCCGATGAAAGTGAAAGGGTCAGTCCAAGAATTATGACATTTTTCACCTGACCGGTTTGGCGGCCTGAGTTTGAGGTTTGAAATGCAGTTGAGTTGCCAGACCGGCGGGTGTACGAGTTGTGCCTGCCTTCGCCAAGGCTTCGGCGGGCAGGCGGCCTGACCCCGCTCCCGCAGTCGCGGGATGAGTGGAAGCAAGCGCGCAATAATGAAACCGTACGAGAGACACCACGCATTATGAACCTCCTCGAAAAACTTCGCACCGCCGCCGCCAGCGCCAAGCCGGGCACGCGCGTCATCGGCATTGATCTCGGCACCACCAATTCCACGGTCGCCCAGGTCCGGCTGCCGTTGCCCGAAAGTTCCTCCGCCGAGTTCGCGTGCGAATGTGTGCCTTTGGAGCAGCCCACGCAAATGAGTCCGTTCACCGGCGCCCTCATTCCCTCCGTCGTGGCCATCGATAATGCCGGCACGGTCTGGATCGGCGAGGGTGCCAAGCGAATGCGGGCCGAGCCGCAGAAGCATGGCTTGAGCCTGGAAAAGAACCTGTTCTACGAAACCAAGAACGACATGGGGCTGCAAAAACGGTATCACCGCGCCGCCGAGGATTTTGACCACGCCTCCAAGATTGCCGGCCATCTGCTCCGGTTCATGGTCAATGGAGCGCGGCAGGCCACCGGGTCGCCTCCCGGCCGCACCGTCGTCACCGTCCCCGCGTCGTTCCAGATCAATCAGCGGGAGGATACCATCGCCGCCGCCAAGCTGGCCGGATTGTCCTTGGCCAATTACGATCTCCTCGATGAGCCGGTCGCGGCCCTGACGGATTATCTTTTCACCTGCGCCGGCGCCGAAGTTTGGGACAAGCCCCAGAATACCGTCGTGTTCGATTTCGGCGGCGGCACGTGCGACGTGTTTGTCGCCCGCCTCTCACCCGCTGACAATGGCTCGATCTTCTCCATCGAAACCCGTTCCGTCTCCCGTTACCACCGCCTCGGCGGCGGCGATTTCGATACGGCCATCATTCATAACGTGCTGATTCCGCAGTTGCTCAAGGAAAATGAACTCGCGCCGCGTCACTTCGAGTGGACCGACCGCAAGAAAATCATCGAACCCGCTTTGCGCGGTTGTGCCGAGGCGCTCAAAGAGGGACTGTGCCGCGAAATTTCCCAACTTCACTTGCACGGTCGTTACGAGGCCGCCGACAAATCCCAGATCGTTGCCCGGCAGGCTCCCACCAAGGTCTCGGTCGGCGGCAAGGACTACCTCCTCGCCCATCCTGAACTCAGCGCGGCGCAGTGGGAGGAAATCCTCAAGCCGTTTCTCGACTTGGAAATGATGCACGCCCGGGAAACGGATTATGTCCTCGCTCTTTCCGTCTTTGCCCCGATCACCGACGCCCTCGAACGCGCCAAGCTCCGGACCAAGGATGTGGATCTCGTTCTTTTGGCCGGGGGTAGCTCCCTCGTGCCCCAGGTGCAGTGGGCCGTCGAAAATTTCTTCCCCCAAAGCCGCGTGCTCCGTTTCCCGGACAGCACCTCCGCCCAGACTGCCATCGCCCGCGGCGCCGCGTGGACGGCCGCCTGGCTGGAAGCCTTCAAAAAACCGCTGGTGAACCCCGTCATTTCGCAGACCATCGCGTTGCGGGTACAGGGACGCGATCCAATCCCGCTGGTCACCGCTGGCACCGCCATTCCATTTCCGGCGGACGGCGAATGGAAAACCGTGGCCGGTCTGGCCTTGCCGAAGAAATTTACCGGCACCCTCCGGATTGAAGCCATCACCCTGCCCGAAGAACACGTCGTCTTGAACCTGCCGGTGAAGATTGATGCCAGGGAGGCCGGCGAGGCGCTGAACCTTGAGTTCCGCTTCGGCTCCAGCCACTCCTTTGAATGTGCGGTCGCTCTCCGCAAACGTCCCGACGACCGCATCGTCGTCGAGGCGGAAAATCCCCTGATCAATGTTTCCAACCCCGGCGCGGTCCGGGTCGAGATTGAACAGATCGAGGAGGATTTGCGGGATGCCGGCGGGTTCAGTGCGCGCCATCGTGACAAACTAATGCGTCTCGCCGAACTCTACCGGGAATTGCGCATGACCGAGAAGGCCGTGGACATCTTGAAAGGCGCTTCCCGCGCGGTCGGCACCCCCGACGCGGAAATTCTCAATCGCCTCGCCATGTTCTACGACGAAATCGGCGATCTGAACCGGATGGAGGCCCACTATGCTGAAGCCGTGCGCGTTTCCGGAAACTGGGCCGGGCCGCTCTTTAACTGGGCCTTGCACCTGTTTCGTCGCCGCAATTTCGCCCTCGCCTTGGAGAAAGTGGATGAAGGTATTCTTCGCCAGCCCGATTCGGGTCCATACTATATCTTGCGCGCCCGGATTCTCGATGGCATGGGCCAGCCGGTCGCGGCCAAGGAGGCGGCCCAGCAGGGCATGGGGCATTTCCCGCCGTTGTCCGCCCAAAGTCCGTGGCACTTGGGCTGGTATGAAGATGGTGCGGCCAACCTCGGACGCGAAGCCGATGTCAAAGCGGCCCGGCAGCAACGCGAACGAAAAGGCGTCCAACCCAAAGGCAGCAAGACGGGCGAAAATGAATTGCCCGTGGTATCCCAATCCTGACCGCCCCAGATGCCATGCCCTCCGTTCTCCATGACAGCCAGTTGACCCGCGAGCAGCGCGCCATTGTCGAGTTGCGCCCGGATCGTCATCACCTCGTCATGGGTCCGCCCGGCTCAGGCAAGACCCAGGTGTTGCTCCATCGCGCTCGCTGGCTCTGCAATACCTACAAGACTTCCCCCGACCGCTACTGTGTCCTCGTTTACACCAATGTCCTGACATATTTCCTCCGCCAGTCCTTGGACTTTCTCGGTATTCCCAAGGAAAACGTCCGCACCTTCGATGATTGGTGCGCCGAATTGTGGGACGAGTTCGTGCATAAGTCGAAACCGCGCACCGTGGCCGACCGGCGCGGTAAATCCTTCATTGATTTTCCCGCCGTGCGGGCCGGCGTCCTCCAGAGCTTGCAGTCCAGTGGCGGATTGTCCGCTCGCGTTCCTCAGCCGAAATCATTCCTCGATTTCGTGCTCGTGGATGAAGGTCAGGATTTGGATGCCACGGCCTACGGGATTCTGCGCCAGATGACCCGGCATCTGACCGTGTTCGCGGACGCGCGCCAGCAAATCTTCGAGGGCGGGGCGTCGGTGTCGGAAATGCAACAACATCTTGCCCTCACGGGCCAGAGCGCCTCCTTGTTGCCCGCCTATCGCAATTCGCCGGACATCGCCAAGCTCGCCTCCTATTTCGGCAATGCCTATGACGGCATGAATTATCTGGCTCAGGAACGGCAGAAGCCCTGTCTCTACGTTGCGACCGATTGGGAGGACGAGATGGACAAGCTCGCCGATGTCCTTCGTGAGCGCCGTCTCTTGAATCACAAGTGCGGCATCATCGTCCCGACCAACCGGGATCTCTTCAGCGTTACCACCAAACTCAAGGAACGCGGAATCGAGGTTCACCAGGCGATAGCCGTCCGGCGGGGCGGCACGCCGCCGGATTTCGACTCACTCACGCCCATCATCGCCTCCTACCACAACGCCAAGGGTCTCACCTTTGATTGCGTCCTGCTGCCCAAACTGGTGGAAAACAACTTTCAGCGTGTGACGGGCGAGCGCCGCCGCCGCCTACTGCTGGTCGGTATCACCCGCGCCACGCAATGGGTTTATCTGAGCACCGTTCGCGGCTGGGAACTGGGCGATCAGGACATTTTCCGTCAGGCCGCCGCCAACGGCGACCTATTCATCAAGGAAACTGCCGCCACGGCTCCGGTTGCCGCAGCCCCCGCCGCCGCGCCCGGCACCGACGACGAACCATCCTTCCTATGACCCTCAACGCGTAACCAAGCACTATTATATTCCAAAGGGCGCCAACTTTTGTCGCATGACTGATTCACTCCCATCCCACCAGCCAGGTCTCTCCAAGTCCACCTTCTTGATGGGGAGGCAATGTTCGAAACTCCTCTGGTTTCGCTACAACGCCAAAGACCAGATTCCTCCTCCGGACGAATCCCAGCAGGCCGTCTTTGACCAGGGCACAGAAGTCGGCGAACTGGCGCAGCAACTTTTCCCCGGCGGCATGGTGGTCGCGCCCGAAATCATTACTCCCGACGAAGTCATCGCCCAAACCCAAAAGGCGATTCAGTTGCGCCAGCCGTTATATGAAGCCGCATTCGCTTTCCATGGCGGCTACGCCCGCACGGACATTCTCGTGCCGGTTGCCGGCGGTGCGTGGGATTTGATTGAGGTCAAATCCACCACCAGCCTTAAGGAGGAAGTCCATCTGCCCGACATCGCGTTCCAGGCGTTCGTCCTCACCGGTGCGGGTATCAAACTCCGCAAATGTTTCCTCGCCCACATCAACAACGAGTTTGTCCGGCATGGCCCGATTGACCCGCAAAAGTTTTTCACCCTCGAAGATGTCACCAAGCCGGTCTCCACCTTGAGCCGTGAGATCGAGGACCAGATCGACGCCATGCAGCGTGTCATCAGCGCCAAGGCACATCCCGATATTCAGATCGGCCCGCAGTGCGATAATCCATACACCTGTGCGTTGCACGACCTTTGCTGGTCGTTTCTTCCCGAAGCCAGCGTCTTTACGCTTTATCGCGGCGGTGCGAAAAGCTTCACTCTGCTCCAGCAGGGCATCCAAAAATTGGCGGACATTCCCGCCGACTTCACGCTCACCGACAATCAAGCCATCCAGCGCGCCGCCTTGCTCGCCGGCCAGCCGCACATAGACCGCCCCGCGCTCGCGGCATTTCTCGGCCAGCTCGAATATCCCGTCAGCTACTTGGATTTCGAGACCATCGGCACGGCCATCCCGCTGTTTGACGGCGTCAGCCCCTACCAGCAGGTGCCGTTTCAATATTCCCTGCATATCGTCCGCCAGCCCGGTGCCAAGTCGAGGTTCGACCATCGCCAGTTTCTCGCCGAGGGCACGGCGGATCCCCGCCCGGAATTCATGCGCCAACTCCGCGCCGACCTGCCCGAAACCGGATCGGTGGTGGCATACAACGCCGGCTTTGAAACCGGACGCCTGAAGGAATGCTGCGAACTGCTGCCGGAATACAAACCGTGGTTGCGCAAAGTGACGCCGCGCATCGTGGACCTGCTTTTGCCCTTTCGCGGCTTCCGCTACCACCATCCTGACCAGAACGGCAGCAACTCAATGAAAGCCGTGCTCCCGGCGCTCACCGGCAAAGGCTACGAAAAACTGGCGATTCAGGAAGGCAACGCCGCCGGCCGTGAATTCCTGCGCGTGACCTACGGCCAAGTTACCGCCGCCGAGCGCCGCCGCGTGCGCCAGGCACTCGAAGAATATTGCGGCCTGGACACGCTCGGCATGGTTCAGATTGTGGAAAGACTCATAGAACTGATTACTATGGAACCAGCCTGAAAATTATGCCCCGCAACCGCGAATCGAATCTTGAATTGCTGCTTAAATTGCCTTGGTGGGTCAGTGCCGTCCTTGGCGTGGCCAGCTTCATCGCCCTGCGCTATATCATCCCTGCCAAACTGGACCACAACCAAGCCCTGCATCCCTTCGCCGTCGCTTTGCCCAAATTGGCTTTCCTACCCTTGGCCTTGTTAGCCCTGATCGCCGTCGGCTCATTCTTGTTTGCCAGGAAGCGCCACCGCCTTGTGGACGAGCAGACCAGTCTGGAAAAATTAAGGGAAACGGCTTGGAAAGATTTTGAATACCTTGTTGCCGAAGCGTTTCGCCGGCAGGGCTACCAAGTCGAGTTTTCGCTGGGCCGTGGCGCGGATGGTGGCGTGGATTTGACGCTTCATCTGGATGGCCGCACGTCACTCGTTCAGTGTAAACAATGGAAAGTCTTTTCCGTCGGCGCACCGGTCATCCGTGAAATGTTCGGCCTGATGACTGCCGAGCAAGCCGATGAAGCCATTATCGTCACGTCTGGCAAATTCACTCGCGACGCCCATATTTTTGCCGAGGGCAAGCCGATCCAGCTGGTGGACGGCCCACAATTGCTCGCCCTTGTCCAATCCGTGCAAACCCGGCCAGCCGCCGCCGAATCCGTGGAAGCGCCGACGCAAGCTGCCGCGCCAGCCTGTCCAGAGTGTGGCAAACCGATGGTGCTCCGCACCTCCCGGCGCGGCACCAATGCTGGCAACCAGTTTTGGGGCTGCTCCGCCTATCCCGCCTGCAAAGGGTCGCTCAAATTTTTCTCCCTGCCCATTTGATCGCCTTGCTTTGTTTACAACAATGGCCTAAAACACTCAGTAATCGGCTTCATATCACTCTGATGACCAAAGGTCGTTATGACTGTG
This sequence comes from uncultured Verrucomicrobiae bacterium, assembly GCA_963764175.1. Lineage (GTDB taxonomy): Bacteria > Verrucomicrobiota > Verrucomicrobiia > Limisphaerales > UBA11358 > UBA11358. The sequence goes on along the minus strand of CAVXRE010000001.1, from coordinate 1,102 downwards.
CCGCTCTTAGGCAAAACGATCAAGTATTGACCATCCGTTCCATCACAGTAGTAGGTTCCGTTCTTACAAATCCACAAGTAATAGCCATACGCATACTTTGGAAATACACGAGTCTCGTCATACATCGTAGGGGTGTTCACTTGAGGAGTTCGCATAAGTCCCAACCAGTTTTGGGGCACTAGCTGTTCATTTTTGAATTGTCCTTCTTCCACAAATAAACACGCAATCTTATGAAGATCAGAATGCGCCAGCCTTAAACCCGACGACGCAGCGCAGTATTTACCGTAGTTTTTCCACTCATATTGCACAATCCCCAACGGCATGAAAAGCATTTCACTTACCCAATTCGCCAAATTAACTCCAAGCTCTTCTTGAACTAGAGCCGATATAATATATGGACCGACGTTCGAGTACACAAAATATTCTCCCGGTTCATGAAGAATATCGAAGTTAAAAACATATTCTAACAATGTTTCAGGGTCTCTCTCTTTTATATCTTTACTGAACAACAGGCCGACTTCATAGCCAATCGTATGATTCAAAAGGTGGCGCAGTTTCACTTTCTCTAGGCGTGCCCTGTTGGCCGTGTTAGTTAACTTGATTCTCCCCTCAAAAAACGGCCAGATGAGAGTGTCCAATGTTACACGTTTTCCTCCAAACCGAAGACCACGCTCCATCGCAATACCAAGAGCCATGCATAGGATAGGTTTGCTGATCGACCGTAGATCGTTCGCGGGTTTCTCCTTCTTAAAGAAGTGAGCAAACACCTCGCCATCTTGAGAGACCATCACGCTGTCCATGTTGAGCTTGTGGCCTTCTTTGTCCGTGGCGTTTTCAAGCGCCGTTACGATTGATCCAAAAAGCATTTCTTTCATAATGTGTTCATTTTTTTGATTGCGGTGCGTTTGATGCCGCCTTTTTTGAAATAATTCTCTCCACAATCCAACCCGATACAAGTGTGACTACCAGTCCCACCAATATCGAAATGAGTCCAACAGACCGAATCGCTTCTTTCAATATCGGTCTATTATCGATTGCTAGATAGGCAATACCAGCCACAAGAACTGAGGCACAACAAAAGGCGGCAAGCCGCCAAACAATT